>JBCDAX010000011.1:0-107691 GCA_039184805.1 Bacteroidota bacterium | reverse complement strand
CTGTTTGCGACTATTCGAAAAAAGAGTTTAAGGATTACCATGGCCGACTATCATAAATTGATAGGTGTTACCACTTTAGTTTTTAATTTAATGATAGCTATTACTGGTGCTTGGTTAGGATTGCAAGGCTTATTGCAACGACCCATTGTTGGCGACAGACCTGGAACGTATCAACCAGAAGAAATGATTTTTTCAAAAGAGGAAGATGCCGCATTGACCGTAGACTACAATGATGTTTATGAGGCATCTAGAAAGCTTTTCCCTGAGTTGGAGCCTAAAACATTTGCCCCATCTACAGACGGAAGTGCAGTAATAACTGTTAGAGGTACAGTGCCAAGGACTGCTTTTGAAAGGTTTCATTTTCAACTTACCTTGGATAAGAAGACTCTGAAAGAAGTGCATCGATTGGATATCCGAAAGGAAAGCTTAGGAACTAAATTGTTTTACATCCAAGAATCCATGCATTTTGGTGATTGGGGCGGGTTGATTTTAAAATTAGTCTATGCTTTTTTTGGAATTACTTCGGGTTTTTTAGCCTTAACTGGTTTTGTAGTATATCTGAAACGTACGGAAAAAAAACGTATGGAAAAGCCCAAGTTTATCGAGCTAAAACCACTTCTTCTACGCTGGACCTATGGTATTCTGAGTGCTATCCTGATTCTTTTGATTTTAAGCCTTCTATTTGGTGTAGTAGTGCCGTCACTTCTAGTTGTCGTCAGTGCATATGGAACCCTAATTTTCTTATTGTTTAGGGCTTTGTTCTTGTTTATTAAGCGAAAAATTAAATCTAAACGACTTTTAACCGACTGATTTGAGCAAAGCCACTTTTCATAAAGTAAACGAGCATGTATTAATTCCAATACTATTTATATTGGGTTCTTCAACCCTGTTTACCCTGATTTATTTTGTAAACGAACTATTCACACCTGAAGCCTATTTGAAAGATTTTTATCTTTTTGACACCTCATCGATAGAAGAATACAAGTCGAGAATCGTTTATATTGTTATTGTTCTCTCGGTGCTAATTCTAAGTCAAGTACTTGCATTGAAATTTAAGCATTGGTTACTTTCAGCGCTGCTTGTACTTATAAGTTCTGTTTTACTTACCGTCTGTATTGGATATGCTTAACGAAGAGCATTGTTCGTTTTAAAGCTAGCTAAATGAAATCAAAAAGATTAAAGTTATGAAAATCATTTAGCTAGCACTTAAATGGTTTTGTTTGAAACTCATTTTGTTGGGATGACTGCACTATTAATAAAAATGCAATCAACTCAATATCAATATTTTGTGTTGACTTTCGCAAGATAGGTAACTTTTCGAGTTGACTTTCTTACTTTAATAAATTTAGTCATTAATTGAAAATAGATGAATTCAAAATCGATTGACTAACCATACACTTAAACAGAGCAATTAGCTTCAACCATCTCATTTGCAGATGAACTAGAACAGGTATTTTCCATTACACTTTTAAAAAAGCAACTGGCCTTACTAACCCGAAAGGTGAGACCCTCTTCGCCTTGATAAATTCCATGTCCTCCTTCTGGGTCGGTGTTCAATTGGCTACAAACATTAAAACCAATCAATAATTCATGAATAAATCTTGATCCACCTGTAGAATTGGAAGCGTTAAAATCGATATCCACAACGGTGTCCTGCTCGCCATGAAACGAAATTGTGGGAACTGCATCCTCTTGATCTACGGCATTGTTATTCAACCCTGTATAAACACTTCCCCAGTTGTTATATACTCCTTTAATTTCATAGGTCGTCGTCAAACTGTTTCCCGAAGAGTAGAGTCCTCCGAACTCACCTTCTAAATTCAAATTCATATCCCTCAACTCCCATTCCCGTTGGTCATTGAAAACCATACCATTGGCCATGATAGCCCCCGCACTATCGCCACCAACATAGATGTTATTCACATCGATGCCATAAGTGCTGGCTTCACTGACCACATATCGTAAAGCGGCATGTGCATCTTGTTCTGCTTTGTACCTGCCCGGTACATCACCCCCATCCAAACGATATGTAATGGTGGCTGCAACAAATCCGCGTTTGGCAAACTCAATACATGCTCCTATCATCATTTCCCTATTACCGCTAATAAAGGATCCGCCATGTATTAGCATAATAAAGGGCCTTTCGGACAAAGAGTCTTCCGATAGGTCGGGATATATGAAGTCCATTTGTAAATCTGTGCCGTTTATTGTTGCATAAATAACATTTTGATCTGCTGTTAATTGATTATCGGAAAAGAATTCATCTTCACTAAATCGAACCGAAGATGTTTCATCCGATGTAGTAGAGTCATCATCAGTATTATCGTCTGAAGATGTATTATTGTCGCTATCGTCGACTATTTCACTAGTATCATCAATAATTATTACTTCGCCATCATCACTGCTACAAGCAATCAATAATAGTACGATAAGAAGTGGGGCAATTTTTTTCATATTTAATTTTATTATTTGTTAGTACTAGTTTCTTATTTTTTCCCGTCTTTCCCTCCTATCATCCCTTCTTTCCCTTCCATCTTCACGTGCTTCTCTCTTATCTTCGAGAATTTCCATTCGGGTAGCGACCAAATCCGCTTCCATGGTTGTCATAAACCTTTGTAGGATTAACTTCCCTCCGACATTGATACCCTGCAAAGATTTGAACTCAGTAAGTAACCCTTTCTGTTGTTCTGTCCTTGCAATCTGTATTTCCAAATCGGATTTATCGTCCTTGGTATCCCTACGGTCATCGCGTTTGTCTCGTCTATCCCTTCGTAAATCCCTAGCATCGCCAATATCACCATCTGGGGTTCTTCTATCTCTTCTAGAACGCCTGACCTCCCTTTTTGAAGACCGTAGTTCTGATTTACTTCGTTCCAATTCCTTTTTATCCTGGGCTATTTTTCGCTCGCCTTGGTTTACTTCTTGCTGCATACGCCAGAATATTTTCTTCTTTACAACAGTAATTTTCGATTGGTTTTTCTCAGAGACTGCGTTATTGAACTCGTTTACTTTTCTTTTGAATTCGTTTAGTTGAACACTATCCTTAGCCAGCTGTGTAAGGTTTTGGTTCATTTCTACGCTATTGTTGTTGGCCTCCCTTAGGTTTCTTGGGGCTTGGGCCAAAACCATATGCCCTAAGACAAGTGCAAAAACAAACAGGTATTCATTTTTGGTTATCTTCATGTTTCTCTATTTTTTTCAGTTATTTCCTTTCGATTTTAGTCCTATCAAAACCTTTTCTGAGTTTAAGTTGTTTTACCGCAGTACACGTCCATTCAAGTCATATTTCGAAAAAAACTTCCAAGCTTCCTCAGTAGCATCTACATCATGGTTTGGCTTTTTGAACCAATCGTGTCCTCCTCCGTTTACCCGGAAGTGTTCAACAGTCACCCCGTTGGTGCCATTATCCAACAAAATGTAATCTGCGGTATTTCCATTATCTGGGAACTCATCCGAAACAGGGGTGATAATCGGATCTTGGGAAGTTTCATTGTATTGAACCCAATATCCAAGTGTAGTGGGTACTGCTGGGTCATACGGAATAATTGGGTCCTCTGTTCCATGCAACTGAAGAATAGGCATAGGCTTTTCTGGATTACAACCATTAAACACAGCCTGATTCATAATGCCTTTGACCCCGGCAACGGCTGCAATTCTGGTGCTTAGCTGACATGCCAAATTAAAGGCCATCACGGCACCCCCCGAAGAGCCCGCCACATAAATTCGTTTTTCATCGATATTATAGTTGGCTATCACTGCGTCCATCAGCGTGCTGATAAACCCAACATCGTCTGCGGCATCCGGAAGATTATCATAGTTCCATTGTGTAAATCGCTCTGGAATCAACGATTCAGGGGTTATCAATATAAAGTTTTCCACATCCGCAACTTTATAAAACTCACTGGAGTTGTATTGTTGTTCCCTAGTACCTAGATTACCATGTAAATCGATTAGCAGAGGGACCGCCGCACTTCCTGTATAAACTTCTGGGACATACATAAGGTATTCCCGAACCAAATCGTCGTGGGTCAAGGTTAAATTGAACAGACCACTCCCATCAGGAAAGGAAGGATTCACTGTGATGTAACCGCTTTTGGTAATAACATCGCTTGAAATGGAGTTCGACGCGCTTAACGTAACTTCGAAAGTACCTGCACTCTCATAGGTTATGGTTGGGTTTTGTTCGTTTGAAGTAGAAGGACTACCACCTTCAAAACTCCAATTCCATGTATCGGGTGTTCCCAAAGATAAATCGGTAAAGCTTACCATAAATCCTTGGTCCAATTGGGTATTACCTGCTGAAAATTCGGCTACAACGGATTCTAGTTGTTCTCCTTCTTCTGAATCACAGGAAGAGAGCCAGTTCGATACTATAATCGCCAAACTATATGCTAAAGCTCTTTTCATAATTTCTAAAATTTCACCCAAAGCTATTAGAGGAAGTTCTTAAAAAGTGAATTAAATAAACGAGCCTGTCAAACTGGTCCGTCAAATCACCCAATAGCCCTACGAACCAACTTTGGGCTTTTTAAACCTTTGTTACAAGTTTTAATCCAATAAAAAGTCGGTTCATGCCCAAATTGATCAGTTTCGTTCGGAAATAAAATTGAGGAGCATATAAAATTCATTGCTTAGAGCAACAATTAAAAAAGTGTGATGATGAAAACTATTCAAACCCAAGTTTTGATTGTAATAATGGTTATTGCAGCCACTGCACATGTCCAAGCTCAAGAAAACGGAATGGAGGCTGCATCAACAGAAGAGAAGGCTGAAATGATGACCCAAAAACAGGTAGAAGTTCTGGCATTAAACCAAGAACAGGAAAACGGAATGTTTGAATTGAACTTGAAGTACATTGGCGAAGTGGAACAAATACGTTCAGAAGGCAGATCATTGGCTACGATGAAGATATTAAAGAAGATGAGCGATCGATGGGACAAGGAGGTAAAAGAATTACTGACTAAAGAACAATTCAAGGCCTATATGGTAAATAAGGAGAAAATGAGGGAGGCAATGCGAGCTAAACATGCAAACCGATGAACGGACGAATTGGAAAACCAACATTTTTCATCATAATAGGAATAGTCATACTCCTTTCTGGTAGTGCTATGGCCAAAACATCCGCAACGACCAAAACTTCACCTAAGGATACTCTAAAGCGTATGGAATATAATGGTAAGTTACGGGGATTCCTTGTTCATATACCTGCGCATATGGATACAGATTCCAAAGCACCACTCCTCCTGGTTTTTCATGGCCTTGGCGGTAGTGGTGTTCAAATGAGGGATTTGACGAAAATTGAAGAGACAGCTGACAAATATGGTTTCATTACGGTATTTCCAGATGCTTTATGCCAGACCAGAATTAACCAAAGAATATGGAATGCCAGGGGGAACGATGATTTGAGTGATGATGTGGGCTTTATAAATGCTTTGCTCGATTACCTTATTGATTCGTATGGGATAGATTCGAAAAGAATATTTGCTACGGGTACATCCAATGGAGGAATGTTCAGTTATAGGCTGTTGTGCGAGCTATCCCATAGAATAACGGCAATTGCAGTGAATGCAGCTGTGGATGTATTTGAAGGGTCGTGTCCAAATTTTGTTCCGCGATCAATACTACATATCCATTCCGTTAATGACCCTTTGGTGCCTATCAAGGGAAAAAAAAGAAGATTTTTTGAACTTCCATCGGTTGCCAATACCTTTAAAAAATGGCAAGAACGTTTGGACTGTTATCAAGCACCTAAAGTTGTTTTGGAAGATTCGCTTCAATTGGTCAAACGGTATTCCCATTGCAAGTGTTCTTCAGAAATTCTGTACTATATGACAAAAGATGGAGGACATGGATGGCCGGGAAGCAAGCCTAAATTTCATTTTGCAATGAAAACTTCTTCGGCATTTGACATGAACGAACTTATATTGTCTTTTTTTAATGGAGAAACTTTGCCATAATTACTTGAAGGATCGGAAATGAGAAAAAATCGATTGGTGAAATGGTCAATAATTCTGATAGGGTCTTTTTTATTGACCATTCTGGTCAGCATGCCGACCATCATATCCATGAGAAACCTGGAGGCATTGGGTATCTATACATTCAAACCAGCCCAATATTTGGGAAGAATTGTTTTATCGTTCTTAATCAGCTTTACCTTTCTGTTCATCAATGTTTCCTTCAATAAAATTGGTATTGGGAAGTTTAAAATCAATCTTTTGAAGGTTCGGTCCATTCTAAGTCTCAACGTATTTGTATTTACCTTGATCATGATATTGGCCCTGGGAGCTATGCTAAATAAGACTGATTCATGGTACCTCGACTTAGGACTTGACCAGTTTAAGGGTTTCAGGTTAAGGTTTGTTATTTCCCAAGTGGTTCCCAATTTGTTTATCATGATTGCTGGAGTCCTTGTTGGGTCTTCCTACCGTTTCCTACGAGTGAATTACAATATGCGCATCCAAAATGAAAAACTGAACAAGGAAGTCTCGGATGCAAAATTGGCAAGTTTGAAAGAGCAGTTGAATCCCCATTTTATGTTCAACTCCTTCTCAACTATTAACGAGTTAGTGGACGAATCACCAGAGAAAACAAAAAAATTTGTACACCATATGTCGGATCTTTACAGGTTTGTGTTACGGAATGAGCAAACGGATAGGGTGATATTGGCAGAGGAATTGCAGTTCGCAATGAATTTTTACACTATGTTGAAAGAACGATTTGGCGAAAGCCTTCATTGTCATGTTTCCGTGCCCAACAAGGTCATGGGAATGTACGTACCGCCAATGTCGATTCAAATGCTGATTGAAAACGCAATAAAACACAATACATTTGATGAAAAACATCCTTTAAATATTCATATTGTACATCATAATATGGCAATCAAGATTACAAATAATATGAAAAAGAGAACTATGGTAGGAAGCCACCAAATGGGATTGTTCAATTTAAGTCAACGTTACAAACTGTTATCGGATAAGGAAGTTTTGATCAAGAAAACAGAACATCAATTTGAGGTACAAATACCCCTCCTGTCATGAATGTATTGATTATTGAAGATGAAAAAAAACTAGCGAACCATTTAAAGAAATTGCTACAATTGATAGATGGTAAAATAAACGTTGTCTCCATAATTGGTTCTGTGGAATCAGCAGTTATTATAATTCCGGTCTTGGAGTCTATAGATATTATTTTGGCAGATATCTATTTAAGTGACGGTCTCTCTTTTGAAATTTTCAAACAAATTGAGGTTAATACACCCATTATATTTTGTACGGCTTATGACCAGTATGCCCTACAGGCTTTCGAATTGGATAGTATAGATTACCTATTAAAACCAATTAAACAAACTGATCTAGAACGTGCCATCACAAAATACAAGCGAATTTTTTCTTCGGAAAATCAGGATTATGATCTACAAGAAAGGATTCAATCCTTACTAGAAAAATTGAGCAATAAGCCAACATATAAGAAAAATTTCCTTTTGACTTCTGGTAACCGATTGATACCTATTGATGTGAACGAAATAGGGTATTTTCAAGCAGAGTATGGTGCCGCCAAATGCTATACCCAGAATAACAATTTGTATGCAATGGATACGAGTTTAGATAAAATTGAACTCGAATTAGACCCAAAAGACTTCTTTCGTGCGAACAGACAATTCATTGTAAACAAAAATGCCATTATAGACATTGAACCTTATTTTAATGGAAGGTTGTATGTGAACATTGATCCTAAACCCAAAGAATCGGTCATTATCAGCAAAGCCAAGGCTACCGAATTTAAAAAATGGGTAAATGGGATTTAAACAAATTGAGTAGCAGTATCTTTCATCGCTACTGGATTTGGACTTAGTTCCAAAATACCCATAAACAATGGGCCTGTAGAAGTTCTTGAAAATTAGGTAACCGAATAGGTAACCTTTACAGGTCATTTTAGTACAAAATCAACTAATTTAAATGGAATATTTAAAACAAAAAACTCTGATAATCAATTGATTACCAGAGTTTATTTAGTTAACAAAATGTTAAAAGTTGGAGTGGCTGAACCCACAACGAAATTCTAATCATCTATATATCAAAATTTTACGTTGACTTTCGCAAGACAGGTAACCGAATAGGTAACTTTTTCGAGCTGACTTTCTTGCTTTCATAAATTTAGTGATTAATTGTCTACAGTTAGCACTAAAAAATACTTATTCTATGTCAAAAATGGGTCGAAGTTCATAATTCTTCAAGTATGCTCGTTCGTTTCATAAAAGGTGAATTAACGAAACTACCACTAATCGGACTCGAGGAAGACTGGTTCATTGATTAAAAGATAGTCTTATAAAACTGCTATTTAATAGGACTCTTTTGACTGAAGGCGTGGATTCCCAACAAATGTTCGTTTCGCAGGCTTCCAACCAATGGAAAAATTAGGTTGGAATAGATTTTCTACATATTAAAAACTACATTTAAATATAAAAATCAGATTGATTTAATTATTTTAACTACATTTAGGTAAAATATAAATTTTATGAGTAAACATCATCTGGGGGAATTTGAAGAAGTAGTGCTACTTACTGTGGCTATATTGCACGATGAGGCCTATGGTGTTGCAATAATCAATGAAATGGAAAAACGATTGGACCGAAAAGTAAGTATCGGTTCGTTGCAAACAGTTTTAAGGCGATTGGAAAAAAAAGGACACCTTTCTTCTAAGTTTGGGGAAGCTACTAAAATACGAGGCGGCAAACGCAAGCGCTATTTTGCCCTCACCAGTTATGGCAGAAGGATTCTGGAAGTTACCAAAGAGCAACGCCTAGCTCTTTGGAAGGCCATTCCCAATATGGATTTTAAAAACGGTTATGCCTAAAAAAACCCAACATAGACCACCGAAATGGGCGCTCTCCTTTTTTCGTTGGTATTGCCAACCCGACTATTTGGAGGACTTGGAAGGCGATTTAAGGGAGCGGTTCGCAAAACGAACGGCGGAACAAGGAATAAAATATGCAAAACGAAATTTTACCTTGGATGTCTTCCTACTTTTCAGACCGGGACTGATACGGTCGTTTCCAATGCGAATCAACATTTTTAATCATGCTATGTTCAAAAACAACATAAAAATCGCTTGGCGAGGCATGCTAAAGCACAGGGGCAAAGCCCTGATCAATATAGGAGGATTGGCGTTAGGGATGTCCGTCGCACTTATTATCGGTCTATGGATAAACGAAGAACTGTCTCATGACGGCTATTTTACCCAAAAAGATAGGATAGCACAGATATATCGATCAAGTACGCGAAATGGAAGCATAGATATAAGTGCCTTTATACCCTTACCATTAGAGCGAACCTTACGTGAAAATTATGAGAATCAATTCAAGTATCTTGTGATGTCTTCCTGGACGATGCAACGATTTCTAAAGTATAATGAAACCGATATCCCCCGCCAAGGCAATTTTATGCAATCCGCAGCCCCTAAATTGTTAAATCTAAAGATTGTTAAAGGGGAGCTAGATGGCCTTCGCGAAATCAATTCCATAATGCTCAACGAATCTACATCTCTTGCCCTTTTTGGTGATGAAGAACCAATTGGTAAAGTGATCAAAGTTGATGCCAAATACGACATGATGGTTACAGCTGTATATGAAGATATTCCTTTTAACACCTCCTTTAAAGACCTTACGTTCGTAATGCCATGGAAACATTATGAGAGCAACAACGCTTGGGTGCAGGGTAACCTTGATAATTGGAGTGCTAACTCGTTTCAACTTTTTGCTCAGCTTGCTGACAAGGTAACTATTCACAACGCGACAAACGTCGTTGAAAATACAATCAAGAACGTAAACCAGGATTTTGCAGAGTTCGATACAAAGATTTTTATGTTTCCCATGACTGATTGGTACTTACGCAGTAATTTTGAAGATGGCCAACAAGTAGGTGGTCGCATCAAAAATGTTTGGCTATTTGGTGTTATCGGAATCTTTGTGTTATTTCTGGCTTGTATCAACTTCATGAACTTAAGCACAGCACAATCTGAGAAGCGCGCTCGTGAGGTGGGTATTCGCAAATCGATAGGCTCACAACGTTCACAATTGATTCAGCAATTTTTAGGTGAATCCTTTTTAGTTACGCTGTTTGCCTTCATAATTGCAGTCGTTGTGGTTTTGCTCTCACTTAACGCCTTCAACCATATAGCCGAAAAGCAGATTGAATTCCCTTGGGTAGATATTCGATTTTGGGTCTCTTCCTTAACATTTATTTTACTGACAACCTTCATATCGGGTAGCTACCCTTCCCTGTATCTTTCTTCATTCAAACCGGTCAAAGTCTTGAAAGGAACTTTTAAGGCCGGTCGATACGCCGTTTTACCTAGAAAAGTACTTGTTGTGGTGCAATTTACAGTTTCTGTATCCTTTATCATCGGAACTGTTATCGTAATGCAGCAAATCAACCATGCCCAAAATCGTCCATTAGGCTACAACGAGAAAGGCTTAGTTCAGATTCCTACCTTCAGTCGGGATTTTATTGGCAAAACCGATTTAATGCGCACCGAATTCATTAATACAGGTGCTGTGGTCGATATGGCTACATCGAGCGCTCCAACTACAGATATCTGGTCGGTACAAAGTGGTTTTGATTGGGATGGAAAACCTGAAGGATTTCAAGAAAGTATAGCATGGACGGCAGTCTCACCAGAATATGCAAAAACCCTACAAATGGATATTATAGAAGGAAGGGATTTCTCAAGAGATAGGGCATCAGATTCCTTAGGTGTGCTCATTAACGAGGCAGCCGTAAAATATATGGGTCTAAAAAACCCTATAGGTCAATTGATCCGTGATAGTAACCTGGATGACCCGACACCACCTCTTAAAATCATAGGTGTCGTAAAAGATATGGTTGCCCAATCCCCTTACCAATCGGTTTTGCAAGGCATGTATGTTTTTGACCGTTATGGAATCATTAACTATTATTATCTGAGGCTCAATCCAAATCAAAGTGCCAGCAACAGCTTGGCTGCAATTGAGCGTGTGTTCACAAAACATTTTCCGACTATTCCATTTCAATATCAGTTCGTTGATGAAGAGTACGGTAGAAAGTTTGCAGCTGAAAAACAAATCGGGGTTTTGATTGGTGTTTTTGCCATTTTGGCAATAATAATTAGCTGTTTAGGCCTTTTTGGTTTGACATCTTTTGTAGCAGAGCAAAGAACCAAGGAAATTGGAATACGTAAGGTTTTGGGTGCTACAGTGTTCAGTATGTGGAACATGTTGTCAAAAGATTTTTTAAAGCTAGTTGCAATCTCCTGTCTTATCGCAGTGCCCATCTCCTATTTCATAATGAACGACTGGCTAATGGCGTACCAATATCGTACCGTGTTAAAATGGTGGATATTCGTGCTTGCCGTCCTTGGAGCATTTTTATTGACACTATTGACCGTGAGCTATCAAGCGCTTAGAGCAGCACGGCTAAACCCCGAGAAAAGTCTACGCACCGAGTAGTCCCATAAAATGGCCAATTTAAACAACGCAAGAGGTTTCATTAAAGCTGCTTACAAGTACAGTATAATCAATAACTATATATTCCTATATTAGTTAATAACTATATTCCTTTGTTGGTGGTAATTAAGAAACTGAACATTGAAAAATCAAATCATTAAATTCTCAGCATTGGTGTTTGTTATTTTCTTAAATGCATGCGAAACCGAGAAGTCAGAAACAAAGGAGAATAATTCCTCAGTGGAAGAAAACCTTTATTTTGGGCAAAAACCTCCTGGATTAATACCCGAAATTTTTGATTTTGAGATTCTTTCGACAGAAGACTGGAATCTGGGTGGTAAGTTCAATTCAGACATCAAAGAATTTTACTTGACCAATTCTCGCGGCGGACTCTTTGAACCCACCGTTATCGTTTTTCGTAAAGAAAACAATGTCTGGGAGAAACATAACTTTCACTCGTCGTTAAGTGGAGATAGCAATATTCTTTACGACGAAGCAAAATATATAGAAAAAACCAACTATGGGTGGTCAAAGATAAAAAGCCTTGGCCCAATGTTTGAAAGAGAAGATTGGGGCATCATGCGGCTTTCGGCGTCCGCTAACGGTACTTTCGTTTTTGACGATTGGAAAAGTAATGATGTAATTCGCATATCAAGAATTAAAGATGGTAAACGTGAAGAACCAAAACTTCTCGGTAAAGAAATTAACACGGGTAAGTGGACAGCCCACCCCTTTATCGCACCTAATGAATCCTATTTAATATGGGATAGTGAGAGAGAAGGTGGGTATGGCGGTGCTGATATCTATATTAGTTTTAGGCAGAAAGATGGTTCTTGGGGAACGGCAATAAATTTGGGAGATAAGATAAATACAACTCTTTGGGAAAATGCCGCAATGGTGACACCCGATGGGAAATATTTAGGTTTTAGCAGGTCTGAGGAAAAGGTAAGAAAAGATGGGAGTACATATTGGGAATCAAATAAATATTGGGTTGACACTAAGATTATTGAGAATTTAAGGCCTAAACAATAAAGTAACTATCGTCAACAGTGGCTATAAGTAATTGCTTTTTCTCGCTTACTTTGGAAAATCTCAAAAAGCAATTTTCTTAGACAAATACTATTTCATAATTTCACCGTGAAAGTCAAATGGAATCATTTGCAATCAAATAGACCGTCAACAATTCGGTTAACAGATTTTTTTAAATAACTCAAGAGGCATCAATCCCCTTTTTTCTGGGCTAATAGGTTCCATCTCTAGTATTATCTCTTTTCAATGATACTGCCCATTTAGTCTTGTTTCTTACAAAAAGTATGATGCCTAAAAGCATGACTAGACCTGAAGCTATGCCTACCATCCCAAAAAAAGGAGTGTTTGGAATTCTTGTCAAAAGCTCTGCCACAAATGCGGCATACAAACCTACAATGGACCAATACATGAAACTGAAATGTCGGTATATCCATGTATTCTTTGGTTTTTTGGTCCATACAGGAATCATCCCAAATAAAATGGTCAGAAAAATGGCAATCGTTGCATAGTGAAAAATACCCCAACCATTGAATAGGCGGTATATCAATAAAGCAGTAATAATGAGGACCGACATGTTAAACACGTAAACATATCCTGTCTGTCTATGTCTTTTGGTACCTTTTTTTATGATTAGTATTAGCATTCCTGATATTAACGCCACAATGGATGATATTAAGTGAATCCCTCCGGTTACATCTCCAACCAAGTTTTCCGTTTAGACATTTTTTAATTCGTTTTCGAAACTAACATTCGAATTTGTTATAGAGAAAAAGACATCTACCGAAGTTTCGTTAGTATCTTCTTGTAGTTGTTGTTTTTATTCATAGCACGTGTTTGTTGTATTGAATCGCAAACGACTTCAAATCCCTCTGAGTGTCCAATTACTTAGATGTAGCCCGCATTGCTATAAATCACATCAAAAAAACTTCTAGGATAAACTGCCTTCCTATAAGTTATTTCATTTGGGAAACGATATAAACAATACCTCGTCTTATTAAAAGATAGGCAATGGAAAATATACCCCAAAATACAATCCCGCTGGCCACAGCGATAAATCCTCCAAAAGTGTATGACATACCTAGCACATAACCCAAAATAAATTCAGCCCTGTACAAAGGAAACAAGAAAGAAGTTACAACTGCCCCAAGGACCATGTAATTGGGGATAATTGACCCTTTAGTGAACAATGTAGAAAGGAGTATACCAAATAGAAGCGCTCCTAAAAATCTGTAAATGGATTTAATAGCCTTATTTTGAGTTGATGTATCGTTGTTGACCCTTTTTGCTATTCGATAGAGTAAAAACCAAGTAAATATGGGAACAAAGATACCTCCCCACCAATTGGAAATTTCAGGAAAATCCTTTCGATGCAAAAGATAATAGCTCGGTATGCCTTGGTGAAGGTAATCCCATATCAGATTGACCCAAAACAAGATCGTTACCAACATGGTGAATACAATTCGAGTCTTTAAAGAAATTTGCTTGATTTGTGCCATATCAGTTAAAAGCTTAATTGGTGAAAAACGTATTTTAGACAGGTCTTAGCATTCGATTACCTGTTATATCATCTCTTTATACCATCTTAAAAATTTCTTCATTATCAGCTAGTTCATTTTTGATGTTTTCATTTGGTTCTTCCGTATTGGGTAAACTGTAATTGTACCCCCTTCGTAATTCTAACCAATCCGGGCTATCGATGGCTTGGTTCATCCCGTTGATAAAATTTGGATAGTACTGTATGGCTTCAAATTTTTCCATATCAGGAGCTTTGGTAAAGAATATCTTCATAAAATTCCTTATCGCTTTCAGTTTGTTTGTAAAGGTCTGTTTAGCCTCGGGCATGTGAGATACATAGTTCCGAACGATAGTTTCAAAATCCTCTGGCTCATTGCCCGTAAGTTCCTTCACCACATTTGTGGTTCCGTTTATGGCAAAAACATTTTCGGAAACATCATTAAGGTAATATCGGATATTTGAATATTCATAAATAGGATAGTTCTCAGCTTTAAGGGATTTTAAGAGCATTTTTTCCGAAATGGGCATAAGTCTTACCCTTTTGTTCAGAACCTTCCCAAAGACCTCAGCGACTTCTTGTTGTGAAATCACCTTGGGTCCTGTGGGCCTATAGGTTTTTTGATGATGTTTTTCGGGAGATTTTAGAATATGGGCAACCACTCTTCCTTGATCATCCTCAGAAGGGGGGGCATTTAAACCTTCACCTTGAATTGCCGTAGGCATGATACCCAACTGCGCCATAAATTCTACAGTAAAGAAATACGTAAAAGCGAACATGCCTGGATTTACAAAAGTATATTTCACCCTTTTGTGCCTTTTCACAATTTGATCTCCAAGCCATTGCATCTTGGTATTTATGGAAGGGTGGTTTTGGTTCAAGAGCCATTGTGACATGTAGACTACGTGCTCAAGTTCAGGGGATTCTTCGGCGGCAATAAAGAACGCATTGGTTTGGAACAGGGTGTTCCTGCCAAAAGGAGGACAAAAGTATGCACGTTTTACTCCGATCAGGGCTTTCTTCATGTCCCTATAATCGTTCATGTCCCCAATAAAGAGTTCCGCTCCGAGCTTTTTTAAGACTTGGGCTTTGGGATTACGATGGTTTCTCACCATGGCCCTGACCTCAAATCCAAGGTTCAACAATTCCTTTGCGGCTGGAAAGCCAGTGTGGCCGTTCGTGGCAGTGACTAAAATTTTAATTTTCATAATTCAAGATTTTATAGTTGTATATACAACTTCTGTTAAAAATTTTAAAGTTTCTTTTCTACTTCTGCTATGAAATCAAATACGGTTATATCAAGTTTTTTAACCAATTCGCTCATTACCTTCTCCCATAAGGGGATAAGTTCTAGGACCAGGTTTTTTCCTTTAGGGGTTAAATCCACTTCTGGGTGATAAGCATCGTCACGAACGACGTAACCATTTTTCTCGAGATGACGTAAATTACGACTCACGGTGGATTTCTCTAGCGCCAAGTTGTCTCCTATCTTGTGCTGCGCAACTTTTCCCATAGAATAGAGTGCAAACATTATGGTCATTTGATTTTCGGTTATTCCGAATTTCTTCGCTTCCACTCTAAAATAGGCGTCAATTATTCTAGAAATCCTCCTAAACCGCGAACCTATACAGTCATGCAGGTTATAATTCATGCACAAATATATTTAGAAGTTGTATATACAATATTGAATTTGCAAATTCTTAACACTATTTGGTCTTAAAAGGAGAACCTTTATTTGGAATCTACTCGTTCTGCCCGAAAAGTCCAATTAAATTGCCTTTATGTGGTTATCATCTACTTTGTTACAGATACGGTGTAGAACTCATATTTGTTTTGGTCACCCTGTTCATCTTAACAAAAGGCATCCATCCGACCAGTCATATCCAGTAGAACAATTTCTGGATAAACTAAAAAGGCGACTTTGATGTGGTCGGTTCGTTTTTCTACTATTTTACCTTATGTATTTTTTTTTCAGTTTGAGATTGATAATTTTACTTTTAATCGTTATTACAAGAGGTCAAGATGGCGGATATAAGAATCTACATAAGACTTTTATCAATTTTACATATACGTTACAGACATTATTTTTGAAGTAAGAAGCAATTGTTTGATATAGGTGCTGAATCTATTTGAGATACATATTTCCTAGAAATTTGGGATTGCGCTAATAGCAACTTATTCCCAATCTTCTTCTATCATTTCCCTATTGACCACTGCACCTGCAAGATTTCCGGCATACACAGCTTGTGCTACCGACCTGACGAACGTGGTATTATCACCGCAGGCATAAACACCTGGAATGGTGGTTTTCTGGAATGGGTCCACGGTCAGGTACCCTTGCTCATTCAAATCGCACCCCAACTGTTCAGGAATACTACAATGCTGTTCAAAAGGAACACTGGAATAGATGGCCTCTAATTCTGAGTTCGTACCGTTCTTGAATACAAGTTTCTTGAGATGACCTTTATTGTGCGCTATGGAAGCAATGGGTGTTTCAACAATGCGGATGTTTTTTTGGCTCAGCTTTTTGGATTGTTCTCCGGTCAATGTTGATTTACCATTGGTAAAAACAGTTAGGTCATCGGTCCAATTGGATATGAGTTTTGCAGTTTCAAAGGCAACCTCCCCATTACTTAGGATTCCCGTTTCCTGTTTTCTTACTTCAAAACCGTGGCAATACGGACAATGAATGACCGTTATGCCCCAACAGTGTGCAAAACCTTCGATATCCGGTAGACTGTCTTTGATGCCCGTGGCGAAAATTAGTTTCCTGCTTTGGAACGATCGACCGGATTCGGTCCAGATTTCAAAACCCTCGTTTTTTTTGATACCATCCGTAGCCTTATCATTTAAAAATTGGACAGTTGGATAATCCAAGACCTGTTCTTTCGCCTTTGCGGAAATAAATGAGGGCGTTGAACCATCTTGAGTAATAAAGTTATGGGAGTGTGGGGTTTGTTCATTGCATGAGTTACCCGAATCGATGATCAGTACATTTCTAAGCGACCGACCCAAGGCTAATGCTGCGGAAAGTCCTGCATAGCTCCCGCCGACGATAATTACGTCAAATATGTTGTTCTTTGTCATTTTATCATATTTTTAAAACCCGAGAATGGTAACGGAAGTGCTAAAGATACCGTTGCAAAAAGGCTTTGTGTTATAAATTGTCTTCTAGGGATCATTACATTAAATCAAGTTCTGATGCAAGTCGTTAATTGCACTGACGATAGAGTCTCCAAAACCCTTCAGAATTTCATTGCCGTCAGGGTCGATCAAAACAACCTGGTATTCTGATTTTAGTGTGATAATTTTAAGATGTTTTAAATCCAATGGATTTATAGTACATACTTCTTGTTTGATAATTTCTTCAGTCATAGAACAGTTTTATAATGTCTCATTTTTGAGACATGTGGATTTAAATTTTTTATTTTTTGATACCATTTAGGAATGATGTCCAGGCAAATTCCTTTATTTTTTCGATGTTCAGATTTGAACCGTCTTTTACATTTACCGTGCTACTTATGATTCCTGTGTGCAGACTCTGAATCCAACTAATGGGCATGTCCTTTCTAATGATTCCTTCATTCTGTAAGTCCTTAATAATCTTATTGAAACTTTTGTATATGAAATCATAGTCGACACAATCTTCATTGCTTTTACTATGGTTATGTCCCTCTCTTTGGTGCAGTTTATGGAAAAAGGAATATTTAGCGCCACAATCCACACCTGCGTATAACATGTTTTCCAGTTGGGCCAAACTTTCCGAAGAACTCTTTATTGCAGTTATCATTGCCTTTTTACAGCTTACTTCCATCTCATGTTCGCAAAAGGCAACGAGCTCTTCCCTGTCACTGAAATAGCGATGCAATGTTCGCCTTGTCACATCGGCCCTGTCCGCCACTTTTTGAAGAGGTGCGGATAAATCACTATTGAAGGTCTCAATTGCAGCTTCGACAATACGATTTTTGGTTTCTGCTATCATAGATTGCAAAGATACTCTATTAGAAATAAAATGTCACATATTTGAGACATTTATTTTTCCCAATGAAAAATGAAATTCAAATATGCTTATGTGTACATAGCTTATCGGTCAATCTAAAATCAACGTCGTCATTTGAATTTCATATCAAAGTTCAGACCATGTTAAGAAATGTAACGAAAGTTCAAGTCTTACAAAACCAACCTTTTTTGGGACTTAGTAGTCAATGTAGATTTTTGTAAGTCATCGCTACTGGATTCGAACTTAGCTCCAAAATACCCATAAACATTGGGCCTGTAAAAGTTCTTGAAAATTAGGTAACCGAATAGGTAACCTTTGGAAGTCATTCTTGCACAAAACCACCCATTTTTTATGGAAATTCAAAAAACAAAAAACTCTGATAATCAATTGTTTACCAGAGTTTATTTAGTTAACAAAATGTTAAAAGTCGGGATGACTGGATTCGAACCAGCGACCACACGCACCCCATGCGTGTACGCTACCAGACTGCGCCACATCCCGAAAAGTGAATGCAAAAATAAAAATTTTATGGAACTAAAAACTTTCTTTTAAGACCAATTGACAGATTCGCCAAAAGTTATTTTCCAGATAGGAATTCCCGTATCTCCAAACTTAGTGCTTCACGAGCCTCAGGGGAATCATTGATTGGATTCATTAGAAAATAACTTAGGGTTTGGTCTTGGCAAAACTCCTCTAAATTTTGACCGCCCCACAGGTAATAGCTCGTGAGTATGGTATGATAATCCATTTTATAGGGTTTATGTGCCTCACTATAGCCATTGAGATATAGATTTAAACGGAAAATAGAATGATTTAGGTTTAGGGACTCATCCAAAAGGAATGATGGGATTTGGGAATTCAAGTTATTGCTCATTGTTTTTTACTGTGCTGTTGATTCTTAACTATGTCTATTTCAGAATCAATGTAGTTTAGGTTATTATTGGTCGTTTGTCCAGGTCAAAGACCGGAGCGATTAATATTCCCTAAATATAGTAAAAAACGCTTTTGATTACCGAAGTAGTGTGAAATGTCCTACGAATTGTTGCTTTTCTGTGTCGTTTGCATTCACCACATACCAATAATCCCCAGTAGGCAACGGTGATCCTTCATAGGTACCATCCCATTTTCTTACTTGATCCAATCGAGCCACTACCCTACCGTAACGATCATAGATAATAACATCGATATTTGGGAAAAACTCTCTGTTCTCAGGATACCAGAAATCGTTCATATTATCACCATCCGGTGTAAAGAATGGAGGGAAATCCGGCATACCTTCAAAATTAAACGGCAGTACGAAGTTCGCCACACAGCCATTTTGGTCTACTACCATAATATTGACCGTGGCATCTTCAATAATATTGAACACATTGTTTTCTCCTGTAGATTCTCCTTGGAAGAAGTACTCATATCCTCCAAATCCTCCAGAGGCGGTAGCTGTAATTTCATTTGGACCTGTTTTCTCAGCCTCCAGAACAAGAGGTTCATACGCATCAATTTCAAATTCCACGAAGGTCACACAACCATTTTGGTGGTAGATGTAGACGGTATGCTCCCCTGGTGCGAGGTCTGCAAAAATTCGCTGATCGGTCGCCAGTTGAATATCCTCAACATCCAAGGAGAACAACAGGTTGGGCAATAGCGAACCGTCCTGTATAGAAATTGTGGTCGTACTGTTCGGGAAGATACCCTCACAACCATACTCTATTATCGGTTCTGCCATAATTTCAATACCTAAATCTATATCGGCGATTACATTTGTTTCACATCCATTGGCATCCCGAACAAATATCACGTAGGTCTCACCTCCAGCTAGACCATCAAAGAACATGGTATCGTTTTGGACAAAGTCGGCATCATCCGCAGAGTTCACACTGGTAAAATAAGGTGCTGTACCCCCCGTTACCGATAAAGTCATTGTTCCATCTTCATCACCCAAACACGTTTCTGGGGTTGTTGAAACCACTCCCGCCAATAGTTCCATTGGCTGTGTAATTTCCACAGTTCTAGTAATGGTACATCCTAAGTCATCTTGAATAATAACATCATAGGTTCTTGGAGCTAGGTCAGTAAACGTACGTCGGTTGGGGTGAACGGGGTCATCCCCTACAAAGAACTCGCTCAAGTTATCTGAAATAGAATATCGAATAGCACCGGTTCCTCCGCTAGCCTCAATAATAATCTGACCGTTACTATCACCAGCACATAATACAGGAACAGCTTCCAAGTATTCCAGTACCAATGGTGGTTTTGGTTCGATTACAATAGGTGTAGAGATAGCTTCACAACCCCCACTTTGTGCATAGACGTAGTAGGTACCTGGGGCCAAATTTCTAAAAATACCAGAATCCTGTGCGGGCCTAACCGTATTTCCTGCTGTGGGATTCGGAGGCGTGTTAGAATCCAATAAGGTATACATATAGCTTCCTATTCCACCAAACGCTTCTGAACGGATAATACCAGTGGCCTCCCCAGCACAGTTAATGGTAGCATTGGCTAAATCCAAAGCAATTACCAAAGGTGCTGCAGGGTCCAATGAAATTTGATTGGAACGTTCAAAAGGACATCCATTGGAATTCTGAACATCATACTGGAATGGTCCAGGATCTAAGGTAATATCGGCCAAGATTTCAATACTGGTCATTCCCACTCCGAATGGAGTAAATGGGTCTGATGTGCCCGATCTTCTATAGAAATAGTCCACTCCAACTTCAGGATTTGTTACCGTCAATTCCATTCTACCCAAATCCCCACAGCCTGGAGGTTGAAGCTCAACCAACTGGGCAATCACAATCTCTGGGTCTTGCACCGTAATCGGGATAGTAGTGAAACTACAATTCCATCCATCAAAAATGGTTATGGTATAATCTCCTGCTGCCAGATTGGCAAAGGTAGGTGTAGTTTGAAGACCACTGTTCGAGCCATCTGTAATTCGATTCAGTTGATAGAGATAGTTTCCTGCCCCTTGTCCTCCGGCAATATTGAACGCTTCGATTATTCCATCGTTATCATTATTACAACGCAAAGGTTGCACGATTTGAATATCCGCTGTAATAGGCGTTGGCAGCGGTAAAAAAATGGTATTGAATCTTTCACACCCTTCGGCATCTCTAATGTTTACTCGATAGGTACCTGTGGACAAACCTTGGAAGATAGGATTTGTGTTGGGGTAGTCTGCCAAAACAGTTACTCCATCTGGAGCAATCAACTGGTACTCATAGCCACCCCAGCCACCATCTCCTGCGGCTGTTATCTCACCAAAACCTGGAACGTTACAAGTAACTTCTCCTGTTTGAACCAAAGGAACTGTCAATTCTCGGTCTGGAGACCTCACTGTAGTCACATTACTTACCACATCACAAAATGGCGTATCCAAAGCTTCCACCCGAACCACCAAGTTTCCTGCCGGTAATCCAGTGATTATCTCTGGAGTATTTATGGGTGCATTCGTATCAAAACTTCCGGTAACCCCAGTGGAGGTTTCTACACCAGCACTATCTCTGGTGAAGACCTCATAATTGTACTGTCCGCTATAATTGTTTACTTCTAAGCTGATTTCCCCATCATTACCTGCAAAACAGGTCACAGGTCTCACCTCTGCAATTATTGCTTCTATGTTATTGTACTCCGGCATGGTAACCGTGGGAGTAAGGTAAGTACACCCTCCACTACCAATGTCGGTAACGGCGAAGATGTAATCCCCAGGAGTTGAGATATCCCAGGTTACCCTATCTGTTCCACCTGAATTCCTTGCAGGTTCTGAACCTAACGGTAATAGCTCAACTTCATAGTTACCTGGGCCTTCATTGATAATAATGTCAATAGAACCAGGACTCACACCGGTTCCCGAAGCATCACAAGTAATTTGGTTGACACTGAAACTGAACGTAATATCTGTAGGTGTGTTGATGGTTACCGTGGCCGTATCCTCACAACCGTTTTGATCTCTTGCCGTAAGAATTATAGTCTGATTGGTACCATTATCAATTACCTCAAACGTGTTGCTGGTCTGGAAATTAGTACCATCAAATTGTGGTGTCCCATCGTTCATACTGAAGGTATAGGGACCGGTTCCCGTTGCTGTACCTGTACCATCTCCATTGGAATCTGTGAATATAGTAATAGTTGCGGTACTAAACTGATTACTAGCTGGGTTACATGTAAAATCTGTATTTACGGCATTGACCTGCAGTTCTGTAGGTTGTGTAATGATAATGTTTCCTGAACGGTCCGTACATCCTCTATCTGAGACCACTTCGGCTTGATAGGTACCTGGCGCCAAATTATCAAATAAGGCTGAGGGTTGTGGACCAGCCATAATCGTTGTAGTAGCACCATCGTACAAGATGTAACTTAATGGGGTATCCGTATCACTCCCAGGTTGAAGCTCTACGGCAATAGTTCCATCAGCAGCATTAAAGCAACTTACATTTGTGCTTGGGGTAGCCGTAATTATCGGCGTGTTCACCAAGGACACATTTACAATCGCCTCATCAGTACATAAAGGTGTCGTATTGGAGCTTAAATCAGTTACTAAAATGTTATAGTCACCTGGTAGTACATTGATAAAGGTATTCGAGCTTTGAGCCGGACCAACATTGGCCAATGTCCCAGCGTCTCTTAATTGAAACTCAAAGTTTCCACTTCCTCCTGTTGTATTGACCGTAATCTCACCATCCCCGGCATTACACGTAGGAAGGGATGTGGCATCCGCAGTAATAGCAAAGAAATCAAAAACATCTGCATTTACTGTTATTGTACACCCATTACCGTCCCGAATGGTAATCACATAGCTTCCCGGATTTGGAACAACAAAGTTTGGACTATCCTGAAAACCACTTCCAATATCATACTGGAACGTTGTCTCTGGAGCAGGTCCAGAAGTCAAAGGTGCTGTTACATTTATCTGATAACCACTGGTAGCAGTACATTGGTTGATTACGTCAATTGTTGGCGTAGGTACGCCAGGGTCTTGTGCGACCGTAGCAGTTGTAAAGGCTGTACATCCATTAGCGTCTCGCACATAAAAATCATAATCTGTAGGATAAGGTGCTCCTATTTCAAAAGTAGTATCCGTCGAGAATGTAGATGGAGTTGGGTCCCCAGTTGGAACAAAGGCATATTCATAAGGGCCAGTGCTTCCAAAACCTCTTACCGTGACAAATGCTCCAGCGTTACAGGTGGCGTTTACATTACTGTCCAGTGCTATAAAAGGAGAATTTAATCCAATAAATACTAAGGTACTTCCAGCACAACCGGTATCCGTGTCGGTTACAATGATTTGATAGTTTCCTGGAGCTAAACCGGTAAAGGTATCACTAAAAGGCATCGCTTGACCCGAAAATGTTAGTGGTCCTGATATGATCGCTCCGGTATCCGTGTTCTCTAAAGTAACCTCAAAGTTTCCACCAGGAATTCCAGTTACATCATAGTTAATTACGCCACTTCCAGAAATATTACAGGATGCGGTTATAGCCGTAGCTGCTACAGCTACCGGGTTAGCTGGACCGATGGGTCCAATTTCCTCGATGTAGGTACATCCATTTGCATCCATAACTTCAACAAAGTAGGTTACGCCCGGAACAACCAAACCTGTAACATCGAAAATATCATTATTTGGTCCTGTACCGAGTTGAAACGTAGGATCGCCTACCAGTCTGAATTCATATGGATTTGTACCGCCTACTGCTCTTACCCTAAATGGAAACGTTGTATCATCACAAAATAATGGGTCAGGGTCTAAGGGTATTAAATCAAGCTGATTTTGGTCAATTACAAAATCATCTCGGTCTTCACATCCTTCCGAATCGCGAGTTACTATGGTATAGTTGCCCAATGGCAAGTTTGGAAAGGTAACTGTGGTACTTGTTGTTCCAATTGATGAGGCAATTAGCCCACCATTCGCATCAAACAGTTCATAATCAAAAGGAGCGACCCCATTATTGATTGTTGTAGATACAGAACCTTCTACTGCACCTGAAGAACAGACCGCATCTACAGGAGTTGGTGTAGCATCCAATGGCGTACTGCTACCAATGGTAACATCGTAAACTGGGCTTACACACCCTCTACTATCACGAATTACGAAACCGGTTTGAAGCCCAGGACCGTATCCTGAAAAAATGTTTTGCGAACTGAATGTAACCCCACCATCGTTACTGTATTCGTATGGAGGTACCCCTTGCGTAGTATCCGCTATCAACTCTACAATTCCGCTGGTCAAATCCCCACATTGTGTATCCGTTCCAACTGCCGTACCGGCAATGGTTTCCGGCGGAGTAATAGTCACTATATTGGTCTCGGTGGTACAACCCTGGCTATCTGTAACCAAGAACTGGTATGTGGTATCCGAGGATATGGAACCATCATTAGGAATATTATAAACAAAGGAATTCCCAGTAATATTGTTGCTATCTGAAGTATATGGGGCTCCATTGACACTTACTTCATAGATATCGTAATTTCCACCAGAAGTATATCCATTGCTGATATCAACCTGAATTTGAGCCGGGGGTCCGGCACAGTCCAATTCTTGAATAATAGTAGCATTGGCCACTACCTGAGGTTCTATGGTACGGGTAACAGTATCTCTACAGTCATTGGCATCAACAACTTCAATGGTATATGTACCAGGAGTAAGTCCACTAAAGCTATTGCTAGCTCCCAAAGGACCGCCATTGATACGATATTGATACGGTGCAGCACCTAAAGAAGCATTGACTACTAATGTGGCTGCATTAAAATTGTCATAACACAAGTCAGAAGCACCTAAGTCCAATGTCAAGGTAGGCGCATCCAATCGAGTTAAGGTAAAACTACCTGTAACTATACATCCGTTGGCATCTTCAACAGTAACTTGGTATGAACCATCCTGTGAAAGATTGGAAAATACAGGACCATTCTTTGGGCCTCTAGGAGTCCCATCAGGTTGGATAAGTGAATATCGATTACCTCCCCATCCGCCTACAGTGTTGATGCGTACTGCTCCTATGTTCCCATTTTGACAGCTCATATCAGTTACATCCAAACTAGAAATGGCAAAAGCGGTTGTAGGTTCTTCAATGACTAAAGTAGAGGTATCCGTACAATTTGTTTCTTCGTCGGTTACGGTAATCACATAATTGCCTGCCGAAAGACTAGTTAAGGGAATAATACTATTGGTCTGTCCTGTAAAAAGAGGTCCGCCATCAATACTGTAGCTATATGTTGTGTTAAAACCATCTACCAGATACCTTCCTTCTCCGTCAGAGTCCCCAACACAGGTCACCACGCGTGTTTGTTGTGCCTGTACACCAATTGAACTAATATCGGTAATCGCGTAGTTTTCATCATAGGAACATCCTTCCGCGTCAGTTACCCTAAATGTATAGGTTCCCAATCCCAAACCAGCGAAGCTGTTGTTGGTTCCGTTGTTAATGGCACTTGGAGCCGGCGCAATAATTTCGTAGTTAAATGGAGCTGTACCATCCGTTACAGTTAGGTCAATTGTAGCAGTTGTAGTAATACAATTCAAACTGGAAATGGCAAAATCCAAATCCGAAGGCTTATTCAAACTGTTAAATGTAATATCTGGAAGTGGCTGTACACAACCGTTAGAATCCCGAACCAAAGGAGTATAGGTTCCCACCCCTAAATTAGGAAACACAGGATTGGTACCAAATCCAGCTCCAATACTAAATTCATAGGGTGCTGTTCCCCCTGAAACGCCAGAAATGGTTATCTGACCGCCTGTTTCGTTAAGACAGGTCGGTGCTGAATCTGGAGTTGCCGTTGCCGTAATATTAGAAGGAGTTCCGATAGTGGCCACCTGTGGTGTCGTGGTACACGAGAAGGTATCTTGCTGATATCTTAACACAACATCGTATGTGCCAGGAGCTAAATTCGAGAAGACATTACTTATTTGGAAATTGGTTCCGTTGTCTATACTATATTCGATTTCATAGCCGAACCCATTAACGATATTGACGGTAACGCGTCCATTATTTGAGCCACCACAATTAGCGTCTTCTTCTGTGAGGGTATATGTAGGTGGCGGAATGTCAGGAACATTCACCGATGCAGTTCTTTGACAACCATTGGCATCTTCCACCAAAATGGCATATGTGCCGGGAGTGGTTACCGCGAAAGAGCTGGTTGTCGTGTAAGTTGGACCGAAAGGACCACCATCCACACTAAATCGATAAGGTGCTGTACCACCAGAGGTATTTACATCCACATTAATAGAAGTAGCACCACATCCAAAACTGTCTGATGCCGTAGCTGAAACATCTAAAGGACTTATTCCACTTCCAATCTCAATTGCATCACCATTCACATCCAAAGTAATGGTCTCAGAACAATCGTTGGTGTCAACACGAATACTGTAAACACCAGTACTTACATTGGCAAATGTGTAGGTATCAGAAGCATCAGGTCCAAAAGTATCCACGGTTACCCCATTTTTAATCAAACGATAGGTATAAAATCCAGGTACACCTGATACTTGGACATCTATACTACCTAGTTCACCGCTACAAAGAATATCATTCGCGGTGACATCCACATTAATGTTCAAGTCTTGTACTGTAACCAGGTTAGATGGGAAAATACATGAACTTGACGGGGAGTTGCTTAAACGTGCAAAAACTCTGTAATCTCCAGGTGCCATAATGTCAAAGAATGGGTCGTTTTGATAAGGCCCCGCGGGACTGTTTAAGCTATACTCATAACCTGCAGGCACATTAGTCACCTCTACCCTACCTGGATTCCCACAAATTATATCCTCATTTATCAATTGTGGGTCAAGGGGGTTTAAGGTAGACTTGAAATAAAAGTATTGACCCGAATCCACACGAACCCGGAACTCTCCATCCGTAGCAAGATTGAATGTTGGTCCTGTCCCAACAGTATTCCACGTACAAGCTGCATTTATTGTAGGACAGTCTTCTACCACTGTAGGCGCACAGGTATTAGGGTCTAACTGTTGCCATTCATAGTTTGTGCCTGATTGGGATAGACTAAGTGTTCTTGTATCACTCGTACCACAGAGAAAGAATTTAGAAAGAGTACTTCCATCATTAGGACACACAACTTCTTCATCCGCTCCCTGTATTATAGTCATAAACATAGGGCTGGACATGCTGGAAAGATTCCCTTTGGCAATATTCTCTTTATCCGAAAATGTTTTGGATTCTTCCGCTATTGGGAAATCAGAGACAACAGAAACTGCCTTGGAAACAATCCCATCGAAACTAGTTTCCGTAAGCACCGTGGTTCCATATATTGAGGCTGATATGAACAACACGGCATAAATGAAATGCCTTGTTTTTCGAGGAAGCATAGGTTAAGTCTTGTTATGGCTAGAATATTAGATTTGGGGACCTTATATTCTATGATTGTAATTTTCTAAACTTATATTAATCTATTTGTCATTCGACCTTAATTGGCCGTAATTTGTCTACATTTTATAACTTTTCAACGTAAAACTATGAAAAAAAGTGCGCTGGTTCCCTATTTTTTCGTTGTACTGCTTACTTCTTCATGTGCCCAAAAGACGGATAAGACCGTAAATCTGCCCGAAAAAAACCTTGTTTCCATTGAATCTGTAGTGGACGGAATACAAAACCCATGGGGTATGGCGTTCCTTCCTGACGGAGGTTTATTAATAACCGAAAAAGGTGGGAAATTGTACTTATACAAATCCGGCGAACTTCAAGAAATACGGAACCTCCCTGAAATCTATGTTCGTGGGCAGGGAGGCCTAATGGATATTGAGCTTCATCCCAATTTTAGGGAAAACAATTGGGTATATTTTTCATATGCTTCGAATAAAGGTGGAGGCTCAGGGGGCAATACAGCAATCATGCGCGCCAAGTTGAAAGGAGATGAACTCACTGAAAAACAACTTCTGTATAAAGGAGAGCCAAACACGACCAAAGGACAGCATTTTGGGAGTAGATTGGAGTTTGATGATAAAGAGCTTCTTTATTTTTCAATTGGTGATAGGGGTAATCGCGAAGTAAATCCACAAGATATTACAAGAGACGGTGGTAAAATCTATCGGATTAAAGATAATGGGGACATCCCTGAGGATAATCCTTTTGTAAATAGCAAAGGAGCCAAAACGGCCATTTACAGTTACGGACACAGAAATCCACAGGGATTGGTAATGCACCCTATTACGGGGCAACTTTGGGAACATGAACACGGACCACGGGGCGGGGATGAAATCAACATTATACAGAAAGGGAAAAACTACGGTTGGCCGGTAATCACGTATGGCATCAATTATATTGGCACGAAAATTACCGATGAAACTGCTAGACCTGGCATGGAGCAGCCCATCTATCAATGGACACCTTCCATAGCGCCTTGTGGAATGGCGTTTGTAAACTCGGATATATATCCCAAATGGAAGGGTAATCTTTTGGTAGGTTCTCTTTCCTTCCAATATTTGGAACGTTTGGTATTGGAGAACAATAAAGTAGTTTACCGGGAAAAATTATTGGATGGACAAGGAAGGCTAAGAAATGTAAAACAGGGGCCCGATGGTTATATTTATGTTGGAATAGAGGGAAAAGGAATTCTCAAATTGGTTCCCAACTAAAGTCAACTAAGGCTATCCATGATTTTTGACGCCCTTTTTGAAACTGATTTTCGTTCATCTTGGGCTAGTTGTTTTAAATGAGGAAAAAGCCATTTTTGTAACCCCTCATCTTTTTTCGCCCATTCACCTAAAGTTTCCATGGTTTGATTCAATACAATCCAATCCGAATGGGTAGTCAAATTTTCTTGAAGTATTTTTTGGGCACTACTTTTTTGGGGTTCGGATAAGTCTTTTTCCAACATCAAAAACAATTGGGCCAAAGTCCATTTGGTAGAGGCTTGGTCAATCTTCGAAATTTCATTTAAAAGTCTATCAACATAAGGTAAAATGATGGATTTATCAGTTTTACAAATACGCTTCATTCCATTGGAAACACGTAAGCGTACAACCTCATCTTTACTAAAATAACAGTTGAAAAAATCATCAAACAATGAGGGGTTTTGCAGCACTTCTTCCACTACCTCTATGGTATTTCCGAGAGAGTTGGGATGACCACCGGTAAGTCGGTCCTCAAAATTCATTTTTCCTTTAAAGCTTCCATAGCCTTTTTAACAGATCCATATTTGATAAGGGCTTTTTCGGCATCATCATAGCTAAGTTCCAATTCCTCCACCAAATATCTTGTTCCTCGGTCCACCAATTTGGTATTGCTCAATTGCATGTTAACCATCTTGTTGCCCTTAACTCTTCCAATTCGAATCATGAGTGCGGTGGAAATCATATTAAGTACCATTTTCTGACTAGTACCACTTTTCATCCGTGTACTGCCTGTTACGAATTCGGGGCCAACCACCACCTCAATGGCTATATCACTTTTCAAAGCTAGAGGTGAGCCTGGGTTATTTGTTATACCCGCAGTAAGTATCCCTTTATCTTTAGCGTCTTGAATACCTCCTAAAACATAAGGTGTGGTACCAGAAGCTGCTATCCCGATAAGAACGTCGTTTTGATTAATTTGATACGCCTCCAGGTCCTTCCATGCCTGTTTGGTGTCATCTTCTGCAAACTCAACAGCCTTTCGTATTGCGCTATCACCTCCTGCAATAAGACCAATGACCCGGTCATGGGGCATTCCAAAAGTTGGGGGTATTTCTGATGCATCCAAAATACCCAACCTACCACTTGTTCCGGCACCTATATAGAATAGGCGTCCACCTTTATGGAATCGATTCGTGATTTCATCTACCAATTGGGAAATTTTAGGAAGTGTTTTTTCTACGGCATCAGCAACCTTTTTATCCTCATTGTTAATGCTGGATATAATATCCAGAGTGTCCATTTGTTCCAGCTCATCATAATGAGAAGGTTCTTCGGTTATCTTGACATGTTTTTCGTTCACAATCACAGTAATTGTAAGTTCATAGTTTTAAAGGCATCAAGTTTAATGTCCCAGGGTTCCAATTCAGTAATTAAAACATCAACATCTTCCGTACCGCAAATTTTATACCGTTGCAAAGATCCTATTTTTTCAGAAATACAGGGTGAAACCACTTTTCTTGAGCTATGAATCATAGCCTTTTTCATTTGCACGATTTCCCAATCAAACTCAGTTAAGCCCTCTACTGGATGGATAGAGTTGGTACCCAAAAAGCAAATATCCACTTTTATTTCTGATAACATATTAATCGCGCTACCCCCAATAGTAATTTGGGAGTCCTTGGATAATCTTCCTCCAATAAATATGACATCCACATTTGATTTGGTCAACAATTGGACCGCTATGGGGAGACTCGGCGTGAAGCACGTAAGTTTCATTTTGGAGGGTAGTCTGCGTGCAAGCTCTAAGTTGGTGGTTCCCCCACTAAGCAAAATCACTTGACCTTCTTTAATCAAGGTGATTGCCTTTTCAGCAATTTGCGATTTTTTCTCAAGCGAATAAACTTTCTTACCAACAGGACTATAGGTATTGAAACCAAGGGAAACGGCGCCACCATGTACTTTTTTTAGTTGATCCGAATTGTGCAGTTCTTTAATATCCCTTCGAACCGTATCCACCGAAACCTTCAATAAATCGGCTATATCCGTGAGCAATACCTTATTGTGGATTCTTACTTCATTCAGAATGAATTGATGTCTTTCTTCCTTAAGCATACGGAGCGCAAAGTTAAATAAATCTTAAAACGAACTTCAATTACAGCAAAATATGGCAAATATGACAGAAAATTACACAAAAATCGACAAATATTGCAAATAATCGTATTAATTGCTGTTTTTTGCCTACATTTGAATAGAGTATTTCGATTTTTTGCAAGAACACTATAGCGCATTTAAATGAATCATAATCTGCTCGAGGACCGAAAATTTGAGAAAATCCACACCATAATCCAGGAAGATTCCAACACTGCCTCCTTGTTTGTGGCTAACGAAATTGCGGGCTTAATCCAGCAAAAGCAACAGGAAGGGAAAAAAGCTGTGCTTGGATTAGCAACCGGTTCCACACCAACCAAAGTGTACGATTATCTGGTTCAGTTTCACAATGAAGGAAGATTAAGCTTTAGAAATGTAATCACATTCAATCTTGATGAATACTATCCCATGCAACCTAACTCATTGCACAGTTATGTGAGGTTCATGAAGGAACATCTTTTTGACCATGTAGATATAGAACCGGAAAACATCCATATTCCTAATGGGAACATTTCTCCCGATGAAATACGGAATTACTGTCTGGATTATGAGCAAAAAATTCAAAATGTTGGAGGGATAGACATCCAGATTTTAGGGATTGGCAGGACCGGTCATATCGGTTTTAACGAACCAGGATCTACCCATAATAGTAAAACAAGGTTGATTCGATTGGACCGCGTAACACGACTTGATGCAGCTAGTGATTTTTTTGGTCAGGAGAATGTTCCCAAACGTGCTATTACCATGGGGGTTGGAACCATATTATCAGCCAAAAAAATCATTTTAATGGCATGGGGCGAGGGCAAAGCCGATGTCATAAGGGAATCGGTAGAAGGTACCATCAAGGAATCCATACCAGCAACTTTTTTGCAAAATCACTCCAATTGTGACTTTGTATTGGATGACGCCTCATCCTCCAAGCTAACACGGGTACAGACACCTTGGTTGGTCACAGAATGCAAATGGGATGATCAATTAATCAAGAGAGCCACCATTTGGCTTTCAGAACGTCTTAAAAAGGCCATTTTAAAACTTACCAATGAGGATTACAATGAATATGGCATGGGGAATCTTGTTGCTGAAATTGGTTCGGCGGAACAGATTAATCTAAAAGTATTCAACCAACTACAACATACCATTACAGGTTGGCCTGGGGGCAAACCCAATGCAGATGACAGTCAACGTCCTGAAAGGGCAAATCCACATCCGAAGACATCGTTAATCTTTAGTCCTCATCCGGATGATGATGTGATTTCCATGGGCGGAACCCTATTGAGATTGGTAGACCAGGGTCATGATGTTCATATTGCTTATCAAACTTCGGGGAATATTGCTGTTTTTGACGACGAAGTGATTCGGTTTTTGGACTTTGCCGCTAAAGTTGATCAGAACAATCAAGAATTGGATAATAAACTTAAGGAAGTTAGAGCCTTTTTAGCTTCCAAAAAACCAGGGCAAGTAGATAGCACCGAAATACAAAACTTCAAAGGTTTAATTCGAAGAGGAGAAGCATTGGCAGCCTGTAGATATTGTGGTGTAGATGAAAAAAACGCCCACTTCTTAAACCTACCGTTTTACGAAACAGGAACGGTAAAAAAGAAACCCCATTCCAAGGAGGACATAAAAATCACATACAACCTACTCAACAAAATAAGACCAGAACAAATATTTGCCGCAGGCGATCTATCCGACCCCCATGGTACCCATAGGGTTTGCTTGGAGGTAATATACCAAGCCATTGAGCTATTGAAGAAAAATCAAGAAGAGTGGATAAACAACTGCTATGTTTGGCTGTACAGGGGCGCATGGCAAGAATGGGAGGTTGCCGATATGGAGATGACCGTCCCCATAGGACCAAAAGACATGGCCCGAAAGAAAAATGCCATTTTCAAACATCAATCCCAGAAGGATAGCGCTATGTTCCCCGGAAATGATGAACGGGAATTTTGGCAACGGGCAGAACAAAGAAATAAAGAAACCGCTAACCGCTATAATGCCTTAGGAATGGCTGAATATGAAGCTATGGAGGGATTCGTGCGGTATCATTTTAATTTTAACTAAAAACTAACTTCTGTATGCGAAAACTGTATGATTATTTTAAAAAGACAGGGTTCCTGCTCGCAGTGTGTTGCCTTTTAACCTCATCATCGATTTGGGCACAAAGTCAATACACTTTTAATGGAACCGTAACGGAAAATGGGACAAATGCGCCTTTGTCCGGAGCCTCCGTTTTTATTGACGGTACCTCATTCGGAACAATTTCCGATTTTGATGGTAACTATAGTTTTACTGCTACCTTGGAACAAGGTTCTGTAACGCTAAGCATCAGTTCTTTGGGATTTACAACCCAAGAAATCCTAATTGACTTGTCTAGTCAAACCATAACCACTAATGTGGTTTTGGTAGAAGACTTGCTGAGTCTGGACGAAGTGGTGGTAACCGGTAACCCTGTGGGAGTAAACAAAAGAACACTGGGTAATGCAATTTCTTCCGTAAAATCTGAAGATTTGGTAAATAATGGTGCGATTGCGGTTGATCAAGCCATTTCTGGTAAAATTACCGGCGCTTTAGTACAACAAAACTCAGGTGATCCTGCAGGTGGAATCAGTATCCGTCTTAGAGGGCCCAGTACTGTTTTAGGAAACTCAGACCCTCTATACATTGTGGATGGGATCATTATCAGTAATTCCAGTAACAGTAATGATTTAGTGGATTTAGGGGGAACCTCCCAAAATCGTTTGGTGGATCTGAATCCAAATGATATTGAACGTATTGAAATCATCAAAGGTGCAGCTGCAGCCGCTATCTACGGTTCTCGAGCCAGTAACGGTGTCGTTCAGATTTTCACTAAAAAAGGTCGAACCGGTGCTCCCAAGTTCAATTTCTCAACAAATGTTCGAGTCAACGAATTGCGCAAAGAGATTGATTACAACACAGTACCACTGGCATGGGTTGACCCATTTGATCGTACCAACTTAGAAACGGTTCCTGTAGAACGCTTTAACCTTCAAGATGAATTTTTTGAATCTGGTTTTGGCATAGAAAATTTTCTTTCCGTTAGTGGCGGTAACGAAAAAACTTCATATTACATTTCAGGTTCTTTCTTGGATAATGAAGGAATAATAAAAAACACCGATTTTCAAAGGATAGGTTTTAAAACCAACATTACTCAAAAAGCCTGGGACTGGTTAGAGATAAATGCTGGCTTGAATTATACTCGAAGTGTTAGCAATGATATACCCAATGGAGGAATTAATGCAGCTTATGGAGCAATAACAGGTTTTGTGTTTAGTGATAACTCAATAAATCCAAATCCAGATGAATCTGGCGTATATCCTGTAACTTCATTATTAGTGCCAAGAACTAATCCATTGGAGGCAGTAGATCGCTTTGATTTTGGTCAAAAGGTAAATCGTGTGATAACTAGCATTGGTTTAAATGCAAAGATCACAGATAAGCTTAGCGCCAATTACCTTTTGGGACTTGATTTTTTCAATCAGTCCGCTACAGCTTTTATTCCCATCAACAATACCTCACCCAATGGTGACGGTTTTGCCAGAAGGGCCGATATCAACAACTTTCAGTACAATAGTGATTTAAACCTTGCATATCAAACTCCGATAACGGAGGATATAGAGTCCACCACCACTTTAGGGGGATCCTGGCAATACGAAGAATTTGATAGGGTAGCCATAGAAGCCGACGGTTTAGCTCCAGTGGTTGAGGTTGCAAGTGATGGTAGTATTCTCGCGCAGGGAGAAACCCGTTCTCAAATTTCATATTGGGGTTCCTTTTTACAGCAATCTTTTAGTTATAAAGATCGTTTATATCTCAATGGTGCCATTCGTTTGGACGGAGCTTCTACATTTGGGGAGGATGAGCGAAACCAGTTATATGCTAAAGCTAGTCTATCCTATATCATTTCTGAAGAGGATTTTTGGAAAAACACTTTCGGCAATGCATTCAACACCTTTAAACTTAGAGGTTCATGGGGACAAGCAGGTAATTTAACCGCCTTATCCGCCTTTCAGAGATTTACTACTTTGAATCCCTCATCAATCAATGGTACGCCAAGTTTGATTCCAGGAACCCAGCAGGGAGATTTGGACATCGCTCCAGAACGTCAAGAGGAAATCGAATTTGGTTTTGACGCTGGACTATTGAACAATCGTATCGGTATTGAATTCACCTATTATAAGCAGGATGTAACTGATTTACTTTTACCGAGAGAACTTGCTCCTTCCACAGGGTTTGGATCCAGAATAGAAAATGTAGGGGATTTAGAAAATGAAGGTATAGAGATTTTGCTGAGAGGTGCTCCCATAAAAACCAATGATTTTTCCTGGGATGTCACAGCGACTTTCTCCCAAAACGAGAATGTAGTAACTCGAGTTGCGGGTGGAGGACAGTTTGCCTTGGCCGGTAGTTTTGCAACAAGTTTTGTGATTGAAGGAGAACCTTTAGGTGTTTTCTTTAGACAGTTCTACGCTAGAGACCCAGATGGAAGCATTTCGTTGGATGCCGACGGTTTTCCTTTTAGAGGGACAACCGATGATGGTGAGAGTTCCAAGGTTATTGGAGACCCTAATCCAGATTGGTTCGGCTCATTAATCAATGAGTTTGCGTATAAAAACTTTAAGTTGAGAATCCAATTGGATGCTGTTCAAGGTTTTGATGTATTCAACTGGAATAGAAGACTTTTAGATAACGTAATCTTTGGTGGTGGATTCAATGTAGGTCAGGAGCTTCTTGGCAATCGACCCAAGGGATTTGGGGGTGCCCAAGCTGGTATCTTTGAAGAGTTTGTGGAAGATGGTTCTTTCGTAAAATTAAGGGAACTTGCCTTCAGCTATGATTTTAAGCCTCCTATAAAGGGTATAGAAAACGTTCAACTCAGTTTAGTCGGACGGAATCTTATATCGTGGGATGATTATTCTGGATGGGATCCAGAGATAAACACTGCTGGACAGAGCAATGGGGTTAGAGGATTTGATTTTGCAGGAGTCCCAATTCCAAGAACGTATCAGTTAGGAGTCAACGTAAGTTTCTAATTCAAAAACAAAAACGATGAAAAATTCAATTATATACTTTATCATTTGTGTTTCACTTACACTAGGACTTTTTTCATGTGAAACTGATTTCGACAACCCAAATGCTGCTACAGAAGATCAGGTGTTTTCTTCTAGAGAAGGGATTTTTGCAGCTGCAGTAGGTCTTCAACAATTATACTCAACCACAGGTATACGTTGGATAGTCGAAACTCCAGCCATAACCACTCGTGAGGGGGGAATAACAACTACCTTCCAAAACATGATTGAACTGGAAGATGGAGGAACGGCCCTTCCTAATTTTAATTCCAATGTTCAAGGGCTTTGGTCAACTATGTTGCGAGTCATAAAAATAGCTGAAGATATAGAAGCAAATGCTGCCACTATTGATTTAGACCCAGGAACCCAAAGCGGTTTGGTGGCACACGCAAAACTTTTTAAAGCTTTGGCTATTGGAAGCTTAGCTCAAAACTATGAACAAGTGATTGTGGAGACCAGCAATGAAAATGATGCTTCCTTTGTAACCAGGGTTCAAGGTTTTGAAAATGCAATTACACTACTTACCGAAGCTGCAGCCCAAATATCTGGCACAGCACCCTCTTCAGAGTTTATCAATGGGGTTACTTTAGGGAATATAGACCTTTCAAATACCATAACAGCTTATACTGCTAGATATAATCTCTTCGCTGGCAACTATGATGCCGCTATTGCCGCAGCAAACTCGGTGGACTTAACGTCTACATCCATATTTGCCTATGATACCCAGAACCAAAATCCAATTTGGGCAAGAATAATCCAAAACGATGCACCAAATTTTAAGCCAAGGGATAATTTTGGATTACCGGTCGAGTTCGTTTTTGATTCTGCCGATGGTAGATTAGCATTCTATTTGGTTCCCTTAGATGAAACCAATCAAAATGGTTTGCCTATTGAAGATGTAGCAGGTTTCTTTAATGAGATTACTGAACCTATTCCCGTTTATCTTCCGGATGAGATGAACTTAATCATTGCTGAGGCGAATCTTAGAGCAGGAAGTCCAGATTTGGCCGCAGCCACTGCTGCTCTAAATGAGGTGCTTACTGATACGGATGACCCCTTTGAGGTTAACGCTAATGTAGCAGCATATTCAGGGGATAATACCGTGGATGCTTTACTTAACGAAGTGTATCGCAATAGAAGGGCGGAACTTTTATTTACAGGAATGAGTTTGGAGGATAGCAGAAGGTTTGGCAGACCACAACCTAGTGGTGCGGCTATGAATTTTGCAGAGGAAAGAAATCGAAATTTCTATCCTTATCCAGATTTGGAACGAAACAGTAATCCAAACACTCCTGACGACCCATCAATATAGTTTGTAGTTTTTTGAATTTGTTAGTTTAAGTTAATTAAGCCTAAAGGCCTACTTTTAATCTTCAGGTAGGCCTTTTTTGTTCTTATGAAATCAAGTTTTTACTTCATTTTAGCGTTTTTCACCCTTACATCTTGCATCTCTTCCAAGAACGTAACAAATACACCTCAAGAGGAATTCAGAGGAGTTTGGGTTGCTACAGTGGTAAACATTGATTGGCCAAAGAATGGGAATGACTCAGCTTCCCAAAAGAAAAAAGACTTTGTTGAGATATTGGATTTTTACGAGAACTTAAATTTTAATGCCATAATCGTACAAGTACGAACGGCGGGTGATGCCCTCTACTCTACTCAATTAGCCCCATGGTCAAAATATTTGACTGGCCAACAGGGAAAAGCCCCTAAAGATTTTGAAGACCCACTGTCTTGGATGATTCAGGAAACCCATGGCAGAGGGATGGAATTTCATGCATGGCTTAATCCATACCGAGCTACCTTCGACATGGATACTTTGAGCTTGGATGCTTCTCATGATTTTAACCAGCACAGGGATTGGATGATTAAGTATGGTAAAAAGTTTTACTACAATCCCGGACTACCACAGGTTCGGAACAAATTTGCCCAAGTGGTAAATGAATTGGTGGAAAATCATGAAATCGATGCCATCCATTTTGATGATTATTTTTATCCCTATAAAATCAAGAATGAAATTTTTAACGATTCCCTGACCTATCAGTCCAATAAATTACCAAACCAAAGTTTGGATGATTGGAGAAGAAGCAACGTGGATTCTTTAGTAAAACAAGTACATACAACCATTAAAAAAACAAAGCCTTGGGTACAATTTGGCATTAGTCCATTTGGCGTTTGGAGAAACAGCGATGTTGACCCTACAGGTTCGGATACCAAAGCAGGACAGACCAACTATGACGACCTTTATGCCAATCCCCTGCTCTGGATGGAGCAAGGTTGGATTGATTATATAGCTCCCCAAGCCTATTGGAGTATGAATTATTCTCCTGCATCGCACCGAAACGTTTCAGAATGGTGGTCTGTACAAAAAGGTTCCGTCAATCTCTATATGGGCAATGGCCCCTATAAAATCAAAAACAACAGCGACAAGGCATGGAACAAACACAATGAAATTCCCAAACAACTAAAATTTGGTAGGTCATTACCAAAGGTAAATGGCAACATATTCTTTAGTGCAAAATCTTTATTGGGGAAACATGAAAAAACAGTAAAAAAAATTAAAAAGATTTACTCGAGTCCAGTTTCCAATCCAACGCTTAAAATACCTCAAGCAAGAACATTGGAATCCCTTGAGGTGATTGCCAAAAAAATAGAAGACAATTCGATTCAGATAAATCTGAACCATTCAGACAGCTTACCGAGATTTGCACTATTCTATCTGGATAGAGAGGTAGGCTCTAACAGGTTTCCCTTGTTCAAAAAAAGCTATCTTTCCTCAAGAGAAGATAATCTCCAAGTCGATATTCCTGTCTCCCGTAAAATGCAAAGACAAGGAATACGAATTATAGTCCAAGATGTGTATGGCAATCAAACCCAACCGGTATCAATAAATCCAAAACAGCTCTAATGAAAGATATGCTAGTCCGACTTATGGATTTACCCGATATAACCTTGGAAGTAAAACACCTTTACGAAACAGATGACGTAGTAGTTAGAAAGCCAATTGCAGCGGAAAAGAGTTTGGTTTTGGAATGGGTCGGAAAGAACTTTAGTATAAACTGGAAAGATGAAGTAGACGTTGCATTTTCAAGTGTCCCAGTCAATTGCTTTATCGCCCAACGAAATCAGGACATTTTGGGTTTTGCGTGCTTTGAGTGTTCCGCAAAGAATTTCTTCGGCCCAACTGGGGTTATTCCTTCCGAGAGAGGTAAGGATGTTGGTAAAATACTATTGATAAAAGCCTTGAAAGCTCTAAAGGAAATGGGGTATGCCTATGCCATCATTGGAGGGGTTGGACCCATCGACTACTACGAAAAGGTAGTAAAAGCCAAGGTTATCGAAGGTTCTGAGAAAAGTATCTATGAAAACCTTTTAAAACATAAGAAATAAATGAAAGTGGCCGAAAAAGATACCAGGGCTTGGGCTTGGATTCCAACATTGTACTTCACGCAAGGAATTCCCTATGTTATTGTAGTTACGGTTTCGGTTATCATGTATAAACGCCTCGGGATAAGTAACGCTGACATTGGCCTTTATACCAGTTGGTTATATCTCCCGTGGGTCATAAAACCACTTTGGAGTCCCTTGGTCGACCTCAATGGTACGAAAAGAAAATGGTTCCTTGGCATGCAGATGTTGGTTGCCCTTTCGTTTCTAGGTATTGGTTTTTTTCTACCAACCAATGCCTTCTTCACTATTACCTTAGCTTTCTTTTGGATGTCCGCTTTTGCATCTGCCACCAATGATATTGCCTCGGATGGATACTATATGATTGGTTTGAGTCAAAAAAAACAGTCTTTTTTCATTGGACTTCGAAGTACGTTTTATCGACTAGCCATGGTCACGGCCCAAGGACTATTGGTAATCCTTGCAGGTTTTTTGGAAAAGGAATTTGGCGATAACACAAAGGCGTGGTCCATAACCATGATTTGCACGGCAGGTCTTATGTTCATTCTGACCGTAGTTAACTTTTTTGTTACTCCTAAATTTGAGGACTCCAAAAGCCAAAATGAAGAAAAACCCAATAGTTTCTCAGAAGTCTTTGTAACCTTCTTTCAAAAGAAACAAATAGGGATTGCCATCCTTTTTATTCTGCTCTACAGGCTGGGTGAATCGCAGTTGGTAAAAATGGCCTCTCCTTTCCTTTTGGATGAAAAACAAGTAGGAGGGCTTAACCTTAGCACCGAAGCGGTTGGAACCATTTACGGGACCGTGGGGATAATCATGCTCTCTTTAGGTGGCATAGTTGGAGGTATTCTGATTTCAAGGGACGGACTCAAGAAATGGATGCTTCCCATGCTCTTAGCGCTTAATCTTCCCAATGCCCTGTACGCTTTACTTGCCTATACCAAAACGCAAAGTATGGTTGCTGTTGTGGGAACTGTTGTGGTAGAACAATTTGGTTACGGATTTGGTTTTGCCGCCTTTTTGATTTTCCTCATTTACATTGCCGAAGGAGTTTCTAAAACTTCGCATTATGCCATTGCTACAGGTTTCATGGCCTTAGGAATGATGCTCCCTGGAATGTTAAGCGGTTATATTCAGGAATGGTTAGGATATCCTGGTTTCTTTACATGGGTCGTTTTAGCGGCGTTACCTGCTTTTTTATTGCTTCCTTTCTTAAAGTACCCGCCAGAGTATGGCAAAAAATCAGCAGATTCCAATGAGTAAGTCATCAAGACAGCATACAAATCTCGATTTTTCCCATGATTTTAGTCTAAAACAAAAGGTGGGTCAATTGTTTATGATTGCCGTTTTCATCAACGATTCTGAAGAAAACATTCAAAATACAGAACAACGTATTGCCAAAAATCACATAGGAGCTTTATGCTTTTTTCATAGCAGGGCTAGTGCTGCTACCAACTTTGAGGGAAAGAAAAAAGTGGTCTACAATGAAAATAGCTACGAACGACTCAAATCACTTATCAAAAGATATCAAAAAGCATCCCCTACTCCACTTCTTATCGCCATAGATGCTGAATGGGGATTGGTCATGCGCATAGAAAATACCCCCCAATATCCATACGCACTTACCCTTGGCGCACTCCAAAATAGGGAGGACTTGATTCAAAAAGTGGGCTACAAAATAGGCCTGGATTGCCTAGAAGCGGGAATCCATTGGAATCTTGCTCCGGTAGTAGACATCAATAATAATCCTGAAAATCCAGTTATTGGGTATCGGTCTTTTGGTGATGATAAGGAAAAAGTCACTCGAAAAGCCCATGCTTTTATCGCAGGAATGGGTAGAGCTGGAATTCTAAATTCGTTGAAACATTTTCCGGGGCATGGGGATACGAATACGGATTCACACTTGGCCTTGCCTGTAATAGACAAATCATCCGAAAATCTTTTTGCAAATGAGTGTTATCCTTTTAAAGAACTCATGCATGAAGGAACAGACTCGGTAATGATAGGACACCTATCCGTTCCTGCTCTGGACCCTTCGAAAAAGCCAGCAACCTTATCCGAAATCATCATAACCGATATCTTAAGAGGCCAGTTCAGTTACAAGGGCGTCATTATTTCAGATGCAATGAATATGCATGCAATATCCAAAAGTTTTGAAGAAAAGGGAGCTTTGGAGTTTGCTGCGTTCAACGCTGGAATGGATATGTTTTGTTTTTCAGAACATTCAGAAGAGGCTATCGATAAAATCGTATCAGATGGTGAAGCTTCGAGGATTGAATCCAGCTTTGAAAGGGTTTGGGAACTGAAGCAAAAAGCCTTTAATCAACCCGATGTCACCGCCCAAACCGAGACTACCTTGGAAAACCTAAACAAAGAAATAGCAAAAGCGTGTTTCACGGAGCTCTTCGCAGATACTAACAAGATAGTTTCTACAAATACCGGTGATTTGCAGCAGGTCGTTTTTGGAAAATCAAAAACCAAAGTTTTCGCGGAACACTTGGAACATGACCTGAATATCAAAACGTATTCCGTTGGTGACAGCTCAACAAACGAAATCCAAGATTTGAGAGATAACCAAAAAACAACCATTTTTTCCGTTTTTCCACCCTCTGTCAAACCTAAGAATAGATTCGGATTTACCGAAGAGCAAATCAAGACCCTAAATCAATTTCTTAAAGCTGGCAATTGCATTGTATATCTATTTGGAAATCCTCTTTTCGTTCATTTGCTGAATTTGGAAAAACAAAACTCCTATATCCTCATGTATCAGGATTTCCCTGAATTTCAAGAAGTAGCTTGCCAACACTTTAAAGGGGAGTTAGAAGCCAAAGGAAAGCTTCCATTTCAATTAAAAACGGACCTATATGAAAACTGAAATAATAGATTCTTGGGAAAAAAATGCTCAAGAATGGAGCAGAATTATCCAAAACCACGGGATAACTTCTCGAAAATTCACAAACAAAGCCATACTTGATGCAATTCGAAGTGTAAACCCTTCAAAAGTTGCTGACTTTGGCTGTGGAGAAGGATGGCTGACGCGTGAAATGAGTAAAATGGGCATGGAGGCCTTTGGTTTTGATGCTATCCAAGCCTTACTTGATGATGCTAAGCGAAATGGGGAAGGTCATTATCAACAGCTTACCTTTGAAGATATTATTTCAGGAAAACCAATTCCAAACGGTACTTTTGACTTGGGGGTTTTCAACTTCTGCTTTTATTTAAAGGATGGACTCCCCGAATTGATTGAAAACACGCTGCAAGCAATCAATTCAAATGGATATATTCTTATACAGACCCTACATCCCTACTTCCTTATCCAAAATGAATTAGAATACCAAGGACAGTGGATTTCTGATTCTTGGAAGGGACTTCCTGGTAATTTTATTGAAGGGCATTCTTGGTACGCAAGAACTTTTGAAGACTGGATTTCCCTATTGGCCTCATTTGAAGAACTAAGCTTTACTATTAAAGAAGTGAAAAACGATGAAGCTCAACCCATTTCACTTATCATCCAAATTCAAAAAACCCAATGAAAGAATACAAAGTTTTGGGAATGATGTCAGGAACGTCTTTGGATGGGTTAGATCTGGCACTTTGCCATTTTTCCAAAAGTGATGGGAAATGGAACTTTTCTATAGAAAAGACCCATGAAGTTTCCTATAATAGCACGTGGAAAAATCGTTTGAAGAATGCTATTCACATAAGTGAAGAAGATCACGCTGTTTTGGACAATGAATATGGAATTTGGTTAGGAGAAAAGGCTAAACACTTTTTGGAAGAAGGCGATTCGACTGTGGATTTTATTGCCAGCCACGGGCATACGTCGCATCATAGACCAGAGGAAGGGTTCACTTTTCAATTGGGAAATGGACAACTATTGGCGAATACATCTGGACGCAAGGTAATCTGCGATTTCAGAACGAAAGATGTAAAGTTGGGGGGACAGGGTGCCCCATTGGTTCCCATAGGTGATCATTTATTATTTGGGGAATATGATTTTTGTCTGAATTTAGGAGGTATCAGCAATGTTTCTTTTGTTAGGGATAGTGTTAGAAAAGCATTGGATATTGGTATGGCGAACATGCCGTTAAATTATCTTACTCAAAAAATCAATTTAGAGTATGATGAGGATGGACAGTTGGCTCAAAGCGGCAAACTCATTCCTAAACTCAAAACTGCTTTGGACAGTCTTGAATATTATACACTTCCGCATCCAAAATCCACAGGGTATGAATGGTTTCTTGCTGACGTGGTTCCATTAATTGAAAAATCTGAAGGAAGCATCGCAGATTTACTACATACGATTATACATCACAACTGTGAACAAATCGCATTGGAGATTGGTAAATTCAGTACTAAATCCAATAATATCATGTTTGTAACTGGTGGAGGCGCTTTCAATTCGTTTTTTATAAAAACCCTGCAAGAAAAACTAGGAGATTCTTTTACCCTAAAGATTCCCAACAAAACCCTGATTGCTTTTAAGGAAGCTTTAGTTTTCGCCTTGATGGGCATCCTAAAAGAGGAAAACGAAACAAACATTTTCGCTTCAGTCACTGGTGCAAGTCAAGACAGCTGTAGTGGCGAAGTATTTCTTCCAAAATCTTAGGCTTAAATCATTTTGCAGCAACCAATCGCCGATTTTTCTTTGCCATCTGGAAGATGACAACGGAAATCAATCCGCAGATGGCCAATCCTATAAAAAGAGGTAACACCTCATCCTTTACAAAACTTCCAATAAAGGTTGCAATAGGAATTGAAATTACTGTGGAAATGAATCCATTAATGGCCGCCCCAATACCGGCGATATGGCCGATAGGCTGCATGGCGATGGAGCGAAAATTTCCCCACATGAACCCAAGACAGAAAAATTGAAGCGATAAAAACAAAATTAAGAGAGCTACACTGGGATTGCCTGAACTCCAAAAAAGAGCTACAAACAGGATAGCTACTCCACAAAAAGCTAGCAAAGCCATATAAGAAAGCTTCCACATACCATATCGCAATACCAAGGCTCCATTTGAAAATGTAGAGAGACCAATGGAGATGGATAGGCCCGCAAAGATGTACGGAAATGAATCCTTTAACCCATATAAATCCTCAAAAATATGTTGGGAAGCACTAAGATATACCAAAAACGCACCAGTAATAAATCCAGAAGCCATGGTAAAGGCTACGGTTTCTCGGTACCGCAAAAACTCTTTAAGTCCGTCAATAAAAACTGTACTTGAAAAAGGAATCTTATACTCCAGTTTTAGGGTTTCCGGCTGTCTTTTCCAAAACCAAAGACCCACAATCAATGTACAGACCAACTGAACGTAAAAAATGGCTTGCCAATTAGCGATATCTAGGATAATTTTCCCGATTGAGGGTGCTACAACGGGTACCAAAATAAAAAAAGCGGTAACAAAGGACATAACCCTCGCCATCAAATCCCCACTATATGTATCCCGAATTATCGAAATAGCTATGCTACGTGCAACAGAAAGTCCAATTCCTTGCAAAATACGCCCAATAACCATCCACTCCAGACTTGGTGCCCAAAGACATATAAGGCTAGCAATGCCAAAGACTCCCATACCTACGTAAACCACAGGTTTTCTGCCGTAACAATCGGAAAGGGGACCAAAAAACAATTGTCCTACACCCAATCCTAAGAAAATCATGGTAATTAACATCTGATTGTCCGTTGGGTCCAAACTATTTATAGTTTGCCCAATGTTTGGAATCGCTGGCAGCAAAGTGTCTATGGACAAAGCCACAATGGACATCAAGGCAGCCATCAAAGCGATAAACTCAAAGTTGGGTTTGCTTTCCGAAGTAACTGAATTGTCTTGGGTACTTTGCATCCGGCAAAAGTACAGCTACTCAACGGACCTTGGGTCATTTTTGTGTGATAGTTTTGTTAAGGGAACCAGATAACTTTCTTCGAAAGAACCTCCACTTCCATTAACAATTGATTTGTAATTTTTAAAATCCACTATTGATCTAGAATTCCTATTTTGCATCCTTGTATCAACCAAACCCGATAAAATACTATGCCCTTATTGATTATTGCATCTGGAATTCTATTACTTCTGTTGCTCACTGTAAAATTCAAATTGAATGCCTTTATCTCATTTATCATAGTCTCAATTTATGTAGGGCTGGCCTTAGGCATTTCTATGAGTGATGTTATTACTTCCATTCAAAACGGAATAGGTAGCACATTGGGTTTTTTGGTATTGATATTGGGACTCGGTGCTATGCTGGGCAAATTAATAGCAGAAAGTGGTGCTGCCCAGCGGATTACCACTAAACTAGTTGACGTCTTTGGACTGAAGTATATACAATGGGCTTTAATGCTCACTGGGTTTATCGTTGGAATCCCGATGTTCTATTCCGTCGGCTTTGTGATGATGATTCCTTTGGTTTTTACTATTGCCGTGGCCACAGAACTCCCTTTGCTTTATGTTGGGTTGCCTATGCTGGCCTCGCTTTCGGTAACGCATGGTTACCTCCCACCCCATCCAGCTCCATCCGCTATTGCGACCATCTTTGGGGCCAATATTGGCAAAACACTCATCTATGGGATTATCGTGGCAATACCTGCTATAATCGTAGCAGGTCCTCTTTTTTCGCGTCTAGTAAAAAAAATTGAGGCTAAACCCCTCAAAGAGTTTTACAACCCTGTGGTTTTGAAAGAGGAAGAACTCCCAAAGATGTGGGTTAGCATCCTTACCGCTCTCTTGCCTGTTATATTAATTGTGCTTTCGACCTTGGCCGAGCAATTTATGAATACGGATTCGCTATTTGTACAAATCTTGGTCTTCCTTGGAAATCCAGTTATGGCGATGCTTATAGCGGTTCTGGTTGCAATTTTTACCTTGGGGCTTCGGAGGGGTAAATCAATGAAAGATGTAATGGAATCTCTGGGAAGCTCGGTAGCTAGTATTACCATGGTTCTCTTGGTTATAGCTGGAGCTGGAGCTTTAAAACAAGTGTTGATTGATAGTGGCGCGGGTGACTACATTGGCAAAGTAGCTGCAGATTCTGGGTTATCTCCTTTGATTCTTGCCTGGACCATTGCTACCCTCTTACGTGTTTCCATTGGTTCTGCAACGGTAGCAGGGCTTACTACCGCTGGCATTCTACTCCCAGTGATTACACAAGGCAATGTTAGTGCCGAATTAATGGTCTTAGCCATTGGTTCCGGAAGTTTAATGCTATCCCATGTTAATGATAGCGGTTTTTGGCTATTCAAGGAATACTTCAATTTATCCGTAAAGGACACCATATCATCTTGGACGGTCATGGAGACAACCGTTGGCGTGATGGGTCTCTTAGGAGTCCTGGTGTTGGATATGTTTATTTAGGACTTCAAGAAAACTCCTTACAATGGGATATTGCCGTGTTTCTTTTTAGGAGTATGAACTTCCTTCTTTTCCAACATAGCAAATGCCTTTAGTAACTTCCTACGGGTGTTTTCTGGAAGAATCACCTCATCAATGAATCCTCTTCGCGCAGCGCGATACGGATTTGCAAACTTATCTGCATATTCGGTCTCCTTCTCCTTTAGCTTTGCCTCTGGATTATCCGCAGCTGCAATTTCTCTTCTAAAAATGATTTCACTGGCTCCCTTGGCACCCATCACTGCAATCTCAGCTGTGGGCCATGCAAAGTTAAAGTCGGCACCAATATGCTTGGAGTTCATCACATCATAAGCTCCACCATAGGCCTTTCTGGTTATTACAGTTATCCGAGGTACTGTAGCTTCACTTAAAGCATAGAGTAATTTTGCCCCATGCATGATAATGCCATTCCATTCCTGGTCAGTTCCTGGAAGGAAACCCGGAACATCCACCAAAACCAGTAAAGGAATATTGAAAGCGTCACAAAAACGAGTAAATCGTGCAGCTTTCTGTGAGCTTTTCACTCCAAGAACGCCTGCTAAAAACATAGGTTGGTTTGCTATAATTCCAATACTTCTTCCGCCCAAGCGCGCAAAACCTACGATAATGTTTTCGGCATAATCTTTATGAATTTCATAAAAGGAATCATAATCTATAATCCCATTTATGATTTCGTGCATGTCATAGGGCTTATTGGGATTGTCCGGAACTATGCGGGATAGTTCTTCACGAATCTCCTCCCCCAACTCAAAAGGTTTATGCTTAGGGATTTCTTTATTGCTTTGCGGGAGGTAATCCAACAGTTTTTTGATATCATCCAAGCAAGCCGCATCATTACTTGAGGTCTTATGAGCAACTCCAGATTTCACAGCATGGGTACTTGCACCTCCCAATTCTTCAGAACTTACTTCCTCGTTGGTTACGGTTTTTACCACATTCGGGCCAGTTACAAACATATAACTGGTCTCCTCTACCATGATTATAAAATCCGTCATCGCCGGAGAGTAAACCGCTCCCCCAGCACAAGGTCCCATCACTGCTGAAATTTGGGGAATTACCCCGGAAGCTTGAACGTTCCTATAAAAAATATCAGCATAGCCTCCCAAAGATTTTACACCTTCTTGAATGCGAGCGCCACCAGAATCATTCAACCCAATAATCGGAGCTCCTACTTTCATGGCTAAGTCCATCACCTTACAGATTTTTTCAGCATGGGTTTCAGATAAAGCTCCTCCAAAAACGGTGAAATCCTGGGCATATACGTAGACCAATCTTCCATTGACGGTTCCATACCCTGTAACCACTCCATCTCCAAAATAGATTTCCTTGTCCATCCCAAAATCAGTGGTTCTGTGGGTAACTAAAATGCCCATCTCCTCAAAAGAACCTTCATCCAGCAAATACTCAATCCGCTCGCGTGCGGTCAATTTCTTTTTAGCGTGTTGTTTAGCGATTCGTTTCTCGCCACCCCCCAAATGGGCTTGTTCAATACGTTCTTGTAAGGTCCGTAATTTGGAATCCATAATCTATTAATTTGATGGAAGTTGAATTGTTTTTTGGTCTTCGAAATACAGTTTGAGAGCTACCATTGCAGCTATCTGGGCCTCCGTGGCACTTTTTTCCTTTATGGCCTCAGGGGAATAGTAATTCTTCACAAAATGAGTGTCAAAATTTCCTGACCTGAAGGCTTCATGCTCAAAAACAAAAGTTCCAAAGGGCAAGGTTGTTTGAACACCAACAATTTTGTAGTCTTCGATGGCCTTTAAGATTAGCTGGATTGACTCTTCGCGGGTCTTACCATAGGTAATCAATTTGGAAAGCATGGGGTCATAATAAATAGGAACATCCATACCTTCTTCAAATCCATTATCAACACGTACGCCCTCTCCTTCAGGAAGTTGATACGTTTTCAGCTTACCTACACTAGGTAAAAAATCGTTTAAGGGGTCTTCGGCGTATACCCGAAGTTCCATTGCATGTCCTGTAATGGTTAAATCACTTTGCTTTAAGGGTAATTTTTCTCCTCTGGCCACCTTTATCTGAAGTTCTACCAAATCCACCCCAGTAATCATTTCGGTAACCGGATGTTCCACTTGCAAACGCGTATTCATTTCCAAGAAATAGAAATTCATATCCGCATCCATTAGAAACTCAACGGTTCCTGCACCTACATAATCACACGCCTTGGCTACTTTTACCGCGGCTTCCCCCATAGCCGTACGAAGTTTAGGGGTCAACAAGGAGGAAGGAGCTTCCTCAACCACTTTTTGATGTCTCCTTTGAATACTGCACTCCCTTTCAAAGAAATACAGCACATTCCCATGGGTATCAGCCATTACTTGGATTTCAATATGTCTTGGAGATGTGACATATTTCTCTAAGAACACAGAACCATCACCAAATGCTGAGGTAGCTTCACTAATGGCGCGTTCCATTTGCGTTTCAAAATTCGCTTCGTCCTCCACAATACGCATCCCTTTTCCTCCTCCTCCAGCGGAAGCCTTTATCAAAATGGGATACCCAATTTCTGAAGCTATTTTTTTTGCTGCTTTAACATCCGTAATAGCTTCATCGATTCCAGGAACCATTGGAATTTCATAGTCTTTTACAGCTTCTTTTGCTTCCAGTTTACTTCCCATTACTCGAATGGCCTTCGATTTAGGCCCAATAAAAGTAATCCCGTTCTTTTCCACGGCCTCGGCAAAAGTGGCGTTCTCACTTAAAAAACCATACCCTGGGTGAATACCATCAACTTTAAGTCCTTTCGCTACCTCTATAATCTTATCTCCTAAAAGATAGGATTGATTGGAAGGTGCCGGTCCTATGCATACTGCTTCATCCGCAAAACGTACGTGGGGTGCATTACGGTCCACTTCAGAAAAAACAGCTACCGTATCGATTCCCATTTTTTTTGCCGTTCGCATCACCCTTAGGGCTATTTCTCCGCGATTGGCTACCAATATTTTTTTCATTGAAACTTATTCAAATGTTAGTAAAACCTGTTTTTTGTCAACCGCCTCTCCTTTGTTAACTGAGATACTTTTAATTACCCCATTTCTTGGTGAAGTGATACTGTTTTCCATTTTCATAGCTTCCAAAATCAACAGGGTATCATTTTCATTCACTTCTTGGCCTTCTTTGATGAGAATATCTAAAATAAGGCCCGGCATGGGCGCCTCAATGGAAGCTACATTTTTAGCATCATTGGTAGCAAACCCCATTTTGTCTATTAGATGAAGCAAAGGGGTCTTGACCGAAGTATGGTATTCTGCCCCGTTCACCTTAATCGCGTATTTTAAATCATTGAAATTGTTCTCCACAACTTCTATGTGATAAGACTTTCCATCCTTTAGGATATGAAAAGCATTATCTCCGGTTTTTAAAATGTCTAAAGGGGTAATATCTTCTTGGTTGATTTGAAATTCATGGTCTTCATTGACCATAACGGAATAGGATTCTTCCATGGAATTGGTAGCCTTTTGTTATTTAGTTAAAGATACGGTTTAAGGGATAATCCAGCACAAATCTAAGTGTACAATCTTTCCCATTTTATGACAGGTATCATGTCTTTTGAGAAAAAGATATTCTAACTATGCAAAGCATATCAATGGAAAAATAACATATCAAATGTTTACTTTTGGTATCAAAATTTTATCAATGCTCATTATTGGAATTGCAGGAGGTACAGGCTGTGGAAAAACCACAGTGGTCAATCAAATTGTGGAAGAACTTCCCGAAAATGAAGTCGGGGTTATTTCTCAAGATTCGTATTATAATGACCTTTCCTATATGACCAAAGAAGAACGGGGGCAAGTAAATTTTGACCATCCTAATTCCATCGATTTTGACTTATTGATTTCTCATCTGGAAATACTCAGAAAAGGCCAATCCATTGAAAAGCCTATCTATTCTTTTGTTGAAGAAACCCGGTTGGATGAAACCATAACAGTTAAGCCCAGAAAAGTAATGATAGTGGAAGGGATTTTGGTATTAAGCAATCCCAAACTACGGGAAATGTTCGATATAAAAATCTATGTTCATGCCGATTCTGACGAACGTTTGATACGAAGATTGCAACGAGATATTAGAGAACGGGGTCATGATTTGGAAAAAGTGCTTTTTAGGTATCAAAATGCGGTGAAGCCTATGCATCAACAATTTATCGAGCCCTCAAAGGAGTTTGCTGACCTTATCATACCCAACAACCATTACAATACGGTTGCCGTGGATATGGTACGCACCATAATTAATGACAAGTTGCAATAGATGGCGCTGAAAGAACTTAGACAAAAAAAATGGTTCAAGCTACTGACCAATATGTACATCCTGGTCCTGACAATTTTTGTGATTTGGATGGCCTTTTTTGATACCAATTCCATGTTGATACACTTGGAGTTGAGAAAGGAAATTAAAAAATTGGAAAAGCAGAAAGATTTTTTGCAAGGAGAAATTGAAAAAGATAAAGAAATACTCGAAAAACTTTCGGACTCTAATGAATTGGAAAAGTTTGCCCGGGAGAAATATTACATGAAGAAAGAAAATGAAGAGATTTTTTTAATAGAGTATGAAGACAGCCTAAAGACCAAGAAAAATGAGTGAATTCGGTTTATTTGATGAATTTCCACAAGTTTCTGCCCAACAATGGAAACAAAAAATACAGTATGACCTTAAAGGTGCAGATTATAACGAGACTTTAGTTTGGGAATCTCCAGAGGGCATTAAGGTAAAACCGTTCTATCATGCTGAAGATTTAGACAAAAGCTGGGTACCATCTCAAGAAATTGAAAAATGGCATATAGCGCAATCCATGTATGTTACAGATACATCAAAAGCCAACCAAAAAGCCAATGACGTCCTGAGCAAAGGTGTGGAAAGTCTGATTTTCACCATTCCCACAGTAAAGATTAATCTCATCGACTTGTTAGAGGGAATCAACTTATCTAAAGTTCCAATTCATTTCAAATTTGAGTTTTTTCCGACTGAACCGCTTAAACTACTTTTATCAAATGTACAAGGCAAAAACGCCCAACTCTATTTTCATATAGACCCTATTGGGAACCTAGCTAAAACAGGTAACTGGCATCAATCGCAACAGGAAGATTTATTAACCTTGTTGGAACTTTCAGAACTTGTCTCGGCACAGAATAAAGTTTCCACCATTACTATCAATTCAACAGTCTATCAAAATGCTGGTGCCAACATTGTGCAACAATTGGCCTACACTCTCGCTCACGCTAATGAATATGCCTATAGGTTGAAATCCAAACTACAAGCTCCAATTTTTAACGTTTCGGTGGGTGGTAATTATTTTTTTGAAATTGCCAAAATTAGGGCCCTGCGGTGGCTCTGGTCAACCCTAGCCAAAGAATACAGTGTTGATGAAAAGTGTCATATCATCGCTACCCCATCAAAAAGAAACAAAACCTTGTACGACTATAATGTGAATATGTTGAGAACTACCTCTGAATGCATGTCAGCAGTTTTAGGAGGAGCGGATACCGTTTGCAACCTGTCCTATGATGCGCTCTACCACAAGGATAATGAATTTGCAGAACGAATTGCCCGGAACCAATTGGTTCTTCTCAAGGAAGAGAGCTATTTTGAAGAAAATGCCAACGCCACGGAAGGGGCTTATTATATTGAACATCTTACCCGACAATTAGCTGAGAAAGCCTTGGCTCTGTTCAAACAAATAGAAACTTCAGGAGGGTTTCTAGACGCTCTCTTCAAAGGAAAGATTCAGAAAAAAATAAAGGAGAGTGCTGAAAAGGAACAAACACTTTTTGAAGAGGGGCAAACTACCTTGGTCGGTACCAATAAATATGAAAATCCTAAAGACCGAATGAAAGATGATTTAGAATTGTACCCTTTTCTAAAAAAACGGTCGGAGAAAACCCAAATAGTACCCATTATTGAAACGAGATGGGCGGAAGAACTGGAACAAAAAAGATTGAATGATGAGTAGAAAAGATCTTCAACATTTGACTCTGGGTAAAAAGGACACTTTGGGTTCAAAAGAATTATACCATCAGGATTTTGTGGCGGGTATTCCTCCTTTTCTAAGAGGACCCTACTCCACCATGTACGTTAGACGTCCTTGGACGATAAGACAATATGCTGGGTTTTCCACAGCGGAAGAGAGTAACGCTTTTTACCGAAGAAATTTGGAAGCGGGGCAAAAAGGACTTTCCGTAGCTTTTGACCTTCCAACCCATCGAGGGTATGACAGTGATAATGAACGTGTGGTTGGTGATGTGGGAAAAGCTGGCGTTGCCATTGATTCCGTGGAAGACATGAAAATATTGTTTGATGGTATTCCATTGGATAAAATGTCAGTATCCATGACCATGAACGGAGCTGTGCTTCCTGTTATGGCTTTCTACATAGTAGCTGCTGAAGAACAGGGAGTGTCTATGGAAAAGCTCGCTGGAACCATTCAGAATGATATCTTGAAAGAGTTTATGGTAAGGAATACATACATCTACCCTCCCATGCCTTCGATGCAAATTGTAGCAGATATTTTCGAGTTTACCAGCAAGTACATGCCCAGATTTAATAGCATAAGTATCTCGGGATACCACATGCATGAAGCAGGGGCTCCAGCTGCTATGGAGCTTGCATATACTTTGGCCGATGGGATTGAATATATAAAAACAGGGATTAAGGCTGGGCTTAAGATAGATGACTTTGCCCCTAGATTATCTTTCTTTTGGGGAATTGGTATGAATCACTTCACAGAAATTGCCAAAATGCGTGCTGGACGCATGCTTTGGGCCAAATTAGTGAAGGAGTTTAATCCCAAAAATGAAAAGTCATTGATGCTCCGCACACATAGCCAAACCAGTGGATGGAGTTTAACAGAGCAAGACCCTTTCAACAATGTAGCACGAACTGCAATTGAAGCCATGGCGGCTGTTTTCGGAGGCACCCAAAGTCTACATACCAATGCATTGGACGAAGCCATTGCATTACCTACGGACTTCTCCGCACGTATCGCCCGTAACACACAAATCTATCTTCAACAAGAAACGCATATTACCAAAACGGTAGACCCTTGGGCCGGGAGTCATTTGGTTGAAAAACTGACTAAGGAAATCGCCGAGGAAGCATGGGAACTGATGCAGGAGGTTGAAAAATTAGGAGGAATGACAAAGGCTATAGAAGCAGGTATCCCAAAAAAACGAATTGAAGAGGCAGCGGCTAAAAAGCAGGCCAGAATTGACAGCGCGCAAGATACCATCTTGGGAGTAAACAAATATGCCCTGGAAGATGAAGACGATCTCCAAATACTAGAAGTCGATAATGCTAAGGTCCGTAAGCAACAAATTGAACGATTGGAACATATCAAATCGACAAGAAACAAGGAAACCGTAAAGGAAATTTTGGAGAAGATTACGGAAGCTTCCAAAAAAGCCAAAAATCAGGATGGTAAGCGAGATAATTTGTTAGCTTTAGCGGTAGAAGCTGCTCGAAACAGAGCTACCCTTGGTGAAATAAGTGATGCCATGGAAGCCTCTTTCGGCAGATATCGAGCAAAAATTCAATCTTTTACAGGCGTGTACTCTAAAGAAATCAAAAACGATAAGAGTTTTGAAAAAGCCAAAAAAATGGCAGATGATTTCGCTATTGATGAAGGTAGACGTCCTCGTATCATGATAGCCAAAATGGGGCAAGATGGCCATGATAGAGGAGCAAAGGTAGTTGCCACCGGTTACGCTGATCTTGGTTTTGATGTGGATATTGGACCTTTGTTTCAAACCCCAGCTGAGGTGGCCAAGCAAGCCGTTGAGAATGACGTCCATGTTTTAGGGGTTTCCTCCTTGGCGGGCGGACATAAAACCCTAGTACCTGCCGTAATCAAGGAGTTAGCAAATTACGGTAGGGAGGACATTGCCGTAATTGTAGGCGGTGTGATTCCAAAACAAGATTATAATAGCTTATTTGAAAGCGGTGCAGTTGCTGTGTTCGGTCCTGGCACAAAAATCAGTGATGCGGCTATTGAAATCTTAAATATTTTAATGGACTAAACCCTCTTAACCATCTTATAATTAAAACTTTAACTTTCTTTAACCTCTAATGTTAAGGTTATCCACTTTCTGTTAACAAAATACATTTTTTAGCATTACAAATAATTGTATTTTTAGCACCTAACTTACTATGAAATGGGCAAAATCATTGCTATTGCCAACCAGAAGGGTGGCGTGGGAAAAACCACGACCACTGTAAATTTAGCCGCATCTCTTGGCGTACTTGAAAAAAAAGTATTGTTGATTGATGCAGACCCCCAAGCTAATGCCACATCTGGATTAGGTATAGACGTGGACAGTGTGGAGAAAGGAACATATCAACTTTTGGAACATACGTTAGGGGTTAATGATGTAATAATGGAAACGGATTCCCCAAATGTGGACCTCATCCCAGCCCATATTGATTTGGTTGCCATTGAGATTGAATTGGTTGACAAAGACAATAGGGAATATATGTTGAAAGAGGCTCTTAAAAGTTTGGGTGATAGATATGATTTTATTCTTATTGACTGCGCCCCTTCATTAGGACTTCTTACGCTAAACGCCTTGACAGCAGCAGATTCCGTTATGATTCCTATACAATGCGAATACTTTGCATTGGAAGGTCTGGGCAAACTTTTGAACACTGTAAAAAGTGTACAAAAAATACATAACAACGATTTGGATATCGAAGGTATGTTGCTTACTATGTATGATTCCAGATTACGGTTGTCAAATCAGGTGGTTGAAGAAGTGAAAAAGCACTTCGCGGATATGGTCTTCGACACTATTATACAAAGAAATGTTAGGTTGAGTGAAGCACCAAGTTATGGTGAAAGTATTATCAAGTACGATGCTAGTAGCAAAGGGGCAACCAATTACCTCAACTTGGCCAATGAAATTTTAAAGAAAAACAAGGAGGCAGTTTAGATGGCGAAAGCAACCAAAAAGCAGGCTTTGGGTAGAGGCCTGTCCGCTCTATTAAAAGATCCTGATAATGATATCCAATCAGTTTCAGATAAAAATGCGGACAAAGTAATTGGGAATGTAGTGGAATTGGACCTTGAGGCCATAGACGTAAATCCGTTTCAACCTCGTTCCAATTTTAATGATGAAGCCTTAGAAGAACTGGCAAGTTCCATAAGGGAATTAGGAATTATCCAGCCGATAACGGTGCGGAAACTGGATTTCAACAAATATCAACTAGTTTCAGGAGAAAGACGTTTCCGTGCATCCAAAATGGTAGGATTGGAAACCATTCCAGCCTATATTAGAATTGCGAATGACCAGGAATCTCTTGAAATGGCATTGGTTGAAAATATCCAACGTCAGGACTTAGACCCCATTGAAATTGCGCTTTCCTATCAACGGTTGATTGAAGAAATTAAGATTACGCAGGAAAAAATGAGCGATCGGGTTGGTAAAAAGCGTTCGACAATTACCAACTACCTGAGATTACTGAAACTTCATCCCATTATTCAAACGGGGATGCGGGATGGTTTTATTAGCATGGGTCACGGTAGGGCCTTAATTAACGTTGAAAAGAAAAAGGATCAGATAGATTTATATGAAAGCGTTGTATCGAATGGTCTTTCCGTTCGAGAAACAGAGCAATTGGTTAAAAACTATCAAAGCTCCAAAGGGGATACATCTTCAACGACTAGGAAAAGCAGCGCCGCAAAAGAAATCCCTGGGTATATTTCAAAAGGGGTCGCAAGTTTAAAAGAACACCTTTCTACTAAAGTGGATATCACTACATCAACCAACGGTAAGGGGAAAATTGTGATTCCTTTCCATTCCAAGGAAGAGTTTCAGCGCTTACGTAAACTATTGACCGGTGAATAGGTTTTTTTTCTCGCTATTCTTTTGCATTGTCTCGTTCTATTTTGTTAACGCCCAAGAAGGTGAAACAGAATTGAAACCTACCGCGGTCGATACTCTTGCCCAACAATTGGAAGGCCAAGGAGTAGTCATTCAAGAGGTGACCTACGTAAAAGAAAAGATAAATCCGTTGGCTCCAAGTAAAGCTGCCTTCTATTCTGCCGTCTTACCAGGGTTGGGACAGCTCTACAACAAAAGAGGGGCATGGTGGAAAATTCCAGTCGTTTATGGTGGGCTTGCCACAGGAGTGGGTCTTTATGCCTTTAACAATGATGAATTTCAACGAGCTAGGGATGCCTTTAAAAGAAGGCAAGCTGGCTTTACAGATGACGAATTTTTTGATGTCAATGGGGATGGGCAAGGACCGGACATTACATTGGAGTCTCTACAAAGCGTACAAGAAAATGTGCAACGAACCCGTGATTTGTGGTTAGTTTTGACCATCGTGTGGTACTCTTTAAATATAATTGAGGCCAATGTAACGGCCCATTTGGCCCAATATAATGTTAGTACTCAGCTCAGTTTTGATTTTCAACCATATCTGGAGTTAAACCCAATTACCAACGACCCTAACTATGGAATGGCCCTGGTATTTAAATTTTAAATGATGAGAATAGCGCTATTTGGTTATGGGAAAATGGGGAAGATGATTGAAGGTCTTGCTGTTCAAAGAGGACATCAGATTTCCGCTAAAATTGACTTAGGAGGTAAAGAAATTGATTTCAGTTCATTTGATATTGCTATCGATTTCAGCACTCCGGATTCCGCTTTTCAAAACATTACTTCTTGTTTTAAACAGGGTATTCCAGTTATCTCTGGTACAACGGGATGGCTGGAAAAATTTGACGAAGCCGTTTCTATTTGCAATGAGTATCAATCAGGTTTTATATACGCCTCAAACTTTAGCTTGGGTGTAAACATTTTCTTCGCTCTTAACGAGCAACTGGCTAAAATGATGTCTGGATTGGAGCAATACAAGGTTTCGATGGAAGAAATTCACCATACGCAAAAATTGGATGCTCCCAGCGGAACAGCCATAACACTGGCGGAAGGTATTATGGCGCATACGCCATATGACAATTGGAAACTGGATGAAAATGGTGAAAATATAATATCCATCCATTCAAAACGGGAAGGAAATGTACCTGGAACACATCATATTGACTATAGCAGTTTGGTGGATAGTATTGAGATAAAACATACGGCCCATAACAGAGAAGGGTTTGCACTCGGTGCTGTACTCGCAGCGGAATGGTTATTGGGCAAAAAAGGAGTATATACCATGAAGGATGTCTTAAATTTAAATTAAAGTCGTAACATTCTTCAACAAACGAGGTCTAAGAAACAAAACATTTTATGGACGGATCACAGTGGTTAATTTTTATTTTGGTCATTCAAGCAATCCATTTTTTGGGAACTTGGAAACTCTATGTAAAAGCTGGTAGAAAAGCCTGGGAAGCGGCCATACCCATTTATAATGGTATTGTATTGATGAAAATCATCAATAGACCCTGGTGGTGGGTATTGTTGTTATTCATTCCGATTATCAATTTATTGATGTTCCCAGTAGTTTGGGTAGAGACCATCCGAAGCTTTGGAAAAAACAAACTCTGGGATACATGGTTGGTTATCTTAACTCTTGGTTTCTATATCTATTACATAAACTATGTCGAAGATGTAAGCTACATTGAGGACAGAAGTCTTAAACCTCGCACGGGACTGGGTGAATGGGTCAGTTCTATTGTTTTTGCGATTGTTGCAGCCACATTTGTTCATACATACTTCATTCAACCTTATGTTATTCCGACGGGGTCTCTAGAGCGGACCTTGCGTATTGGCGATTTTTTATTCGTGAGCAAATTCCACTACGGAGCCAGGGTTCCTATGACCACTCTGGCCGCACCTATGGTTCATGATACAATCCCGGGCCTAAAAAAACGCTCTTATTTAGCAGATGTAAATCCCGAAACCTATAAGGATTCATGGATAAACAAGTTTCGATTGCCTTATCTACGCCTGCCAGGATTTCAAGAAATCAATAAAAATGATATTGTCGTCTTCAGTTTACCTTCAGACACTCTTTATCAATTTTTTAGAGCGGAAAAAGCCGTTAAAAAACCAATAGACAAGAAATCCAACTACGTAAAACGTTGCGTTGGAACTCCAGGAGATTCATTACAGGTCATTGATGGATTTGTCCATATCAACGGAGAACAGCTAAAGCTTTCCGATAGGGCCAAAGTGATGTATGATTATATTATTTATGCCAACAAAGGGGTTTCAAGTAGAGTTCTAGCTGATGTTGACGCTGAATTCGAGAGAACTTATTCGACCAACCAATTGAGTGAAAGTCAATACAAAGCGTTAGCTCCACATATTTTAAGAGCCTATAAAACCCAAAATGGAACTTTTGAAATTGTATCCAACGAAAAGGGTATACCAGGAAAAGTGAATAGACAATTACGTTTGGCCTTGACCGAGGAAAAACCATTGGCCAGAGTTGCTAATATGACGAATGAAATGGTCACTCAGTTGCGTGCAAATCCTGCGATAGACTCTGTCGTAAAAACGAACGAAGGTAAAGGTGTCTATGGAGGCTCATTCCCTCAAAAACCAAACTTTTATCCCTGGAACAGTGATAATTTCGGGCCAATTTATTTGCCGGAACGAGGAGCTACAGTCAAAATTGATTATAAAACCATCCCACTATACAAAAAAATTATCCGAGACTATGAGTACAATGATGTCAAAATAGATGGCAACACGGTATATATCAATGGTGAAGTTGCGGACTCATACACCTTTAAACAGGATTATTACTGGATGATGGGAGATAACCGAGACCATTCGGAGGACAGTAGAACATGGGGATACGTTCCTGCCGATCACATCGTAGGGAAACCTGTTTTTCTTTGGATGAGCTTTGACAATTTCAATGAAGGCATTTTCAACTGGCGCCCAAGAGGAGAACGTATCTTCACAACCGTAGGTGGTAGTGGAGAACCCGTTTCGTATAGATGGTATTTCTTGGCTGTTGTTATTGGCTGGTTTGTTTTTGACTTTTTCAGAAAAAGAAATAAGAAAAAGAATACTTGAAGATAGTACTCCATCCAACGTACTTCCCTAGTATAGCCACATTTGTGGTGATTGCCCAAAAAGATATTATCTGGGAAGCTTTTGATAATTTTCAAAAACAGACCTATCGAAATAGGTGCTATATCTGCACCGATCAGGGAAAGCACATGATGAACATTCCCATTAAGCATGTCGGAACCAATGAAGGTAGGCAACTGTATTCGGATGTTGTACCCGACAATAGTACACCGTGGCAAAAACAACATTGGCGAACCTTGGAAACCGCCTATCGTACTTCACCTTATTTTGAATTTTATGAAGACGATTTAAAACCCTTGTACGAGACATACTATCTCTCGCTTTTTGATTTTAATGTAAAGACTATTGAAACCATATTGGAATGTTTGGGAATTCAAAAAGAGTTTGAAAGAACCCAGAAGTTTGAACTTCAACCTGAAAATTTATTGGACGGTAGGTTCTTAGTGGAAGCAAAGAAACCGTTTGATTTCACATTTGTTGCATATGGACAGGTATTTGAGGAACGACATGGGTTTGTAGAAAACCTAAGTATTTTAGACCTGCTTTTTAATGAAGGTCCGAATACTGTAGATTATCTTTTGGACCATTCTTTAGAGTATTTATAATGTTACGATTTATATCGCATTACGGAATTCATTTTATCGTTCCCATAGTTATCAGTTATGGTTTCTTTAAAAAGGACAGTTTAAAAGTTACTCTAATTCTTTTGTCTGGCTTACTTATTGACTTAGATCATCTTCTTGCCACGCCAATTTTTGATGCCAATAGATGCAGCATAGGCTTTCATCCGCTACATAGTATGTGGGCAATTGCGATATATGCCATTCTCCCTTTCTTCAAGAAAACCCGTTTAATCGGTTTGGGTTTACTCATTCACATTATTGCCGATACCGTAGACTGTTTATGGATTGGATTTCCTTCGTAAGGTAGCTTTTACCGGAAAATGGTCAGATAGTCTTTGCTTGTAATTTTTGTGCTCAATAACTTCAAAAGACGAATCGGGAAAAACATAATCTATCCGAAGAGGTAAACCGAACAGACTGTAGGTTTTCCCAAAACCAGAACCTTGTTCAAAAAAAGTATCCTGCAAATCACCTCTGAGTCGTTTATAGACATTGGAAAACTGGGTGTTGTTCATATCACCACATACGATATAGCGATAAGGACACGAGTTTCTGTGATTATCAAAAATCTTAGCCTGTTCCCATTGCTTTTCAAAGGTCCCAACCAGTCTTTTAAAATTTTTCTCTGATTCCTGTTCGGAAAAAGATTTCTTTGAAGGAACAATATTGAAAGATTGCAAATGAATATTATATATGCGAATAGTATCTTCATCAATCAAGATATCGGTATAAATAATATTGTTTGGTGTTTCAGGTAAATCAAGAGAACCTTCAGACACTATTGGATATTTGGAAAAAATTGCTTGGGTTGTTCTTGGAACGGAATGCGGGGTTTCGCTTCTATATTTAAATTGTTTTAGTTGTTTGTATCGAATTCTACTATGCTCTTGAATACAAAGAATGTCCGGATCTTCTTCTTTTATCAATGTTATAATCTTATCCCCTATGTTATCCCCTTTCATCCAACCATATCTATTGAACCCCCATGCATTGAAAGTCATAATCTCCAAATCATCAGGTTTTTTTTCCTTAGCATCGTTGCGCATAGCATAAAAAGAGCCAAAAAATAGGTAAGCAATAAAAAGACTTCCTAAAGGAAAAATCAACTTTCTTGACTTTTTAAACATCCAAAAAATCAAAAACAGTAGGTTTATGAAAAATAAGAGCGGGACAAACAGGCTAAAAATTGCAAACACAGGAAAGCTCTCCAAGTTGAAATAATACAAAAGGGATAAGACCAATAGGAGTCCTGAAAATAGTATGCTTACGAAGAACAAAAATTTGGTCATATCAAGATAGAGCTTTGCTAGCTAGTCTTCCTTACCTGCCTTGAACAAAAAATCCTTTTCCGCTTTGGAAAGGCTTTCGTATCCCGATTTACTAATTTTATCCAAAATGGCGTCTACCTTGCGTTGTCTTGCCTCCTTATCATAATCGAAACCTGCCTTTTTGGACTTCCCTTTTTTATATACCGTTTTTAGGGGTCCTTTTTTCTCTCTTTTCTTGAAAAGGCTACCCAAGCTATCCAACATTTTGGTAAAACCGGCCCCAATATCATTTCCTTTCAGCAACTGCCTTGCATAAACATATCCCAACAAAGCACCTCCCAAATGAGCTAATCTTCCACCTACATTTCCGCCAGCTGGAATTTGAATCAAATCAATCAAAACAAAGAAGGCTCCAACGTACCATAACTTTACGTTGAAAAAGATAATGCGTACCTCTTGGTTGGGGATATACGCACAAATAAAAATAAGTACCGCCGTCACGCCTGCAGATGCACCGATTAAGGCTGTATTCGTATTTAGTAAGGTTGGAAATATGTTATAACTCAACAGGAAAACCAATCCCCCTACAATAACTCCAAGAAAATAGACCGCGATGAACCTTTGGTTATCAAATAGATTCAAAAAAATACGCCCCGTAAAATACAGCATGAGCATATTCCAAAAAATATGTCCTAGACCAGCATGGAAAAAGGAATAGGTGATAAGGGACCAAGGTTGGCCTAAAAACTCCACTAAACCTTTGGGCAAGTGAAACCACTCTGATACCGAAGCTCCTAAAAGGGCTAAAGCCAAGCCATCTAGAATAAAGATGAGTACATTAACGGCAATCAGCTTTTCCGCAATGTTCAGTCGAGCAAAGTTGTATTGTAATCCCCCGTTTGCCATCTTAATCCCAACGATTTTGATTAAACTGATTCTTTTTCCAGTACCACATCATGATAAATCCAATCAAAGCTCCACCGATATGGGCGAAATGAGCAACCCCTGTATTAATATTTCCGATACCAAAAATCAAATCCCCAGCTAGCAATAAGGGAACAAAATACTTCGCTTTTATAGGTACTGGCAAAAAGATTAACATCAATTTAGCTTCGGAATACATAAATGCAAAGGCTACCAGGATTCCATAAATGGCCCCAGAAGCCCCTACTGCCGGAGTATTATAAGCACTTAAAAAGTTGTCTATCGTACTTCGCGACGCTATGTTGTACCAATCTGGGCTATACTGACCTTTTGATATAATATCCAACACCTGATTTTCAGTCATTCCTGCATTGATCAAAGCCTGAAGGCCTTCATTGAAAAGATAATAGTTCACTCCTGAGTGTAACAAAGCTGAACCAAGTCCTGCCGAAAAATAGAAGAAAAGAAATTTATTTCTGCCCCAAACCCGTTCCAAAGGTGTTCCAAAGGCCCATAAAGCATACATGTTGAACACAATATGCATCAGATTTCCATGCATGAACATGTGACTGATTACCTGCCACCATTCGAAATTTGTGTTCTTTGGGAACCACAAAGACAACCACTGATACAGTAAATCACCATAAATCTGTGTGGCAAAAAACAAAATGACATTTATAATCAGTAGGTGCTTAACAGCATCGGCCAATCTACCCATTTATAACAATTTTTTATCTAAATCCCCTTCGGAGATAATGGTATATATTTTTTTAAAAGAAGGGCTTAACGTAGGTTCTTTACAGGCAAACAAATCATGCAGCAAAGCCATTTGGGATTCGCTATCCAGAACTTCACCGGATTTTATAGCTAAATTTTTAGACAACCCTCGAGCCAATAACTCAGCTTGCGATATGGATTTTTCCCTAAATCCTTCTTTATAATCCGCTATCAAATCGTCCAATACCGTGCCAACCTTACTTTCGGAAATCATAGCAGGTATCGCTGTCACTTTTACAGTTTCCTTCTTTAAATCTTCAAATTGAAACCCAACATTAATCAAACTATCTTCAATTTCACTGACAATAGCTCGTTCCTGAGGAGTGAAGTTAACTTCTAAAGGAAACAAGAGCTGCTGTCCCAACCCTTTTTCCACGGTGATTTCACCCAGAAACTTTTCAAAAAGTACCCGTTCATGCGCACGATTTTGATGGATGACCAAAAGTCCAGATTTTACAGTACTCACCACATACTTACGTTGCAGCTGAAAAGTAATTCCCCTTTCTTGAGATATTTCATCTTCCGTATATAAAGAAGATTGGATTTCGGTCTCCGATTCAATTTCAAAACTTGAGAACTCCTGTTCTGGTTTTACATTTTCCAGACCCTCATACATAGTTTCCCAACCTTTGGTACTTTGTTTTTTGAATACCGCACCACCACTTCCTTTTGTAGTAACCTTCTCAAACGGATTGAAAGAGGCATCGACAGTCACCTTAGGTAAAATGGCCTGTTTAGTTTCAAAAGCATAGGGGGTATCCAAATTGGAATCCCGCTCAAAATCCAAAACTGGGGCTACACTAAACTGGCCCAAACTATGCTTTACAGCTGAACGAAGAATTGCATAAAGTGTGTGCTCATCATCAAACTTCACCTCTGTTTTTGTAGGGTGAATATTAATATCAATTGATTTTGGGTCAACCTCTAGGTACAAAAAATAGCCTGGATACGTTTCTGGTTTTATCAAGCCTTCAAATGCTGCAACAATGGCATGATGTAAATAGGGACTTTTTATAAATCTGTCATTGGCGAAAAAAAACTGTTCACCCCTACTCTTTTTAGCAAACTCGGGTTTACAGACGAATCCAGTAATATTTACGACCTCCGTCTCTTCCTCGACTGGGACAAGACGTTCGTCCATTTTGCTGCCAAAAATACGGGAAATACGTTTTCTAAATGAGGTGCTAGGCAGATTGAAAATCTCTGAGCCATTATTATATAAATGAAATGCAATGTTGGGATGTACCAAAGCCACTCTATGAAACTCATCCATAATGTGCCGTAATTCCACTTGATGTGATTTTAGGAAATTACGCCTAGCTGGAATATTGAAAAACAGATTCTTTACAGAAATAGAGGTCCCAACAGGTGTAGCAGCAACTTCTTGGAATACCACTTTACTGCCTTCAATTTTGATATGGGTGCCCACTTCTGAATTTTCTTTTCGGGTCTGCATGTCTACGTGGGCGATTGCCGCAATGGAAGCCAAGGCCTCTCCACGAAACCCTTTGGTTTTTAAATTAAAAAGATCTTGGGCATCGGATATTTTTGATGTGGCGTGTCGCTCAAAAGAAAGTCGGGCATCGGTTTCACTCATACCAATACCGTTGTCTACAACTTGAATCAACGTTTTTCCGCCGTCTTTGACAATTAGTTTGATTAAGGTAGAACCCGCATCAATTGCATTTTCCAACAATTCTTTGACCACCGAGGCAGGACGTTGGACAACTTCACCCGCTGCGATTTGATTGGCAACATGGTCCGGCAAAAGTTTAATGATATCCGCCATTAAGAATCAAAAAATATGGATAAATCGAAGTCTATGACAAAAAGAAAGAGAAGAATCAATATTATGAGAACAACTACAAAACGAATCCTTAAGTTTCTATCCCCTTCATTTTTTAAATCGTCGAAAGCCCAGGAAACTTTATTCTTAAGACCTTTTTGAGTATGTGCCGTACTTCTGTATTTATCAAGTTTGTGTTCTATCTTAAAAGGAGTGCCTTCACCCTTGTAATATCTTGGAGTGTAGTTATATGTCTTATTCTTTCTAAGCTTAAGCGGGTTGCGCATTTAGTCCTTTTCAGTGTAGTCGTAAAGGTACTTAAAATCGAAACATTGCTAGAGCGGGACCTGCCAAAAAATGTTAACAGTTTTGACAAACTCAAGGACAAGTATTTAAAGGTAGAGGATTCCTTTTGAGTTTGTGTTTGAGCTTGAGGTTTTATTTCCCCAACACTGCCATTTTTATCGCAGCTATAGCAGCTTCAGCACCTTTATTCCCGTGTTTCCCACCACTACGGTCAATGGCTTGTTGAAGCGTATTATCCGTCAGCACACAAAATATAGTTGGTACATCAAAAGTGACGTTCAAATCCTTTATACCCTGAGCGGCAGCACTACAAACAAAGTCAAAGTGACTGGTCTCCCCACGGATAACACTACCAATTGCAATAACGGCATCGACCTCTTGGGTCTGAAGCATCTTTTTAGCTCCAAAGGTCAGTTCATAACTTCCTGGAACATTCCAACGGACAATATTTTCTGGTTTGGTACCACAATCGACCAAAGCATCCACTGCTCCCGAATAGAGACCCTCCGTAATGGTCTCATTCCATTCAGAAACAACAATCCCGAATCGCAAGTGAGCTGCATTCGGGATTTCTTCTTTATTGTAGGCGGATAAATTTTTATTTTCCGTAGCCATTTTTCTAGTTCTTGGATAAACCAATCAAAACATCAACGTTGTTGGCCTCTTGCGATGACGAAAAATCATTTTTAATACGCTCAAAATAGCCAAGTGCTTTTTCTTTTTGTCCTAAATCGAGAGCAATCACACCAGCCTTATATAAAAAACGTGGTGTTGTATAGTCGTTTACATCATGGTTGAGTGCCCTTTCGTAGTAATCCAACGCATCCTCTTTTTGACTTAATTGGGCAAAAGCATCACCAATGCCCCCTTTAGCCATGGCCCCTAAAATGGCATCATCCGATGAAAAATCTTCCAGATACGAAATGGCATCCTGATACTGTTGCAGATTTAAATAAGCCATTCCTGCAGAATACTTGGCTAAATTTGCGGCCTTGGTACCCTTATACTCTTCCATAATATCCAAGAAACCATATTTTCCTTGAGCACCATTTAGGGCCAAACCAAATAATGAATCTCTTTCTACTTCACTGGTCAAAGCTCTGTCAAAATATTGTTGAGGATAAAAAAGCTCATTCGCCGCAGAAGCTTCTTTGGGTTTTTGGATAAATTCATTGTATCCTAAGAAGGCCAACAAGGCTACGGCAACAATACCTATGGCCCCAAGTATGTAATTTTGATTTTTACTAACCCAAGCCTCCGTCTTCGAAGCACTCTCGTCCAATGTGCTAAAGACCTCTGCGGTAGTACTGTTTTCCTCATCAATCCTTACCTCTTCTACTTTATTCTTCGGTTTAAAGCCCCGCTTCTTATATGTAGCCATTCTATGTTTTATTAATCGCGCAAAAATAAAGTTTTTATCCAAAATCGAAAGGCTATTTATTCGTTATTTTTGGATTCTTTGTTGGGCCCAGTTCAATGAATTCTTGTCGAAAGACCGCTTACATTATGTTTTTAAAACACTTATCCTTAGTCAATTACAAAAATTTTGATTCCATTACCTTGGAATTTGACCCTGTCATTAACTGCTTGGTGGGCAACAACGGTGTAGGGAAAACCAATATTTTGGACGCTATCTACCACCTTTCCTTTGGAAAAAGCTATTTCAATCCCGTATCCACTCAAAACATTAGATATGAAGCGGATTTTTTTATGCTCGAAGGGGAATTTAAAAAAGAAGATAGGAACGAAAAAATAACATGTGGGTATAAGAAAGGACTGAAAAAAGTAATCAAACGCAATGGAAAGGCGTATGAGAAATTTTCAGAACATATTGGCTTTTTACCATTGGTAATAATATCCCCAGCAGACAGGGATTTAATTATTGAAGGAAGCGAAACCCGCAGAAAATTTATGGATGGGGTAATTTCGCAATCCGATAAGGTATACCTTCAAAATCTAATTAAGTACAACAAAGTACTGTCCCAAAGAAATTCTCTATTAAAGTACTTTGTGGCGAATCACACGTTTGACGCCGATACTTTGGAGATTTACAATGACCAATTACATGATTTAGGAACCACTATTCATGAAAAAAGAGAAGCTTTTATCCAAGCCTTCCTACCCATTTTTCATGAGCAATACGAACACATCACTGAAAAGGGTTCTGAAAAGATAGGACTAAGCTATGAAAGTCAGCTGGGCCATTCTCCGCTGAAGACACTTCTGGAAAATGCGGTAGAAAAAGATAGGGCTTTACAATACACTAGTGTAGGCATCCACAAAGATGATTTAAGCTTTACCATAGAAGAACACCCCATCAAAAAGTTTGGTAGCCAAGGACAACAAAAATCGTTTTTAATCGCCTTGAAATTGGCTCAATTCCATTTTATCAAAGAACAGGCTGGGACTACGCCTATTCTACTTTTAGATGATATTTTTGATAAGCTGGATGAGAATAGGGTGGGTCAAATTGTGGCTTTGGTAAACAACGAAAGCTTTGGGCAATTGTTTATTAGTGACACCCATGCGGACAGAACTGAAAAAGTGGTGAGTAAGCTTCAACAGAGTTATAAAATTTTTACCTTGTAATAATGAAGCGATTGGCGTTCTTGGTATTCGGCATTATGTTGCTTTCTTGTGCGGACCAGAAAGTCAGTGAAGCAGATTTACATTTCTTGAATGGATACTGGGAGATACATAAAGTAGAATTTCCAAATGGTCAAATCAAAGAATATAAGGCCAATACCGTAGTAGATTTTATCCAGTTAAAAGATGATATGGGAATGCGAAAAAAAGTGCAACCCAAATTAGACGGAACGTTTATCGTTACGGAAGATGAAGAATCCTTTGAGCTGATTCCTACAAACGATGGGTTTGCGTTTAATTACAAAAATAGTTTGAGCGAACGCGAAGAAAAACTAACCGAATTGGATTCGTTATCCTTCGTTACACGAAATGAAGAAGGCATACTGTATTTTTACACCCGATTTCAACCTATTTCAATCCAACTATAAATGGCAAAAAGACATAATTCCTATCTTCCCCTGAATGAAGCCTTGCAGGAATTCATCAAAGAAAGTAAGCTGCAAAAGGGTATGGACAAGGTGGACGCTCGAAGAGCTTGGGAAGAATTGATGGGAAATGGGGTCAATAACTATACCAGTGCGGTGGAATTACGCGGAGACACCCTTTTTGTCTCCCTTTCTTCATCTGTTTTGCGAGAAGAGCTGAGTCTGGGCAAAACCAAAATCATAGCTATGTTGAATGAGGCTTTGGGTCAGGAACTGATTAAAAAGTTAGTATTGCGTTAAACAAAAAAGCCACTCAAGTGAGCGGCTTTTCTAGATATTGATTTTCTTTCTTTTAGAATACTTCCCTTCCAGAAAAGTGAAAAGCGCCTTCGATTCCAGCGTTCTCATCACTATCAGAACCGTGTACCGCGTTTTCACCAATACTTGAAGCATATAATTTACGGATGGTACCCTCAGCGGCCTCTGCTGGATTAGTAGCTCCTATAAGCGCGCGAAAATCCTCGACTGCATTGTCCTTTTCCAAAATCGCCGCTACTATGGGTCCTCGGGTCATAAATTCCACCAATTCACCAAAAAAAGGTCTTTCTTTATGAATAGCGTAGAACTCCTCTGCATCCCTTCTGCTCAATTGTGTGTATTTCATGGCCACAATTTTAAAGCCAGCTCCGGTTATCTTTTCCAAAATTGCACCGATATAACCATTTTCAACGGCATCGGGTTTAATCATGGTAAATGTTCTATTTCCAGTCATTTTTTAAAATTTTGCGCAAACATACGCTTTTTCGTTCAAGACACAAGGCTAATAGGACTGTTTCAGTTCCTGAAAAATCGTTCCATTTTCACCCATTATTTTCATATGAACGCTCATTTTCTCCATATCCAAATGAATGATTCCATAACTGGGTACGGATACTACCTCACCCACCCTATATCCATTTGGTTCAGAAGTGAAACTTGAGTAGGAATGGGTCAAACCGCTACTTGTAAAATCAATTAATGGATAAGAAAGGTTGGGAACTTCTGTTTTGGAGAACTCAGAAATGTGGCGGTCACCTGATAGGACCATCACGCCATTAGCCCCAGAATCTCCAATTAGCTTTTTTAGCTTTTCTACTTCCGAGGGAAAATTGCCCCAGGTTTCAAAACCGTGTTCCCAGGAAAGAAATTGAATACTGGTAACAATCAGGTTAAAATCAGCTTTAGAAGTCTTCAATTCTTTTTCCAACCACTTCCATTGAGCCTGTCCCAAAACCGTTGATTCTGATGAAGTATTAATCTTATAACGTCTTCCAGTACTTGTATCCTTTTCAAGGTTACTTCGAAAGTACCTCGTATCCAAAACCAAAACTTTAATTGTCCCTGTAGCATGGGAAAATATATGTGAAGTATAAACGCCTTCCTGTTTTCTTCGAACATCGTCCTGAGATACCCCCATAAAATCTAAAAACAACTGCTGACTAGGTTTTTTCATCACATATTCCACTCCTGCGTCATTCTTTCCATAATCGTGATCATCCCACGTACCAATAATCGGAACATTCATTGCCAAAGCCTTATATCCAGAATTGTTCAATTGTTTTTGGTACATGGATTTCATTTCAGCCATGTCATCGGTATCCGCATAAATATTGTCTCCTCCCCATATCCAGACGTCCGGGTTTTCGGCACGGATGTCATCCCAGAAAGGATTTTCATTGTCCTGTTTGTTACAAGAGCCAAAGGCAACGGTAAAAACAGAAGTATCATTTTCTTCTAAAAAGCTTTTCTCAAAAGAAGATGAGGTTTTAGTGGATTTACATCCAAAAATCACCAAAAGAACAAGAAAAGAGCTTATGGAATATCTCATTGCAAATGCTTTTATGCTTCACAAAAATAGCGTTTCGTCAGTTACCTCTATGTTATATTATTGTATCTTTGGGCGCATGAATTTAGAAGATATCTCGACTACCAAGTCGCTTCTTTCCAAGCCCCAAAACATTGTAATTGTACCTCACAAAAACCCAGATGGAGATGCCATAGGCTCTTGTTTGGCCCTTTATATATTCCTAAAGGAAATGGGACAATCTTGTACGGTGATATCCCCTAACGACTATCCTAAATTCTTGAAATGGATGCCAGAAAATGAATCCATTTTGAATTATGAAAAGGCTCAAAACAAGTGCAATCAACTGTTTGAAGATGCTTCTTTGGTATTTACCTTGGATTTTAATGATTTCTCCAGAACAGGTGCACTAGAAAGCCTTTTGCAGCAAAGCACTGCAGATTTTATCATGATAGACCATCATCAACAGCCCAGCGATTATGCCAAGGTCACTTACTCGGACGTATCCATGAGTTCCACCTGTGAGATGGTTTATAATTTTATCATGTATGTAGAGGGAGGTGACTATATCAATAAAGCCATTGCTACTAACTTATACACCGGCATCATGACCGATACAGGTTCCTTCAAGTACCGTTCTACCTCAAGCCAGACTCACAGGATTGTAGCAGATTTGATTGAAAAAGGTGCTGAAAATATGGAAATCCATAGGAAGGTTTTCGATACCAACTCGCCATCACGTTTACACTTATTAGGTGTTGCTTTGAAAAACATGGTAATTCTAAAGGAGTATAAAACAGCTTACATCACCCTTAGTCAAGAAGAATTGGATGCCAATAACTTTAAAAAGGGAGATACGGAAGGTTTTGTGAATTATGGCCTCACGCTAGAAGGAATTGTTCTTGCTGTAATTTTCATTGAAAATAAAGAAGAAGGTATCATCAAAATGTCTTTCCGTTCTGTAGGGGATTTTTCTGTGAATGAGTTTGCAAGAAACCATTTCAATGGAGGTGGACATACTAATGCCGCAGGTGGACGTAGCGATATATCGCTTGAAAAGACTATAGACAAATTCAATACCGTTTTGTCTGAATATAAAAATCAATTGAACGCATGAAAGCTGGGTTAATTTTATTGTTGACTTTACTAATAGTTTCTTGTGGAGGTCCCGAACCAAGGCGGCCAGTTAAGGTGAAATCTGGTAGTTTTTTCAAAGAATCCGTAGAACGTAACAAGCTATTATTGGCCAAAGAGGAAAAAATTATACAAGAAATAATCAGCTTGGATACCTTACATACCTACACAGCAAATCCAAATGGTTTTTGGTATTATTTCGATATACATAACGATACCGCCCAATATACCCCAAAAACAGATGACCAAATCCTGTTCTCCTATAATGTTAGGAATTTGGAAAACGATACCATCTATACGATGAAAGACATAGGTCCTGTCTCCTACACGATAGATAAGGAACAAATATTCCCTGGCTTACAAAATGCCGTTAAGCTTTTAAAGATTAATGAAAGGGCGACTTTTGTGTTCCCTTCGTTGCAGGCATACGGGTATCTAGGTGATGGTGAAGCCATTGCACCAAGAACACCTATTAAGGCAACGGTAGAACTTCATACAATAATAATCAATCAAGATAGTTTAAATCTAAAATCACAAGTCAAATGAAAAAATCCCTATTTATCATCAGCCTACTGGTACTGACCATTTATGGTTGTAAATCAAGCAAGTATGCGGAATTGGGTGATGGCATTTTTGCCGACATACAAACGAACCAAGGTGATATAGTCGTAAAGCTGGAGCATGAAAAAACACCAGTGACTGTAGCTAACTTTGTATCCTTGGCCGAAGGGAAAAGTCCTTTTGTCAGCGAGGAATTTAAAGACAAACCCTATTACGATGGCCTTATTTTTCATAGAATCATCAAAGATTTTATGATTCAAGGTGGTGATCCCACAGGGACAGGAAGTGGAAATCCTGGCTATAAGTTTAAAGATGAATTTCATGATTCCCTTTCCCATTCCAAAAAAGGGATTTTGTCCATGGCCAATTCAGGTCCAAAAACCAATGGAAGTCAATTTTTTATAACCCATAAAGAAACACCATGGCTGGATGGAAGACATACTGTTTTTGGTGAGGTTGTTTTGGGCATGGATGTGGTAGATTCCATAGCAGTAGTCGAAACAGGGGCAACAGGAAGGGATAGACCCAATGTGGATGTGATAATGAATAAAGTTGAAATTATCCGTCAAGGAAAAGAGGCCAAGAAATTTGATGCCGTCCAAATTATGGCGGATTACTTTCAGGAAGAAAAAGAAGCTGAGGCCGCTTTCAAAAAAATGGTAGAAGATTTGGTTGCAGAATTTGAACAACAAAAAGAAACTGCCGAGGAAACAGCAAGTGGTCTTAAGATTCAAAAAATTACCGAGGGAAATGGCGAACAACCTAAAATAGGACAAAACGTATTGGTGAATTATGCGGGATGGCTTACGGATGGTACCCTTTTTGACAGTAACGAAGAAAACATTGCCATTAAGTTCAATAAGTTTGACAGCCGCAGACAGCAACAAGGCGGATACTTTCCCGTCCCTATGCAATATAGTCCTGAAGCACGATTAATTCCTGGTTTCAGAGAAGGGCTGCAAATGATGAAAGTTGGTGATAAAATACGTCTGTTTATTCCACCACATTTAGGATACGGAGCACAAGGAGGCGGACCTATTCCTCCAAATGCAGATTTAATTTTCGATTTGGAAATTACCGGTATTCAGGAATAATATTATCCAGAACATGTTGAAAGCCGCTCAAAAGAGCGGCTTTTTTATTGTTCAAACGAAGCCTAAAGAAATCCAAATAACATTGCGCATCCAAAATTTAAAGGCTAGCTTAGAAATTGAAAATTTTAGGTTTTGCTTTTTGATGAAAAAGAGAACAAAGACCATTTTGCTCATCTTACTTCCCGTACAAATTTTATTGGTAAAATGGGCATCACATCATCCGGATTTTATTGAGAAATACTACAGCAATGGAATATACCCCTACATCGCGAAGGTCCTGAGATTATTGTTTGGTTGGATTCCATTCTCCGTAGGTGACCTTCTATATACGGCTTTGGTTATTTTTATAATTCGATACCTTTTTAAAAACTGGAAATCGATACCAACCCGTCCCCTAAACTTGTTAAAAGACTTTGGGGTTCTATTATCCATTACCTACTTTTTATTTCATTTTCTATGGGGACTTAACTATCATAGACACCCCATTACGTGGAAATTAGGACTAGAAAGAGAGTATTCCAAGGAAGAGCTGGTTTCCATGATTACACACCTCACGAAACAATCCAATCTATACCAATCACAAATTACTGGAGATAGCACAAGCCCTGTACATATTCCTTATTCCAAAAAGGAAATCTTCAAAAAGACTCAAAATGGGTATGGAATTTTAAAAAAAGACTACCCGCAATTTGAATATACCTTTTCCAGTCAAAAATCTTCACTTTTCAGTATTCCCCTCACCTATATGGGATATGGTGGATATATAAATCCTTTTACCAACGAAGCTCAAGTCAACGGAATTACACCAAGATTCAGATTGCCCACCGTAAGCGGGCACGAAGTAGGTCATCAACTAGGATACTCGGCCGAAGATGCTACCAATTTTATTGGTTTTTGGGTTACTTCGGTGAACGAAGACCCCTATTTTAAATACGCCGCATACTCTCATGCCTTAGGGTATTGTCTTTCTGATTTGGCCCGAAAAGACGAGGAAAAATTCAAAGAAATGATGCAACAACTGAACCCCGGGGTTAAGGAAAATTTTAGAGAACTTTCTCGATTTTGGGAAAAGTATGAAAACCCTTTGGAGCCATTATTTAAGTCAATCTTTAATGCCTTTTTAAAAGCAAATAACCAAAAGGAAGGGATAGAGAGCTACAACTCCGTGGTTGGATTGCTCATCAGTTTTGATAAGAAGTATGGTTTTTGAGAGAGGTCTTGTGGGATACTTTCAGTTCAGTTACCTTTAAGACTGACTAATTAACTACGGCTTTATGAAAACAAGACTACTTGCTTGCGCCCTTTTGGGAAGTGTCTCCTTAATGGCACAAGAATATTTCCCAAAAAACGATGGTGTCAAGACCAAGAACAACAACTTCACAGCCTTTACCAATGCAAAAATCTACATAAGTCCTACGAACATCATTCAAAACGGAACTTTGCTCATTAAAAACGGTAAAGTGGTTCAAGTCGGAAAATCCGTTGGCATTCCTCAAAACTCTGTCATAGAAGATGTTAGCGGAAAAACCATTTATCCTTCTTTTATTGATGTATACTCCGGTTTTGGGGTGAAAATGCCCGAAAAAGCAAAAGCCAGCGGAAGGTCAACCCAGTACGATGCCGTTAGGGAAGGTTTTTATTGGAACGATCATATAATGCCCGAAAATATGGCGATTTCCAAATTTTCCTATGATGCAAAAAAAGCAAAGGAGCTTCGTAAACTTGGCTTTGGTGTAATCAATGCCCATATCCAAGACGGAATTGCAAGGGGTTCTGGGGTATTGGTCGCTCTTAATGATGAAGGCAACGCTTCTCAACGTATTTTAGATGATAAATCAGCTCAATATTTTTCATTCACAAGAAGTATTGCGAAACTCCAGTCCTATCCCACTTCGTTAATGGGGACCACCTCTCTTTTGCGACAAATGCACCATGATATGAATTGGTACAATCAAGGCAATGTGACTACAAAAGATCGCTCATTGGAGGCCCTTATTATCAACAAAGGATTAAAACAAATCATACATGCTGGTGAAAACGGAAATGTGCTACGTGCTGATAAAATAGGGGACCAATTCGGAATCCAATATACCATAGTGGCCGGGGGAGATGAATATGAATACATTGAAGACATAAAAAACACCAATGCCACCCTTATCGTCCCTATAAATTTCCCAAAGGCTTATGATGTTTCCAATCCATACGAAGCGGAATTTGTCACGTTGAAAGATATGAGACATTGGAATTTGGCACCTTCCAACCCAAAAGTCCTAGAAGAAAACAAAATTCCTTTTTCATTAACCCTTCATGGTTTGGAATCCACAGCAGACTTCAAACCCAAACTTATTAGGGCTATTTCCTATGGACTTTCGAAAACCAAGGCTTTAGAAGCACTGACCACCGTTCCTGCCCAAATTCTAGGAAAGACAAATCGCATTGGAATGCTACAACCCAATTATGAAGCTAATTTTTTAATCACTTCTGGGGATATTTTTGAAAAGGGGACGATTATTTACGAGAATTGGGTGCAGGGTACAAAAAACATAATAGCAGATAAAAATCAGAAAGACCTCAACGGAGATTATAATTTGACCATTGGTAATACAACATATAAAATAACGCTGTCCGGAGATGTAGGAAAGACCAAAGCCACTGTGGAGGAAAATTCAAAGAAGCTGGATGCCAAGTTAAGCTATAAATCCAATTGGTTGAACTTAGCATTCACAAATGAAGCAGGAGAATCCTACCGTTTGATTTCTCTAGTAGATGCTAAATACAAGAATTTACAAGGCAAGTTGGTTCTCCCCAATGGTGAAGAAACTGATTTTACTGCTGTACAAACCTCTACTCCAGAAAATAAGACCAATTCCTTTAAAGCCAATGAAGCTCCTGAAACAGTTGCCCTAACGTATCCAAACGTTGGATTCGGACATACGCAAAAAGCGGTACAAGAAGATATGCTTTTCAAGAACGCTACCGTATGGACAGGTGAAGAAATCTTAAAAAACATGGATGTACTGGTTAAATCCGGCAAAATCAGTAAAGTTGGCCAAAACCTAAAGGGAGGTAGAGCCAAAATCATTGATGCCACTGGAAAACATCTTACCGCGGGTATTATTGATGAGCACTCACATATCGCCGGGCTTTCTATAAATGAAGCCGGACATAATTCAACCGCTGAAGTTAGAATGACCGATGTAATTGACCCCAAGGATATCGATATTTATCGAAACCTTGGTGGAGGCGTTACAACAATTCAATTGTTGCATGGCTCAGCCAACCCTATAGGAGGGCAATCCGCTATAATTCGATTGAAATGGGGTGAAAATGCCGATGAACTTGTTTTCCCCAATATGCCCAAGTTCATCAAGTTTGCCCTAGGAGAAAATGTAAAACAGTCCAACTGGCCGAGTTTTGCTCGTTTCCCACAAACCCGAATGGGTGTTGAACAAGTTTTTGTAGACTACTTTCAGCGTGCAAAAGAATATGATATCAAAAAGAAATCAGGACAGGCCGTCCGTTATGATGAGGAAATGGAGGCTTTGGCAGAAATTCTTAACGGGGAACGTTTTATAAGTTGCCATTCTTACGTACAAAGTGAAATCAACATGCTTATGAAAGTGGCCGAACAGTTTGATTTTACAGTGGCGACCTTTACGCATATTTTGGAAGGTTATAAAGTAGCGGATAAAATGGCCGAACATGGTGTAGGAGGTTCCACCTTTAGTGATTGGTGGGCTTACAAATTTGAAGTGAACGATGCCATTCCTTATAATGCAGCTATTATGGCAAGTCAAGGGGTAACTGTGGCCATAAATAGTGACGATGCCGAAATGTCCCGTAGATTGAACCAAGAGGCTGGAAAGACCATCAAGTATGGGGGCATGTCAGAGATTGAAGCATGGAAAACGGTAACTATCAACCCAGCAAAACTTCTGCACATAGATGACCGCGTGGGCAGTATTGAAGTGGGTAAAGATGCCGACTTAGTACTTTGGAACAATCATCCAATGTCCGTTTATTCTAAAGCGGAAAAAACCATTATTGAAGGGGCGGTTTACTTTGACTTGGAAAAAGATAAAATGCTACGAGAAGCAATAAAAAAGGAACGCAGTCAACTCATTAATATGATGTTGAATGAAAAAGAGAGGGGGGCAAAAACACAAGGCCCCAAGCAAAACAAGAAAGAAAAATTTCACTGCGACTCACTTTAAAAGCAAATCATGATGAAAAGAATTCTATATACAATCTTAGTCTTAACATTTCTAAGTTTAAATAAGGGGTTTACGCAGCAGACACCTGCCAATCCACAAAATGATGCCATTACCATTAAAGGGGTCATTGCACATATTGGCGATGGAACCGTAAAGGAGAACTGTACCTTGGTATTTGAAGATGGAAAAATCACTGCAATAGGAGGTCCTGAAACTCCTTCAAAAGGGGAAATCATCGATGCACAGGGAAAACATGTATATCCTGGCTTTATTGCTCCTGGAAAATCCTTAGGATTAATTGAAGTGAACGCAGTAAGAGCAAGTAATGACCAGGACGAAATAGGAGATATTATTCCCCACATTCGAAGTATTATCGCTTATAATGCAGAATCCAAGGTTGTGGAAAGTATGCGTCCGAATGGAGTTCTTTTGGGGCAGATAACCCCTAAAGGAGGAAGAATCTCGGGAACTTCGACCATAGTTCAATTTGATGCATGGAATTGGGAGGATGCCACGATTAAAACAGACGATGGTATTCACCTTAACTGGCCAACAACCTTTAGAAGAGGGAGATGGTGGGTAGGCGAGCCTCGCGGATTTCTCCCCAACAAAAAATACGATGAACAGGTATCAGAACTTCATACCTTCCTACACAATGCTAAGGCGTATGGAAAAGGATCCGTGGAAGAAGTAAATTTAGCTTTTGGGGCAATGGAAGGTGTTTTCGACGGAAGTAAACGTATATACGTCTATGCAAATACAGAAAAAGAAATCAAGGATGCTGTGAGTCACTGCAAAAAGGCAGGCATACCCAATATGGTGCTGGTAGGAGGATACCACTCTCATAAAATTATTGATTTCCTGAAGGAAAACAACATTCCAGTTCTTGTCAACTATACCCATACACTTCCCCGCTTTGATGATGATGATTATGATTTTACCTATAAACTGCCCAAAATCTTGGTAGATGGAGGTCTTCTTGTCGGATTGCAAAACGCAGCCGCTTCCAATTTCCAAACGAGAAACCTACCGTTTTATGCAGGACAGGTGGTCGCCCAGGGACTTGAAAAGGAAAAAGCACTTCAGCTTCTGACAGGTAACACCGCTAAAATTTTGGGTATAGATGCTAATTATGGGACTCTGGCCGTTGGAAAAAGTGCTACGCTCTTTATCTCTGAAGGGGATGCGTTGGATATGCGAACAAACATATTGTCCAGGGCATTTATCGATGGAAGGGATATTTCTTTAGAAACCCACCAGACCGAACTTTGGAAGCGGTACATGGGAAAATATAAAGGAAAGTAAAATAGAAAAAGGGCACTTTAACAGTGCCCTTTTTCTATTTTATCCAAATCTACTTGACTAATTCTTTTTAATCTCTACGAATTCACCACCTTCTGGTTTTTCATAAAAACCAGCGTCCTTCGCCTCTTTGCTCAATGAAGCTGATTCAAAAGGTAGGGTATTCGCTGGCTCCAACAAATTTCTACCTTCGTACTTGTGCCACGAAATGGAATTAGGCAAGACCAAACCATCTACAGTGGTCCAATCGTCATAGCGAATCCATTTCACATTATCGGATACCTCACCACTTCGGTAAGTCACCGTATAGCCCAACCATGCCATCTGATACGTATCTGGATCATAGTGAATGTAATATTGATCTTTGGACGAAGCTCCCACACCACTTTCATAGCTGATTTCAATACCAGGGTAGCTCTTCCCTTCAAAAACCAAATCCTCCGTATCGGTATACACAATTCCACTATCAGCCAAAACAAAAGGCATGGCATAGAAATAGAATATCAGATTATGATAGAATCCAGCATTTCCCGTGTATTTTTTATCTGCGTCCAATAACCAAGCGTTCTCCCCATCAAATCCCATGGAAAAAATCTCGGTATCTATCCTGTCCTTTCTAGAATAAAGATCTATGGTATGTACTTCTCTAAAGTCAGGCTTCTGAAGGGCATAAACCAAGGTGCGCTGTTGTTTCCAGACATCAAGGCCACCATGTTTTTCAATTACTTTTCCCAAGGCTTCCGGATAATTTGGCTTGACCATCTCTACGGTTTCAACGGCTTGTTCCGTAACCTCTTCTTTTTTAGCAGAAGGCTTACATGCGAAAACTACAATAGCCAGTACTGCGATAGTGATTTTTTTCATTTTTAAGTTGTTTTGCGTTTTGTCGGATGTATAAATACAAGATTACAAGAAAATGTACTTTTGAAACCATGAATCAAGGCAAAATAATCTCGAGTGCTCAAAATCCTTTGGTAAAAAAGATAGTACAGCTCCAGGATAAATCCCGAGAGCGCAGGAAAACAGGGATTTTTGTGGTAGAAGGTGCTCGCGAAATCAAATTGGCCAAAAAGGGAGGGTATCATGTTACCCATCTGTTTTTTGTAAGTGAAATTTTGAATTCCCCCGTGGAGGAATTAAAATCCATTTTGCCAGAAGCCGAGTTTATTGAGCTAAGCAAAAGTGTTTACGAAAAAATAGCCTATAGGCAATCCACCGAAGGAGTACTTGCCCTGGCCAAGAGCAAATCCCACACTATTGAAGACATTGGCTTCAGTTCGGAGTCCCCACTCGTTTTGGTAGCCGAGGCTCCTGAAAAACCAGGAAACATTGGTGCCTTGTTACGAACTGCGGACGCAGCTGGATTGGATGCTGTTTTGATAGCCAATCCAAAATCTGATGTATATAATCCCAATATTATCCGGTCCAGTGTAGGTTGTGTGTTCACCACCCAAATAGGAATGGGTAGCACAGAAGAAATCATTGCATTTTTAAAGAATAAAGGTATCAGTATTCGCTGTGCTGCGCTCACAGCTTCAAAAGACTATATCAATTCCAATCTAACCGGTCCTTTGGCAATTGTTGTGGGAACAGAATCCTCAGGTTTATCCGACGAATGGTTGAATAATTCCGATGAAAACCTAATTATCCCTATGCGTGGCGAAATAGACTCCATGAATGTTTCCGTGTCCGCAGCAATTCTTATCTTTGAAGCTGTGCGTCAAAGGGGATTTTAGCCTATGGGAGAAACTACGCTTTTCTACATTATTATCTGTATTCTTGTGGCGCAATATCTGGTTCACCAGTTGTTGGATTACCTCAATGCCCAACGTTTCTCATCAACAGTACCTGACGAGTTAAAAGATGTATTTACCGACGAGGAATATCAGAAATCACAGCAATACAAGCGGAGTAAATACCGATTTGGCCTTGTTTCGGATGGATTCTCACTAGTCTTCACCTTGGCCTTTTTGTGGTTTGGAGGATTCGAATGGATTGATACTTTAGTGCGGTCCATTACCGAGCAAACCATCGCTATGGCTCTTTTGTTCTTCGGTATTATAGCCATTGGCAGCAGCTTAATTGGCATCCCTTTTTCGTACTACCAAACGTTCACTATTGAAGAAAGTTATGGCTTTAATAAAACTACTAAGCATTTGTTTTTTGTTGATATTTTTAAAGGGTGGGTATTGACCTTCTTAATCGGTGGAGGCCTTCTGGCTTTGTTCATTTGGTTTTATCAATGGACAGGACCCAAGTTTTGGATATATGCTTGGATTCTCTTTACCGCCGTAATTTTGTTTATGAACTTGTTTTATAGTCGTTTGTTGGTTCCACTCTTCAACAAACAGACCCCATTGGACGACGGAAGCTTAAAACATGCCATTGAAAACTACGCCAAACAGGTAGGTTTTGAGCTGAACAAGATTTTTGTGATAGATGGTTCCAAACGCTCTACCAAGGCCAATGCTTACTTTTCTGGTTTTGGAAGGGAAAAAAGGATAACATTGTTCGATACGCTCATCAATGATTTGGAAGAAGAGGAGATTGTAGCGGTTTTGGCTCATGAAGTGGGCCATTACAAAAAGAAACATATTATTGTTAACCTTATCGTTTCGCTATTACTTACAGGATTGACCTTGTATATTCTATCTCTTTTTATCAATACTCCAGAGATATCTTTGGCTATCGGAGTTTCCCAACCCAGTTTCCACGCTGGTTTGGTGGGCTTTGTATTGCTCTACAGTCCTATCTCGGAAATTACGGGTCTAGCGATGAACTATTTATCCAGAAGGTTTGAATTTCAGGCCGATGACTATGCCAAAATGACATTCGCTGCAACTCCCTTGATAACCTCTCTTAAGAAATTGTCCAAGAACAGTTTGAGCAATCTAACGCCCCACCCCGCATACGTGTTTGTGCACTACTCCCACCCCCCTTTAGTGGAACGCATACGAAACCTAAAGGCATAATTTTTGTTGTTTACCTATATGGATTGTGGTAACTTTAATTTACTATGACGGAGGCAGCTATAGAAAAAGAGAACAAGGAAATTGCGAAGCAATACAAGGAATTGTTGCGCATCAGCTACCAAAACCTCACCCCGGGGGATAAAAAGTTGATTCGTACTGCATTTGATGTTGCCGTGGATGCACATAAGGACCAGCGAAGAAAATCTGGTGAGGCTTATATCTTCCACCCGATTGCCGTAGCCAAAATTGTAGCCTCAAAAATTGGTCTTGATGCTGTTTCCATAGCATCTGCCCTGCTCCACGATGTTGTAGAAGACACAGAGTACACCTTAGATGATATTGAGCGTATGTTCGGCGAGACCGTAGCTCGAATTGTAGACGGCCTCACCAAAATAGCGCATTTAAAAAAGGATAAGGACATCAGTCAGCAAGCAGAAAATTTTAGAAAAATGCTGCTCACCCTTCATGATGATGTTCGGGTGATTATCATAAAAATTGCCGACCGCTATCACAATATGCTCACCATGGATGCAATGCCAGAGTACAAGCAGGTGAAAATAGCCTCGGAAACCCTATATATCTATGCCCCTTTGGCCCACCGAATTGGGCTGTACAACATTAAGACACATCTAGAAGACCTCAGTCTAAAATATACCGAACCTGAAGTATATAATGACATTCAGGCAAAAATTGAAAACACGGAGGAAGAACAACTAGCCTATATTGAGGATTTTTCCAACGTAATTCGAAATTCTTTGGACAAAGAGGGGCTTAACTATGAAATCAAAGGCCGGATGAAGTCCACCTTTTCCATCCGCAGGAAAATGAAGGCCCAAAATGTATCTTTTGACGAGGTATATGACAAATTTGCCATTCGTATCATATACAAATCAGATAGAAAAAACGAGAAGTTCCTGGCGTGGAAAATCTATTCCATCGTTACGGACCATTTTACCCCAAACCCCATTCGATTACGGGATTGGATTACATCGCCCAAATCTACTGGGTATGAGGCACTTCATATTACCGTTATGGGCCCTGAAGGAAAATGGGTGGAAGTACAGATACGTAGTGAGCGGATGCATGAAATTGCCGAAAAGGGATATGCAGCGCACTTTAAATACAAGCATGGGGAACAAAAAGAACAAGGTATTGAAGAATGGCTAAATCGACTACAGGAAGCCTTGGAAAATGCCAATGGGAATGCCGTTGACTTTGTTGAGGAATTTAAACTCAATCTCTATTCCAAAGAAATTTTTGTCTTTACACCTAAAGGAGATTTAAAATCCATGCCCAAAGGAGCCACCGCACTTGATTTTGCCTTTCATATCCACACGGAAATTGGTATGAAGACCCGAGGCGCACGAGTGAACGGAAAATTGGTGCCCCTGGGAACGGCACTCCATAGTGGGGACCAAGTGGAAATCATCACTTCCGAAATTGCAAAACCCAACCAAAGCTGGTTGGACTATGCCCAAACAGCACGAGCAAGGGCCAAGATACGGTCTTCCCTAAGTGAGGAGAAAAAGAACATTGCGGCAGAGGGCAAAGAAATCTTACGCAGAAAACTTAAGTCGCAAAAAATTGACCTTAGCGAGGATACGGTGAATAAACTGGTGCAATATTTCAAGTTGAAGACCAGCTTGGACCTGTTCTACCGAGTTGGAATTGGGGTAATAGACAATCAAAAGCTCAAGGACTTCGCTTCAACTTATCACAATGCATTTTTGAATTTCTTCAAGAATAAAATCCGAAGAAATCCTGCTCCAAAAGATGTCAACAAAGAGGAAATTACCGCCAAATACGACATGCTCGTCTTTGGGAAGGAAGAAGAAAAACTGAGCTATAAACTATCTCAATGTTGCAACCCTATACCCGGGGATGATGTATTCGGCTTTTTAAGTGTGAGTGATGGTATTAAGGTGCACAAAAAGAACTGCCCAAATGCCATTTCTATGCAATCTAACTATGCCTATCGCATCATGCAGGCCAAATGGATAGATTCTACCCAAGAGGAATTTACCGTGGAAATTGAGATAACCGGAATTGACAATTTAGGACTGGTGAACGAGATTACCCGAATAATTTCGGACAATATGCACGTAAACATGCGCAACCTGAACTTTAGTGCAGATGGGGGAACCTTTAAGGGGAAAATTGCGTTGGTGGTAAAGAACAATACCATTTTGAAGCGGCTTATCAACAACTTGAAACAGATTGAGGGAATCGATAAGGTAGACAGAATTTAAATTTTAGCGTACCTTTGTCCTTTAGTTTTGGAAACACTATGGGGAACAGTAAAAATCAGGAAATAGTAAAGAATGTCTTCACCTCTTTTTTAGAGGAAAACGGGCATCGCAAGACTCCAGAGCGCTACGCTATTTTGCAGGAAATCTATGAAAGTGACGACCATTTTGATGTGGAATCCCTCTACATTAAAATGAAGACTAAAAACTACCGGGTTAGCCGGGCCACACTCTACAACACCATAGAGCTTTTATTGGATTGCAAGTTGGTGCGTAAACATCAGTTTGGGAAAAACCAGGCCCAATACGAGAAATCCTATTTTGATCGTCAGCACGACCATGTGATATTAACGGATACAGGTGAGGTAGTGGAATTCTGCGACCCACGTATCCAATCCATCAAAAAAACCATTGAGGAGGTTTTTGATATCAAAATCAACAACCACTCACTCTATTTTTACGGAACCCGAAACACAGAAGAAAACCTAACCGACTAACCACAACATTTCATGGTAGATTTACTGCTTGGTCTCCAATGGGGAGACGAGGGAAAAGGAAAGATTGTTGATGTTCTTACCAAGGATTATGACATTATAGCCCGTTTTCAAGGCGGCCCCAATGCAGGGCATACCTTGGAGTTTGATGGCATAAAGCACGTGTTGCATACCATTCCCTCTGGTATCTTTCATAAGAACGCCATGAACGTAGTGGGCAATGGGGTGGTGATAGACCCCGTGATATTTAAAAGAGAACTGGACAACTTGGAAAAGTTTGACCTGGACTACACTAAAAAACTTCTTATTTCACGAAAAGCGCATTTGATTCTACCTACACACCGGCTGCTGGATGCAGCCTCAGAAACAGCCAAAGGGAAAGCTAAAATTGGCTCTACCCTTAAGGGAATCGGCCCAACCTATATGGATAAGACGGGTAGAAACGGATTGCGCGTGGGAGATTTGGAGTTTGACAATTGGAAGACCAGATACCGCAATCTGGCCAACAAGCACGAGGCCATGATTGATTTTTACAATGTGGATATCCAGTACGACCTAAAAGAGCTGGAAGAAGAATTCTGTGAAGGGGTGGAAACCTTAAAGAAACTCACCTTTATTGACAGTGAGGAATATATCTTCAATGCGCAACGTGAAGGCAAAAAGATATTGGCCGAAGGTGCACAGGGGTCCTTGTTGGACATTGATTTTGGTACGTATCCCTATGTCACCTCCAGTAATACTACAGCAGCAGGTGCCTGTACCGGTTTGGGCGTAGCTCCGAATAAAATCGGTCGGGTACTGGGAACTTTTAAGGCCTATACCACCCGTGTGGGCAGTGGCCCCTTCCCTACCGAACTATTTGACAAAGACGGCGAGACCATGGGCCGGGTAGGTAATGAATTTGGCGCCACCACCGGACGCCCAAGACGTTGCGGTTGGTTAGACTTGGTGGCCTTAAAATATGCCGTGCAGGTAAACGGGGTTACCGAGCTTATGATGATGAAGGCCGATGTGTTGAGCGGGTTTGAAACCTTAAAAGTATGTACGGCCTACCACTATAAAGGTGAAGAAATAGAACACTTGCCCTACAATATAGAAAGTGAGAACATCTCCCCTATCTATAAAACCCTAAAGGGTTGGAGCAAAGATCTCACAAAAATGACCAAGGCCGGGGAACTTCCTCTAGCTTTGAACGAGTACATTGCCTTTTTGGAAGAGGAACTGCAAGTGCCCATAAAAATTGTTTCCGTAGGGCCGGATAGATTGCAGACCATTCACAGGGACTAGTCTACCCTATTAGAGCATCTATTTGTTTTCATGAAAGGCGAGCCAATTAGACAGGTTTATGGCCCTAAAAGAGGTATTCGCTTCTGCGCTAATACCCATTACAAATTAACAAAAGACCTAAGGAGTTTGGCTAAAGCTTAACACAACCTTTCATGTTTCTTGTCGTCTTGAATAAAAATCAAAAAACATGATCAATAGCAACAAACTTTTTCTTTCCATCTGTACCCTCATGGTATCCTTTTTGCAAATTTCCTGTAGTTCAGATGACGATGCTGATGGCGATACGAACGCCCAGTGCAACGGGGCCATTTGTACAGCAATTTTTATTCAAATCAACGTTTCGGTAGTGGATCAAGACCAAAATCCTGTAGCATTGGATACATTTACGGTAACCAATTTGGCCAATGGGGAGGATATGACCATTTCCCTTTCGGACGCGGAAATGGCCAATGCCAGGGAAACCGGACGATACCCTTTAACGCAGGATGGCGTACTTGACTTGAATGAGGCGAGACGGATTCAATTTAGAGGGTTTATCAATAACGAAGAGGTGGTAAGCAGCGATTATACAGTTAGTACAGATTGCTGCCATGTAGGTTTGGACTCTGGAAATTTGGAACTCAGCCTTTAAAACACATATGGCCCTATTCTTCTGTTTTAGCGTTTATGGTCTTAACTGACCTACATTAGGAATAGGGCTATGCCCTTAAAGCCGTGATAACGGCACGTAAGGCCGCCACTACGTTTTGCACATCTTGCTTATGAAAGGTGTCTTCCTCTAGGTAAAAAAGCATTTCCACACCAAAGTCTAACGTATTGGCCAGTTCTTGGGTAGAGCCATAGCTATCTTTCACTTGCTCCAAAAAATTAGATTGGGATTGATTTGTCATAGTAAGATTTTCGAGTTCTGTAAAACTACTTTCTTAACTTAAATTAAGGGTCATAGTAGATTATGACTTTTTTGAAGACCATAAAGTTTCTGCCAATATCTAAACCTTTACACCATAGCCCAAGCTCTTAAGGTTGAATTGAGGGGGCTTTTTGATTTTTAACCAACTCTTTCTTATTTATATCTTAAGGGTTATCTATTTCTAAAAAATCCAAGGGGCTGGAAACGTTCTGAACGGACCTTGTGGTAACATGAGTGTATATCATAGTAGTCTTTATGTTGGCATGGCCCAGCAATTGTTGGATAATCCTGATGTCTACCCCCGAATCCATAAGATGGGTGGCAAAGGCATGCCGTAAGCTATGTAGGGTAACATATTTGGTAATCTTTGCACGCTGGCAAGCGCTAGTGAAAATGGACCGTAAACTGCTGTTTGAGTACGGTTCTCCCTTGCGTCCGTTGAACAGGTAGATTTTAGGCCTGTACTTTTTATAATATTCCCTTAGCTGTTTCAGTAGTTTATGGGATAGCGGTACTACCCTATCCTTTTTGCCTTTTGCCTGTTTAATGTGAACCAACATTCGGTTTCCATCAATATCGCTGATTTTGAGATTCAGTAATTCGGACCGTCTGAGTCCCAAAGCGTAAATGGTCATTAAAATAGTTCTATGTTTCAGGTTCTTGGTTCCAGAAATGAGTAATTCCACTTCTTCCAGAGCTAAAATCTGTGGCAGCCGTTTTTCTCTTCTAGCTGGGTAAATGTTCCTAAAATCGACACGTATTCTCATAAAATCCTCATAAAACAGGCCTAAAGCACCCAACACTTGTTTATGCGATGAAGCAGAATATCCTTTTGCCTGGATAAAATCCATCGTTTTGATTAGGATGACATCGTTATTTAAGCGTTCCATGGGCACAAGGCCCAAAAACTCTTGGAACTTAGTTACCATAGACAGGTATGCATTGATGGTGCTACCGCTGTAGCGCTTGAGAGCAAGAAACTCAGAAAATTTAACAAAAGTGTCTTTATGCGTCATTTTTGGTGGTTATGTTAAAATTTAAACAAACCTAACCATAACCACCTTTAAAGGCAGGTTATGATTGACGGAAAGGTGTTTTGGTTTGATGTATCTTTATACAAACGTTGTGTGTCATTTGACAAACGCAATGAAAAACACTTTAAACTAATTGAAAAGTAGAGTTCACGCATTTGGAATTTTGAAATTGAGAATAGTCAATTAGATTTGAGAAAAAACAATGAACAAACAAATAATCTACATAATACTTCTTTTCACATTTCAAGCTTTAGTTGGACAAAACAAAGTATCTTATCTTGAAAAATCCAAAGAACCAATTGACTTCTGTGGAAAATTAAAGAAAGTCAAAACTCTTGAGGGAACTTTTGCCAAAATTTGGCACAACGGAGGAATTTACAGCACGCTAAATGGAAGTGATAATATTAAATGGCCAAATTCAGAAATTAAAAAAATAGCTGGAAAAGAATATTGGAAAGACTTTGAACCACAAATTGGAGACATTGGCGAAATAATTTTTGTTACAAAATCGAAATACAAAGAGATAATTTACATTCTTAAAATCAAAGATTACTATGTCCCAATTAAGTGTTCTTATATAGTGAGTACAGAAAGTTTAGATGTAAACGAAGCCCATCAAAAAAGATGGGATGAGATATATGCTTACGGAGATGGAGATTGTAATTTTAAAAAATTTGGAATTAATGAAACTTGGAATAGAGCAGGAATAGCGGAAATAGATAAAATGTCAGAATCATTTGCTTGTGAATTGAAAACCAAAGGGATTGACACTTTAATGTTGGTCAAAAGAATATCTGATAGGAGTTCTTCACCTTACGAAAAGGAATACGTTTTATGGAAAGAAAACAGAAATGGATATTTGAAAATATTTGAGAATAACGAAAAGCATAAACCGACTCAAACCGAACCTGAAAAATTTGACTGGAATGATTTAATTAACTTTTATGAATTGAACAATGTTTCATCCGAGACAAAAACACCAAAATCAATAATTAGTCATTTTACCAACTTAATAGTTCAGTTTTACAATGGTTCTGACTTTTACGCTTTTGGAATGCAATTGGTTTGTAAAGAAGAAGATGAAAAATTAAAGAATGTTCAATTCATTAGACGGATTGACAATAAACTGAAATAAAAAACGCCACACAACAATGGCTATAAGTAATTGCTTGTTCTCGCCTACTTCTGAAAATCCTCGCGGATTTTCAGCTTGGTGTGTACTTGCAAAGTTAAGTGCTAAACCACGCAACTACTCATAGCCTAGACCGTTGTAAAACATTTAAGAAAAACCGAAATCTGAATTGAAAAAAGGAACTTTAATAATAATTTCGATTTTACTCATTATACTTTCCTTTTGGTTCGGAATGAAAGTTGAACGTGAATTAGCAAGTTGGGACGAAATAGGAAAACCTGTATTTGAAAAAGAACAGGTTTACTTTCCGAATAAAAAAACCTCACTTTATTTGAAAAGCAAAAATTGGGGATTGACTGCTGACCACAAAATATCTGTGGTTTCGACAAAGTCTGACCTTGAATTTCAACCTGACTCAATCTCTGAATATATTTTTCACGGATTTGGTGGGATAATTTACAAGACGGAAAATGACACTCTGAAAATTTATTCAACTCAAAAACCTAAAATACCACCGAAATTTGAATCGGAAATAAACGTGAAAATAATTGAAATAAAGAATAATCTTGAATGGATTAAACTAAATGATAAGATTAAAAACGAATATCAAAAATTTGAATAAAAACGTTTTACAACAATGTATAACCGCAATTACGGCGGATTCGACTACGTCCGAATCCACTCGGAATTGCTAAAGCCTGTGCTAAACCGAAAATTAACGCATACTAACCCGTAACTGACGGTTATACGAACCGTTGTAATTAATTTTGAAAAAAGAAAATTTAAAGGATTTTTTACAAAACTTGACCGACAAAGAACTTGCCTTCTTCTTTGAATATCGTCGGACCGAATTCATGCCCGAATCTCAGGGCAAAATTCATTTGGAATTGAAAAATAGAAATTTGACGGACTCAAAAATTGCGGAACTGACCAAACCAGTCGGACAAACAGAATTGGAAAACTGTCCCAGATGTGGTTCGAGTAATTTTCAAGAATTAAAAGAGACAGAACTGCGCGCGACAAAATATGGCGGATACGAAGTGGAAATCAATTCGCGGAAATGCAGAATCTGTGGATATAATCCGCAAATGGACAAACCAATCAATTGGAAAGTGCGATTGGCCAGGTTTCTTGGAAAATACTCATGGACTAAACTGAAATAAAAAACTAATTACAACATTGTGTATAGCTCATTACGGTCGGAATTTCCATACGGAAATTCCAGCCTGATTCGCTAACTTCGGGCTACGGTGGAAAAGTCCGTTGGACGTTTTCCGCAACGAAGCCATACACGAGACCGTTGTAAGGCATTTGAAAATCGAAACTGAATGGGAGTTTGGAACACTGAAATAAAAGGAAATGATACCACATTAGATATTTACTCGAAATTTTTCGAAAAGTATAATAATGGAGGAAATCAAGTTTGGGTTTCAAACGAAGTAAAAACGGAATTTGCTGATTATTTTTCAGATTCAGACGACCGAAATAATTCATTATTCGGACTTGCTTTGGCGCAATGGGAAACGAAATCTCTTGAGCCTGAAATTTTAAAGCAGGTAAAAGAAATAATTGATAGCGGAACTGACTTGGAATTGTGGAAAGAACTTGGTGCAGATAAAAAGGCAATTCAGGAAAGAAAAACTGAATTACAGAACTTCTTGAAATTAATATCGACTGAAAAACCAAAAGCGAAAAGAAGAGTTCGACCAAAATTTGAGTTTACGACAAACGAACTCGTCCGAATTTCAACTGCTGACGGAACAAAGGAATTCAGAGTCAACGAAGAATTTACAAACGGAAAATATATCCATACAAGCGGAATAATGGAATGGAATTCTGGCGGTGGAGCTGGAATAATGTACTTTAATGGAGAGGGTAAAAAAGTCTCTGCCAAATGGATTGACAATAACAACTTGGAAATTATTCACGAACCAAATCTGAATTTTGTAAAAAAGGAAAATGAATCATTTTTCCGAGGAAACGAAGTGAAAATAGAATATAAAATTAAATAAAAAACGCCTTACAACAATGGCTATAATTCATTGTGGTTTTGTTCCACACCAAAATAAAAGTATTAATCAAATAGCTGGATTTCGGCGGAATAATCCTGCGGATGATTCCACAACGAAATCATAGCCGAGACCGTTGGGCGTCATATGGGAAAACCGAAATTTGAAATAGAAAATGATAGAAAATAAATGAAACCGAATTTAACAATAGAAACTTTAAAGAAGGCGGCAAAGGAATTCTGCGACATAGAATCTGTATACGAGAACAAAGACCTTTACGGAGTAACTGATGGCAAAGCTGTTGGGACGTATATTGAGCACAAATTTCAAAAGTACCTTGCTGACCGTTTTACATATGAAATTGGTTCTTCAGCTAAAGGTATTGACCTTCCAGGGGCAAACATTCAAACTGATATAAAGGTAACGTCAATTAAACAACCACAATCTTCTTGTCCATTCAAGGATGCAAAACAGAAAATATTTGGCTTAGGCTATAATCTACTTGTATTTGTTTACGACAAAACTGACGACCCAAAGACAAGTGCGGCAAAGCTTGATTTTGTTAGCTGCTCATTCCTCGAGAAAGAGAGAACTGCAGACTACACAACAACATTTAGAATAAGACAGATGATACAAGATGGAGCAAACAAGGAAGATATTATTGCCTATCTTAACGACAAAAACATTCCAGCAGACGAAATTACGCTTGGACTAATAGCTGATAAAATAATGAGCGACTTACCAAAACAAGGCTATTTGACTATCTCAAATGCTTTGCAATGGAGATTACAATATGCAAGAGTGGTAAACCTAACTGAAGTAGTTGTTGGAATTACAAAAGTTGTAGATAAGGTCACCTAATGATTTGTTTTGAAACACATATTGGCGAATTGGCTTTAGAATTCTTCATTAAGAATCAAAAGTCTCTTTCTGACTATACAGAATGTAATTCAATCGTTAAAGAAGTCAGTGGTCTAAATAACTTTTTTGCCACGCAAGGACAGGCTACCGAATTATTGGAGAAAATTAAAGAGCGTAACTCTGTTGTTTCTGAATCTGACAGAAGAGAATACGGGGACTTCCAAACCAATAAAATTTTATCTAAGCAAGTTGCTGAGTATACTTCTTCAAAATCTAATGACTTTGAATTTGTACTAGAGCCAACCTGTGGGAAAGGTAATTTTTTAATTGCTTCAATTAAACAATTTGAACACCTAAAAAAGGTAGTTGGAGTTGAAATATATCAGCCTTACGTTTGGGAAACCAAGTTCAAAATTTTAGAGCACTTCCTTGAAACAAAATCAAAGTCATTACCTGATATTGACATATTGCACGCCAACGCTTTTGAGTTTTCTTATGAAGAGTTAGCAGAAAGTACCAGAAATTTAAAAACTTTGATAATTGGTAATCCTCCTTGGGTTACTAATTCAGAGCTTGGTGCGATTGACTCAAAGAATCTTCCAAAGAAATCAAATTTCAAAAAGCATAGCGGGTTTGAAGCTATTACAGGAAAGGGAAACTTTGACATTGGTGAATATATCTCAATAATTATGTTAAGGTGTTTTGATAACCACGATGGTTTGCTAGCGTTCTTGATTAAAAACTCGGTCGTAAAAAATATAATTCAAGACCAACAACAAAACAGCTATAGAATCAGTCAGTCGGAAAAACTAAATATTGATTCCAAGAAAGAATTCAATGTTTCAGTGAATGCTTGTTTATTTCTTACACACTTAAATCATGAACCTGATTTAACATGTGAAGAATTAGATTTCTATACACGCGAATCACTCACAGTTTTTGGGTGGTACAAAAACAAGTTTGTTTATTCAATAAACGACTATGATGAATCCAGTGTTGTTGATGGTAAATCAACCTTCACATGGCGTTCGGGAGTTAAACACGACTGCTCAAAAGTTATGGAACTTGAACAGCTCAATGGTCATTTCAAAAATGGATTAGGTGAAGTAGTCAAACTCGAAGACAACTTGACATACGGTTTATTAAAGAGTTCTGACCTTAAAGAAGATAAAACGAATTCGTTTAGAAAGTTAACTATCATAACTCAGAAAAAGATAGGCCAAGAGACCAACTACATTAAAAACAAATTCCCTCAGACTTATAAATATTTGGACTCACATAAAGAGTTCTTTGAAAAACGTAAATCTTCTATTTACAAAGACAAGCCAAACTTTTCAATTTTTGGAATTGGTGATTATTCATTTGCTCCTTACAAAGTCGCCATTTCAGGCCTTTACAAATCGACACACTTTACCTTAGTCGGTACTTCCGACAATAAACCAATTATGCTTGATGACACTTGCTACTTTATTGGTTTTGATAATTTGAAAATGGCTCAAATAGCTCATTACATAGTTAATTCTGACTTAGTTCAGAAGTTTTTGAAATCAATAATATTTTCCGACTCTAAAAGGTCAATAAACAAGGATACACTTATGCGTATTGATTTTGAACGAGCTTATGAATCCATAGATTTTAGGAAAGTTAAAAGTGTAGTAAAAAACCTGAAAGTTGAAGATTGGGAAGCGTTTGGAGAAATGGTCGCGGAAGAAACCACTGAGCAAATGACACTATTCTAAAAATAAAGTACGAACGCCCAACAAGGTGTATAGTGCACAGCTTCCTAACGTCAGCTGCGACACCATACACGAGCCGTTGGCAAAAATTAAGACTATGAAAGTACATCTAACAATTATAGCTTTAGTACTTATTTGGACAGCATCTCTTGGGCAGGAACAAAAGACAGAAAGGGCAAGAGATTTAGGAATCCCATTTAATGGAAAAACAGGGGAATTCAATAATATAACAGATGTACCAGGTGTTCTTGTTGGCTACAAAACTATTATAGAAGGAGAGGGAAAACTAATTGAGGGGAAAGGCCCAATTCGAACTGGAGTGACCGTTGTAATACCAGCTGGAAAAGACCAACAGAAAGCAATTCCTGCCGCTGTATACTCTCATAATGGAGATGGAGAATTAACAGGTTCACACTACATAAATGATTACGGATTTCTTCCCACGGCAATCTTAGGAATTACAAATACCAATAGCGTTGGAATAGTTAGGGATGCCATAGGTGAATGGCAAATAAAAAATTTTGATAAAATAGGTTCTGAGGATTTTAGATTTGGATTACCTGTGGTAGGGGAAACCTACGATGGCGGTTTTAACGACATTAACGGACTTCACGTAACCAAGGAACATGTTTTTGAAGCCATTGATTCTTCCCGTGCAGGAATTCTTGAAGAAGGGAACGTAGGCGGAGGGACTGGAATGTGGCTTTATGGATTTAAAGGAGGTACGGGTACCGCTTCCAGAGTGGTTGAGATTGATTCGATTAAATATACTGTTGGAGTTTTAACGCAAGCCAACTTTGGATATCGTGAAGATTTAATGGTAGTAGGTGTTCCAGTTGGAAAGCTTATTACTGACCTAAAACCAGTATTCAACGAACCTAAACAGGATGGTTCCATTATCGTAATTGTTGCAACGGACGCACCTCTTTTACCAATTCATTTAAAACATGTGGCTAAAAGAGTCACAAACGGCATAGCTCGTACAGGTGGATTTGCAGGTAATGGTTCTGGGGATATATTTTTGGCATTTTCGACTCATCAACCCAATTTCAATGATAATTTTTCAAAAATGAGCCTTTCGGTTTTACCAAAATGGCAGTTAGATCCAATTTACAAAGCTACAGTTGAAGCTACCGAAGAAGCAATAATTAATGCATTGATAGCAGCTGAAACTCTTAAGGGGGCAAATGACAACATTATGTTTGAATGTCCTGAGGATAGACTTATCAATATTTTGAAAGAATATAACCGAATTAAGGATTAACTTTTGCCAACAATGTGTATAACTCATTGCGGTCGGAATTTCAAATGAAAATTTCAGCCTGATTCGCTAACTTAAGGTTGTGGTTGGAAAATTCCGTTGGGCGTTTCCCGCAACGAAGCCATACACGATACCGTTGGCATTCATTTAATAATATTCTGAATGAAGATTTTCTTAAAAGCTTATAGAGTTCTTACATATATTTTTTTGGCATTATTGATTGTTGGACTTTGCCTCAGTATTTATGAATACTTTATAGAAAAGCAGGACTATGGACTGGAAGGGCTATTCATAAACATATTTATCATTTGCTTTCTTTTTATTATTCGCTATTTTCTAGCGAAAACAAAGGATATTTATCTTCTGGATCATACTGGGATTCTTGATAAAAGCAAATATGCCGGTTTCAAATTTGACAAAGCAACGGGAATTTTAAACTTCATCATTGGACTAGCCATAACTTCCTTCCCAATATTCATCTTCTTGAAATATCCAATTAATCAGTTAGATGCCAAAGAAATCTCTAGAATTAGCATACTCGTGCTCATCGGGATTTACGGAATTTTAAAAATAAACTATACTACACAGACTTTAAAAATGTTACTTGATATTGACAAAACTTAATCTGGATAAAAAACGAAATGCCAACAATGGCTATAATCCATTCCTATCTCTTGGTCTTTTTTTTGTAGTTTCAATTAACTAAAAAATGGCTGGCGCTTGTCACACGTAATAGCCGAAACCGTTGTACAACATTCTGATGCAAAAAATTATCACTTTTCTACACATTTTACTGCTATCTAATCTAGTAAGCGGGCAGCATACGGAAAGATTTGAAAAAATTGTTAGCGGAAAGTTACCTTCTAGAACACAACAGGTCAACAAAAAATTCAAAAATGGACAACAAAAAGAGTTGGGAAAGATTGCAGTTTATGAGCATAATGGATACGAATACAGTTTCTATGTTGGAAAATGGACAAATTATTATAAAAGTGGTCAAGTTATGACCGATGTAGATTACGACAATTTTGGTAACCCAATTTTATGGAAATTATATGACGGAAAAGGAAACTTACTTCGCGAATCTAAAGTGGTTAAAATCGACTCTAACTCAAAAGACTTTGAGCAATTTTTAGAAGACAAAAATTCGACTGATATTTTAACTGAGGAAAAAAAATACAAATACACTTTTAAAGCCTGCAAGTGGTTCCTAGCTTCTAAAGGTCAAATGCGGAATTATAAGAAAATTGGGGAGTGGACCAAATACTATGACGAAGGAAGAATCAAAAAGGTAGTCCAATATTAAAAAACGCATTACAACGATCGCTATAGCCCATAGCTAACGCTTGGCCATTTTTTTGTAGCTTAAATTAACTAAAAAATGTCTGGTGCTGGCCACAGGATTGTAGTCGAGCTGTTACCTGCAAGCGAAACCAACCTATGAACTTTGAATTAGAAGACAAACTTAACGAATATGTAAAGCGGAACGATTTGGATTCTGCAATACAAATTGCCGAATCGGAATTGAGCAAGATTCCTGAAACAGAATTTCATCAACTAATTGGAATGAATCTTCTGCATTTGGAATCGGAATTAAGTGAATTTATTTCCAAATTCTATTCAAGTGTAAAACTGAAATACACCTTAAGCTTCTCAAAAAAACTGAAAGCTTTTTACTGCGAAATGAACGGATTTACCATAAACTATGACAGATGGTTTATAGACTTATTCTCGTTTAGCGAAATTGGAAAAGAAGATTATGAGTGGTTAGCGGATTTTGAGTATCATACGAATAAAGACTTGACCATAACTGGATTTGAGAACCTCCAAAAAGGTTACGAAGACGTTTATAAAAACCAAAAACACAACATTCCCGAAATTGAACAAGCTTATGACGTAGCCGAATTGTTAATCATTTTAAGACTACAAGAACTTTTTAGAGAAACATATAAAAGTGCGAAATCGAACGGAGAAAAATGGGCTGAATTTCCAATGTTTGTGACAGCACACGATTACGAAATGATTTATAGAACAAAATGAAAAAAAAAGCTAGCAGGTAACAATGTATAACCGCAATTTATTCACCGCTTGTTATTTTGATAAGGTGTTCATAGGTCGCTGCGCTTGGGTCTGTGGATTCGAACGTATTCAAATCCACTCGGAATTATTAGCGTCAGTTCCAAATCGAAAATTAACGCAAATAAACCCGTAACTGACGGTTATACGAGACTGTTGTACACAATTATGACCAAAAAATGAAAAAGCTACCACAAATCAATCTGATAATATTAATAGGTATAATTGGCTACCTTTTTATTTCAAACATTAAGAGACAAGAAAATAAATACAATGAAATAGTTCCTGAAGTTACAACCGAAAGACTGAACATTGTCGGAAAAGACGGAAATAAATACGTTGTATTAAGTAATCCAGAAAACCAAGCTTTAGCTACAATTAACGGCAAGCCCATAAATCCGGAAGAAACCGAAAGAAATGTTGCTGGATTGCTATTTTTTAATGAAGATGGAGATGAAATTGGTGGTTTGGTGTATGGAATCGATTGTACCGAAAGCTACCAACTTCTGACTTTTGACCAAAGGAAAAACGACCAAATAATGGCGTTAAGAAAAGATGAATATTTAGAGAGTGGAGAATGGAAAAAGCAATACGGACTTCTACTACAGGAACGCTCTGAAAAACAATCCAACGTAATCATTTCGGAATTGAACAATATTCGAAAAATTGAGGATTCTATTTTAAGAGAGAAGGAATACGACAAATTCTACAATAATCCAGAAAATTTAGCACCACAAAGATTATTCATCGGTAGAACATATTCAGAAAATGTAGGTCTTTTTCTAATGGATAAAAATAACAAACCTAGATTACAAATATACTTGGATGAAAATGGTGAGCCTCACATAGAGAGTTTTGATGAAAAAGGAGGTAAGAAAATTATAAAATAACTGTGTATAACAATGGCTAACGCTGGGCCATTTTTTCCTAACTTGAATATATAAAAACCGTCTGGCTATGGCCACGAAGTCATCGTCGAGACCTTTGTTAGTGTATATTGGAACCAAAATTGAAAAACATAAAATCTTAAATGAACAAATTAAAACTCCTTCTATTTTTCTTCATTGCCTCTGGTACATCTAACGCTCAAGATATCCGTGTTCAAGAACCTATAAAAAACTTTGAAAAACTGTGGAAAGAATTCAATGATAGGTATTCATTTTTTGAGCTCAAAAACATTGATTGGCAGGAAAGTTATGATAAATACAGACCCCTAATAAACAATTCCACTAGCAATGACAGCTTATTTACAGTTTGTGAACGTATGCTGAATGAACTAAAAGACGGACATGTAAGCCTAGTACAATTCAATAAGGACAAAACAGTCTTTAGAGAAAATGTTCCAGCCTATGAAGATCTTTTTAGAAAGAACTTTCCCATATCGGAAAAAGAGGAACCAAATATCTATCAGTTGTTAAACCTTACAGACTTAACACTGGAACAATACGGTTTTGGAAAATATATAAACAAAAAGACCGGTATAATTAAGTATAAAGTATCATCGGATTATGGGTATGTAACAATTCGCGCAATGCATGGTCAACCAAAAAAAGCGTTCATTTCAGATATTGATAACGCCTTAAAAGCTTTCAACAATAAAAAAGGAGCAATTATTGATATAAGATTAAATGGTGGCGGTGATGGTGATATCGCATTTGAAATTGCTGGCAGGTTTGCAGATAAACAAAGAATAGCCCACTTTATGAAAGAGCGTATAAAAGGAACAAATGAGTTTAAGAAAATTGAAACTACCTATATACTTCCAAAAGGAAAAACACAATTCACCAAACCAATAGTTCTTTTAACCAGTGATTGGACCGCCAGCGCTGCCGAGGAGTTTACCCTAGCGATGCGAGAATTGCCATATGTTACAATCGTTGGGGACAATACGGACGGGATGCTATCCGACCAGTATGGTTTTAGTCTTCCAAATAAATGGAAAGTAACATTATCCCATCAACAATATTATTCAGCAGATATGGTCAATTATGAGGGTGTTGGGATTCCGCCCGACTTCAAGTTATTGAACCAACCTGAAGACCTTCTTAATGGGGCAGATCCCTTAATAGAAAAGGCAATTGAGTTGTTAAAAGAGAAAACAAACGCTAACAATGGTAATAGGTAATTACTTGTCAACCACTTGTATTTTAGGTCGTTATGTACTATTACCTAATATGACACGAAATCTATTTTTGCTATTTATTGTTTTAACAAGCTTCATAATAAGTTATTCTCAAATGACCGACTCCATCCCATATTCCAATGGACATCTATACTTTCATGAATATGTAAATAAAGAGTTTGAACCCATAATAATTTTGACGGGTGGGCGGATTTCGGCTGAATAATCCTGGTTTGCTAGCGCGCCAACTCGCTCACTGCTTCGCAGACGCTGTCACAACGAAATCATAGCGGGAACCGTTAGGTACGGGCAAGACAAAACACAATAAAAATGAAGAACTCAAGGTGATTATAAAGTACGAAGAATATAAACTCAATGATAAATCAGTATTTGAAAGAGTTGTCTTTCAACCACCTTTTAAGCCATCAGTTACATACGAAAATGAAGCTTGTTTCATTTATTCCAAAAATGGAAATGGATTATCCTATGGTGGGCTTGAAAAAGACAATGTAGTTTCCAAAGAAAGCATTTTGATGAAATGTGGTTCATTTATCAACCATTGGCAATCCGCTGATAATGGTGAGCCTTGTGAAATTATAGCCATTCATTTTACGCCTGATATCATAAAATATGTTTATCAAAATGAAACCCCTTCTTTTTTGATTGCTGATATAGAAAATAGTAGTCAGAAGATATTTCAAGTAATACCACACTCAACTATTATTGATGAATATATTAAAGGAATGAATTTCTACTTTGACAATCCTCCTTTAATTAATGAAGAGTTATTAATCCTAAAAATCAAGGAACTATTGCTGTTGCTTTACAATACAAATTATTCATCAATAAGGGATTTGCTCAAATCATTGTTCACACCTGTAGAGCTACATTTTAAATCGATTATAAATGCTCATTTATTTGATGATTTAAGCTCTCAAGATTTAGCCGCATTAACCAATACAAGTCTTACTACATTTAAACGAAAGTTTAAAGAAATATTCGGAGAATCACCAGTTAAATACATTCAAAACAAAAGATTAGAAAAAGCAACCGAGTTATTGAAAGCAACCCACATTCAAATAACTGACATCTGCTACGATTGTGGCTTTAATAGTCTCAGTAGTTTTACAAGAGCATTTACAAAGAAATACAGCAAATCACCTTCCAAATATCGAGAATATTTCAATTGAGCTTTTAAGTCAAATCTTCGGGCCTTAGTGGTAAACCCTTCTTATAGCTAGGCTCCATCTTTGCTTTATAAATAATTTATTTCATCAACACGAATAAGATATGAATGCAAAATGGACAATGCTTTTGCTTTTTATTAGCGGTTCACTAAATCTTGAAATTATGGCGCAAACAACAGTTAACGTAAAGGAATCAATCCTCATTGAAACTTCAGCAGAGGAACTTTGGAAAATCACAGCTCTTCAATTTGACAAAATCGGTATTTGGAGTGCAGGAGTTACGGATTCCGAAGGGTACGGAACTGGGTTTAATGGTTCTGTTTGTACTGAGAGACAATGTACACCCTCATATAAAGGGTTTAAGAAAACAACAGAAAGAATCATTGATTACCAACCTAACAACAAGCAGTTCACCTATCAAATTGCAGAAGGGTTACCTAAAATGGTGGTAAACGCTAATAACACTTGGACACACTCTGAGGAAAGCAATGGGACTAAGATTACCATGGAAATAAATATGGAACTAAAAGGAATAATGGGTTGGATTATGAAGGGACCTTTGAGGAAAAGAATGTCAAAAATACTAAAGCAAAACCTTGAAGAGTTAAAGGTTTATGCCGAAACAGGCGAAGTTCACGAACGGAAGCAGAAATTATTAACTCTAGAAAACTAAATAGGCAATGAAAAATAATGTTAGTAAAAAAGAGTTAGATGAATTTCTTGGTCCTGCCAACACAGACGGTTTGCTTGCTTTAAAAAAGCTAAATCTACCTAAAAACTCCACAATTCTTGACGTAGGTACAGGTATAGGAATTTCGCCTATTTTCCTTGCATTAAACGGCTATAAGGTTGTAACAGGAGAACCTGAAACCGACAATTCAGTGTATGCTAAAATGGATTGGGAAGCAAATGCAGAAAGATTTGGTGTCAAAGATTCCATTTCATTCAGAGCTTTTGATGCATCTGGGATGCCATTTGAAACAAATAGTTTTGATGCGGTTGTGTTTTTTGGAACATTGCATCATATAGATGAAAGTCAACGAAAATATGTAATTACTGAAGGCATACGAGTTTGTAAATTTTGTGGTTATCTAGTATTCTTTGAACCTACAGATGAGATGATTGTAAAAATTAAAAAGAAATTTCCTGACCATCCTATGGCAGCTAATCCTCTAAACTCTTTCGAGTTTCAAAGTATAGAACATATTCAAGGCAAAATGATGAATATTTATCTGATTCAAAATACAATGATTGAAAATTAGAGTATTAAAAGCCTAGAATTACAAGTCAACTATTTGATAAAAAAAAGCGCCAGTGCCTAACAACATGTATAAGTAATAACGATTTGAGTTCTTATTCGAGTCGCTTTGTTTTCCATCTTGTATTTTATCTTCCCAAAAGCAGCCTTTTTCCATTCGCTACCGCTCTTGCACGAGACGTTATCTCTCATTCGAAAAACAAAACTTCACTTAAACTTAAATCAGAGGTTCTAGTATTCCCTCGCTCATTTGAATGACTTGATTTTGGTAATTAATAGTTGACAACAATTTTGATGGCCGAACAGATTTACCTTTTTCATTCACTAAAACGCCATCTACATTGATTGTACCGTCAATTAGACCTAAAGGCACTTTTGAAGCTCTTTCAGCTGAAACCATAAAGAAAACACCAAAAACCTTCGTAATGAAAAAGCGAAGTAGTTTTGGCCACCCTTTGTGAATTCCGGTGTCTACTAATCCGGGTCTTAAACAGTATACTTTTAATCCATCCGGTTCATATTTATTTTTAATGCTAAGGATCATTGCATCGTTTGCTTGCTGAAACTGTTTTACGACTTTAATCGGACTGAATTTTGAGTTTTGGAAATTGATGTCCTCAAAATTAATCTTACCGTTTTGACCAGCACCAGCCATATTCACAATCATTTTTTCATTTGATTTTGTTACCAATGGCAATAGCTCTTTTAGAATTAGATATCGTGTCAAATAGCTTACGGCAAATGTTTTTTCTATTCCTTCTTGAGTAAGTTCTATGTTGCCAGGAATAAGACCAGCCGATTGATAAATGAGGTCTATAGATTTGACCTCTTTTTTAATTCTAGACAATGTCGCAGTTGTGCTTTTAACCAAAGACAAATCCGTTTGGTAAAAATGCATAATAGCCATTTTGTCAATTGATAGGGCTGTTTTTTTAAGGAGTTCAAACTTCTCCTTATTTCTTGCTATAATAAATAGTTCATAGTTCAACTTCACCAAGCCCAATGCGACTTCTTTTCCTATCCCGCTTGTAACACCGGTTAAAACTGCGATTTTTTGTTTATCCATTAGTGTTCTTTTCAGTACCTTGCACAAATATAAACCATGGACTATGGTCGATGGTCAAATAAAATTGCAAGAAATATGAAAATTGGCGAATTATCCAAGCAATCAGGTGTATCAAGGGACACTATTCGTTTCTATGAAGGCAAGGAAATGTTGACAAACGTTTCTCAACCTTTTGAGTGGAACAACTACAAGGATTATGGGAAAGAAAACGTAAAGCGGATTCAAATAATAAAATACCTGCAGCGTTTTTCGTTCAAACTCAAAGAAATTAAAGAACTGTTTGACCAAAAAGATGCCAATCCAGATAAGTGTATCGATAAGAGTGAAGTTTTCAAGAGCAAACTAAAAATCATCGAAAAAGAGATTAAAGAATTGCAAGAGACACGAAAAGCACTTTTGAAAATAATCAACGACTAAAAAAAAAGAGATAACAATGTATATGAAATCATAGCCAGCTAGCGTCAGTCTACGCTTCATATACTAAACGTCAGCGACAATTTTGACCGAAGATTTCAATGAAAAAAATAGCACTGCAAAAAAACGAGTTCTACATTTCTACTGATAAGTCGAAATTGGACATTGATGCCATTCATGATTTTTTATCAACTAAAGCATATTGGTGTTTAAATATTCCGAAGGAAAAAGTTGAGATTTCAATAGAAAATTCCTTCTGTTTTGGTCTTTATAAGACAAACAAACAAATTGGTTTTGCAAGAATTATCACAGATTTTTCGACAATAGCTTATTTAGGAGATGTGTACATTTTAGAGGAATATCGAGGAAAAGGTCTTTCAAAATGGCTGATGGAAACTATAATGAATTTCTCTGAACTTCAAGACTTAAGACGTTGGATTTTACTTACTGGAGATGCTCATGAGCTATATCGAAAATACGGTTGGACCGACTTAGCTGATTCAAGTAAATGGATGGAACTCCATAATAAAAATGTATATTCTAATTAGTTATGGCCGGTGTATATTGTTAGTTGGACACTTTCGGTAATAAAAAATTTAAGAACAATCCTAAATAAAACTACCGCTAACGATGACAATAAGTAATTGCTTATTCATGTCTACTATGGAAATTTCTGCGAAATTTCCAACTTTGTGTGTACTTAAAACGTTAAGTACTATCTCATCTGCATCTACTTGTCCGGGGCAAGGCGGGTGCAACCACTCATAGTCGAGACCGTTAGCAAACATATATGAAAAATGGAATTCTGTCGATATTGATATCTCTTTTTGGCGTTATTTTAATCATAGCAATGAATAACAAAACCTACGAGTTATTCATTTCAGAATTAGCACGACTTAACCCCAACGGATTAGTTGACGGTCAAAATATACCTGAAATTGAAACCGAAATTGGATTCGGAATTGTAGTGGGTCTAATTGCCTTATTTTTCGCATTTAGACAGTTCAACGAGAAAAAGTGGTTTGGAATTTTAGTAGGTCTTCTTGCAATCCTTTTGATTTATTTCGATTTTCTTCCTTTTTGGAAATTTCAATTCGGAGATTCAACATTAGACATACATTTCAGATAAACATTTGCTAACAAGGGCTATAATACATTGTAGTTTAGTGCCACACCAAAGTAAAAGTATAAATCAAAAGTCTGGATTTCGGCGGAATAATACTGCCTTGCCCGCGCGCCAACTCGCCTACTGCTTTGCAGACGGCGGTACAACGAAATCATAACCGGACCGTTGTAGCATGTTAGACAAACCGAAAAAAGAGTACTATAACCCAAAAGATAAAAATATGGCAAACTACATAGATGGCTTCGTTCTTCCAATTCCCCGAATTCATTTGGCTGAATATAAAAACGTGGTTGAAAAAGTAGCCGAAATTTGGAAAGAGTATGGTGCGATTGCTTATTTCGAATTTGTTGGTGATGATTTGACTTTAGAAGGCACAAAATCTTTTACAGTAACCGTAGATGCAAAAGAAGATGAGGAAATTATATTTGGCTGGGTTGTTTTTCCTTCAAAAGAGATACGTGATATAGCCAACAAAAAAGTTCCTACAGACCCAAGAATGGCAGAATTAGTTGCACCTTTAACTGACCCAAATAAGTTAATATTCGATGGCAGTAGAATGGTTTATGGAGGGTTTCAACTACTTGTACAATCAGATGAATAGTTTTGTATAAGGGAAAAGAACGTGCTACAACAAGGTGTATTAGCAATAGCGGTTTAAGCGACGAAACCAAAGTATTAACATAAGAAGAATGTCAGTGCAATACTGAAAAGCTAGTGAGAAAAAATCCGTTACCACCCGTACACGATACCGTTACATTAATTTAAGAAAGAGGGGTATATAAAATCACTTAAAATAGCCTCTGAATCTTTCTTTATAGTCCATTTATTGTAGTTTCCAGCGGTAAAAATCACTATTAAATCATGATTTTTATCCAAATATATTCTTTGATCTCCATTTCCAAATGCAGCAACAATGGAATGGGTCTCTCCCTCAACAATTGTGCTTGCAGAAAGTATCCAAAATTGGTAGCCATAACCCACGTTATTATTTCGCCCAAAGGTTATATGTGACCTCATGGCATCATTAAGATATTCTTCAGGAACTATTTGAGTATTTTCCCATTTTCCATTTTGAGAAAATAAGATTCCAAATTTCAATAAATCTCGAGATGTTAGTCGTAATCCAGAAGCTGCAGCAGGTAAATTAATTTCTGGGAATTTAGTCCACTCAAAGGATTGAATTTCCATAGGCCCAAAAAGATATTTTTCTGCGTATTTATCAATTGACATACCCGAAACATTATAAATTATTGATGCCAGTAATTGTGTCGTTCCTCCGTTATAATTCCAAACCTCCCCTGGTGCCGAGATCAATGCTCTGCTCAATATGAATTCAATGGGATCCAAACTTGATGTCATTTGAATTTCACTGTTACTAGGGTCATCGTAAGGAACATCCTCGTTCCATTCAAGGCCAGAAGACATAGTAAGCAAATGCCGTATTGTTAAATTTGATTTTTCTCCTTCAAGATGAACCTTATAGGCTGGAAAAAAATCAGAAATCTTTTGATCAACTGATTTTATTTCTCCTCGATTTATGGAAATACCTATACATAAAGAGACAACTGTTTTGGATATACTTCTTACATCATGAAGAAGATTTTTATTGTGAGTCACTTCCCCCAAGTCAGTCCCCCAAATCTCATCCTTACCGGTAAAATATTTTTCATAAACTAGTTTATTCCTCTTCGCAATGAGCACACTATGAATATTTGGGTATTCACCAGTGGTTATTGCTTTATCCATACTATCGATTACCCCATGGTTTATACCAAGTTTATTGCTCGAAACAATAGTAAATAAGTCCGTTGACTTAGAATCCCTCGTTTCTTTTTCGGCATTATTATTAGTGTTTTTACAACTGCTAAGTGCTAAAAACAAAAAAACTATGAAGGTGGTTGGTTTTCTAAAAGCTATGAATTTCAAGGCAGAGATGTATTTGTAAATATTAATTGTCTTCGAGACAAAGACAATGGACAGCACCGTTTGTTACAGTTGGTGTAATCCTGTATAATTCTTTGCAAAAACTAATGCCAACACTGGCTATAAACCCTAGCTAACTTTCTAAACTAAAACAACTTTTCTTACTTTTAAATAAAACAAGATCGGTCCTGTAAATGTAGGTAGGCACTTTTGCTTGCCATCCAAACACACCAGCTGCTTTGCGGTTATCTTTGGCGCATACCATTATACCATTGGCCCAAAACTGCCCAACCCCTTAAGTATCATAGCCGAGACTGTTGGCAATAATTTGAACACAATCGAAAAAGTGAAAGAAATAGAAACCTATATTGTTGACTCATTTACAGACCAACCTTTTAAAGGAAATCCTGCTGGTGTCTGTATAGTAAGAGAGGAACTATCTAATTCGGAAATGCTTTCCATCGCAAAAGAATTAGGACTATCAGAAACGGCATTTATCGGAGAGATTAATGAAAATAATGCATATCCGATAAGATTCTTTTCACCTGTAATGGAAATACCTTTATGTGGACATGCTACTCTTGCTTCGTCAAAGGTTCTTTTTGAAAGAAACGGACAAAATTCAATCGATTTTGTGAATATTCAGAACTTGAGATTACCAGTTGAACGTAAGGGGGAATTTATTAAAATGGGATTCCCAATTTATCATACAATTTCTAAAGAAGTACCTTTTGAATTGCTCAAGGCTCTTGGAATTAATGAAGTGAATAATAGTGTATACAATCTTGAAACCAAAATAGTGTTACTTGAAATTCAGAGTTCAAAATTATTGAAGAATCTAAAACCTGATTTTGAGAAGTTAAAAAAGTCTCATAGCGAAATTAACGGAGTTCTTGTAACTGCGCTTTCTAAAAAAGCAGAATATGATTTTGAATCAAGATATTTTTGGCCTTGGAGCGGAACGAATGAAGACCCGGTAACTGGCGGAACACATACCTTTTTGGCAAAATATTGGGGAGATCGATTGAATAAGAAAAAGATGGGTTCATTTCAGTGTTCAGAAAGAACTGGGTTTATGGAAGTTGAATTAATCAACGAGCATAAAATGACCATAAAAGGAAAAGCACAAATTGTGTTGAAAGGAGAACTTAAAATTTAAAAAAGGTGCCGAAAATGGCTATAAGTCAGGTGGCTTCCCTCCCAACCTTAAATTTTTCTATTTTTAAATAACGTGATTTCGTAACCTAAAAATCCCGAAAGATTTTCACGCAGAAATCATAAGCGATATCGTTCTACGTAATTTATAAGCAGATTATGATTAATAGAAGCAATATACCTTTGGGTTGTGTAGTTTATTCAGAATCAACCAATGGAATAAAAGCTAAATGGATTTTTAATCGAAAAGATAAAATTGAACGTGGAACTGGAATCGGGATACGATTAACTGAGTTAAATAAAAAAAGGAGATTTGAAGGGGAATTTGAGATTACGTACTCTGATACAGATGGCAATAAGTCACCGAAGCTCAACTTGATTATTTCATTTGAGTTGGGGTATTATAGTTTGACTTGGAACAATAAAGAAAAAATTACAGATATAGGGATTGGTATCGAAAGTGATAACAAGTTATTAGTCAGTTATACAAAAGCAATTTGAATTCAGTTTTTTAGGTATCATTAAATTTCCCATTTTGATTTCTTAACCAATTGAAAAACCACTCAAACCTATATGAATGACATTGTTTTCGGAATAGTTTTTATCGGATTTGCTTTGAGCTTCTTTTCATTTGGAATTGCGATTTATATAAATCTTTGGATTTATTACTCGGCGGACCAAAATAAATATCCATTGTTTCCCATTTTAAATCCTTTCTCTTTTTCATCATATGAATTAATACTTAATTCAATGTTCAAGCTAAAATGGAAAATTGAGGGAGAAGATGAAAAATTAAAACGGAAGTCAAATAAGTTGAGACGTTTTTTATTTCCACTCCGTAACTATTCAAATCCAATATTTTCAATATAGAATCAAGTTAAAATTACACTCAACATTCCAAGAGTAATTGTAATTAATAATATAACTCCTGAAAAACGTCTCAACTTATTTGACTTCCG
>JBCDAX010000010.1:0-121414 GCA_039184805.1 Bacteroidota bacterium | reverse complement strand
GGCTTGAATCTCATCAAAAGTTAGAAGGTTTTTAATCACCTTAGATTCCGACTCTTGGAAAACACCTTCTTCCTCCGCAATATCAGTCATTGCGGTAAAATCTTCGCGGCTCAAAACACTTCCATGATGCCCTTTTCCTCCGACAAGCTTTGTAAAGAGCTGCAACAACCATAGTAAGCCGGTATACTTTAAAATTAATACCATGACCTTTAAGGATTTGGCAGTAAAATTGGCCAGTTGTTTCCAATACGTAGCTCCGATGGTTTTGGGAATAATCTCTGATGCTACCAAGATTAAAATGGTCATTATGGTAGACACCACTCCTACCATTAAGTCTTCGGTAAACTCAAATCCAAAAATGGAACGGGTCGTAGTCCCATACATCTCGGCATAAGCTACCTTTGCTTGAACTCCCACCAAGATGGCTCCCACAGTATGGGCTATAGTATTTAAGGTTAGAATGGCAATAAGAGGTTTGTCGACATCCTTTTTTAGTCCCTCCAATTGAACCGCGTATTCCTTTCCTTCTTGTTTTTTGACATTAATAAACGTGGGGGTTATGCTCAAAAGCACAGCCTCCAAAATAGAGCATAGAAAGGAAAAGAAAATTGAGATAAATGCGTAAAAAAGTAAAAGTCCCATAGTTATAAGTGCTAACTAAAAGTAGGGATATTTTTTTTGAACTAGCCCAATAATCTTATGACATCCTTGGCAAAATAACTGGCTATGATATCTGCACCAGCCCGTTTAATGGAAATCAGTTGTTCCATCATCACGGAATCATGGTCCAACCACCCTTTTTCCGCTGCTGCTTTTAGCATCGCATATTCGCCAGAAACTTGATAAACTGCTACCGGAACATCCACTTCATTTTTAATTTCCCGAACGATATCCAAATAGGCAAGACCAGGTTTTATCATAATGATATCTGCTCCCTCATCAACATCCATTTGGGTTTCCCTAATGGCCTCAAAACGGTTAGCAGGATCCATTTGATAGGTTTTTTTATCCTTGGGAACATTTTCTATGTCCACAGGGGCCGAATCCAACGCATCCCGGAAGGGCCCATAAAAGGCACTGGCGTATTTGGCAGAATAACTCATGATACCCATATTTTGGAAACCTTCATCTTCCAAAGCTTCGCGGATAGTTAGAATTCTTCCATCCATCATATCGCTGGGAGCTACAAAATCTGCACCAGCTTGGGCATGGGATACGCTCATTTCTGCCAAAACCTCGCTTGTTTCATCATTTAGAATTTGACCACCAGCGACTATTCCATCATGACCGTATGAGGAAAAGGGGTCAAGAGCCACATCCGTCATTACCAGCATTTCTGGACAGCTGTTTTTAACGGTTTTAATGGCTCGTTGCATTAACCCTTCTGGATTTAAGGCTTCTGTACCTTCATTATCTTTAAGATTTTCTGGGATTTTAACAAAAAGTAGAACAGCGCACAAGCCCATATTCCAAAGTTCCTTTACCTCATTTTGAAGCATATCCAAACTCATGCGATAGTAATTAGGCATAGAGAGAATTTCTTCCTTTATTCCTTTGCCTTCGACCACAAACAAGGGTACTAAAAAGTCATCTGGAGTAATCACCGTTTCACGAACCAATCTTCTAATGGCCTCACTTTGACGAAGTCTTCTATTTCGGATTAATGGATACATAGATTTATTATTTTATTAAAAAGCTTAAACCTCAATACTAATCTCGCCAACTAGATAAGGAACGGCTCTTCCTGATATTTTTACTCGCTCTCCCATATATTCACATTCCAAATCTCCACCTCGCTGAGAAAGCTGTTTAGCCGTAAGCTTGTTTTTCCCCAATGCTTTGAACCAATAGGGCGTCATTGTGGTATGTGCAGAACCCGTTACAGGATCTTCCGGGATACCACATTTTGGTGCAAAAAAGCGTGAGACGAAATCCACTTCGTTTCCAGGGGCTGTTGCAATAACCCCTCTACAATCTACTTTATCTAAAAGGAAAAAATTGGGATTTAAGTCTTCAATTTCTTTTTGCGAACCATAAACTAACATATAGTCAGTTTTACCCTTATAGGTTTCTAAAGGAATCTGTCCAATAGCATCATTTATGACATTTTCAGCCGGCACCTGTTCAATTTGATCCGTTGGAAAGTTAAGTGAGATAAGTCCATCTCCCTCATTCTTAACTAGCAATTCACCGCTTCTCGGAGAATAAAACCGAATGGTAGTTTCTTTGTTCTTGTAATAGTTGAAAATCACATAGGCTGTTGCCAATGTAGCATGTCCACAAAGGTCCACTTCAGTTTCAGGGGTAAACCAACGAAGTGTATATTTTCCATTTTCAAAAACCGTAAATGCAGTTTCCGCAAGGTTATTTTCCTCAGCAATGCTTTGCATAATATTGTCTGGCAACCAAGAATCCATTACACAAACGGCAGCTGGATTCCCTTTAAAAGGACCAGAGGCAAATGCATCAATTTGGTAAATTTTTTGTTTCACGCCCATAGCTTTACAAAACTAAAGATTAAACCCATTGTTTTGGATTTTGAAGCACTTGTATTAGCTTTTCTTCTTGACTTCCTTTTTCTGGAGTATGATCATATCGCCATTGAACATGGGGAGGTAAACTCATCAAAATACTTTCTATGCGGCCATTTGTCTTCAAACCAAATAAGGTTCCTTTATCATGAACCAAATTAAATTCTACATAGCGTCCTCTCCGAATTTCTTGCCAGTCTTTTTCGGTTTGGGAATACTCTAGGTATTTTCTTTTTTCTACTATAGGTAGGTAAGCCTCCAAAAAACTGTTTCCGACTTCGGTGACAAAACTGTACCAATCTTCCATAGTTTTTTCTTCGGTTGCTTTGCAGTAATCGAAAAATAGCCCACCAACTCCACGAGCTTCATTTCTATGCGTATTCCAGAAGTACTCATCGCATTTCTTTTTGTATTTGGTGTAGAAGTCTGCGTCATGCGTATCACAAGCGCGCTGGCAAACGGTATGAAAGTGCTTTGCATCCTCATCAAAAAGATAGTAAGGCGTTAAATCCTGTCCTCCTCCAAACCACTGGTCCACAATAACGCCAGTTTTATCATACATCTCAAAATAGCGCCAATTCGCATGAACCGTGGGCACCATTGGACTTTTAGGATGAATGACTAGACTAAGGCCGCAGGCAAAAAAATCAACATCATCAACACCAAAGTAGTGTTGCATACTTTTTGGCAGAGGACCGTGTACAGCTGATATATTGACTCCTCCTTTTTCAAAGACAGCTCCATTTTCAATTACACGTGTTCTACCGCCACCACCTTCAGGTCTATTCCATAAATCTTCTCGGAATTTGGCTTCACCATCCATCTTTTCGATTCCATTTGTGATGGTATCTTGAAGTTTTTGAATGTAGCTATAGAACTGATCTTTCATTTTATATCGATAATGTGAACCAATCGCATTGAACTGGATTCGATTTCATTTTCAGATTTAACAAGCTTTGAATCCTTTGTCATATCAATAAGGGTTTCTAGCAGGTTTTCATACGAAGCGGAAGTGAGCTTTATAAAAAGGGAACGTCCCACTGCATTGTTGTGCAAATCCATTGCCCGGGCAAGAGGGGCACTGACGAAAGCTTCTTCATGCCAGTCTGTTATTTTTTTTGCCCAATGAATCGCTCGGTCCATTTTCGTACTCCATCTTGAACAGGAACTAGCAATTAAATAGTTCCATAAGGCATGCCTAAACGCATTAGCAGGGCCATTTTTATGATGTGCCTTTCCAAAATATTGTGTGGACATTTTTATACACTTTTTTGTTGCGAATAATGTTGGTAAAACGAAAAACGGATGCCATAGTGCAAGAAGAAAAACTTGCCAGATATTTTTAGCACCTACGTTTCGTATAGCCTTAATTAAATTCACTCCTTATACTCCTTTACCGCTTCAATAAAGGCTTGGGCATTTTCCAAGGGAATATTTGGCAAAATCCCATGACCTAAATTCACAATGTACTTGTCTTTGCCAAACTCAGTAATCATCTGATGAACCATTTTTTTAATGGTTTCGGGAGGAGACAGCAATCGAGCTGGATCAAAATTACCTTGAAGGGTTATTTTTCCTCCTGTTAAATAGCGGGCATTCACCGGAGAACATGTCCAGTCTACACCAACAGCGGAAGCTCCTGAAGCAGCCATTTCCTTTAGCGCAAACCAACAGCCTTTGCCGAATACGATTACAGGGGTTTCATCTTTTAAAGCATCAACAATCTGTTGGATATACTTCCAAGAAAATTCTTGATAGTCTACTGGGGATAACATTCCACCCCAGGAGTCGAATACTTGAACTGCATTAACTCCTGCTTTCACTTTCGCTTTGAGATAAGCAATGGTGGTATCGGTAATTTTTTGAAGTAGGGCATGAGCTGCTTCCGGTTGTTTGAAACAGAAGCCACGTGCTTTATCAAAACTTTTACTTCCCTGACCCTCTACGCAATAACAAAGAATAGTCCATGGAGAACCTGCAAAACCAATCAAGGGAATATCATCTTCTAATTTTTCTTTGGTCATTTTAATGGCATCCAAAACATAGCCTAAAGAGGACTCTATTTCTGGTACGACCACATTGTCCAAATCGCTAGCTTTCCGAATCGGATTTGGTAGAAAAGGACCAAAATTTGGTTTCATTTCAACCTCAATATTCATAGCCTGTGGAATGACCAATATGTCGCTGAAAAGAATTGCGGCATCCATGCCATAGCGGCGAATAGGCTGCACCGTAATTTCCGAGGCCAACTCAGGAGTTTGGCAGCGTGTAAAAAAGTCATACTTCTCCTTTAACGCCATAAACTCTGGAAGGTAGCGTCCCGCTTGCCGCATCATCCATACCGGAGGTCTATCTACATTTTCACCTTTTAAGGCTCTAAGGAACAAATCGTTTTTTATCATACTTCTTTAAAATGTTTTACTACTTGCACCAGCACGTTTTCCACGGTGGGCTTGTTAGCAATAATTATATTTTTACTATGCTTTTTAGCTTCTTGTGCAGTAGTTTCTCCAATGCAAAAAAGTGGGCTTTCCGACAATCTATTATCTTCCAAAAAGCTTCGTATTCCACTTGGGCTATAGAACATATAACCATCAAAAGCAGCATCAAACCTTTTTGTATTGAAAGAGGTGGTATACCCTTTAATTTCTACATACCGAATGTTATTTTTTGATAATATATCTGGAATTTCGTCTCGCCTCCAATTGCCTGAAATGAAAATAAACCTATTGGTTTTATATTTCGAAACTATTGAAACTCCTAATTCTGAGGCACTTGAATACGTTTCTACAACTGAAAACCCTGATTCTTCTAAAAATCGTTGCGTTTTTTCTCCAACACAATAGAACCGATACTTGTCTTTTGATGAGGTGTTGGAAATTGCTTTGAAAGCCTTCACAAATGACTTTGCACCATTCTTGCTAGTAACAATTATATGTTCAGCTTTGTTGGGAATTTCAAAATCCAATAGAGCAATGTGCAGGGCGTCATATTCTACAAACCCAACTCCGGAATTTAGTAATAGTTCCTTTTGTGAAAGGGTCAATATTCTAGTGGAGAGCACTGTTTTCATCTCTAATGGCCTGCATTAAGGCATCTCCACCTTGATTTAAAATTTCGTTTGCACATTTTTTCCCAAAACCTTCAACTTCTTTTACTGAAACGGATTTTTCAATTTCAAGTTTTTGTTTTCCATCTAAAGAAAAAAGTACGCCTATAAAAGACAGTATATCATTTTGAATTTGCGCGAAAGCTCCAATGGGAGCTGTACACCCGCCTTCTAAGGTGCGTAGAAATTCTCGTTCTACTTTGGTTTCTATTTCGGAGGGAGTGTGGTTAATCTTTGCTAATACTTCTCGGCAATTGACGTCCTCTTCTAAAGTCACAACGACCATTGCGCCTTGAGCAGGAGCGGGAATCATCCAATCTAGAATTACAGCATCTTTAGGCATTAGCTTTATGCGCTCTAGACCAGCTTGAGCGAAAATGGCTCCTTGCCAGTCATTTTCAATAAGTTTGACCAATCGCGTATTTACATTCCCACGTAAATCGACCACATTATGGTTCGGGTACTTATGTAGCCATTGTGCTTTTCTTCTCAAACTTCCCGTGGCAATGGTTGCAGTGTTTTCTGAATGTTCCAAAAATCCTGTGCCTTTATGTACCAGGATATCATTGGCAATTGCCCTTTCCAAAACCGCACATTGTACTATTCCTTGAGGTAATTGAGTTGGAACATCCTTCATAGAATGTACGGCGATATCGATTTGTCCCTTTAATAAGGCAATATCTAAGGTTTTGGTGAAAATACCTGTGATTCCCAACTCATACAGAGGTTTATCCAAAACTTGGTCGCCAGTAGAAGTTATGGGAACTAAAATGGTATCATGGCCCAAAGCTTCCAATTTGTCTTGGACCGTTTTAGCTTGCCAAAGTGCAAGCTCACTTTCCCGAGTACCAATTCTTATGATTTTACCCATTCAGAATCGATTTCAAGTTGGAATATTTCTTGGATAAGGGCTAGGCTGTTTTCTGGGTCAGAATCCATTTGCCTTAAATGATTGGCAAATTGCTTGGTGATTTTTTGGATAATTCGGTCCGATATAATTTCCGCCTGGTCTTGATTGAAATCATTTAGTTTTTTGGAATGGAAGTCAATTTCCTCTGCCTTCATCACTTTTAGTTTCTCTTTCAAAGCATTAATGACGGGGGCAAATTTTCTGGATTCCAACCATTTTAAGAAATCAGCTTTTACCTGTGATATAATTTTCTCTGCGTTGGGGATGTACTCCTTTCGTTTCTCTAAGGTTTCATCCGTCACCTGAGATAGTTGGTCCAAGTGTATCAGCGACACGTTTTCCAACTCCAAAACATCATCAGAAACGTTTTTAGGAACCGATAGATCTAAAATAAGCAAAGGTTTCTTCGGATGGATTAAAGCTTTGGAAACTGTAGGCAATTGAGCACCGGTAGCGACTACCAAAACATCTGCTTTCCGTATTTCAGGTTGAAGCTCGGCATAATCCTTTACAGAAAGTTTAAACTTACCGGCAATAGCTTCAGCCTTTTTTCGTGTTCTATTAATTAAAGTAATATGTGAATTCTCAGAATGCTTAATTAGATTTTCGCATGTATTTCTGCCAATTTTGCCTGTGCCAAAAAGTAAAATGTTCTTTTCAGAAATATTGGGCACATTATCCAAAATATATCGGACTGATGCAAAGGCTACCGAAGTTGCACCAGAAGATAATTCCGTCTCATTTTTAATACGTTTGCTAGCTTGAATTACGGAGTTGCATAAGCGTTCCAAAAAAGGATTGGTCATGTCATGTTTTTTGGCACGATAAAAACCTTGCTTTATTTGACTAATAATTTCAAAGTCTCCCAAAATCTGACTGTCCAGACCAGTTCCAACTCTAAAAAGATGACTTATCGCATTATGATTTTTGTAGATGTAGGCCACTTCCTGAAACTCTTCTACACTTCCTTGTGTTTGGTCACAAAGAATTTTGATAAGTTGATAAGGATGTTGCGCAAAGCCGTAAAGTTCTGTCCTATTACAAGTTGAAATAGCTAATAACCCATCGGCACCTTGTTCCTTTGCGTTTCTCATAACGGCATCAATGGCCGGAACATCCAGGCTAAACTTACCACGTGTATGGGCATCAGCTTTTTTGTAGCTTAACCCTATGGCGTAAAATGAGCTATGTTTGGAAACGTTGTAATTTCTCATGCCTAAGCAAAACGCAGCACAAAAATAGAAGCTGTATATTTGAAAAAATAACGCTAGAAGAACCAATTATATCAGTTGACGTCCGATAAACGGCCTAATTTTGATAAAACTCTGGAAATGTCAGTGTTTGTTGAGTGTGTTTAAAATTTAATTCTTAATTTAGAGTCATTCTAAATAGTGTAATTGTCAATTAAAACGAAAACCAAAAAATGAAAAATGTCGCTAAAGGAACCTATGGGGAAATCCTGATTGAGGATGGTTTTTATGTCCTAAAAATTCAAAATGATACAGAAGATAAATCATTGGTTGAAAGGGATATAGATAGTTCTTTTGTTCAATTTCATTTTTGCCTTAAGGGAAGTTCACAGTTCCTTTTCAATCAAGGGAATTATCACTTAGAAGTGAATGAAGAAAACTCTCTATTACTTTATAACACACAAAAGGATCTGCCGCTAAACCTTATTATGCAGCCTAATTCCTGGCTTTTATCGGTTGTTATGACGATTCGTAAATTCCACTCCTTGTTTTCTAGTGAAGCAGGATATATTCCGTTTTTAAGCGAGGATTTTGCTGAGAAAAAGTATTATTCCCAAGAAGTGGTTTCTCCGGCAATTGCAGTCGTATTGAGCCAGTTAATGAGCTATAATGTTCACCCATTCATGAAGGAACTTTATGTGAAAGCCAAGGTATACGAACTTATTTCACTTTACTTCAACAAAGCCCAAGATGCAGATTTGGAACAATGTCCTTTCTTGGCTGATGAAGACAATGTAAGACGTATTAAAATGGCTAAGGAAATCATTATAGCACGTATGTCTGAACCCCCCACCCTAGCGGAATTGTCTGAAGAAATCGGATTGAGTCTTAAAAAACTAAAAGAAGGATTTAAACAAATCTATGGTGATTCGGTTTTCGGCTTTCTCTTTGACTATAAAATGGATTATGCCCGCAAAATGTTGGAGACTGGCAAGCACAATGTAAATGAAGTTGGGTTAAAAGTCGGGTATAGTACAGCAAGTCACTTTATTGCTTCCTTTAAGAAGAAGTACGGAACAACCCCGAAAAAATATTTATCTTCAACGGTCTAAACCTTACCGTAATGAAACTCGCTTCACTTTTTGCATTTGTTTTTGGACTATCCGTTTTTGTACAGGCACAAGTTGAGCCTGAAAACAGCAAAATGGAGGGAATCAAAACACCTGATTTTGTATTGGCTTTTACAAAGACCACCGGTTACAGACACAAATCCATTGAAAAGGGGATACACACCTTAAGACAGTTGGGGAGAACGAATAATTTTATCGTTCTCCAAACAGAAACATCAGAAGATTTTAATGCACAAAACCTTAAGAATTATAAACTTGTAGTTTTCCTAAATACTACTGGAGATGTCTTGAATGCCCAACAGCAAAGGGCTTTTGAAAACTATATACAATCTGGTGGAAGCTTTATGGGCATTCATGCAGCTTGTGACACAGAATACGATTGGTCTTGGTATGGAAAGTTGGTAGGCGCTTATTTTGAAAGTCACCCGAATAATCCTAATGTGCTTAAAGCAAAGATAGATGTCTTGAGTACTGCCCATCCTTCAACAACTCATTTGGGAGATACATGGACTAGAAACGATGAATGGTATAATTTCAAAAATCTAAACCCTAAAGTTACACCGCTTTTAAACTTGGATGAATCAAGTTATGAAGGTGGTACGAATGGAAAAAACCATCCCATTGCTTGGTACCATGAGTATGAGGGTGGAAAAGCTTTTTACACAGGAGGTGGGCATACAGCAGAATCATTTGACGAACCTGATTTCAGGCAGCATCTCTTAGGTGGAATTTTATGGAGCTTAGGGAGATAATAAAGTTGGTCTCGCCACAATAATACCCGTATTGTTTTTTATCTTTTTGAGATAGTCTACCAAAGGTTCTTCAGTAATTGTAACACTTCCTGAGGTTGAAGCATGTAGCAAATGAATTCTGACATTAACTCTAATTGCAAATCCAGTATGCGTTACATCCAGACCATTGATGGATGTCGCTAAAGCGATAATATCACCATTCTTAATATGTTTTTCTTGTCCCTCGATACGGTCTTGAGGTAAAACACATAAGTCTTCATCTTTTAGTTCAGCTTCCACCTTAAGAATTTCCGTATAGTTGGTCTCATCAGCAAGAAATGGATAGAGGTCTCGATGGGAACCCATAAAATCAATTGGTTTTTGAATGATATCGCCCCCTAATTCTGGAGTGATATCTTTAACTAATCCCTTAGCTTGATTCGTTCTTATCCAATCCGTAAAATAATGTAAACGAGAGGAATAGCCATTTACGTTGCTATTTCTATACCGAATGGTTTCTAAAGTATTAGCAAAATCAACAAAAAGAGTATCTCCACTTTTTAGTTGTAGTCCTAATGCTAGAACATTCTCTACAAAAGTGGTGCAATCCAACCCTCTAAGGTTCACAACCAATGTTTCGGTCTTACCTACTTCCAAGGTCTTTTCTACGTAAGGTGTATCTAAAAACGATTTGCCAATGGCCACAATACTATCTCCTAAATTCTGAGAGGGTATTTGTTTTAGTTGGGACATTTTTTGAACGAAAAGCGTCGAGTCTTCCTTAGCACAGGTAATTTGCCCTGCCAAATTGCACGGTAATAACGCAAGAAGAAGAAGAAAAAAGTAACAACGTATCATATGACAAACTAAAACAAATCTAAATTAAAGTTATCTATATAATTATAAGGAAACAAATTGATTGGTTCAAAGGGTTTCTCAGCTTCAAGCCCTATTTTTGCGGGACAATTAAAAAAATGTTTTTCTTGCTATGAAAGGTGTGTTATTGGTTAATTTGGGTTCTCCAGATAGTCCTACTCCTAAAGACGTAAAACCGTATTTGGATGAATTCTTGATGGACGAACGGGTAATTGATGTTCCTAAACTCCTTCGTAATCTTTTGGTACGAGGTATAATTCTCCAAACCCGTCCGAAAAAATCAGCAGAGGCCTACTCCAAAATTTGGTGGGATGAAGGGTCACCACTAATTGTGATTTCTGAGCGATTTACAGACAAGGTTCGGAGTCATACCGAGATGCCGGTCGCATTGGGAATGCGATATGGTTCAATGAGCATTAAAAATGCATTACAGGAATTAAAAGATAAGGGTGTTGACGATGTTTTACTCGTACCACTTTATCCACACTACGCGATGTCATCCTATGAAACAGTAGTGGTGAAAGCTATGGAAGTGCAGCAAGAGTTTTTTAAGGATATCAAATTGACCACGCTCCCAGCTTTTTATAAAAACGAGGACTACATTAAGGTTTTAAGTGATAGTATCGCTGAAGGCTTAAAAGATTTTGAGTATGATCATGTTCTTTTTTCCTATCATGGAATTCCAGAAAGACATATTCGCAAATCTGACCCAACCAAGTTTCATTGTAAAATTGATGGGTCTTGCTGTAAAGTGAATTCAGTTGCGCATCATACGTGTTACCGTCACCAATGTTATGATACCACGGAACTGGTTAAAAATCAATTGGGTCTTCAAGAAGAAAAAGTCAGCTCCTCATTTCAATCCAGATTGGCAGGCGATCCATGGCTAAAGCCTTACACGGATTTTGAATTCGAGCGTTTAGCAAAAGAGGGCAAAAAACGTTTGGCTGTAATTACTCCAGCTTTTGTTAGTGATTGTTTAGAAACCTTGGAGGAAATCGCCATGGAAGGAAAAGAACAGTTCGAGGAAGCCGGAGGAGAACATTACATACATATTCCTTGCTTGAATGATAGTGATGCATGGGTGTCCCTTATGGCTAAATGGGTAAATGAGTGGGAAACACAGGAAACCTTGCCTGTGTAAATGACTAAAACATCATCAGAACAACTCGGGACTGAACCCATAGGAGGACTGCTTGTCAAACAAGCGGTTCCAGCATCCATTGGTATTTTGGTTATGTCCCTCAATGTTTTGGTGGATTCCATATTTGTAGGTAATTGGATTGGTTCCATCGCCATAGCTGCCATTAACGTGGTTCTTCCCGTCTCCTTTTTTATTGCAGCCCTGGGAATGGCCATTGGTATTGGCGGTTCTAGTATTATTTCAAGAGCCTTGGGTTCTGGCGATAGGCATAAGGCATTGACTACCTTTGGGAATCAGATTACACTTACCCTTCTGGTTACGGTTTCCATGGTTTGTCTTGGACTGTATTTCGTTGATAATTTGATTCCGGCCTTTGGAGGTAAAGGGGGCATTTTTGAACCTGCTAAAATTTACTATACCATAGTGCTTTATGGAGTCCCCTTTTTGGGCCTTTGCATGATGGGAAATACGGTCATACGAGCGGAGGGCAAACCAAAGTTTGCCATGATTGCCATGATTATTCCGTCCGTAGGCAACCTGCTTATGGATTACATCTTTATCTATGTATTTGACTGGGGAATGCGTGGTGCTGCATGGGCAACGACTACCGGGTACCTGCTTTGCTTTTCATACATTGTCTATTTCTTTCTTTCCAAGAACTCAGAACTTAAAATTGGACTGTCCCATTTTCTTTTGAAAAAGGATATACTAAATGAAATAGGTTCTCTGGGATTCGTAACCTTGGCAAGACAGGCGGTTACCAGTATCATTTATCTATTGTTGAACAACATTCTGTTTGGTTTGGGCGGTGAAGCTTTGGTAGCTATTTACGGGATTATTGGAAGAATGCTCATGTTTGCTCTGTTTCCCGTTTATGGAGTTACCCAAGGTTTTCTTCCCATTGCTGGTTTTAATTATGGGGCAGCGCAGTACAAACGTGTTAAGGACTCCATCTATACGGCCATACGATACGCCTCGGTAGTCGCTACTGTGGTTTTTGTGGGATTGATGGTATTTCCCGAGTTTTTAACTGATTTGTTTTTGAGTGATAGAATAGACCTGCCAGAAGAAGAGATACTTGCCAATGCCTTTGTTAGGGAACATGCCCCTACTGCAATGCGATTAGTCTTTGCGGCAACACCAATAATCGCCTTGCAATTGATTGGAGCAGCGTATTTTCAGGCTGTGGGAAAAGCTATTCCTGCTCTATTGCTAACGCTTACCCGTCAAGGTTTCTTTTTTATTCCATTGATTCTGCTTCTCCCAAATTTTCTGGGAGAGTTGGGCGTTTGGTTGTCCTTTCCCATTGCTGATGTTTTGTCTACCATTGTAACGGGTTTGTATCTTAGAAAGGAGATAAAAACCAAGTTGGCGATCAGTTGAATTCGATTATTATTCAGGCATTAGAGCGGCAGCTTTGCTGATAATTTTCCATTTTCCTTCCAGCTTTTTAAGCAAAAAGATATCTATGAAAAGCATATTCCTATTTGGGATTCTGATTTCAGCTTTGGCCATGGCAATATTATGTGATTGATCAATGGTCAGGATTTTTCCTTCTCTTCCATTGAACTTCCCTTTTTCCCGATTTTTAAATAAATCGGCATACTCCTTTGGGGATAAAAGATAGATTTCTTGTCCTTCTTTCGAAAGAAACAATGGGGCTTCGGAATAAAACGCAGATTGAATCACTTCCGGCTCACTGTGGGAAGAACCATTGAGATACGTTTGAAGGGTTTCTTCAATTTGGGCCAAATCCGATTGACCTGAACAAATCATTGAGGATAGGAAGATTACGTAAGCAAATACTTTTTTCATGTTATTGTTTTTGAATTGATTTTGGTGTTATTTGAATAAGTTGTCCATTTTCATAGTCGGTCAATAGATATAGTTTGCCTTCTGGGCTTTGAGCCACTTTTCTAGACCGAACCCGACTATCCAAGAATAGCTCTTCGGCACTTTTTATGGTGTCTGATTCGATATGGAAGCGCCATAGGCTACCGCGAGATAGTCCAGGTACAAAGAGGTTATTTTTCCAGTTTGGGAATTCTTTACCGGTATAAAAACACAATCCGGTGGGAGCTACGGTATGGTGCCAAAACCAAGCTGGGTTGGTGAATTCAGCATTTGGAATTTTTGGAGGTTTATAGTCTTTACTACGAAGTTTTCCAGTAGTAACATTGGGCCAGCCATAATTGGCTCCAGCTTTCAGAATATTTATTTCGTCCCCTTGAATTGTCCCGTGCTCGGTAAACCAAATAGCATGGGTTTTGGGTTGAACCGCAATTCCTTGGGTATTGCGAATTCCCAAAGCATATATGCTAGGGATGGCTGTTGACCCAAAATCAGGATTATCATTTGGAACGGAACCATCTAAGTTGAACCTGTGTATTTTTCCTCTGGGGTCAGTCACATCTTGTGCAATGGGCATTTCCGGTTCGTCATGCTCCCAGAATAATCGTTCGCCAACGGTGAGATACAATTTTTTATCTGGCCCAATGGTCATACCACCACCGTAGTGATAATTGATATTAGTAAAAGGTTCGGCAATAAGAATGGGCTGAATTTTAGATATAGAATCCTTAACCAATTTCGCACTAACAAATTTGGTGGTTTTTCCAATCCCAGCTTTTTTGGCGGCGTACGAAAAGAAGATTCTTTGGTTTTCCTCAAAATCTGGGTCAATAAGAATTTCAAAAATTCCAGAGTTGTCCCCAATGTGTATTGCACCAATGCTATCAGTTAAATCGCTAGGAAAACCTTGAATGTTTTTCTTGGTTTGTTGCTTGAGGTCAATTTTGACCAAGGTTCCATTTTTTTCGGTTACCAAGGCTTGCGTTTCAGAGAGAAAGGCAATACTCCAAGGTCTATTCAACCCTTCTAAAACTACCTGTTTTTCTGGAAGATTTTGGTTTTGATATTCTTGTTTGTTTTTACGGTTTTGACAGGCAACTAATAAAAACAAACCGATGATAAGGATAGTTCGCATCTTGAAAACTTTGATGCAAAGAAGGCGCATTACCCGGCTTTAACCTTTAAAAAACATGATTCTTAAAACGAATTGACTATTTATTCAAGAAATCGTTCCGGTATTGCGAGGGTGTTAATTTGGTTTTGGCTTTGAATGCCAAATTGAAAGAAGTTACATTGCCAAAACCACAATCGTAGGCTACCGAAATTATTTTTTGATCAAGGTATTTTGGGTCGACCAGCAAGGATTTGGCTTTTTCAATGCGATAGCTAGAAACAAAATCAGAGAAATTCTTCTGTTCATTTTCGTTGATGGCTTGAGATAATTTTCTGGAAGGTACATTCAATCGCTTGGAAATCATCTCGAGAGATATTGCATTTTCCAGATATGGTTCTTCTTCTTCAAAGAGTTTTTTGAGAGAGCGAATGAGCTTTTTAGACTCCGATTTATCCAGATTCGAAGCATTGTACTTCACCAATTGAAAGGCATGCTTTTGAAGAAATATAAAGGAGAACACATAAATCAATAAGGAGAAAAACAATGCACCACCAATATAAAAAGAAAAGAGACCTGCTAAGTGGCCCATATAAAAAAGCCAAATTAAGGATACACCGATGACCAGATTTCTATACCACTTTGCGGGTTGACGCCTAACTTCGATTTTACTGGTATACAGCCCATGGAATGAAAATGTGATATAGAGCAAAAGATGTCCGAATACCAATAGGTAAATGAAATATGAAAGCGCATTGGCGGTATTTGGGATGAACCCTGCAAACAAGACGAAACACACAAAAGGCAAGAAATGTAGAATATACCTTTTGGTCAATTTATTTTTTGATGCGAAAAGCGCTTTGCCATAAAGGAAAAGGGCAGGTCCTGTCATTAAAATTCCTGAAAGTCCCAAATTACGTTGCCAGGCTTCTAGGTCCAAATACACATTAAGGACAGATTTCCCGATGCGTATGGTAAGTCCCAAAAGTGTAAGCCCCAAAAATATATTGGCTTTACGGTTTCCTTTGCGTAGCGTAAAAAGATATATGCTTAGGAAAAGAGCTTGGGCAACTCCCAAAGAACTTAAAACCAATATTACCCCATCTTGGCCCATGACTCAAAAATAAGAAGAAGGGACAGAATGGAAATTCCATGTCATATTAAGTTGTTACTTTTAGCAAAATACCTTTATACTATGAGACTTTGGCGTTGGATTTTTAGTTTTTTGTTGATTGGATTAATAGGTTGTTCAGAAAAAAAACAAATGAAAGAGACATATACTTTATTTGTGGGGACATACACCAACGGTGATGGTGAGGGCATCTATAGTCTACGTTTTAATTCTGAAACGGGAACCTTGGATAGTTTACACTTGATGGCGAGCATGCCAAATCCATCATTTTTAGCAATTTCCAATAACAGAAAACAACTGTATGCTGTACAAGAAACAGCAGACTTTGATAGCCTGGGAGGTGGAATAACCGCTTTTAGTCTGGAAGATGGAATGCTGAAGGAATTGAATAGTATGGGAACCGGTGGCGCCCATCCCTGTCACGTTTCTCTTTCAAGTAAAGGCCAATTGGCCGTTTCAAATTATACCGGAGGTAATTTAGCGCTATATGATTTGCAATTGGATGGTAGTCTGGGGCAAAGACAGATTGTCGATCACAAAGTTTTGGACACGGTTAAAACCTCTCATGTACACAAGGCGCACTTTAATGAAGATGGCCTTTTTGCCTCTGATTTAGGTTTGGATGCAATCAAACGATATGTTGAAGTCGATGGCGAGTGGAAGCCCGCAAGTCAAGCCTCAATTGATCTTCCGGATGGTGCAGGCCCAAGACATTTTGAATTTAATGCTGACAGATCTGTTCTTTATGGTATCAACGAGCTCAATGCCACCATTACGGTATTCGAAAAGGATGGTTCTGGGAATTATGCCTCGGTGCAAACGGAGAATACCCTCGCTCCAGATTGGGATGGCGGAAAGTCCTGTGCGGATATTCATTTATCACCAGATGGTCGCTTTTTATATGGATCTAATCGAGGTGAGAATACCATAGTCATTTTTTCAGTAGACCAAACTAATGGAAAAATTACTTTAATAGGACGTGAATCTGTGCGTGGAGATTGGCCTCGGAATTTCACCATTGACCCCTCAGGAAACTATCTTCTGGTAGCCAATGAACGTAGCAATAACATTTCTGTTTTCAAACGGGATTCTGAAAAAGGGACTTTGGAGTTTTTGAACGAATTAAAAATTGGCGCTCCAGTTTGCCTCGTATTTTAACCGAAAAAGAATGCGTGCAAATAACGACCAGGAGCCAAGGTAAAACCTCCAGCAATACCAATCGCTCCAACGTAGAGCAAAACCATTTTCCTTTGGTGGGCCTTTACCTTTCCTTTTTTGATAGCTGTGTATGCAGTGGGAACGGTCCATATTGTCAAAAAACTGAACAAGTGTATCCACCCAAAATGATTCAAGAATCTTCCACCAACATCTGCTGGCATGAATAGGGTAAGTACTGCTGTAATCAACATAAGAACCATGTAAATCTTCCCTAAGCCTTTATGTATTGCGGTTCCTTTTTTCGCCAAAAGACCGTAGGCACCCAAAAAAATACATGGGACTACGGTTATGAGATGCGCATACATTAAAGTTTCATAGGTCATATCTAACTTTTTGAAAGCAAAACAATAATTCCAATCACAAGTAAGCCAAATAATACTGTAAAAAATATCTTCCAGAAACTATAGGGTCTGGTTCCAGAAATTTGACCATTTTCACCGTTGACAAAAAAGCTGTATTCCTTGCCATTGTATTTATATGAACTCACATAGATTGGAAGCAATATATGCTTGAAGGTTTCTTCACTCAATTTCATATCCATATGCGTGACACGTTGCGTATCACCACCGATATCTTGCCTACACCATCTTTTGGCGATACGATGTGCTTCGTCCTTGGCTGCTAAATGCCCTTGCTGAAGGGATATAGTATATTTTTCGGTGACAAATCCTCGTAAAAAGCCAGTATTGAAAGGCTGTAACAGTTTTAAACTCCAACGTGCAATTTTAGACGGAACGCGACCTTTCCGTTGATTGGATGCTTCTATTAAAGTGTCATCTACAAATCCAGAAACTTGCCCCGACGCAGGATACCATCTTGTTTTTCTTACTCTTTGGTTGACCATTTTGCCTTGAGAACTTCGAACCCTCCTGGTTTCATAATAATATTCCCCTCGTTGACCTCGATAGGCAGCTTTGAGCTGTGCATCAAAAGTCCAATAGGGTAAATACAAACCTTTAGTAAACTGTGGGTCAATGGAAGCTTTTTTAAGATTATTGGGTGCGAACCATAATCGTTTTACCCAATTCTTGAATATTTGGTGGGATTTTCTTTGATCGATTTGAAAAGGAAGTACGGCGCCAGGTAAAATCCAATCTTCCTTGTATTGGTCCTCCAAAATCAAAGGGGTACTGCAGTATACACAATGAAGCGATTTGTAGTTTTCTTCCACATGTTGAACCGCGCCGCAATTCTTGCATTTTAGCATAGTGAGTTCTTCACTATTTTTTTGTGCACCCATTTTGTTGAGATACGGGTGCAGCTCCAATTCCATAAATCCGCTGGGATCGATGGAAATGGTTTCTTGATGGCCGCAGTACTCACAATTGATATTGGTGGTGCCTGGTTTGTATTTAAGTTCGGCACCGCAGTTACTGCAAGACTTTTTTAATTCGGTTTTTTGAATGGACTCTTCCAAATGAATATTAAAACAAAAAGGCTGTTCTAGCTATTGGGTAGTGGTGGTGGAGTACTACCACCTAAAAATGATTTTAACTCATCCACTTCTTGCAAAGCAGCCCAATTGGCCATGCCTTGTTTCCAGACCAAACTATCCCGGTTAATGGTTCTATTGGCGAACAAAGCTTTTAGTTGATCAAAAGAAACCGGACCTTGTTGCGTTCCATTTACCGCATAAAAATATTGAACTTGAATCGGCATGGGTGGTGGAACAGAGGATTGAGCTTGTTGCATTTGTTGTTGTCCCCCCATCTGTGGACTCATCATACCACCCATTTGCTGGGCAAGTACAAACCCCATTCCCATTCCCATTCCTGCACCGGCAGTACCGCCTTCATTTTTCGCAGCTGCTTCAATTGCCTTTGCGGTTTTGAATTTGGTAAGCTTATCCAAATCCAGCTTATCGATTCGACTATACTCAAAGATTTCTTTCTTCAAATCTTCCGGCATGGACACGTTTTCGATGTAGAACTTTTCTAACGAAATCCCAACACTTTCAAATTCTGGGGACATAACTTCCCGACAGGTATCTGAAAGCTCTGAAGTATTGGCAGCATACAATTCAATGGGTAGGTTAGCTTCCCCGACGGTATCTGTAAATCGAGTCGCTATCAAACTTTTTAGATGCTCGTTTATCTCATAATTGGTAAAGTTGCTGTCCGTACCTACAATGTCGACTATGAATTTACCGGCATCCGAGATGCGGAAGGCATAGGTTCCAAATGCCCTTATCTCCACCAGACCAAAACGTTCATCACTTAAGGTAATTGGGCTTTTGGTTCCCCATTTTTCATCCGTGAACAAATGTGTGTTCACAAAATACACTTCGGCCTTAAAGGGAGAATTGAAACCATATTTCCAACCTTTAAGCGTTGCTAAAATGGGCAGGTTTTTAGTGGTAAGGTCGTACGTACCAGGTTCAAAAACATCTGCCAGTTGTCCCTCATTCACAAAAACTGCAGTTTGCCCTTCCCTAACAATAAGTTTCGCTCCGTTTTTTATTTCATTTTGATAGCGTTCAAAACGATGTGCTATGGTATCATCCGAATAATCGAGCCATTCTACAATATCAATAAACTCATGGCTGAGTTTTTCTTTAATTTTTCCAAATATATCCATGGTTATGTGTTTTCGAGTTTGACTAAAACTAGTAAAAAAGTATAAAGCCTTTTCTAAATTTGTGTAAAATCGAACCAACTTGTTACATTTCACCAAAATAAAGTTCAATGAACCAATTATTACATTTAAGTATTGGGATTTTGTTGCTGGGTTTAAGCAGCTGTAAATCGGAAAAACCGGAAAGCTCGGAAACTACGGTACCAAAGCAAGAAGAAATTCAAATTATCGAATTGAACCTCGATCAGGCTAATATTTTGGCTACCCTGCCCATTTCTTGTGTGAATCAGGAATACCCCAACAAGCTAGGACATGTTTTGGGTGATGAGGAAGATTTAGGTACGCCAAAGACATTACATCCGGCCTTTTATGGTTGCTTCGATTGGCATTCAGCGGTACATGGTCATTGGTCTTTGGTGAGATTACTCAAGACGTTTCCCAATTTGAAAGAGGCAGAACAAATCAGGACCATTCTCTCTACAAATATGTCTGCAGAAAATATTGCCAAGGAGGTGACCTACTTTGAAAATGTCCACACTAGAAATTACGAGCGCACCTACGGTTGGGCATGGCTTCTAAAACTTGCTGAAGAACTTCATGGCTTTGATGACCCTCTTGCCCGTGAATTGGAAAAAAACTTGGAACCCCTTACGTTACTCATAGCTCAAAAATTTGTGGACTACCTGCCAAAATTGCAATACCCGGTTCGTGTAGGCACACATACCAATACTGCATTTGGATTGGCATTTGCATGGGATTATGCGGAAAGTTTGCAACATGAAGAACTAAAAGATGCCATATTCAACAGAGCTATGGCTTTTTATAAAAACGATTCAGGGTGTCCGTTATCATGGGAACCGAGTGGGGCAGATTTTTTATCTCCTTGTTTTGAAGAGTTGGATTTGATACGAAGGATTTTGGCTAAGGACGATTTTTTGGTCTGGATGGATAGTTTTATGCCTACTTTGAAAGATTCGGATTTCACCTTGCCAGAAGCGGTGGTTGGTGACCGACAGGATGGTCAGCTTGTTCATTTAGATGGATTGAATTTCAGTAGGGCATGGGTGTTGTACGGATTGACCAAACAGTATCCCGAGGAGTTTGGACATCTGTTGCCTTTGGCTCACAAGCATTTTGCCTATTCTTTCCCTAATTTGGTAGGCGATGATTATGAGGGAGGGCACTGGCTAGGCTCTTTTGCCATTTATGCTCTCGGAGAACGTTAATGATTTGATGTTTCACCACTAATCTTGGCATGACATGGACAAAAATGTATTAGGTACTGAACTAAAAGCGTGTTGTTTTGACCCCAAGACCGGATATTATCGGGATGGGTTTTGCAAAACGGGAGCTGAGGATATTGGAACTCACGTGGTGTGCGCTATAATGACTGAGGAATTCCTCCAATTTACCAGAAGTAAAGGAAACGATTTAATCACTCCAATTCCGTACTATCAGTTTCCCGGTTTGAAACCTGGAGATAAATGGTGCCTTTGTGTTTCTCGCTGGAAAGAAGCCTATGTCGAAGGGATGGCACCACCGGTTATTTTGGAAGGCACCCATGAGAAGGCCTTAAAGTATGTGAGTTTTGAGTCCTTGTTGGAAAACAAATACTCCGAAACGGATAGCTAGGGAGCTACTTATTCCTCAAGTACTTTTACTAAGGCAGTTGCTTCAATTTCTACACCCCAACTCGGCAATCCCAAGGCATCGACGCCTACCAAAGTACTAGCAGGCATATCCGAATCCCCCAAAAGCTCTTTCCTTACCCTTCTAAAGGTATCGAGATACGCTGGTTGGTAATCCACGATATATGTATTGTATTTCACAACATCTTTAAAAGTTGCTCCAGAGTCATCCAAGGTTTTGAAGAGTTTGCTAAGGGCATCTCTCAATTGAGCTTCAAAATTTTCCCCTTCACCAACTTGTCCTGAAATATAGATGGTTTTTATTGAATTGGACTGCACTATAACGGCTTCGGAGTATCCATTATGGTGACCAATAAATGTTTTTGAAAAATCATTGGAGTAATCAGATTCTTGAATGTTTTGCGTGGGGTTTTGGCAAGAAATAAAAACAAATAGCAGTGAAAAAAATAATGGCCTCATGAAAATTGGATTTTAAGACAAGATACCGTTTTAAATAAATGTTAGCTGTGCTTAAAGAAATATGGATTTTTCGTTACATTTAGTACCGACTAATTCAACACGAAACTAAAATGAAAACTCGCTTTTATCAAGCCGGTATGATTATGCTGGCATTCTTGCTATTACCTTGGGCTACCGATGCCCAAAGACGAAGAAAATCCACAACAGCTTCTCCTGAATATCCTTCAGAACTCTACTCCAGTCTGGAGTATCGCTTGGTAGGGCCATTTCGTGGTGGACGTTCGGCAGCAGTCACGGGAGTTCCTGGAGAACCGAACCTTTTTTATTTTGGAGCTACCGGTGGAGGGGTTTGGAAAACACTGGATGGAGGACGTAGCTGGAAAAACATTTCTGATGGGTATTTTGGAGGGAGTATTGGAGCCGTTGAGGTTGCCAAAAGTGACCCCAATGTTATTTATGTTGGGGGTGGTGAAAAAACCCTTCGCGGAAATGTGTCCAGTGGATACGGGGTCTGGAAAACAGAAGATGCCGGGAAGACTTGGCAAAAAGCGGGACTAGAGAAAAGTAGACATGTGCCAAGAATTCGAGTACATCCCACGGATTACAATACGGTTTATGCTGCGGTTCTTGGAAACATTTATAAACCCACTAGAGAAAGAGGAATATATAAAAGTACAGATGGAGGTAAGTCTTGGAAGCAGGTACTTTTCGTTAACGACCAATCGGGTGCGGTTGACTTGACGTTTGACCCAAATAATCCTCGAATTTTGTATGCTTCTACGTGGAGGGCCCAACGTACACCATATTCTTTAAGTAGTGGTGGAGACGGTTCAGCCCTCTGGAAAAGTACAGATAGCGGAGAAACATGGACAGAGATTTCAAAAAATGAAGGTTTTCCAAAAGATACCTTGGGAATTATCGGGGTTTCAGTGTCTTCCGTAAACTCAGAGCGTGTTTTTGCCATAGTTGAAAACAAAGAAAAAGGTGGTCTGTATCGCTCAGATGACGGTGGTAAGAAATGGACTCAGGTAAATAGTGAGAGGAAGCTACGTCAGCGTGCATGGTATTATACACGTGTTTATGCGGATACCGAAGACCCAGATGTGGTTTATGTGTTGAATGTGCGATACCATAAAAGTACCGATGGGGGAAAATCCTTTAAGACGTTTAACGCTCCTCATGGAGACCATCACGATTTATGGATCGCTCCAGAGAATTCCAAGCGCATGATTATTGGGGATGATGGGGGAGCCCAGGTTAGCTATGATGGAGGCGAAACTTGGAGTACCTACTACAACCAACCTACAGCGCAGTTTTATCGCGTAACTACCGATAATGCATTTCCATATCGTATTTATGTGGCACAACAAGACAATAGCACGGTTCGAATCAATCACCGCTCGGATGATGCCAGTATTGGAGAGGATGATTGGGAACCTACTGCTGGAGGTGAAAGTGCTCATATAGCGGTTGACCCTAACAATAACGATATTGTTTATGGTGGAAGCTATGGAGGCTTTCTGACTCGAGTGAATCATGAGAAACGAACTGTTCGTGGCATTAATGTATGGCCAGATAACCCAATGGGGTATGGTGCGGAAGGCATGAAGTATCGTTTCCAATGGAATTTTCCCATCATATTCAGTAAACACGACCCTAAAAAACTGTACACTTTCTCCAACCATGTGCATATGAGCACAAACGAAGGTCAAAGTTGGGATCTATTAAGTGGCGACCTAACTCGAAACGATCCCACCAAGTTGGTCTCGAGTGGAGGTCCAATCACTCAAGATAATACGGGAGTAGAGTACTATTGTACCATTTTTGCAGCCAACGAAAGCCCCTTGAAAGAAGGCCTAATGTGGGTTGGGAGTGATGATGGATTGATTCATATTACGAAAGATGGAGGACAGAATTGGGAAAATGTTACACCTACGGGTATGCCTGAATGGATGATGATAAACAGTGTGGAGCCTTCTAATTTTGATGAGGGTACTTGCTACGTTGCAGGCACGCGATATAAGCTTGGTGATTTTAAACCCTATTTATACAAGACTACGGACTACGGCAAGACTTGGACTAAAATAACAAATGGGATAGAAGGTGAGCACTTCACCCGTGTAGTGCGAGAAGACCCAAAAAGAAAGGGATTGTTATATGCTGGTACCGAAACGGGAATGTACATTTCTTTCAATGATGGTCAGAGCTGGGAAAAGTTCCAATTGAATTTACCCATTGTACCGATCACAGATTTGACCATTAAGGAGAACAATTTAGTGGTTGCAACCCAAGGTCGTTCAGTTTGGATTATTGACGATTTAACCGTGTTGCATCAATTAGATAATTCAGCAAAATCAGCCAGCACCAAACTTTTTGCGCCAAAAGATTCCTACCGAACCAAAGGAAGAACTGCTAGAACACCCAGTTTAACTGAGGGTCAAAATCACCCAAATGGAGTGGTGAGTCATTTCTTTTTGAAGAATTATTCAGAAAAAGATACTATTCAATTGACCTATCTAAGTAGAACGGGAGACACCTTGGCGAACTTTAGCACACATTCCAAAGACAAAAAGAAGAAACTAGATGCGAAGAAAGGCGGTAACACCCATGTTTGGAACACTCGAGGAAAAGGTGCGGAATTATTGAAAGGCATGATTTTATGGGCCGCCAGTCTAAATGGAGCTAAAGCTGTGCCTGGGGATTATAAAGTTTCACTAAATGTAAATGGCAACTCGGAAACGCAATCATTTAAAATTCTACCAGACCCCCGCGCTGAGGTTTCTGTTGCTGATATGCAGACTCAGTATGACTTTATTACCGATGTGAACACCACTATTGATAAGGCACACCAGTCCATCAAGAAAATTAGAAAAATCAATGAAAAGCTGGATGCATTTGTGAAGCAGTACAAAGACAATGCAACAACTAAGGATTTGGTAGAAAAGGCCAAAAAGATGAAAGAAGGATTTGGTGAGGTGGAAAAAGCATTGTATCAAACCAAGAACCGAAGTAATCAAGACCCTTTGAATTTCCCTATACGATTAACCAATAAATTAGGTCACCTGAATCGTTTGGTAAGCATAGATGATTTTCCTCCAACGGCTCAAGATATAGCTGTAAAGAACGAAATGACAACCAAAATCAATGCGCAATTGGATGCTTTTGATACGTTGGTAGATGAAGAGATGAAGGCATTCAATGCAGAATTCAATAGCTTGGGACTTGAGTATTTAAGTATAGAAGAATAACTAATCCTATGAAAAATACAATCGTTTTAGTAGCCCTGATTCTTGGGGCTACTTCTTTTGCGCAAACTGCTGAAGAATATTTCAAACCCGTTAAATATCGTAACATTGGTCCCTTTAGAGGTGGGCGTTCCGTATGTGCCACAGGGGTTGTGGGCGATCCCATGACTTATTATATGGGAACCACTGGGGGTGGAATGTGGAAAACCACTGATGCTGGACAACATTGGAACAATGTATCAGATGGGTTTTTTGAATTGGGTTCAGTTGGTGCTGTTGCTGTTTCAAAATCCAGCCCTAATGTAGTCTACGTAGGAATGGGGGAGCATGCACCGAGAGGCGTTATGACTTCCTATGGTGATGGCGTATATAAATCCGTGGATGCTGGAAAAACATGGAAGTATATCGGCTTGAAAGAAACACAGCATATTGCAAGAATCGTGATTCACCCAACAAATCCGGATGTTCTTCTTGTTGCAGCGCAAGGGGCCCTATTTGGTCCGAACAAAGAGCGTGGCATATATAAATCAACAGATGGAGGAAAAACATGGAAAAATGTATTGTTTGTGAACAACTTAACAGGATGTTCTGAGGTTTCCATGGATGCGAATTTTCCAGATGTCCTGTACGCAACCATGTGGGAACATCAGCGTAAACCCGAAGTTGTCATCAGCGGGGGAGAAGGTAGTGGTGTTTACAAGTCCGTTGATGGAGGCGAAACTTGGAAGAAGATTGAAAAAGGTTTGCCGAAAGAGAAGGGTAAAATGGCGATATCAGTAAGCCCTGCCAATTCAAATAAAGTTTATGCTTTGGTGGAAAGTGATTCTAATAAAGATAAAGGCGGACTTTTTGTTTCCAATAATGCTGGAGATAGTTGGAGTATGGTGAGTGGAGACAACCGTTTGACGCAAAGAGCTTGGTATTATACCGAAGTATTTACCGACCCCAATAATGAGAATGTGGTATATGTATTGAGTGCTCCTGCACTGCGTTCCATTGATGGAGGAAAAACATGGTCAAGATTATCAGGAACACATGGGGATTATCATGATTTATGGATTAATCCAGATAATTCCAAGAATATGGTTATAGCCAATGACGGTGGTGCTGCGATAAGTTTCAATTTTGGTAAAAGTTGGTCTACACAGAACATTATGCCCACGTCACAATTCTATAGAATAAATGCTGATAACTTATTTCCATATAATGTTTATGCAGGTCAGCAGGATAACTCATCTGTAAAAATAGCCAGTCTTTCCTTGGGTAGACGAAGCATTAGCCGAGAGGATTGGACCTTTTCTGCTGGTGGAGAAAGTGCTTTTTTGGCGTTCGACCCCGATAATCCCAGATATGTGATGGGAGGAAGTTATTTGGGCACAATCAATTTGTTGGATACCGAAAATAAGGCATCTACCAAAGTTATGGCAGCCCCTATTCAATATTTGGGGCGAGAGGCCAGAGATATGAAATACCTTTACAACTGGAATGCCCCCATTATCTGGTCTAAGCATGAACCAGGTACATTTTATCATTGTGCTCAGTTGGTACTTCGGACTCGGGACAATGGTGTTACTTGGGAGGAGATTTCACCGGATTTAACGAGAAACATAGACGCCAAACAGGGGAATGGTGGTCGGCCATATACCAATGAGGCCGTAGGAGCGGAAAACTACGGAACCATTGCCTACATGATTGAATCGCCACATGAAAAAGGAGTATTTTACACCGGTAGTGATGATGGTCTGGTGCATATTACCAAAAATGGAGGAGAGAGTTGGGAAAATGTAACTCCAAAAGGTTTACAAGAATGTTTGGTCAATGCGATAGAGGTATCACCTCATGACCCCGCTACGGTGTATATCGCCACGACACGTTATAAATTCAATGATTACACTCCTGCAATTTATAAATCGACAAACTATGGAAAAAGTTGGACCAATATTAGTTCTGGAATTCCCAAAGGTTCATTTACCCGAGTAGTTAGAGAGGATAAGGACAGAAAAAATCTTTTGTATGCTGGAACCGAAAAAGGAGTTTATATTTCTTGGAATGGAGGGCAAAGCTGGGAGACTTTTCAGCTGAATTTACCCAAAACTCCAATCTTGGATTTGATGGTACATCAAGGCGATTTGATTGTGGCGACTTCTGGACGTTCTTTCTGGATTCTTGATGATCTGGGTTTGCTAAAATCCTATCAAAAACCTCAAAAAGCGGTCAAATTATACGAACCTGAACCTGCCTATAATGGGTCTTGGGGTAGTGCGCTGAATGGGAATTCAAGTGCATTCAAAGGAAGTCAACCATTTACAGGGGTCAATCCGGCCAATGGATTAGTGTTGTATTATGAACTTCCCAAACTGGATTCCACTGATATTCAAATGGAAATAGTGGACGCAAATGGGATATTAATCAATTCATTTTCATCTAAAAAAGACAAGTCCTATAAAAGATATGATGGGGGACCACCACCTTCACCTACTTTAAGCAAAAAGCAAGGACTAAACCGATTTGTTTGGAATATGGGCCATGCCATTATGCCCGGCGTAAAGGACACCTATATCGAAGCGAATTATCGCGGTCATAGGGCTTCACCAGGAACGTATACCATAAAGTTAAAAGTTGGAGATAACTCCTATGAGACCAAGGGCATAATCAAAGAAATTCCATCGTACTCAATTCCAGCTAGCCAGTATAAAACGTTTGACACCTTTATGTCGGAAACGGAAGCCACCCTTACCGAGATGCATAACATGGTGAATAGTCTGTTTAAGGCTAAAAATCAACTCAAAGAAGTTCTTGAAAGAGTTACGGATGAATCCATTAAAAAGGAAGGTAAAGCCTTGATGAATGAATTGGATGCATGGGACAAGGAGATGGTTCAACGAAAGTCGAAGGCATATGACGATGTGGAGAATTTTCCAAACAAATTCACCGCGGAATACATGTTTTTAATCAATGCATCCGACAGCGCGATTCCAAGAATTAACCAATCTTCATTGGACCGAAGAAATGAGTTGGACCAGCAATGGAATGGTCTAAGGCAACGAGGAAAAGCATTTGAAAATGTAAAAATTCCAGCCCTCAATAAGAAACTATGGGAAGCTGGGATTGGAGCGATACAACTTTGATAACCATATGTAGATTTTAGGTCAAAGGTAAAGAGTCTTACTTCTCAACTTTTTACCTTTGTCCCTTGATTACTGTTACCCGAAGATGGAATACTACAATTACATAAAAGCATTACATCTGATTTTTGTTGTGACCTGGTTTGCTGGTTTGTTCTATATCCCACGTTTATTTATTTACCATATTGAAGCCTGGGCAAAACCTTCCCCAGAAAAGGAAATCCTTGCCAAACAACTCAAACTGATGACCAAAAGACTTTGGTATATCATTACATGGCCTTCTGCAGTGCTTTGTACAATATTTGCTGTTTGGTTGCTTATTCTCATGCCGGGCTGGCTTCAACAAGGATGGATGCACGTGAAATTGTTATTTGTGCTCCTTCTCTTTGTATACCATGGAAAATGCCATCAGATTTTTAAACAACTTCAACGGGATCAAGTAAAGTATACCTCCCGCTTTATGCGAATTTGGAACGAAGGTGCAACACTCATTCTATTTGCAGTGGTTTTCTTGGTTATCCTTAAAAATGCGTTCAACTGGATTTATGGGGTGGTTGGAATTTTTGTTTTGGTTATTCTTCTTATGTTGGGAGTACGTCTTTACAAACGAATTCGGGACAAAAATCCGACTGCGTGATTACTTCTTAATCCAGTTTTGGTGTGATTATTGCTTAATTTTACTTCAAATCAAGCTTAGTTGTTCAAAAAACTATCCTTACGCTCACGCATTTTTGTCACCATGATTTTGTTGGTGCTTATCGCCTCTGTTTTAATAGCTGGGGTGACGGTATATCAATATAGGGAACAAAGCAGGGATTATCATGAACAGCGTCTTCAGCGTAAAGAAGAGCAAATTCTTCAGAGTATTTCGTATACTTTGCGCGAAACCACCTATCCACCTACTGTGGAAAATTTGCAGTATATTTTCATGGATGAGATTTACAAAATTGCAGATGTGCAAAATGTGAATTTCAATATTTATGACTTAGAAGGGACCCTAATCAAAAGTTCCCGACCCAGCTTTGAAGCCGACTCCATCTCAAATTGTTTGGACGCGGAAATATTGAACAATTTATTGGTTAGCAGGGATAGGCGTCATGTAGAAGAAAAAATCGCAGTTGGAGGCAAGTTCAAGGCTTCCTATTCCTACATAACAGATAACCGGTTCAAGCCTATAGGCATTATGAATCTCCCCTATTTTGAAGACAATTCCTTTAGTAATATGGAGCTTCGGGAGTTTCTTTTCCGCTTGGCAGGTGTATATGTAATTATGCTTTTGTCGGCAATAGTCTTGGCGTATTTTATCTCAAAGTATATAACCAGGTCATTACAAACCATTGCGGATAAAATGAATCAGACCGATTTGACCCGACGAAATGAGAAAATATATATTGAAGATTCGAGCGAGGAAATAAAGAAATTAGTGGATTCGTACAACAGTAAGATTGACGAATTGGAAGAAAGTGCTACAAAATTGGCCAGGAGTGAACGGGAACAGGCATGGCGTGAAATGGCCAAACAAGTGGCTCATGAAATCAAGAACCCGTTGACTCCTATGCGACTTTCTGTTCAGAGCTTTGTACGTAAGTTTAACCCTGAAAGCGAAGATGCTCCCGTAAAGGTCAAAGAGTTTTCAGACTCTATGATTCAGCAAATAGATACGATGAGCAACATCGCGTCAGCATTTTCCAACTTTGCCAAAATGCCAGCGCAACAGAATGAAACCTTGAATGTGGTCAACATTGTAAAATTGGCGTTGGATATTTTCAATGAAGAATACATTCATTTTATTTCAGATGAAGAAGAAATAGTGGCCAAATTAGACCGGACGCAGTTGATTCGAGTGGTCACCAATCTGGTAAAAAATGCCATACAAGCTATGAATAATGTGGCTTCGCCAAGAATATTGGTCACTGTTGCGTCTGAAGGGGAAAAGGTGAAAATATCGGTGGCAGATAACGGAGTGGGAATAGCAGATGAGGTTAAAGAAAAAATATTTGAACCTAAATTTACTACGAAGACAAGCGGTATGGGCCTTGGTCTGGGCATGGTCAAAAATATTGTGGAAAATTATAATGGAACCATCAACTTTACATCGCAAATAGGAAAGGGTACGGTATTTTCCGTTAAATTTCCGAAAGCCTCTAAAAACACTTGAAACAACACCCAAATGAACTACGAGAATATTTATATCGAAGAAGAAAATCAGATTGCAACCATCACGATAAACCGTCCCAAAAAGTTAAATGCACTCAATAGGCAAACCATCGCAGAGCTGCACGATGCATTCAAAGGGTTGGAAGAGGATAAAGAAATTAAAGTAATCATTATCACTGGAAGTGGGGAAAAAGCCTTTGTGGCTGGAGCTGATATTTCGGAGTTCGCAGATTTTTCAGTGGAACAGGGCGGAGAACTAGCAGCTAAAGGACAGGAATTGTTGTTCAATTTTGTTGCAAATCTCTCCACGCCGGTTATAGCAGCGGTCAATGGGTTTGCTCTTGGCGGTGGACTAGAACTTGCCATGTCCTGTCACTTTAGAATTGCAAGTACGAATGCAAAAATGGGACTTCCTGAAGTTTCACTAGGCGTAATCCCTGGTTATGGAGGAACTCAGCGACTCCCACAGCTTATAGGAAAGGGAAGAGCGATGGAGCTAATCATGACAGCCGGAATGATGGATGCTTCTAAAGCGCTGGAATGCGGACTTGTGAATTATGCAGTTCCTCAAGAGGAACTTTTGCCACTTTGTTTAAAGATAGCAAGCAAGATATCGAATAATTCCTCTGTAGCCATAAAACACGCAATAAATGCCGTAAATGCGGGTTATAGCTATGATGTAGACGGTTATGCCGTAGAAATCGATGCGTTTGGAACCTGCTTTGGAACCAAAGATTTTAAAGAAGGCACTTCTGCCTTTTTGGAAAAACGTAAAGCTGATTTCCCCGGGTCATAGCCGTTGGTTTAACCAAACCGGACTATGATGAAAAATACCGTACTTTTCTTTTGCCTTTTTGTTTTTGGCGCATGGGTTTCTGCCCAAAAAATGCCTGTTTCCTATGATTTTGGTGAAAAATTCGGGGATAGATACAGATACTCCAATTTGTTGACCATAGATGATGATGGCGCTGGAGGATATATTTTGGTCCGCGCCTATTTTCAAGGATTGATTCTTAAACCCAAGGGTTATTTTATAGAACACTACAACAAGGATTTGGAGTTGGTAGAAGAGTTTAATTATAAACTTAAAGGAAAGAATTTTGTCGATGGTTTCCTTAAGGACGGAAAATTGAATCTTCTCTTCTTGGATTACAACTTTGAACGTGGGCAATATGAATATTGGGTTCATCAAAGCTCAATAACAGCTTTTGATTTTACCCGAAAAAGACTGTTGTCATTATCCTCCGAGCAGGTGAATAATCCGGTTGGAAAAAACTATTACAATCGCAATTTTGCAAAAGGATTTACCACAGCTATCCTATTTAACAAGGATAAAACGGGATTTGTAATTAGTACACATCATAAAAAAGGAAAGCAGAACAAGCATGTTATTCATTTGTACGATACAAACTTGAACAAGCGCTTTGAACATGACTTTTCCTATGGGGTTGAAGAGAAGAACTATGCTTTTGAGAATGTGGCCATTTCCCAAGATTTGGAAACGGCTTACATAGTTGGCAAAGCTTACTTTAAGAAGAAGCGGTTTCGGGTAGAGGAGCGTAGATTTCAGTACGAGCTTATTAAAGTTTCTAAAGGGGGAAGTCAAATTCAAACTTTTGATGACCCTGGGAAATACTCCGAGGCATTATATCCAATAATTAATAAAGACAGACTGGTCTGTACCGGATTTTATGCTGATAGAAAAGACAATAGATACAATGGTGTCGCCTTTTTTGAGCTAAATCCAATCTCATTGAATATCAAATCAAAAAAATACAATCCTTTTTCCCAACAGTTTATGGAAGATAAATTTGGTAGGGAAGATGATAAGGTGATAAAAAACTTGGTTTTTAAAAGCGTTGAAGTAAGTCCAGATAATGAGATTTTCTTTAATGCCGAAGAATACTTCGTTACCAATAGCCTTCAATCCACAGGCGCTGGACAGCGGGTGAGAATTGAGCGTTTTCATCATAATGATATTGTAAGTGCCAAATTGGATAAGGATGGAAACTCAATTTGGATACGAAATATCAATAAAGCGGAGGTTACTCAAGGCGACGGGGCCTATGCTTCCTATAGTTCTTACATCAAGGATGGAAAAACCTACTTTTTTATCTGTACCGCGGCAGAGAATCCGCAGCTCATCAACAATGAGCGTTTAATTTTCAAACAAGGCTTGAGCAGAAACCGCAATGTGTTTCTTATTTCCTTGGATGAAGCCGGAAAAATGGACTACGAGAAAATCATAGACGATAAGGAAGCACGTTTGCCGCTCATGGTTTCCAAACCGTTGAAAAATATAGATAGCAGTAACATGCTTTTCTACGCAAAAAGAGGGACTAAAAAGCAGTTAGTAAAAGTATCTTTCCTGTAAGGTTTTAACAGTAGACCTGTTTATAGTTATTGGATTTATTCCATAAATTTGGAATAAATCCAATAATTTGTATAATAAAAACCTACAAAAGGGCCGTGGTGCTCAAAAAAATACACCAAATAGATTCCTCCAGCATGTTTATGAAATGCGGGAGGATTTCCTGGAATTCTGCAGGTTGGAAGGGGAATTACCAGAAAATACCAAGACCGAATATATTCCTGTTTTTCCCAAGACCATTGTGAATAAGGTGGACAGCCCTGATGTGGGCATGTCCTACTCCTTGAATCCCTATCAAGGTTGTGAACATGGCTGTATTTATTGTTATGCCAGAAATGCTCACGAATACTGGGGCTATAGCGCTGGTCTGGATTTTGAACGCAAGATTTTGGTCAAAAAGAAAGCCCCAGAACTTTTGGAGGCTAAACTCAAGAGTAAAAGGTGGCTGGCTGAAACCATAGTCATGTCTGGCAACACGGATTGCTATCAACCTGCAGAAAAAAGGTTTGGTATTACCCGAAAATGCTTGGAAGTATTTTTAAAGTACAGGCATCCTGTAGGGATTATTACAAAAAATGCCTTGATTCTTCGGGATTTGGATATTTTAAAGGAGCTAACAGCAAATCAACTAATTGGCGTGAATATCTCAGTTACCTCCCTATCTGAAAAAACCCGCCGAAAGCTGGAACCCAGAACGGCTTCCATCCAAAAAAGATTGAAGACCATAAAGGTGCTCTCAGAAAATAACATTCCCGTAAATGCTATGCTGGCTCCCATGATTCCGGGAATAAACAGTCATGAACTTTTGCAACTTGCTAAGGTGGTATCTGAACATGGAGCGGTTTCTTTTGCTTTTACCGTAGTGCGATTAAATGGGGCCATTGGTCAGATTTTTACGGATTGGATTAAAAAGGCCATGCCGGATAGAGCAGATAAAGTACTTCATTTGATTCAACAATGTCATTCGGGAAGTATAAATGACAGCCGGTTTGGTCTACGTAACCGAGGAGAAGGTCATGTGGCCAGACAAATTCATGATATGGCTAAGTTAGCTAAGAGAAAATATTTTCTGGGAAAACAGTTCCCTGCTTTGCGAAAAGACTTGCATGCCCAATACAAAGACGGGCAGATGAAATTGTTTTAGCCGTCACTTCGAGCGTCCTCGTTCCGAAGTATCGTACAAAGGACAGGCAGTCGAGAAGTCTTTGCTAAAGATTTCTCAATCGCTGTCACTCATTTCGAAATGACTACAAGAAAATTTTAAATAATTTTAAAGAGCTGTCCAATTGGGAAATCCATTTTCGTCACTATGATGAAAAAAGATATAAACCAGTCCATTTGAAATGGACACAAAAACGTAAACCAATGAGTAATTTTTTGTATTTGTTTAGAGGTGGGGATGAATCTTTCCAAAAATTATCCCAAGAAGAAAAACAAGCCCATATGGAAGTATGGGGAAAGTGGATGGGAGGCCTTCAAGAAAAAGGCCATCTATTGGACGGTCTCCCCTTGGACATGGATGGAAAAGTAGTGCATAATCGAGGAGAATTAGTTACCAATGGGCCACACGCTGAAGGCGCTGAATTGGTAGGAGGCTATTTGATTATATCTGCCAAAGATTTGGAAGAAGCTACTGAAATCTCAAAAGGATGCCCCATTTTTGATTACGCTGGGAGCACAGTTGAAGTGCGGCAAATTTTGGATATGGAGGAACATGTGTAAGTTTCCCAATAGTATGTATTTTGATTATGCTGAAAGATAAGTAGGGAAAGCCTCATGTTTTTCAGCATAACCCTTTTTTAAAATGACTGAACTAAACCATACCATAGACCACCTTTTTAGAAATGAATATGGAAAGCTTATCTCTTTGCTTACCCATAAATTCGGAGTTTCGTTTTTAGAACAAATTGAAGATGCTGCGCAGGACACTTTTTTAAAAGCGATGCAGGTTTGGGGTTATCAATCGGTGCCCGATAACCCCACGGCATGGTTGTATCGAGTAGCACAGAACAGGCTTATTGATACGTTACGTAGGGATAAAAAGTCAGATTTATTGGGAGACAAGTCCCTTCCAAAAGAGAAAACCAAAACCGAGAAAGAGATAATATTGGAGGATGCTCTTGAGGACAGCCAGCTAAAAATGATTTTTGCTTGTTGTCACCCTTCCCTATCCCAAGAATATCAAATTATCCTAAGTCTTAAGCTGATGGGCGGATTTAGCAATAAGGAATTGGCGGATGCCTTATTGAAGAAAGAGGATACCATTGCAAAATCATTTACAAGAGCAAAAAAACAATTTCGGGAAAAGGTGCAATTTCTTCAGATTCCGGTTCAGATGGGTCTCCAATCTCGGTTGTTCCAGGTGCTTCAAGTTATTTATTTGTTGTTTTCTGAAGGCTACGCTGCCACTACCGGAACACAATTGCTTAAGCGGGATATCTGCTATGAAGCACTTCGTTTGGCACTTTTGCTTCGTAAAAATAAATACTGTTCGCATCCCAACCTTGAGGCTCTTATTGCCCTCATGTGTTTTCACGCTTCTCGATTTGACGCCCGATTAGATAAAGAAGGGAATTTAATCTCTTTGGAACATCATGATAGAGGCCTGTACAACCAAGAATTGATTCAAATTGGCATTCATCATTTGGAGCAAGCTGGCTCCAAGGACAAAATGCCATCTCACTATCATTTGGAGGCGGCGCGTTCCTATTATCACTGCACAGCCTCAACTTTTGGAGAGACTGATTGGAAAAATATTTTGTATTTGTATGACTTGCAATTAAAGCGACAATACTCTCCGATGGTAGCATTAAATAGAATTGTCCCTTTTGGAAAAGTCAAGGGTCCTGAATCAGCCTTGGAGGAACTGAAACTATTGGAACGCAAGTCGGATTTCTCTACCTCTAGTCTCTTTTATGCCATAAAGGCTGAATTCCTCAGCGAGATAAACGACCCAGACCATGAAACCGTTTTAAGAAAAGCTATTGATTTAGCAGAAAATGGTTTGGTGAAAAGACATTTGGAACAAAAACTAAAGCCGTCTGAAAATTAACCTAAATCCCATCCTGAGCGATATTCCCTGCTAACCCATTCATTGGCTTTGTCGTAGTTGGTGATTTTCATATTTGCCCCATCCCAATGAAGCTTTCGTCTACCGGGATACACAAACCCTTTACGACCAGGTCGTATTTCCTCCATCACTTTGTATTGGTAGGCCTTAACGGCTAAGTTCCCCATAAGCACGGATTCGGTCAAAGGGCCTGATTTTGAAAAATCCGATGAAGCTTTTGAATTGCCTAAACATGCCTCTACCCAATTTTTGATATGTCCATTCATGCCCCCTTCAATACGTTTTAAGGTAGGTTGGGGTTCATTGAAAATTCCCATGAGACTGGAGGGTAACAATCGAGCATTTCGGGAATAGGTGTCGCAAACGATGATTCCTTTGCTTCCATAAATAACGGAACCACCACCACGGTCTCCAACGGTTTCCCCATCTTTCAATTCGTCCGGTAGGTCAGGCATGATACCCCCATCATACCAATTCAATGCAATATCTCCGTATTTCGGATGCTCAAATTTTAAATGTATTTTGGATGAAGGCGGGCAGGATGGTGCATAATCGGCTTCCACAAAATCATCAACCCATACTGTAGTACAACTTGCTTCCGCTTCTTTTGGATACCCTAAATCCAATACGCTAAAAGGAGTTTCCATAATGTGACAACCCATATCGCCTAAAGCTCCAGTGCCAAAATCCCACCATCCTCTCCATTTAAAGGGAAGGTAGGCATCATTATAGGGTCGCATAGCGGCTGGCCCTAACCATAAATCCCAATCCAGTTCTTTGGGAATTCTTTGTTTGGTAGTGGGTGTGGGAACACCCTGAGGCCATACGGGTCTATTGGTCCAACAATCTACCGTGTGTACGTCTCCTATAAGACCTGCTTGTACCCATTCTTTGGCTTTTCTACTTCCATCACTTGAGGCACCTTGGTTTCCCATTTGAGTCACTATCCCATTTTCGGCAGCAACTTGGGTCATTAAGCGTGCTTCTCGAATGTTATGGGTCAAAGGTTTTTCAACATACGCATGTTTTTTGGCTCTCATAAAAGGTAGGGAAATCACAGCATGGGTATGGTCCGGTGTGGCGACCATTATGGCATCGATATCATTTAGATAAGCGTCATATATTTTGCGAAAATCCTTGAATTGCTTCACATCCGGAAAGGCTTCATACGTACCTTTTGCTCTTCTGTCATCCACATCACAAAAGGCAACAAACTTTACCTTTTGGGTACTTGCCAATCCTTCAATAACTCCACGTCCGCGTCCTCCTACACCAAAAGCGGCTACATATAATGTATCGCTGGGAGGAACATGATTTTTGCCCAAGACAAAACTGGGAACAATGGTAAATGAGGCGGTTGCAGCAGAAGCATTTTTCAGAAACTTTCGTCTTTGCATGGAATAGGATTTAGATGTTTTGGAAGATACAAAAAAGAACCTATTCGGAGCTTTTGGAGCAAAGTCGAAATTTTAGTGATTTAAGCAAAACTGGAATGGTTTACGGATTCCATTCTTTGTAGAACTGGTCCAGAAAATCAAGCATAAACTGATGTCTTTCCTCGGCAATTTTCTTTCCACCAGAAGTGTTCATTTGATCTTTAAGCAACAGTAACTTTTCGTAAAAATGATTTATCGTTGGTGCTGTGGACTTCTTGTATTCTTCCTTGGTCATATTGAGATTGGGCTTAATCTCAGGGTCATAGAGGGCCCTATTTTTAAATCCACCATAATTAAAGGTTCTGGCAATGCCGATTGCTCCTATGGCATCCAATCTATCTGCATCTTGTACGACCTGAAGTTCTTTGGATGAAAAAGGTACCTTGGTTAGGTCCAAACTATTTTTAAAAGACATGTATCGTATTATATTGGAAACATGTTCAACAGTTTCCTCAGCAACCTTTTGGGATTTCAGAAAATCAGTAGCCATTTTTGGCCCGATTTCTTCATCCCCATCATAAAATTTTGGGTCGGCAATATCGTGCAATAAAGCTGCCAACTGAATGGTTAAGGTATCAGCATTTTCTTCTTTGGCTATTTTCTTTGCAATTTTAAAAACCCTTTCAATATGAAACCAATCATGGCCTCCTTCAGCTCCTTCCAAAGTCTCTTTTACAAATGCCACAGTTTCGTTTATGAGTTCGCTATGATTCATCTGATATTTGTATTCCTTGGGTTATAAGGGTTTCGGTTTGCTTTATAAGTAATTCAGAATCGCCTATGTTTTGAATGGGTGGATGTACCTTGAATTTGAGATAACTGCCTAGTCCCATTGGGAATTTTCCATATCGAAGAAGCTTCCATGAGTTATTTATGCTTATAGGTACTATCCAAGCAGAAGGGGCATGGGTCAAAAGTACTTTTAGGCCAGTAGTATGGAATTTTTTTGGTTTTCCATCCCGGCTACGGGTACCTTCAGGAAAAATAACCGCACTTCGTTGATGCTTCTCTATGTATTTCCCCAGTTTTTCAAGTTGTTCTATCGATTGCTTTGGGTCTTTTCTATTAATGAGAACGGAGCCTCCATGCCTTAAATTGAACGATACACTTGGAATACCTTTTCCCAATTCAATCTTACTTACAAACTTGGGGTGATAGTCTCGCATGTGCCATATAATAGGTGGGATATCATACATGCTTTGGTGATTGGAAACAATAATCAGCGGGACATTTTTTGGAATATCGTGTGTGCTTTCAAATTTGTAATGAGTGCCCAGGATATTGGTACACCTCATCAGAAACCAATTTAAGATGGAAACGCTTCGCTTGTGCATGTCATAGCCAAATACCTTTAAGCAAAACCATTGTATAGGATGAAATATGACCAAAGTGAGCCCAAAAAAAATAAAAAAGAAAACCGTCAGGGGATAGGAAAGTAGTTTTTTCACTTTTGGATAAGGTTAGATGTAAAAATAAAAAAACCACCTGTTGAGGTGGTTTATACATTCATTTTTTTTAACCTATTAGCAGAATTCGTTATACGCTTGCATCAAATTCTCAGCAATCATTTCCGCAGGTCTACCTTCAATATGATGTCTCTCGATCATGTGTACCAATTCCCCATCTTTAAACAAAGCCATACTAGGGGAAGATGGTGGAAAGGGAACCATAAGGTTTCTCGCTGTGTCAACCGCTTCGGTATCAACACCTGCAAAAACGGTTACCAAATTGTTGGGAGTCTTCGCATTTTGAAGACTCAATTTAGCACCAGGTCTTGCATTTGCAGCAGCACAACCGCATACTGAATTTACTACCACCAAAGTAGTCCCTTCTTTTTTCAAGGCCTCTTCTACAGCCTCACTGGTATATAATTCCTGGAATCCTGCGGTAGCTAAATCCGCTCTCATCGGTTTTACTAATTCTTCGGGATACATAGTCTTATTTTTTAAGGACTTCAAAGATAGGGGTTTTGTCGGTTTTTTTCATGACCCTTAACATGGTGTAAAGAAATCTTATAGGTCAAAAAACTATCTTTGCGCCTTATTCTAGACGGAATGATAAAATGGGTTGCCGCCTTTGTAGGGTATTTTGTACTTCGGTTTCCGGGGGCCATTCTTGGTTTTTTGGTAGGAAGCTTTTTGGACAATTTGAATGGAGGAGGGTCTCGTGATGCAAGAACCATTTTTAGAGAATATACTCAACCTAATGTTTCTCCTGCGGATTTTGAGCTGAATCTACTTTCTCTTTGCTCAATTATTATAAAAGCAGATGGACAGGTAAGCCAAAAAGAGCTGGATTACGTTCGCCAGTATTTTTTGAGCACCTATGGCAAGGAAAAAGCTAATGCCATTTTTAGAACATTCAATGAGGTTATCAAGAAAAGAGAAATTTCGGCACACCGTATTTGCAGCTATCTGGCACAAAGAACTCGATATGAAGTTCGTCTGCAATTACTTCACTTTCTTTTTGGGATTGCGCAAGCTGACGGCCAAATCAGCAAAGCTGAGGTAAGTAAGCTCAGGGAGATTGCAGGATATTTACGATTAGGGGCACATGATTTTGAAAGTATTATGGCGATGTTTATTAAATCCGCGGACAACTCCTATAAGATTTTAGAGATAGAAAAGAGTGCTTCTGATGATGAGGTAAAGAAAGCCTATCGAAAAATGGCCAAAAAATATCATCCAGATAGAGTAGTTACACAAGATGAGGCAATTAAGAGGGGAGCTGAGGAAAAATTTAAAGAAGTGCAAAAGGCCTACGAAACTATTCAAAAGGAAAGAGGGATTTCTTAACTTAGGCCAATTAAAGGATTTTATCTTTTGATAACAATAATAACCCCAATCTTTAATTATGCAAGAATTTTGGTTTTACGTCAAACTTGGTTTTGAGCACGTAATGGATGATGAAGCTTATGACCATATTTTGTTTTTAGCTGCCCTGGCTACTCCCTTCACTTTTAAACATTGGAAGAAAGTTGTGCTTTTAGCGACCATTTTTACCGTTGCACATTGTACATCTCTGGCACTATCAGCTTTTGATGTTTTAACGGTGGATGTGGGACTTATTGAGTTTTTAATTCCCGTGACTATATTTCTAACGGCCCTATTCAATTTGATTTACGTCTTTAAGGATGCTGTAGATATTGGAATGTATCTACACAGTTTAGCCACGGCATTTTTTGGCTTGATACATGGATTTGGTTTTTCCAACTACTTTAAACTATTGATGGCAGAGGAGGAGAATAAGGTAACCCCTCTTTTGGGATTTGCTACTGGGATTGAGTTTTCTCAGGTATCTATTATATTAGTGGTTTTAGGAGTTGCCTACCTTACACAGAACTTTTTGAACCTAAAACAAAAGCATTTTATCACAATTCTCTCCATTTTAATCATGCTGATTACAATACCCTTGTTAATTGCAACGTTCCCCAAATAAGGAGATTGTTAAATTTCACCGAATAAGGTTGTAAGCGTTTGGCAAAGCAGGTATCTTTAATTAATAGGTAGTCTTTTTACTATATGAAAGAAAGTAAACAACTAAAATACGATAAGGCCTATTTGCGTATGGCCAGGGAATGGGCCAAACTTTCACATTGTAAAAGAAAACAGGTTGGGGCGATAATAGTCAAAGATCGTATGATTATTTCGGATGGATATAATGGAACACCTACTGGATTTGAAAACTGTTGCGAGGACGAAGAAGGATATACCAAATGGTACGTTTTGCATGCTGAGGCCAATGCCATTCTTAAGGTGGCTGGGTCTACACAGTCATGTGAGGGGGCAACCTTGTATATTACCCTTTCGCCATGTCGCGAATGTAGTAAGTTAATACATCAGTCTGGCATAAAACGTGTTGTTTATAGCATGGCATATAAAGATGATTCAGGTTTGCAGTTTTTGCAAAAAGCAGGGGTGGTTATCGATCACATACCGCTTGTAGAAGAAATGGTTTGACAACCAGTACTGAAATTAGTTCATGGAAAAAAAATTCAATTATATCTGGCCAACCTTACTGGCATTAGCAGTGGCCATTGGTATTTTTATAGGAGGAAAACTTCATTTTGATGATACTCCGGAGAAGCTCTTCTCCACCAATTCAAAAAAGGATAAACTCAACCGTCTTATTGATTATATCGACTATGAATATGTTGATGAAATTGATACTGATAGTATTGTTGATGTAACGGTCAATAACATTTTGGGTAAGTTAGACCCACACTCGGTATACATTCCAAGAAGTGAGATGCAGGAAGTCTCTGAGAATATGAAAGGAGATTTCGTGGGAATCGGTATCAGTTTTTATATGTATCGAGACACCATTACGGTAATACGGACAATAAAAAATGGTCCAAGTCATATCAGTGGTATAAAACCAGGGGACCGAATTCTTATCGCAAATAAAGATACCCTTTATGGTAAGCGCATTCCCAATAACGAAATCGTGTCAAGATTAAAAGGAAAAGCGGGGACCAAAGTTGATTTAAAAGTATATCGGAAGTCCGAAGATAAATCCATGGATGTTACCGTGACACGAGATCGTGTTCCCATTAAAAGCGTAGAAGCCTATTATATGCTTACCCGGGATATGGGTTACATCCAAATCAACCGATTTGCAGAATCTACCTTTGACGAATTTAAAGATGCCCTTAGAAAATTAAAATTGCGAGGTGCGCAAAAATTGGTTTTGGACCTTAGGGATAATCCTGGGGGCTATTTGGGGATTGCTGAAAAACTAGCAGATGAGTTTTTAGTGGATGACAAGCTTATCCTTTTCACAAAGAATAAAAAAGGAAGAGTCAAAAAAGCCTATGCCACCAAAAAAGGAGATTTTGAGGACAAACCTGTATATGTATTGATTAATGAACGCTCCGCTTCAGCAAGTGAAATCATAGCGGGTGCCCTTCAAGATAATGATGTTGGTACTATAGTGGGAAGACGTTCTTTTGGAAAAGGATTGGTCCAAAGAGAGATGGATTTAGGAGATGGTTCCGCGGTCCGGTTGACAGTTTCTCGCTATTATACTCCAACCGGTCGGTCTATTCAAAAATCCTATAAGAATGGGAACAAAGACTACTATCAAAAATTTATAGATCGTTACACCAGTGGAGAGCTAATCTCCGTGGACAGTATTAAAGTAGCGGATTCCTTAAAGTTTAGAACACCAAAAGGGAAAATAGTGTATGGAGGGGGAGGAATTATTCCAGATGTATTTGTGCCAATAGGCAGCAATGAGGAAGAAGCCATTGAAAGTATGGACGATACCTATGAGTTCTTTTCACGATTTGTGTTTGAGCATCTTGAGAAGGATAGAAAACAGTATGAAGGGTATACCAGAAACCAGTTTTTGGATGAGTTCCGAGTAGATGATATCCTATTTGAGGAGTTCATTGAATTTGTGCTCAATAGAAAAATCAAACTTGATTTTTATGCGCAAGAGGAAAAAATTAAGGACTACCTAAAGGCCAATATCGCGGAACAGATTTTTTCCCCAAATGTGGCTGCGCAGATTAAGGGCGAACATGACAAAATGCTTCAAAAGGTAAAAGAATTGGATACAGAATCCCTTTATACGGAAGAAATAGGAGTTTTAAATCCTAAGAATTAATCTTCCTTGACTTTCTTGTCTATTTTTTTTGAAGTGATGAATATCAGCAGTAAGATAATGGCGCATAAGGGTGCCAAGATGCCTATTAAGGCAATTATGCTGTCTCCTTGAAAGGGATTGGAAAAATCTACCAAAGTAACATTATAAGAAATAAGTGCTACTGCTATAAGAAGCAAAAAGACAGTCAGTACTTTGTTCATTTTGAATGATTTACTATTGTAATAAAAGGTTAATGTTTGTAGCAAACAACTTCACGGCAATGGCCAACAAAATAACCCCGAATACTTTTCTAATGATGTTGAGTCCGTTTTTTCCCAAAAGACGTTCAATTTTTGAGCTGGACTTTAAAACAATATATACAAAGATAATGTTTAGAATTATGGCCAAAGCAATGTTTTCCACGGCATATTCAGCTCGTAAAGAAAGGATGGAGGTAAGGGTGCCTGCACCGGCAATGATGGGGAAAGCTATAGGTACAACCGATGCACTTTCAGGCTCATCGTCCCTATAAAGCGTTATGCCTAAAATCATTTCCAATGCCAAGAAGAAAATCACAAAGGCCCCAGCAACTGCAAAAGAATTAACATCAATACCAATAAGGCCCAAAATACTCTCTCCAACAAAAAGGAAGGCCACCATAATACAGGCGGCGACAATAGACGCTTTTCCGGATTGAATATGTCCCACTTTCTTTCTCAGTGAAATAATAATGGGCACACTACCAAGGATATCAATTACCGCAAACAAAACCATGGTTGCAGTGACAATTTGTTTGATGTCAAAATTCATGTTCAAAAAAATAATCCGGCAAATTTACGAGTAAAAAGCAGGTTTGGACGTTATAATTCAGTGTAGAAAACATGATTTTTTTGGTTTGGACTATTTTTGGGAAAAATTCGTGATTCATCATGTTTCAAATTGGCAATACCATAGTCTCGGAAGAGATAATGGACAACGATTTTGTTTGCAACCTGAATGCCTGTAAGGGAGGCTGTTGCGTGGATGGTGAATATGGCGCCCCTTTGGAAGATGAAGAGACGCAGATTTTGCTGGATATTTTTGAAGACGTAAAACCGTATCTAAGACCCGAAGGAGTTGATGCTATTGCGCAAGAAGGAACTTTTGTAAAGGGTGAAGATGGAGAATGGGAGACCCCATTAGTTAACAAAAATGAATGTGCCTATGTGGTTTTTTCCAATCAGGGGATTGCGAAATGCGGACTGGAGGAGGCCTACAATGCAGGAGCAACAGCATGGAAAAAGCCTATTTCATGTCATTTGTATCCCATTAGAACAAGAGAGTACAGTGAGTTCACCGCAGTGAATTACCATAAATGGAAGATATGTGACCCAGCGTGTAGCCTGGGTGATGAATTAAAAGTTCCAATTTATAAGTTTGTGAAGGAGGCACTGGTTCGAAAGTTCGGTGAGAAATGGTATCGAGAACTCGAGCTTGTAGCACAAGAAAGGACTAAACTGTAGGAATTTCCAGAATGACTTTTGTGCCTTTAGGATGACCTCCATCATCAAAAAGGTCGACGATGTGAACATCAAATTTGTTCTGATAGTCTTTGGCAAAATTGGCCAGGCGTTCCTTGGTAATCCGTATTCCTACGGATTTCCTTTTTAGTACTCTGTTTTCCTTATTAGTTTCAGCTGCAGTACGTCCTATACCGTTATCTATAATTTCGATATTGATGTGGTGCTCACCTTTCTTTTTAATGTTAAGGTCAATCTTTTTGTCACCCTCTTTGGGGGAAAGACCATGCCAAAGGGAATTTTCCAAAAAGGGTTGTAGGGTAAGGGAAGGTATTTTAATGCTTTCCGGATAGATGCCCTCTTCGATTCTAATGTTGAAATCAATTTCGTTGGAGAACCGTATGTTCTCTATGTTCATGTAAAGTTCAACAGTCTCCAGTTCTTCGGACAGTGGAGTTTCCTTCACTGAAGAAGCTTCCAATATCTTGCGCACCAATTTTGAAAACTTATTTAAGTAATGAACCGCATTTTTTTGCTCATTGTTGATGATATATAGCTTGATGGAGTTTAAGGAGTTGAACAAAAAATGAGGGTTCATTTGACTGCGGAGTATGTTTTGCTCCAAGCTCAAAACACGTTTTTCATTTTTACTTTGGTACTGCCTATATAAAATATAGAGTATGGAAGAAATCAGCCCCACAATAAGCGAACTGACCAGTAGAGTTGTCTGGTTTTTTCGCAAGCGAAGGCGTACGATCTCGTTTTCCTTGGCAAGAACAGAAATTTGGTTGGTCTTCTTCTCCGCTTCGTAGCGGACAATAATATCGGTCATGTACCTAAGATTGGTAGCATTGGTGATTTCTGTATCATACTCATCTGCCTTCCTATAATATTCTAATGCCTTTTTGTAATTGTCCCTGTCTAAATATAGGTCTGAAAGTTTTTTATATCCATAGAGTACGTTGCTTGGCATATTGTGGTTTTGGGCCATGGAAATTCCTTCATTGATGAAGTTTTCTCCTTTTTGATAGTTACCTAACTCCGTATGGGCCCATCCTGTATTGATAAAAACAGCAGAGGTAATAAAATAATCTCCAATAGTCTTAGAGCTTTCATGCAGCGGTTCCAAAAGCACCAATGCAGCATGAGGCATATTTTGCTTTAAATAGATTTGGGCCAAACTATTTTTACAAATGGTGCGTCCGTAATCCGAATCAATATCTTCATTGTACGCCAAAGATTTTCTATAGTTTTCTAGAGCACCCTCCAAATCCCCTTTGAGTTCCAGACAATCCCCAATATTCTGGTGATTTATTGCCAGACCCAGTTTATTACCTAGTTCCCCCTCAAGCTTTAGTGCTCTTTTAAACTGCGTCAAAGCCAAATCATACTGGTCTAAACTTTTATATAAGTGCCCAATAGAGTTCAAAGAAATATTGATGTGTCTTTTTATATGATGGGAAGGATTTTGTACAGCTTCCGCCAAAGCAAGTGCCTGTTGATGATAATCTAAACCACTTTTTATGGCATCCGTTCTACGATAGACTACCCCTAGCATATTTAGACTGAGTACTTTAAACTCCGTGTTGTTTATTTCTTGGGCTATGTCCAGAGCTTCTTGGTGTAGGTCAACCGCTTTTTTGAACTGTGAGGTATTCCTATATCTAGCGCCCAATTGGTTTAGCGCATAGGTTATCCCCTCCATATATTTCTCTGCACGACAACGTTCGGCGAGATATCTCATAAATGTGGTGTCTCCACGAACAGAGTTAAACTCCGAGTTTAGTTTTAAATAGGTTTTGGATTTTTCCCGTATAACAACTTCAACTTTTTCCTTGAATTCTTGAGGTATGGTTTGGGATTGGGCGTGGAAAAGGGACCCAATGAAGATTTGGAATAGAAATAGGACTTTTAAAGTTTGCCCAATTGATTTGGTATAGGTCAACAAATAAAAAATAGTTTTTTCTTGCTTTTACAGCAAATCCAAAAAATCGGATTTCTTCTGCCTTGAGACCGGTATTTTGTGATTGGATTCCAATACGACATACCCATCCGTTTTTAGAAATTCCTTTATCTTGTTGAGGTTGATTATGTATGAATTATGTATCCTAAAGAAACTGTGGTCAGGTAAAAGACTATTCACCTCTTTTAGTTTCTTAGTCAACAATATCTTTTGCCCGTCACTTAAATAAATGGTACTGTAATTACCATCAGATTCAGCATAAAGAATATCATCACTATGTAAAAATACCAATTTCCCATCAGTGTTGATGGTTATTTTTTTGCTTGGGGATTCCGAGTTAAAATTTAAAAGGATTTTCTCCAGTTTTTCCGCCGTATAATTTCGGGCATTGAATTTTTTTATTTTGGAAATGGTCACTTTCAAATCATCTGAATCTATAGGCTTCAATAAATAATCAATCGCCTCATTTTTTAGGGCTTGAAGCGCATATTGATTGTAGGCCGTGGTGATTACCACTGGAAAGTTCTTGTTTTTGAGGGTCTTGATAAACTGAAACCCGTCCATAGCGGGCATTTCAATATCCAGGAACAAACAGTCTGGGGTATTGTGCTCCAAATAATTCAAGGCTTCGTGGGCATCTGTAAAAGAAGCGATTATATCCACTTCATCGCTCAAATTGGTCAATTCCCAGCTCAAACTTTGGAGTGCTTTGACTTCATCGTCTACGATAACTGCTTCTAACATGTGTCGGGGTTATTACGTATAATCAAATGTATAATATTCTGTTCAACCATCTTAAAATTATGTGCTATTGGACCTATTATGCTTATAAATGGAATAAAAAGGGTCATAACAAGGCTTTATAGGGCTTTTCCTTCAATTTAGAGGCGGTTTGTTTTCATTTTTGGTTTGCTTGCCCAAAAACGAAGCCATTTATACAATAAACCGTGTCGTCCATACATACAACATCCTCTGCTTTAGCTTGTATTCTTAATTTGCATTCACTAACCTCACCAAACAGACTATGAGAAAATGTTTTATTCTCTTTTTAATTTTAGTTGTAGTCCTGATTGTAGCATCAATTACTGAGCAACAAGAGTTAAAGATAGAACCAGAATGGAAAGAATTGGCGGTTAAAGAGTAACTGCACTTTATACAAGTTCATTGACATTACCAGAAAACGTACGGCCAGAGCAACCAACCTCATGAGTGGAACTGCTAAAAAATAAATTCTTGATTTTTTCAACTTTTGATTTAGGTTTTAGGTTTTGGGGGAACTACCTAAGAACTTTGAAGAGAAGGCTTGATGGATTGAGAAAGGCCGTACAATTTGGTAATGGAAACGTAAAAAAGCACTTTACGCAATTTTCATAAGTAAGTAAGGCCAAAGAAGTATACCTACATTTACTCTTTGGTCTTTTTTCTTGTTCAAGCTTTCCAAAAAAAACATATACACTTTCCGACTTTCATCAGACCAACAAATATCACGTGCGAACCTAGATTTCAACAAGTTGTGTTAAAAACTTTGGGTTCTAATTCATCAAACAAACTTTAGAATCTAATTACATTTTTAAATCTTTGTTAGCCCAGTTCGTGGGCAGATTTCATCCAGTATTACTAATTCTTAATCAAAATTATGTCAGCAGCAATAGAACCTATTTTGCAAGAAAATGAAGACCGATTTGTTATTTTTCCAATTCAACACCATGATTTATGGGATTGGTACAAAAAATGTGAAGCTTGCTTTTGGACTGCTGAAGAGATTGACTTGCACCAAGATTTGACAGATTGGAACAACAAGTTGAATGATGATGAACAGTACTTTGTTAAACATATTTTGGCATTCTTCGCTGCATCTGATGGTATTGTCAATGAAAACCTCGCTGAAAACTTTGTAAACGAAGTACAGTATTCTGAAGCCAAATTTTTCTATGGCTTTCAGATAATGATGGAGAACATCCATTCTGAAACCTACTCATTGCTCATTGATACCTATGTAAAAGATGAGAAGGAAAAAAACATTCTGTTCAAGGCCATTGAAAATTTCCCTGCTATAAAAAAGAAAGCGGATTGGGCCCTTAAATGGATTGACTCTCCAAGTTTTGCTGAACGGCTTATCGCTTTTGCAGCGGTCGAGGGTATTTTCTTTTCCGGAGCTTTCTGTTCCATCTTTTGGTTGAAGAAAAGAGGTCTAATGCCTGGACTGACGTTCTCCAACGAGTTGATTTCAAGAGACGAAGGAATGCATTGCGATTATGCTGTGCACCTGCATAATAACCATTTGGTAAATAAAGTCCCTAAAGAACGAATCACAGAAATTATTGTGGATGCTCTTAACATAGAAAGAGAGTTTATTACGGAGTCGCTTCCCGTTAGCCTAATTGGAATGAATGCGAAACTAATGACACAATATTTGGAGTTTGTAACAGATAGGCTTTTAGTGGAATTACAATGCGAAAAAGTGTACAACGCCACCAATCCATTTGATTTTATGGATATGATTTCGCTTCAAGGAAAAACCAATTTCTTTGAAAAACGAGTTTCAGAATATCAAAAAGCGGGTGTTCTCAACAAAGAGAAAGACGCCGATTCACAGAAGATAAGCTTTGATGCTGATTTTTGAATAACCTACCGAGATGACCCTCGATTGCCCATCGAGGGTTTTTATGATCTTAACCTCAAGTGTTAAATTTTTAACACTTAGTGTTCTTTGGTAAAACTATAAAGTATCACCTAAACAATCGTAGCGCATGTATGTAGTAAAAAGAGATGGAAGAAAAGAGCCGATGATGTTCGACAAGATCACGGCCCGAGTTAGAAAACTTTGTTATGGTCTTAATGACCTTGTGGATCCTGTGAAAGTGGCCATGAGGGTTATTGAAGGATTGTACGATGGTGTAACCACGTCTGAACTGGATAATTTGGCGGCTGAGATTGCAGCAACCATGACTACCACGCATCCTGATTATGCAAAGTTGGCGGCTCGAATCTCCGTTTCCAACCTACATAAGAATACGAAAAAGTCCTTCTCCGAAACTATGAAGGATTTGTATGAGTACATAAATCCACGCACTGGAAAAAAGGCACCCTTGTTGTCCGATGAGGTATATCAAGTGATCTCTGAGAATGCAGAAGTTCTGGATTCCACCATTATTTATAACCGAGACTTTGGCTACGATTATTTCGGTTTTAAAACATTGGAACGATCCTACTTGTTGAAATTGAATGGTAAGATTGCGGAGCGTCCCCAACATATGCTTATGCGGGTTGCTGTTGGAATCCATTTGAACGATTTGGATGCTGCTATTGAGACCTATGAGTTAATGTCCAAGAAGTACTTTACACATGCAACACCTACCTTGTTCAATTCAGGTACACCAAAACCTCAAATGTCTTCTTGCTTTCTTTTGACAATGAAAGATGATAGCATTGATGGCATCTACGATACGTTAAAGCAAACTGCAAAGATTTCGCAATCTGCAGGAGGAATAGGTTTATCTATCCATAACATTCGAGCTACAGGCTCTTACATCGCAGGTACAAACGGTACTTCAAATGGAATCGTTCCCATGCTCCGCGTTTTTAACGACACCGCACGTTATGTAGATCAAGGTGGTGGTAAAAGAAAGGGAAGCTTTGCCATTTATGTTGAACCATGGCATGCGGATATCTTTGACTTTTTGGATCTAAAGAAAAATCATGGAAAAGAGGAAATGCGAGCAAGAGATCTTTTCTATGCCATGTGGATACCAGACTTATTCATGAAACGTGTTGAGGCCGATGCTGAGTGGACGCTAATGTGCCCAAATGAGTGCCCAGATTTATTCAATACACATAGTGAGGAATTTGAAACGCTTTATACCAAATACGAAGCTAAAGGGAAGGGAAGAAAGACTATCAAAGCCCGTGAATTATGGGAAAAAATTCTGGAATCCCAAATAGAGACTGGAACACCCTATATGTTGTATAAGGATGCGGCCAATAGAAAAAGCAATCAACAAAATCTGGGAACCATTCGTTCATCCAACCTATGCACCGAGATTTTGGAATACACCTCTCCAGACGAAGTAGCGGTCTGCAATCTTGCTTCTATTGCCTTACCGATGTTCGTAAAGAACGGTCAGTTTGATCACAAAGAATTGTTCAAGGTGACGAAGCGGGTGACCAAAAACCTAAATAGGGTAATTGATCGTAACTACTATCCGGTCAAGGAAGCAGAAAACTCCAATATGAGACATAGACCTATTGGTCTTGGAGTTCAGGGTCTAGCAGACGCTTTCATTATGCTTCGATTGCCCTTTACAAGCGATGAGGCAAAACAATTGAATCAAGATATTTTTGAAACCTTATACTTTGCTGCTGTGACCGCTTCCATGGAAGCTGCAAAAGAAGAGGGAGCTTATTCAAGTTATGAAGGTTCACCAATGTCCAAAGGAGAGTTCCAGCATAATCTTTGGGGTATTAAAGATGAGGAACTTTCAGGCAGATGGGACTGGGCCAAACTCAGAAAAGATGTGTTAAAGAACGGAGTTAGAAATTCGCTACTGGTAGCACCAATGCCTACCGCTTCTACATCTCAGATTCTGGGGAACAACGAATGTTTTGAACCCTATACTTCCAACATTTACACTCGTAGAGTACTTTCTGGGGAGTTTATTGTGGTAAACAAGCACCTCTTGGAAGATTTGGTGAAACTTGGTCTTTGGAACGAAAATCTGAAGCAAGAATTGATGCGGGCCAATGGATCTATTCAACATATTGATGTTATTCCAGATGATATCAAAGAGCTTTATCAAACAGTTTGGGAGCTTAGTATGAAGGATATCATTGATATGAGTCGTCAGCGAGGATATTTCATTGATCAAAGCCAATCGTTGAATCTGTTCATGGAGAATGCTAACTACGCTAAGCTGACTTCGATGCATTTCTATGCCTGGAAAAGCGGTTTGAAAACAGGAATGTATTATTTGAGGACCAAGGCTGCTGTGGACGCCATTAAGTTTACGTTGGATAATACAAAGAAGAAAGAGGTTCCTGTAAGTGTAGCTGCAGAGGCCGAAGTTACAGCGGCCGCTCCAAAAGGAGCGGAATCCATACAGGTGCAAACTACACCTGTGGGGCAGCAAGAAGTGGATATTCAACCGATGACCCCCGACGAAATGAAGGAAATGATCGCACGAGCCAAAGAAGGCCAAGCAGACGATGACTGCTTGATGTGTGGGTCATAGTTTATGCTGAGCTTACCATCAGCATGTGATAGTGTTTATTGATTAAATCACCCCGGAAAGTTTCCCCAAGAAACGAACTTCCGGGGTGTTTTTGTATTCAAAACAAAAAAGTCCTTCAATTGAAGGACTTTTTAAATTAGAAGTATAATCTTCTCTAGGATAAAGACCACGCCTTACCCTCAGTTAGCGCTTCTGTTGTGTCACATGGAACATATTGGCCTGGAATAGGTAAATATGCCAAAACTTCTTCACCAACAAACTCAGAGTTTTTATATGCCCAAATCGATATGTCTCTAAGCGAATTGGCAAACATAAAACGAGCAATCTCCTCGTCCAGGACGGCACTACCGTTTTGTTCAACAGCCATGAAATACTCTCCTACGGCTTTATCATGAGCCTTTTCTACATCTTTGGTGCGCTTTTTTAAATAAGTACTCAAAGCTGGCACAAAATCCTGCTCATTTAATTCAGCTAAACTTTCTTTCTGCGTATCGGCGAGAATTTTGCCGAAAAACTTTTCCATTCCCATTTTTAGGAAGTCCTTGTTTTCTTGAGGTAAAGCCGTATGGGCAAATTGGTCCACAAAAACATGGACATTCACCTCGGTCGCAGAAGGAGTATCCGTTTTCGGAAGAATGATATCGACAAGCGTATGAATGGCGACACCTTCATCCTTGGTTAAAAAATCCGGAGTCCAGTCTAAAACTTTTTTAGAACTACAACTTTGGACCAATCCAAGTAAAGTTGGGGCTGCTACGGTATACCCGAAGGCCATCCCCATATTTTTGAGTGCTGTTCTTCTTTCCATTAGATATTTCCTTTTTTAAGTTCTTGGGCAGCATGACTAGCAGCCCTTGCCGTAAATGCCATATAGGTTAGAGACGGATTGACACAGCTGGCTGAAGTCATAAATGCCCCATCGGTAACATATACATTTTTACAGGCGTGCACTTGGTTAAAAGCATTGACAACCGAGGTCTTTGGATTTCGGCCCATACGCGCTGTGCCCATTTCATGAATACCAAGACCTAAGGCATAGGTTTCATCATAGGTCTCTATATCCCTAGCTCCTGATTTCTCCAACATGGCAGCAGCTTGTTCCTGCATGTCTTTTCGCATTTCAAGCTCATTTTCCTTGATTTCTGCGTCAAAAGTGACCGTTGGTAGTCCCCACTGGTCCTTTTTGTCATAATCAAGAGTCATTTTATTCTCATGGTAGGGAAGAATCTCTCCGAAACCAAGCATATTCATGGTCCAACCTCCTGGCTTCAGGATGCCCTCTTTTAGTTCTTTTCCAAAAGAAGCTTCGGCTACTAATTCCTCATAATTGTCTCGTGAAGCACCACCTTGATATCCATAACCTCTGGTAAAGTTTTCCATATCACTGGCACCACCTAGATTTCTAAATCGTGGAATATAAATACCATTTGGCTTTCGGCCCTTATAGTATTTATCATCAAAACCTTCCACTTTACCTCGGGCTCCAGCTTTAAAATGGTGGTCCATCATATTATGACCCAATTCGCCACTATCGTTGCCTAAACCATCAGGAAAACGATCAGATTTGGATTGCATCAATATTGAGGTGGAGGCCACCGCTGAAGCGCACAGGAAAATTACCTTGGCATTAAATTCGAATTCTTCTTTAGTAAGTCTATCGATTACCTTAACTCCTGTAGCTTTTTTGGTATTAGGGTCATAAATAACTTCATGCACTATAGAATCAGGTCTTAAAGTCATATTACCCGTTCTTTCCGCAGCTGGCAGAGTGGAAGAGACACTACTAAAATATGCTCCAAAAGGACATCCTCTTACACAACGGTTTCTATATTGACATCGAACCCTTCCATCCCCTTCAAAACGTTTGTCACTATTTATATGGGCAACCCGTCCTGCGGTGATCACGCGACCATCAAAATGCTCAGCAACTTTTCCGCGAACAAAATCTTCTACACAATTGAGTTCCATCATGGGCTCAAATTTGCCATCAGGAAGTTGCTGAAGTCCCAATGACTCGCCAGATACACCAATGTAAGATTCCACCTTATCATACCAGGGAGCAATATCTTTATAGCGTACAGGCCAATCTACTGCGACACCTTCCTTGGCATTTGCCGCAAAATCCATTTCGCTCCAACGATAACTATGGCGACCCCACATAATGGAACGTCCACCTACATGATATCCTCGCATCCAATCGAAGCGTTTTACTTCATTATATGGATGTTCCAAGTCGTTTACAAACCAATGTTGGGAATCTTTTCTGACCGTGTATCCTGTTCTAGCTTGTTTTTCCTGCTTGGCTATATCCTCAAGAGTAGGTTGTCCAGCATTTGGAAAATCCCAAGGGTCCATATTTGCAGTAGGATAGTCTTCCCTGTGCTTTACCATTCTTCCTCGTTCCAATACTAAGGTCTTAAGACCATTTTCACAGAGTTCTTTTGCTGCCCAGCCTCCGCTAATCCCAGTTCCTACGACAATAGCGTCATAAGATTCCTGTTCTTCATTGTAATAAAACTTACTCATGTATTCCGAATTGTTTATTTTATAAATGTATTAATTATTAAATTAATTTTCTACATTTAAACCCTATGTTTATTGAGAATATGATACTATAACGTTGTAGTTTTTCTATTCCTTTAAAGATTCAATAATCTAACTAAATGATGACAAAAAAATTTGTTCGAAGTATCCTTCAAGTGGGAATCGTGGTATTTATTTTTGGAGTATATTCCTGCAAACCCAAGGAAAAAGAGAAGGAAAAAGAAGTAGTAGAAACAAAAGAAGAGGTTAAAACCGCACCTATGTTAAAATTGTCTTTGGCCCAATGGTCCATTCATAGGATGATAAAAGAGGAAGGCATGGACCCTTATTTGTTCGCAGCAAAGGCAAAAGAATGGGGATTTGAAGGTCTGGAATATGTAAATCAGCTCTACGAAAACGAACCCAATACTAAAGGCTTTTCAAAAGAAGCCATGGAGCATTTTGTGCAAAGATCCAAGGAGGAAAGTGAAAAGCATGGATTGAAGAATCTGATTATTATGATTGACCACGAAGGAGATCTTTCGGCGGCAGATGAGAATGAGAGAAAAGCGGCCGTGGAAAATCATTTTAAATGGGTGGATGCAGCGGCAGAATTAGCGTGTCATTCGGTTAGGGTGAATTTGATGGGGAGCAAGGTGGCTGAGGAGTGGACCGCTGCTTCAGTAGACGGACTTACCCAGTTATCCGAATATGCTGCAACCAAAAATATTAATGTTATAGTAGAAAATCATGGAGGCTTTTCTTCTCATGCACAGATGTTGGTGGATGTAATCAAACAAGTAGACCTGCCCAATTGTGGAACCTTGCCTGACTTTGGTAACTTCTGTGTGAAACGTGAAGATGGTTCTTATTTCTCCTCTGCATGCATAGAAGAATATGATAGGTACCAAGGAATCCAGGAATTAATGCCTTACGCCAAGGCTGTAAGCGCCAAATCCCATGACTTTAATGAAGAAGGAAATGAAACCAATACAGATTACACTAGAATGATGAAGATTGTAAATGAAGCGGAATACAAAGGATATGTTGGTGTTGAGTATGAAGGAGACAATCTTGGGGAAGAGGAAGGTATTCTAGCTACTAAAGAATTACTTTTAAAAGTGATGGAATAATCCATGTGAAACATTCCAAAATACTATGAAGGGATTTTTACAGCAACTTTTTGATTATAACTTCTATTGCAACAAGCAACTGATAGAGCAATTTGAACAGATTGACAAATTGCCCAAAAAGAGTGTTGTATTGTTCAATCATATTTTGAACGCCCACCATATTTGGAATCATAGGATTTTGGAAACTCCATCCAAGTTTGAAGTATGGGAAAAGCACAAACCCAAACAATGGAATGATATCCATTATGAAAACCAACGTACCTCGTTTGAGATCATAACCAACACCGACGATTTCAATAAGCGAATTGATTACATAAGCAGTGAGGGTAGAGCCTACGCCAATGATATAAAGGATATTCTATTTCACATCATCAACCATGCAACGCACCATCGTGGTCAAATCTTGGCCGACCTAAAGGCTTCAAAGATTGAACCTATCCCTTTAGATTATATATTCTACAAAAGATAAACAAACTAACGTACTATTTATATGAATTCAATAGCAAAATTTCAGCTGTCCTTTATGATGTTCCTTGAGTTTTTCATTTGGGGAGGATGGTTTGTAACAATGGGTATTTATTTGCCAAATACCTTAGATGCAAGCGGTGTGGAAATTGCAAGTGCCTATTCAAGTCAATCCTGGGGGGCCATAATAGCTCCGTTCATTATCGGATTGATATGTGACCGCTATTTTAATGCGGAGAAAGTGTTGGGAATATTACATTTGATTGGGGCATTTATAATGTACCAATTGGCCAATGCTTCAGATATTTCTGTTTTTATTCCCTATGTATATGGATATATGATAGCGTATATGCCGACTTTGGCATTGGTGAACTCTGTAGCGTTTAACCAAATGAAGGATCCTTCCAAAGAATTTGCTTTCGTGCGTGTATTTGGAACCATAGGTTGGATTGTGGCCGGATTGGCCATAAGTTTTTTTGGTTGGGACAGTGAGGTAGGAGTTCAAGAAGGTCTTCTAAAAAACACATTTTTAATGGTTGCTGGCGCATCAGCTTTGTTAGGTGTGTTTAGTTTTACCTTGCCTAAAACGCCTCCGAAAACATCCAAAGATGAAAAGGTTACTGTTTCTGATATTCTTGGATTGGAGGCTCTGAAGCTTTTGAAGGATAGAAACTTCCTCATTTTTTTCATAGCATCTGTATTAATATGCATTCCCTTGGCATTTTACTACCAGCATGCCGGCCAGTTTTTAGGGGAAATCGGGGTGTCAAATCCAGCTGGGAAAATGACGATTGGTCAAATCTCAGAGGTCCTTTTTATGTTGCTACTGCCCTTTTTCTTCAAAAAGTTCGGTTTTAAAATGACCATACTTGCCGGGATGTTGGCATGGACTATAAGATATTTGTTGTTTGCTTTTGGAGACGCAGGAGAGCTGGCGTTTATGTTGATTATTGGAATCGCGCTTCACGGTATCTGCTATGATTTCTTTTTCGTTTCAGGTCAGATTTATACAGACTCCAAAGCAGGCGAAAAATATAAGAGTGCGGCTCAAGGTCTGATAACATTGGCCACCTATGGTGTGGGCATGCTCATTGGATTTTGGGTTGCAGGTAAGATTACAGACTCCTATTTGGTTTCCGAAAATGTGCATGAATGGACCAATATTTGGACATTCCCAGCTATTTTTGCTTTTGTGGTTTTAATACTTTTCATGCTACTGTTCAAAAACGAAAAAATAGAATATAAAGATCAATAGATATGCCAAAAAAGATTAAGCTTGGAATACTTGGAGGAGGAGGCGATTCCCTGATTGGAGTACTGCACCGAGTCGCTGCTTACATCAATGATAATTATGAAATTACAGGAGGGGTGTTCAATGCTGCTCATGAGGAAAGCGTGGCGTTTGCCAAAGAAATTGATATTCCTACGGACCGGGTTTACAAAGATTTGGATGCTTTAATTGAAGCCGAACTTAAGCTTCCGGAGGAAGAGCGTATTCAAGTTTGCTCCGTGCTTACCCCAAACTTCTTGCATTTCCCAATGGCCAAAAAGTTGTTGGAAAACGGTTTTCACGTCATCTGTGAAAAACCAATGACCACCAATTATGAAGAAGCTAAAGTTTTGCAGGAAACTCTGGCCAAAGCGCAAAAGGTATTTGCTGTGACCCATACCTACACGGGTTATCCCATGGTTCGTCAAATGCGGGAAATGATAAAAGCTGGAGAATTAGGTAAAATCCATAAAGTGGATGCGCGATATTATCAAGGGTGGATTAACGGTATAATCCATGATAAAGAAAAACGCTCTACGGTCTGGAGATTAGACCCTAAAAAGGCAGGAATTAGTTCTTGTATGGGAGATATTGGGGTTCATGCCTTTAATATGATCGAGTTTACCACAGGCCTTCAAGTAAAGTCTCTTTTGTGCGATTTCAACTATTTGTATGATGATAACCAAATGGATGTAGATGGCACAGTTTTGATACGAATGGACAAACATGTTAAGGGGGTGATTCGCAGCAGCCAGGTAGCTACCGGAGAAGAAAATGGATTGGCTATTGCCATTTATGGTGAAAAAGCAGCATTTCGATGGGAGCAAGAAAACCCCAATTACCTCTACAAACTAAGTGATACGCAACCATTACAGGTATACAAACCTGGGCATGCCTATAATTCTGATTTATCCCTAGATGGAACCAAACTTCCTCCAGGGCATCCTGAAGGAATATTTGACGCCATGGCTAATATTTATTTAGGTGTAGCTAAAGCTATTAGAGGAGAACAATATAATGATGGGGAATTCCCTACCATGTTGGATGGAGTAAGAGGACTGAATTTTATTGAAAGTACGGTAGAATCAAACAAACAGGGTAATGTTTGGATAGATATGGACTGAGATTAAAATCCACAGGTAATAAAACAAGGGAGGTCGAATTTTTTCGGCCTCTTATTTCGAATAGAGTTTTTCAAACTGCTCAAAGACCACAATCATGCTTTCTTTGGGCTCCCTCCCAAATTCGGCAAGTTCACGAGTATAATAATCCCAGTGCACTTTTTTCCAATAGGATAGGCTCTTGTCTCCCTCGCCTTCCATTCTGGCATGCTCCTCTCGAATTGCAAAATAAGGGATAAGACGAACCCCGATAGTACGGATTACTGTTTTGGCTTTCCCATTCCAATCAGTAACTATAGCTAGGTCCCCTATTTTGGGAAGCGGCTCTTTGCGCAATTGTAGTCCTAACAGAGAATGTGAAGAAGCACGTTTAATTTCTTTGTTGATCAATTCGGAGCAGGTATTGGCATCATTTTCATTGTCGCAAAAATGTATGACTTTGGGAGTGCCCTCCGAAATAGAATTCGTTTCAGAATTTAAAAAGTCAGTCCACAATTCTTGGGCAGAAGCGTTTTCCATTAAAGTTAGAATTTTGAATACGGATAAAATTTGGGTTCATTCCGTTAAGGCTTCTAAGATAACCAATTGAAGTCTTGTAAAGAACACTGGGAAACAAAATTTCATAATAGTCTGGACTGTTTTAATTCTATTCGAATACCTATATTTATATTTCCTGACAATTAATCGTTAAACAAACCTATTTCCTAAACAGAACATTCCATATATCTCTGAATTTTAATGTAACCAAAATGAAAACAATAAAAGGACCTGCCGTATTTCTTGCCCAATTTGTAGATAGCGAACCGCCATTTAATAGCCTGGATGGTTTGTGCAAATGGGCTTCTGATTTAGGGTACAAAGGAATCCAAATTCCAACATGGGAGTCATTCCTAATTGATTTAGACAAGGCAGCGGAAAGTCAGGATTATTGTGATGAACTCAAAGGGAAAATCAATTCATATGGTTTAGAGATTACTGAGCTTTCAACACACCTTCAGGGACAGTTAGTAGCTGTACATCCAGCCTATGACATTATGTTCGATAATTTTGCCCCAGACCATTTAAAGGGAAAACCAAAAGAACGCACCCAATGGGCTATTGAAACGGTAAAAAAAGCGGCAACTGCGAGCAGAAGGCTAGGGATAAATGCACATGCTACATTCTCGGGGGCTTTGCTTTGGCATACGGCACACCCATGGCCACAACGCCCTTCAGGATTGGTGGAAATGGGCTTTGAGGAATTAGCAAATCGATGGATGCCCATATTAAATCACTTTGATGAAGAAGGAGTAGACGTTTGTTATGAAATTCATCCAGGAGAGGATTTACATGACGGGGATACTTTTGAGCGCTTTTTAGAAGCTACAGGTAATCATAAACGGGTGAATATATTATATGACCCAAGCCATTTTGTTTTACAGCAACTGGATTATATCACCTACATTGACCACTACCATGAGTTTATTAAATCATTTCATGTAAAGGATTCAGAGTTCAATCCTACTGGGAAAAAAGGAGCCTTTGGAGGATACAACGATTGGGGAGATAGAGCGGGGCGATATCGCTCTCTAGGTGATGGGCAAATTGACTTTAAGACCATTTTTTCCAAACTGACCCAATACGGTTGTGATGTCTGGGCTGTGATGGAATGGGAATGTTGCATTAAAAGCCCAGAACAGGGGGCACGTGAGGGCGCTAAATTCATAGCAGACCATATCATTGAGGCGACTACCAAGACCTTTGATGATTTTGCCGGTGCGGACACAGATACAGATAAGCTTAAAAGAATACTTGGATTATGAAAAAAGTGTGCTTGATTTTAGTTTTGACTATGGCCTTTTCGTGTAAAGAGAAACCAAAAGAACAATCCGAAGAACCCCAGGAAACACTTGAAGTTTCTAAAGAAAAAGAGTCGGAATGGACGGTTTTGTTTGACGGTACCTCTTGGGATGGATGGCATGTGTATTCAGGTCGAAAAATAGAAGACGCTTGGTCGCTACAAGATGGGGCTATGCTTTTAGATAAGATTTCTGAAGCCCGCAAGGATGGAGAGCGGTTCAATATGGTTACGGATAAAGAGTATACCAATTTTGTGCTTTCTATTGAGTGGATGGTTAACAGTGGAGCCAATAGCGGGATTATGTGGGGTGTGGTTGAGGATGAAAAATACAATGAACCTTATATTACAGGACCCGAAATACAAGTTTTGGATAATGTGGCACATCCAGATGCAAAAAACGGTACTACCCATCAGGCAGGTGCTCTTTATGATATGGTTTCCCCAAAACAAGATGTCGTAAAATCAGTTGGGGAATGGAATCACTACCTGATTACAATCAATCACGACACCAACGAAGGAAACGTTGTATTAAATGGAACGAAGATTACGGAGTTTCCTGTAAATGGGCAAGCTTGGGATGCCATGGTAGCTAAGTCCAAGTTTGCGACCTGGGAAGCATTCGGAAAATATAAGACTGGAAGGATTGTATTACAAGACCATGGAGAACCCATTGTAATCGGATACAGAAACATTAAGATTAAAGAATTATAAGATGTCTAAACAAGTATTTGCCTTTTTTACAGCATTGATTTTGACCGTAGGTTTTGTTTTTGGTCAGGAAAAGGAACCCACTACACCAGAGGCTACAGAGTTTTATGAACCGGTTCCTCCAAAGGTTACTCCTGGTAAGGATGGAGCACCACCTAGTGACGCAATAGTTCTTTTTGATGGGAGCAACTTTGACCAATGGATAAGTTCTGTAGATAGTACTGCCGTGAAATGGAACTTGAATAAAGATGGCAGCATGACGGTAAAAGATAAAACAGGAAACATTCAGACAAAACAAAATTTTGGTAGCTTTCAATTACACCTAGAGTGGAAATCTCCCGCTGAAATTCAAAGAGAAGGTCAAAACAGGGCCAATAGTGGGGTGTTTATACAACAACGCTATGAAGTTCAGATTCTCGACAATAATAATAACCCTACCTACGTAAATGGTCAAGTGGGGTCTGTTTATAAACAAGGTATTCCTTTGGTGATGGCATCCGTACCCACGGGAGAGTGGAACAACTATGACATTATCTTTCATGCCCCGAAATTCACAAAAGGAGGTAATATTGGAGAGCCCGCCACCGTGACTGTGCTTCATAATGGGGTTTTAGTGCAAGACCATTTTGAAATTGAAGGCGCCATCAAGTATATTGGATGGCCCAAGTATGAAGCACATGGCAAAGCTCCTTTGATGCTTCAGGACCACAGGGACAATAGCAGGGTAAGTTATCGCAATATCTGGGTAAGGGAATTGGAGTAGAGAACTCTGATTAGCCGAAGGATGCAGGTTTGTCAAACAGCATTGCCTATTTTGGTTACCTTTGCCAAAATTCAATACTCCACATGATTCAATCCATGACCGGCTTTGGAAAGCACGTGGTACAGCTACCTTCCAAAAAGATTACCGTAGAAATAAAATCATTGAACAGTAAAAATCTGGATATTAACACCAGAATACCACAATTATATAGGGAAAAAGAACTGGAACTGCGTAAAATGATTGCTGATAGTCTCTCACGCGGCAAAGTGGACCTTGGGCTTTATGTCGAAATCACAGGGGAAGAGACCACTTCGGAAATCAATCAAGGCGTAGTTAAGAAGTACATGGAGCAGTTGGGAACTATTACGGATGGAGAACCCATAAAGCTTTTGGAACTGGCTTTACGTATGCCAGATACGCTTCGTAGCGATAAGGACACCTTAAATGAGACCGAATATGCTTCCATAAAGGAGGCAATGAGCGAAGCACTTTTGAAAATAAATAGCTTTCGGGAAAAGGAAGGGAGTGTTTTGGAAGAAGATTTTAAACTTCGCCTTAATTCCCTTTCAGATTTGTTGGAACAAGTCAAAAAAATTGACCCAGAGCGTTTGAACACCATACGCGAACGACTAAATAGAGCACTTTCCGAACTTAAAGTTGAGGTAGATGCAAATCGATTTGAACAAGAGCTCATCTACTACTTGGAAAAATACGATATCACCGAGGAAAAAGTGCGTTTGGCCAATCATTTGGAATATTTCAGTACAACTCTCCATTCTGAGGATTCAAATGGAAAAAAACTTGGGTTTATAGCACAAGAAATAGGACGAGAAATCAATACTATAGGCTCTAAAGCTAACTACGCGCCAATGCAACAACTCGTGGTGCAAATGAAAGATGAGCTCGAAAAAATCAAGGAACAAATGCTGAATGTGTTATGAGTAAAGGAGGGAAGCTCATTATTTTTTCCGCACCATCCGGTAGTGGGAAAACCACAATAGTACGTCATCTCCTGAAACAACCTGAACTCAATTTGGCATTTTCTGTTTCTGCCACCTCCAGATCTCCTCGTGGTGAAGAAAAAGATGGAGTCAATTATTACTTCATGTCCACTAAAGAGTTCAAACAGCATATTAAGAACGATGATTTCTTGGAGTGGGAAGAAGTATACCGGGATAACTTCTATGGTACTTTAAAGAGTGAAGTAGAACGTCTTTGGGCTGAAGGGAAAAACGTGATATTTGATATTGATGTTGTAGGGGGGCTCCGAATTAAAAAGAAGTTCCCGGAAGAAACTCTGGCCGTTTTCGTAAAGCCGCCCAGTGTGGACGAATTGAAGATTCGCCTCAAAAAAAGAAGTACCGAAAGTGAGGATAAAATCAATATGCGTGTGGCAAAAGCCTCAGTTGAGCTAGCTACAGCTCCGCAATTTGATAAGATTATCAAGAATTACGATTTGGACATAGCTTTTAAGGAATCTCATAAGCTAGTGGCAGAATTTGTGGGGGTTCCGTCTGAAGAACAATAGGTCATGAAAAGAATTGGGTTGTTTTTTGGAACCTTTAATCCTATTCATATAGGTCATTTAGTTTTGGCCAATCATATGGCAGAATTTTCAAATCTGGATGAGGTATGGTTCGTAATTACTCCCCAAAGCCCTTTTAAAACCCATCAAACTTTATTGGAAAATCATCACAGGTATAACATGGTTTATGAGGCTGTAGAGGAGTATCCCAAATTAAAACCCAGCAAGATTGAGTTTAACCTTCCGCAGCCCAATTATACAGTAAATACCCTTGCGCATTTATATGAAAAATACGGGGATTCCCATCAATTTGCCTTGATAATGGGAGAGGATAATTTAAAAAGCTTCCATAAATGGAAGAATTACGAAACCATTTTGGAAAACCATGAAATCTATGTGTATCCAAGAATTTCAGAAGGCAAAACCTCACTAGAATTGAAAGAACACCCCAAAATAAATCGAATTGAGGCTCCGGTTATGGAGATTTCGTCCTCATTCATTAGAAAACAACATGGTTTGGGTAAAAATGTGCGGCCTTTGCTCCCAGAACGTGTCTGGACGTATATGGATGAGATGAATTTTTACAGAGAACTTTAATCCGCTTTGCCCAGGATATCCGTACCAAGATAGGTGTCATCGGAATTGTAATACCAGGCTCTGGTTTTTGGCATTTTTATCCCATTAATTTCTTCCATATCCTTTAATAGAATATACTCCCCATCATTTTTAGATTCATCATGGTAAAACTGATAAACCTCCATAGCAAAAGTCTTTGGGTCAAAATAGAAATACCAAATATCATCACCCACATTTTCGTCATAAGTGACCTTCAGAACTAAGTACTCTTTTCCCTTAAAAGCTCTTTTTTCAACTTTACTGTCCAAACTTGTTCCAGGGTCTTTCAGTTTCATGGGAAGGCCATACAAATAGGTGTAGTAGTTCCGCATCATATTTCCTCGCTCGCATGTCAATCGATATTTTTTTCTTTCATCTTCTGACACCTCCATACTCCCGTTCAAGGAAGTAGTACAATTTTCTTTTTCGAATAGATAAGCATATTGAGCTCCATCTTTTTCCACTTCCAATTCAAAAATTTCTTTAGGGATGTTCAAATGGATGGAACTTTTTCTGTCACTTGATTTAGGGGTCTCCATTACAATAGTAAACGAAGCATTTAAGCTTTTCCACTGATTATTTGGGTCATGGTAACTAATGGCTTTGTCCAATACCTGGGTGGCCGTTAGGTTTTGAGAAAATGTTTGGGTTGCTCCAAGGAGCACTAAGACAAATGCCAAATAGCGCATAAGGATTTTAATTTAGTTTTGCTTCTGGACACGCGCAGGTTCTACAGTGCTATCATGTTCACTATAATAAAGCTCTAGCAGCTTTAAAGTGGATTTGACCAAGTCTTTACTTTCGGTTAGAAGCGAAAAGTACAAGGTAGTATTCTTAGGACTAGATTCTTCTGTCCTGGTCCGAGCGACCTGCCGCTCTATTTTTTCTGAAACCATATTGAACAACTCTTCGCGTTGTCTCAAAATGGACTCTATATGCCCGAAATTTCTAGATTGAAAAATCTCTTGGGTATTACGGAATAAGTCGTCTAAAGTAATATCGAGTTCTTTAAGTTCTTTAATCTGGGTATATTTTAGTTTCTTATGGTTGTTGTGTACATGTTTGTGTCCCAAGGTAGAAATATACTCCAAGGACTGGGAAATATCCTGTAAAAGCCCCAGAAGATTTATATAAAAGTTACTGGCCCCACCAACGCTTGACTCATCCAAATTTTTGATGAAATAGAATACGTTGTTCTTTAAATCTTCTATTTCCCCAGACATCTTTTCAACACCTTTTCTATTCTTTTTCAGCATTTCTATATCATGCCTAGCAAGACCATTTATAGAGTTGGTGTAGATTTTATTGCTGCGTTTTATCATGTTGCCTATGTTATCGGCACTTTCTTCAATAACACCTTGGATAGAACTACTCTCTGCCCTTCTTAGACTATCTTCTGCCTTAATAACCTTGGTCTTTTTGTTATGGGACATATAATTGCGAAGCAAAATAAATGCGGTTGCTACCAAGAGAAGAATTAAAGAAACAAGCTTTCCTAAATGAAGTATATAGGCAATAATGGCCGCAGCAGTAAAAGCACATAAGGCAGTAAAAAACCAGCCTCCAATGACATTCAAAACCCCAGCAACACGATATACGGCACTTTCAGCACCCCAAGCTCTATCTGCCAGGGATGTTCCCATAGCCACCATGAAGGTGACATAAGTTGTGGAAAGCGGCAGTTTCATCGAAGTTGCTATTGAAATAAGCACACTCGCAACCATAAGATTTACCGAAGCTCTAACCATATCAAAGGCGGGCATGTCCTGAACCTTGCTCTTAGGTACATATTCGTAGGGAACTGTAAACTGTTTATCGGTTATTTTTCTGATTGAAGGAGGTATGACCTTTACAAGATTTTCGGAAGCAGCAATACTGAACTTAACGATTTGTCTAGATAGAAAATTAGGCTGAAAACGTTCTTCTCCTTCATCCTGTCTGGAGAGGTCTACACTTGTTTTTACTACGCTTTTCGCTTTTGAGGAAAACCAAAGCGTGACCACCATAATGCCTCCAGATAATAAAAGTAGGAGTGTGGGTGTACGAACAGCTGCAGATAGACCGCTCATTCCAAATTGTGAAGGATCAATACCGGAGATGCTCCAATCCTGGTATGACTGTAAGGCTGCGATGGGGACACCAATAAAGTTCACTAAGTCATTACCGGCAAAAGCCATAGCCAAAGCGAAAGTTCCAAGTCCAATGACCACACGATAGATATTCTTATTAAAGAAATGAGCCAAAACCCATGACAATAAGGTCCAAACGACAAAGTTGACCAATGTAAACAAACCGGTCCTACTTGCTGCAAATTCAGTAAGAGCGCCATCGAATAAATCAGCACTCTTCAAGCCTTTTACCAGTATAAAATATTCAATAGCCGAAATGGCCAAACCACCAAAAATGGCTTCGACCCACTTGGATTTGTTTTTGTAGTCGAAGGAAATGAGCAAACGGGAAATAAACTGTACAATGGCCCCAATGGTAAAAGCTATGAAGACCGAAAGTAGAATTCCGAAAATGATTTGTGCAGCTTTATCTGTATTAATATATGCTCCCAAATCAGAAAATCCGCCATCTACGTTTATGATTTTAATCAATGATATGGCAACTGAAGCCCCCAATAATTCAAAAACAATGGACACCGTGGTCGATGTGGGCATCCCAAGTGTATTGAAGAAATCAAGCAAAAGAATGTCCGTTATCATAACGGCCATAAAAATGAACATGATTTCGGCAAACACAAATTCCCCAGGGTTAAAAATACCCTTTCTGGCCACTTCCATCATTCCGCTGGAGGACATTGCACCGAAGGCAATACCAACGCTTGCGACAATCATAATGGTGCGAAACGAAATCGCCTTGGAACCAATAGCGGAATTCAAAAAATTAACGGCATCATTACTTACCCCCACAACCAAGTCGGTTATGGCCAATATGGCAAGGGCAATAACCATGAAAATGTAGATGTTCTCCCCCATCCTAAATTTGAAATATGGCAAAAATGCCACTATAAATCTGTACAAAGGTTAATAAAATGTTACCAAATTCCATTCGGAATCTTTGGATTTATCCGGCTTTGACGATAGCGGATTTATCTTTTGACATATCTTCGCCAAAATTCAAGAGAATTATGGGTTGGGAACAACTACTATCCTTAAAAAGATATGGGGATACTTCCAAACGTGAACGGAAAAAACAAGATGAGACCCGTTTAGGGTTTGAGGTGGATTATGATCGTATCATTTTCTCTTCACCTTTTCGAAGTTTACAGGATAAAACCCAGGTAATTCCACTTCCAATTGCGGTGGGTTCCCAAAAAAACTTTGTGCATACCCGATTGACCCATAGTTTGGAAGTTTCTGTGGTCGGGCGAAGTTTAGGTCGTGTTGCGGGTAAACATGTACTTGCTAAGTATCCCGAATTACATAAAGGGTTAGGATATCAAGTAAATGATTTTGGGGCTATTGTAGCAGCTGCTGCCTTGGCCCATGATATTGGTAATCCTCCATTTGGACATAGTGGTGAAAAAGCCATTGGAAATTTTTTTGAAAATGGAAAAGGCAAGCAATATCAAGATGTTTTGAGTCCAGAAGAATACCAAGATTTGGTTGATTTTGAGGGTAATGCCAACGGATTTAAACTATTGACCGAGTCAAAAGCAGGGATAGAAGGTGGATTGCGATTGAGCTATGGCACTTTAGGTGCTTTCATGAAGTATCCCAAAGCATCCCTGCCCCAAAAACCATCCAAGCATATTGCCGACAAGAAATTTGGTTTTTTCCAAAGTGATCGTGCTTTTTTCCTAGAAGTGGCCAATGAATTAGGTTTGGCCCAGAACCCAAATAATCCAGGGGTTGGTTTTTACAGACATCCCTTAACTTATTTGGTGGAGGCTGCTGATGATATTTGCTACACTATCATTGATTTTGAGGATGGAATCAATCTTGGGCTTATTTCGGAGGAATTTGCCTTGGAGTACCTCATTAATTTGGTAAAAGACAACATTAACACCAAAAAGTATCATGAAATTTCTCATGCCAGCGATAGATTGAGCTATTTGAGAGCTTTGGCTATAAGCACGCTGATTTCGGATGCTGTTTCGGTCTTTGAGGCGAACGAAGAAGATATCCTTAGCGGAACATTTGATTCGGCTCTGTTGGATAAGGGAAAGTACCAGGCACAGATGGATGACATCATAAAACTCAGCGTAGAAAAAATATACCAATCTTCTGAGGTAATAGATAAGGAAATTGCGGGTTATCGTGTTCTTCAGGATTTATTGGAAGTTTTCACGGATGCCTTGATTAATAAGAAGAAGGGCTCCCATTCTAATTATGATAGTTTGTTAATTAAGAGTTTGCCAGAAAAACATCGGAATATCGAAGAGTCTGTTTACAACATTCTTTTGGATACCTGTAGCTTTATTGCGGGCTTATCGGATAGTGCGGCGGTTCACCTACATAGCAAAATCATGGGACAACATTTCTAAAAGGCATAGGTAAGCCCTACACCTAGCAATTGTTTAAATTGGATTCTAGGTTCCCCTGGATTAATGACGGTTCCATCATCTGCCAATTCTTCATCAAATCGGATATCATCATCATAAATGAGATGTGTTCCAATATTGGCATTGATGTACTTATTTACTTTTAGATTGAAGTTCACTTCCCAGTCTATATCAACGTTACCGAAACGTCGTGTGTAATCGGTATACAAACTCAAGCGATGATTCATAAAAACATTCTTGAAGACCTCCTTCTCCCAAGTATTGGTGATTAAAAAACCAACCTCAGTAAAGACGCGTTCCCCTTCTTCCACACCAAAAGCCCCCTGGTTCGATAAAGTTTCGTCCAAAACAAAAGTTGCTTTTAGCGAAATTGGAGACACAAAAAGATTGAATTTATCTTTTTCAACGATATAGGCCGTACCCGCACTCAAGAAAAGATATCCGGGAGCCATAAATCTGGAGATGCGTGTCTCTCTATCTGGATAATTAAACCCATTTGAGAATTGTGTGTTTAAGGATGCATTTATTGAATAATACCAATTGGTTATTGTGTCTTTTCGAAAACTAAAGGTTGAGTTCAGTCGAATTTGATCATCAGTTTTTCTTAATTCCCTGCCCTCTTGCGCGTTAAGTCCATATCTTAAACGAAGTTCGTTTTTCCAATCGAGGTATCTGAATTTGTAATTGCGGATAAAACGAACATTGGCTAAAGCAGAGACGGAGTTTTCCCCACCCGCATTCCAATTCACAAAAGCTACCTCATTTATATTCAACCCAAATTCATGGCCCTTTTCCCAAAAGGATTGGGGAACGAAACGCTTGTACTTTTTGAGCAAGGGTTTTGTGCGATTCAGGAAAGTAACAGGGCTTGTCAATTTAGCACTTCTGGGAACATATTTTAGCTTAACATCCTTAATTCTTACTGGTTGAAAGCTCTCAGTGCTGTCTTTTGTCCTTTCAAAAACCTGTAATGGATTTACTTGTGCGAAGGATGAAAAGAGTGAAAAAAAACATATGGCAACAACGAAATGAATTCGCGTCATAAGGCTGATTTAATGGTTGCTCGTAACGAATTTATATCAATTTCAGCTAACTCTTGCGTTTCTGATAAGGTGCCGTGTTCAACAAAACGGTCGGGAATCCCAAAAGGGGTAATCGACTTTTGGATACCGTGAACACCGGCGTATTCCAACACAGCTGAACCAAAACCACCCATCCGACATCCATCTTCTACAGTAATAATATGATCATATTGCTCAAAAACGGAAAAGAGTATTTCAGAATCCAAGGGTTTCACAAATCTCATATTATAGTGACCGACCATTCCATTGGGGTCTATTTCATCCAAAACCTGGGTTACCATATTCCCAATGTGCCCTATGGAAAGTATGGCTAATTTTGACCCTGTCCTTAAACACTCTCCTTTTCCCAAAGCGATAGGTTCCAACGGTGTTTGCCAATCTAATATCACACCTCTTCCTCTGGGATATCTAATGGCTATGGGGCCATATAGTCCATTTTGCACGGTATACATAATATTCCGTAACTCTCTTTCGTTCATTGGTGCAAAGATGGTAAGGTTGGGAATACATCTGAGATATGCCAAATCGAATACCCCGTGATGTGTTGGTCCATCTTGCCCGACCAAACCTGCCCGATCTAAACAGAAAATAACGGGCAAATTTTGTAGGGCTACGTCATGGATAATTTGGTCATAAGCTCGTTGTAAAAAAGTAGAGTAGATGTTACAAAAAGGTATGAGACCTTGTGTGGCCATTCCCGCTGCCAAGGTGACTGCATGCTGTTCCGCGATGCCTACATCGAATGCCCTTTTAGGAATAGCTTCCATCATAAATTTCATGGAACTTCCCGTGGGCATGGCCGGAGTGATACCTACAATATTCGTATTGACTTTGGCCAGTTCAACCAAAGTATGTCCAAAGACGTCCTGATATTTTGGAGGTTGTTTGATTTCCGGTTTTTTCAATCGTTCTCCAGTAGATGCATCAAATTTCCCCGGAGCATGATAGGTCACTTGATTTTCTTCTGCTTTTTGCAGCCCTTTCCCTTTTGTGGTTATGATATGGAGCAATCTAGGGCCTTGAATGTTTTTTAGTCTTTGCAATTCTTCAATCAAGGCCTCCAAGTTATGCCCATCAATGGGTCCTGTATAGTTGAGGTTTAGACATTCAAAAATGTTCTCATCCTTGGCAGTTCCTTTTTTTACGTTGGTCAAGTACTTTTTCAAAGCCCCTACACTGGGATCAATACCAATGGCATTATCATTTAAAACAATGAGGACATTGGCATCGGTTACCCCAAGATGGTTTAGGCCTTCAAAAGCCATTCCACTTGCAATGGAGGCATCTCCAACTACGGCAATATGTTGTTTGTCTAACTTGTTATATAAACGTGAAGCCATAGCCATACCCAAGATGGCAGAAATAGCTGTTGAACTGTGTCCGGTACCAAAATCGTCATATTCACTTTCACTTCGTTTAGGAAAACCACTGATTCCTCCTAATTGACGATTGGTATCAAAAATTTCCTTTCGTCCAGTTAAAATCTTATGCCCATATGCCTGATGACCTACGTCCCAAATCAACTTGTCCTCTGGGGTATTGAATACATAATGTATGGCAATGGTCAACTCTACCACCCCTAAACTAGCCCCTAGATGCCCCTCTTTTGTCGCAACAATTTCTATAATGAAGTCGCGAAGTTCTTGCGCTAAAACTGGCAGTTGTTTTTTGTCCAGTTTTTTCAGGTCTTGAGGTGAGTTGATATGTGCTAAAAGTGATTCCAAAGGGATAAAAAACAAAAATACCTATTATCCGTAAATTGATTTGTCTTAGATTCGTTTGAACAAAACGAATGATTTTGGAGAATCCGCTTGATGACATCTATTTCATGAAAAGAGCCTTGCAGGAAGCAGAACTTGCCTTTGAAAGTGGAGAAGTTCCTGTAGGTGCTGTAGTAGTCATTGATAATCGAATAATTGGGAAAGCGCATAATTTAATCGAACGCCTAAAGGATGTAACGGCCCATGCTGAAATGCAGGCCATTACAGCGGCTTCAAATTTTCTAGGCGGGAAATATCTTCATGGTTGTACCTTATATGTGACCTTGGAACCCTGCCAAATGTGTGCTGGGGCTTTGTATTGGAGCCAAATATCTAGAGTGGTTTACGGGGCTCCGGATTTGGAACGTGGATTTAATGTGATGGGAACACAACTACATCCGAAAACCGAAATTTTAGGTGGGGTTTTAGAGAAAGAGTCTTCTGAGCTTTTGAAACGATTTTTTATTCAAAGGCGAAACCTGAATTAGATTCTTGCCATTTTTTGTTTTTCGCTAGTATCGCTGAAAACCGAAATCCCTGATTTTCAATAGCACCATAGGTAGGATAGTTCAATTCATTTGAAGCTTTGTCTCCATAAAAAAAGTTGAAAAGAAGGGAGTATTCCTCAGATTCTGAATTTTGATTAAAAAAGTGTTGCACCTCTTCCAGTCGATATTCTGGAATTTCTTTTTCGTTTTGACTTCCTTTGGCAAACACATAGATTTCTTGCAAAACGAAGTCCTTCAAGGTTCTAGGAGTACCATTTTTTATCCAAAAAATAGTTCTATAGGCGTATTGCACAACCCGGGTTTCTATGTTATTCTTTGTGAATCCCTCACTACTCCAAAAATAGGGAGCGCAAAAATTTCTTTTTAACAAAGGACCAAACTCAAATTTACTGGAATAGTCTACGGTACATTTATTGGACCAAACACCTCCCACGTCGTCTGCTAAATTTAAAACAAGTTGAATGTTCGGAAGAGCATGAATGTCCTCTTTGATATTTATTTTATCAAGTACTTCGCCAATTAGCTCCTCTGCATTCAGATTTTTTAACTCTTGGATTTTTTCAAGTACATTCTCTTTTCCCATCGGATTGTATCCTGCAATGGGTAAAATCATATTACCTTTTTGCTTTCCTTGAAGCATTTCCAGATAGGCTTCAAACCGCTTTTGGTCCCTAGGTAATTCGTACAGGGATTGCATTTGATCTAATACGGGAGTGAGTTTAAACATAGTTGTGATTAAAAAAAAACACAAAAAAACCCTGATGCACGCATCAGGGTATACTTAATCAAGAATACAATATATTATCCGATTACCTGCACTTGTGCGGCAACCACTCCTTTTCTTCCTTCTTCTTCAGAATATTCTACCTTGTCTCCGTCTTTAAGCTCTACGCCATTCAACGCAGTAACATGGACAAAAATGTCGCGACCTGTTTCGTCGTTAGTAATGAATCCATAACCTTTAGATTCATTAAAAAATTTTACTGTACCAGTCATTAAAAATAAAAAATTGTTAAAGCGCGAAGGTATGCTATTAAAATGGTAAGTAACACTATTGCTCTTTAAATCTTTGGAAAATTATGGCTTCTTCCTATTCTGGGCCTCTTTAGCCTGCATTTTTTCAATATTTTCCTTGTTTAACATGTAGTCTTTCATTTTTTTACCCTTGCTTTCCTTTATCAAAAAGAGGGGCATCGCCACTAAAAACAATCCTACGGTACCAAATCCAATATACTTATTTCCAGTTGTTTCGTCTTCGTCTTTTATTCTGAATCCATAAATAATCGACGCAAAAGATAGCAGAACAATCAGTACAATTATATGCTTGGTTTTTAGTTTCATTGGGAAAAGTTTATCAATTTTCTTCGATATGCGGTTAGTAGTTTGGATTTAGAAATAAACCCTACATATTTTCCCTTATTGATGACGGGAAGGTTCCAGGCACCACTGTCTTGAAATTTTTGCATGACCTGTTTCATCGTATCGCTTTCTTGAAAAATATGTTCAGGAGGTGCATGCATTAGGTTTCTCACAAAGATTTTTTCATACATCTCCGTATCGAACATGATTTCACGGATATCATCTAAAAGAATGATGCCTATTAGTCTTTTTTCTTCATCCAAAACAGGAAAAATATTGCGTTTTGACTTTGATACGGATTGATGCAACATTTCCCCTAATGACATATCTGGAGTAACCGTTTTGAAATTTTTTTCGATAACATCATCTACATCCATAAGATTAAGAACCATTTGATCCTTGTTATGTGTCAACAGAGCACCAATTTTGGCCAACTCTTTAGTATAAATGGTGTAGTCCAGGGCGTTTTTGGTCATTAAATAAGAAATGGAAGAAGTTATCATTAAGGGGACAAACAATTGGTAACCTCCGGTAATTTCGGCGATGAGGAATATGGAGGTAAGTGGAGCGTGGATTACACCCGCAATTAGTCCAGCCATACCAATTAAGGTAAAATTGCTTTCCGATACTTCCCATCCCAATCCTAAGTTATTTATGATTTTAGCGACCACATTCCCCAATGCACTGCCCATCACCATTGTAGGAATAAACACCCCTCCTGCTCCTCCAGCGGCAAAGGTGGTGGTCATGGCAATGGCCTTAAACAGGGTAATACCGAAAAGAAGCGCAATGACTACCCAAATGTTTTCGGTATAAGCATCAAAAGGGGTTTTCCCCAAAGCCAAGATATGGTTGCCATCCAAGAGATTATTGATAAACCCAAAACCTTCTCCATATAGTGGGGGAATGGCATAGAGCATAATGCCTATGGCGATTCCACCCACCAAGAGACGATACTTAGGACTCCTAAAGGGTTCGAACCATTTTAAAATCTGAAAATACATTTTTGTAAAGTAGATAGAGGCAAATGCAGTCCCCACCCCTAAAAGAATATAGAACAAGGTGTCTCCCAACTGAAACCCTTCTGTCAGGGAAAAACTAAAAAGGACCTCATTGCCCAAAAAGAAATAGGAGGTAAGTACTGCAGAAATAGAAGCCAATAAAAGGGGTAAAAGGGATGACATGGCTAGGTCGAGCGAAAACACCTCCATAGCGAAAATAACGGCCGCGATAGGGGATTGAAATATAGATGAAATAGCTCCAGCGGAAGCACATGCTACCAATAAAGACCTTGTCTTTGCATCAATGTGAAACAATTGGGCAAGATTGGAACTCAGAGCGGCTCCCGATTTTACTGCAGGCCCCAGCAAACCAACCGACCCGCCAAAACCTACAGTTAGGGGAGCGGCAATTAAGGGCGTATAAATATCTTTTACTGGCAATAGTCCTCTCTTCTTGGATAATGAAAAGATGATGGACGAAACCGCATGTTGTAGCGGATGTTTGTGAACAAATTTTACGTAGAGAAAAACTAAAGCCAGGCCCACAATCGGGAGGATAAAATAAAGCTGATTCTCGGAAAAAATAATCCCTGCTTTGAGCAAGGATTGAATGAGATATGTAAAGTTCTTAAGTGTAACTGCCACCAATCCGGCTGTAAATCCAACCAGTAGGCTCATAATGTGCACAAAAGTTCTGTTGGAGATGTTCTTGTATCTCCATTTCAAAAAACGGGTCAGTAATCTTTTGACTTTACTGTCCATCAAGGGGTTATTGAATAAAAGTATTAAAAAATCCCGCTTAAGCGGGATTTATGCATTTGTTACATATCCAGTTTTAAATGGAGTTCTTTCAACTGTGCATCATCAATGGTAGCAGGAGCATCAATCATTACATCCCGGCCGCTATTGTTTTTTGGGAAAGCGATAAAGTCGCGAATAGTTTCCTGTCCACCTAAAATAGCAACCAATCTATCCAAGCCAAAAGCTATGCCGCCATGAGGTGGCGCACCATATTGGAAGGCATCCATGAGAAAACCGAATTGGGCCTTAGCTTCTTCTGGAGTAAATCCAAGATGTTTAAACATGGTTGCTTGTACTTCCTTATCATGAATTCGGATAGAACCTCCTCCAATCTCATTACCGTTCAATACCAGGTCGTAAGCATTGGCACGTACCGCTCCAGGGTCAGTGTCTAAAAGCTCCAGTTGTCCTGGTTTGGGAGAAGTAAACGGGTGATGCATGGCATGGTAGTTTCCCGTTTCCTCATCCAATTCCAACAAAGGAAAATCAATGACCCAAAGCGGGGCAAATTCATCGGGTTTTCTTAACCCTAACCGTTCCGCCATTTCCATACGTAATGCGCTAAGCTGTGAGCGTGTCGGATTGGTTTCTCCTGAAAGGACGCAAATCAAATCTCCAGCTTTAGCTCCGGTAACCTTTGCCCATTCAGCCAAATCACCTTGGTCGTAAAATTTGTCCACTGAAGACTTATAAGTACCGTCTTCGTTGCATTTAACATACACCATCCCCTTGGCACCCACTTGAGGGCGTTTGACCCAATCGATAAGTTTATCAATTTCCTTTCGGGTGTATGTTGCGCCTCCAGGAACCGCAATTCCGACTACTAATTCTGCAGAATTGAAAACGTTAAAGTCTTTGTGTTGAGCAACCGCATTCAGTTCGCCAAACTCCATTCCAAAACGAATGTCAGGTTTGTCGTTACCGTACTTTCGCATGGCTTCATCAAACGTCATTCTTGGAAAGTCACCTGAGTCTACACCATGTATTTCTTTGAGAAGGTGTTTGGTCAAGCCTTCAAAAGTATTGAGGATGTCTTCCTGTTCCACAAAAGCCATTTCACAATCTATTTGTGTGAATTCAGGTTGGCGGTCCGCTCTCAAATCTTCATCTCGAAAACACTTCACAATTTGAAAGTACTTATCCATTCCACCAACCATTAGAAGTTGTTTAAAAGTCTGGGGCGATTGGGGCAATGCATAAAATTGACCTTCATTCATCCGACTGGGAACCAAGAAATCCCGAGCTCCTTCTGGTGTAGATTTTATCAAATATGGAGTTTCAACCTCAATAAAACCTTGGTTAGACAAATACTTGCGAACCTCCATGGTCACTTTATGTCTGAAGATGAGGTTGTTTTTTACTGGATTTCTTCGAATATCAAGGTAGCGGTATTTCATACGAATGTCCTCCCCGCCGTCGGTATCATCCTCTATGGTAAAGGGGGGAAGTTCCGAAGGATTAAGGATTTGTAATTCATCTACCAAAAGTTCAATATCGCCGGTGGGGATATTAGGATTTTTCGATGCTCTTTCTATAACCGTGCCCTTTACCATAATCACGGTTTCGCGGCCAAGTTCCCTTGCTTTCTCCAAAAGAGCTTGTGAAGAGCGGTCTTGGTCAAACACCAATTGGGTGATTCCATATCTATCCCTAAGGTCCACCCAAACCACAAAACCTTTGTCGCGTACTTTATGTACCCATCCACTGAGTACCTGTTTTGAATCTATATCTGATGCGCGAAGTGCCCCGCAAGTTGTATTTCTGAACATAAATTGATAATGAAGCGCAAATTTAAAAGGAATGCTGTGATTTACTACCAGTTATGCAGATTTTATATCAGGTATTCTATTTGAGAAAAATCAGACCTAAAATTTTCAAGAATATGTATGGAAACAATTAAAATACTATTGATTAACGTAAAATTTACATATATAAGAGAAAGACCTATAGTCAAAAGTGTCGTTGATTTACCTCGATACTATAAAAATTTTTATTAGGTAAAAAATTGATATACAGAATATTACACGATTAAAGTTAATTTAATGTAAATTAAATGTTACTCAAAAGTGTTTTTAATGTAAAATAATTTTTACTTTTACATCGTTATGAAAACAGAAAAGAATTAAAAACCCATATAGTATGAAGCAATCGATATTACTCTTAATGATGGTATTTTCGGTCTGTATGTACTCTCAAGGCACAGAACCGACTTTGGAAAAAGTAGGAAAAATGGTTAAGGCTACATACTTTCACGAAAACGGTAACATAGCGCAAACAGGCTATTTGATGAAAGGTAAGTTGCATGGACAGTGGTTTATGTATACGGATAAAGGAAAGAAAATCGCTTCTGGCAAATATGAAGAAGGAAAAAGAGCTGGAAAATGGTTCTTTTGGGAAGGTGAGATTTTAAAGGAGGTAGATTATGTGGACAACCGAATTGTTAGTGTGAAGAATTGGAACGGTTCTGAAATTGTTTCGGTAGACTTATAAATGAGTTGTCCTTATAAAAAAAGCCCGGCCATTTGGCCGGGCTTTTTTTATTGTAAAGACTTAACGTTTAAGCTGCAATATCGAAAACCTCCTTTTTGGTTTCTTTCTTCTTCACTCGATTTCTTCGAATGCGAACCTTTACTTTATATACGATGCTAAACAATATCGGTACAACAATCAGCGTAAGGAAAGTCGCAACAAACAAACCGTAAATAACGGTCCAGGCCAAAGGCCCCCAGAAGATTACATTATCTCCGCCAAAGTAAATGTTGGGATTGAACTCACTGAAAAGTGTAAAGAAATTGATATTGAATCCTGTCGCTAACGGAATAAGCCCTAAAATGGTGGTGATAGCCGTTAGCAGTACAGGACGTAACCTGGCTTTACCTCCCTTGACCACTGCTTCCAGAAAGTCTTTAGGTTCCAACATATCATCATCATCGAGTTCCAACTCCACTTTTTTGCGGTCAATTAAAAGTTGGGTATAATCCAGTAAGACCACCCCATTGTTTACCACAATTCCCGCTAAGGAAATAATACCCATCATGGTCATCATAATCACAAAAGCACTTCCCGTAGCTACTATACCACCAAAGACTCCTATTAAACTTAAGAATATGGCAAGCATTATGATTCCAGGTTTTGAAACGGAATTGAATTGGAAAATCAAAATGAAGAAAATCAACCCAAGACCCGTAAAGAACGCACCCATCAAGAAGGCCATTTGTTTGTTCTGTTCTTCAATTTGTCCAGTATAATCCACTTTAATATTAGGAGGTAGATCTGAAAAGCTCTCCATTTCATCCTGAATTTTACTAACAATGGCGCCTGCATCAGTATAGCCTGGGGCAAGAGCAGAATACACAGTTACCACACGTTTTACGTCTCGGTGCTTGATAGCGCTAAACCCAGAACTGTTCACCTGCTTGGCTACCGCCGAAACTGGTATTTCAATAATCTCTCCAGTGTTTTGGTCCTTAAAAGTAATTCTCTGATTGAATAAGGCACTAGTATTATATCTGTTTTCCTCGTTGAATCGCACATAGATATCGTAGTCTTCTCCATCTTCTTTGTAGATACCCGCTTTTGCTCCAAAAATAGAGTTTCGCAATTGTTGACCAACTTGACCTGTAGCTACCCCAAGTTCTCCCGCCTTTTTACGATCTACAACAACACTCATGGAAGGTTTGGACTTGTTTACATCAATTTTGAGCTCATCAATACCAGGAATATTCTTTGAATTGATATAGTTCCTCATTTTTTCAGCGGAAACAATCAGTTCAGAATAGTCGTCCCCTTCCAACTCAATATTAATAGGATAACCCGAAGGAGGAGCGACAGCATCTTTCTCAACTGATATGGCTACACCAGGATAAATATCCTTTAGAGCTTCCTGTACTTTTTTGAATAGATCATTACTGTCTGCACCTTCACGGAACTTGTATTCCCGCATTGTAGCGGTTATTTTTCCGCGGTGTGGCATTTCTGCTGCCGACCCTCCATCTGTTTGGGGATTACCAGCACCCTCACCTACTTGTGAAACTGCACTTTCGGTCAAGAAATTGAAATCACCGTGCAGATAGGCTTCCTCATTGATGATATCATAAACTCTTTTTTCTACATCTTTGGTAATGGCATCCGTTTTTTTGATGTCCGTACCTTCCGGATATTCGATATAAACAATTATCTGATTGGGTGTGTTGTCCGGAAAAAATTCCACTTTAGTACGCTGACTTCCTACGGATGCTCCAAAGCCTGTAAAGGCAAGAAACAACAAAACAAAAGTACCAACAGCAATAAAGATGGGTCTTCTTCCTGTCAATGCGCTTCTCAGTGTTTTCTCATAAAACCTTTCCCATCTTGGGAGGATTTTGTTTTGGAATCCATTTGCCCAATTCCTAAGGAATAGGCGATATATCCAAAGTAGAATGGCAGTCAGAACCATAAGAGTACCTAAAGCTCTATAACCACCACCCACAATCATTATAAGCAAACCGATTCCTCCGACTATTGAAGTGATACGTATGATTTGCTTCAATGGCATATCCTTGTCTTCAGTAGTCATGTATCGGGATACCAAAACGGAATTGAAGAAGATTGCCACGAACAATGAGGAACCTAGCACAACAGAGAGTGTTACTGGGAAATAAATCATAAACTGACCCATAACCCCAGGCCAAAGTCCTAGGGGAACGAACGCCGCCACAGTAGTCAAAGTGGATATGATAATCGGAAAAGCAATTTCCCCAATACCTTTTTTAGCAGCTTCTATTCGTGACATGCCCTCTTGGTCCATCAAACGATACACATTTTCAACCACAACAATACCATTGTCTACCAACATACCCAAGCCCATAATGAGACCAAAAAGAATCATCGTGTTCATGGTATAGCCTAATGTGCTTAATATCATCAAGGACATGAACATGGACATAGGGATAGCAAAACCAACGAACAAGGCATTTTTGAAACCTAAAAAGAACATTAAAACGGTGACCACTAGAATAATACCGAAGATGATGTTGTTCACTAAATCATCCACCTGTCCAATGGTTTTTGAAGATTGATCGTTGGCAACAGTTATTTGAAGGTCTTGCGGGAATACATTTTTCTTGGCATCTTCCACCATAACCTGAATTTGTTCAGCAGCAGCGACCATGTTTTTACCAGCACGTTTTTTAACATCCAACATAACAACAGGTGCCCCAAATTCTCTGGCGTAGGTAGTCTTGTCCTCTTCTTCAAAGGATACTTTGGCAATATCCTTTAAGTAAATGGGTTCATTGTTTTCAGACTTTACCACAAAGTTTTCCAATTCATTGGGTTCATCAATCTCCCCAACAATACGAATGGTTCTGCGTTGACCACTAGTAATAAGGTTTCCTGCCGATGTAGTCATGTTTTCCCTGCTTATGGTATTGATAACATCGTCAAAACTAACCTTGGCGGCCATCATCTTATAAATGTCCACAGCAACCTCAACTTCTTTTTCTTGGGCTCCCCGGATATCTACTTGTTTAATTTCCTGTAGACTTTCAATCTCATCCTCTAGGTATTCCCCATATTCTTTGAGTTTGTCAACAGGGTAATCTCCTGAAATATTAATGTTCAGAATGGGAATTTCTTCGGACATACTTAAATCAAAAACATTTGGCTCTACCTTGGCTCCATTGAATGTGGGCCAATCTTCACCTGCGGTTTGGGAATCCACCTCGTCCTTTACTTTTTGCTTAGCGGCCTCAACAGTGATACTTTCATCAAACTCCACAATAATCATGGAATAATCTTCCTGGGAAGTAGAAGTGATTTCAATAACGTTGCTCACCGTTTTCAATTCGTCTTCCAAGGGGTCGGTAATCAGTTTTTCAATATCCTCCGCGGTATTTCCGGGGTATAGTGAGCTGATATAGATTTTGGTTTCCTTGATTTCAGGGAAATTCTCACGGGGCATGCTGAAATACGCCGAAGCTCCTAAAAATAGGATGACGGCAATCAAAACATACATCGTTGTCTTGTTGTCAATAGCCCATGAAGCCAGTCGAAACTCCTTGTTTACTTTTTTCTGTTTCTCATCCATAATACTAAGTTTTGACTATTCTATGGTTAGAATTTTTACTTTTTGCCCGTCTTTTACACTTCGGGCTCCTTCATCAATGACACCATCTCCACTTTCGATTCCGGAAACAACTTCGACCATATCTCCCTGGGTTTTTCCAGTTTTAATAACGGCCTTTTTGGCAACCGCATCGGAAGATGTGGAGTCTGAGCCAATAATGTATACATATTGCTCACCTTCTGCATTTTCAGAAACGATACTTTGTGGAATCAAGATGGCTGATTCATTGGTGTAATCGTTAATCATTACTTTGGCAGTCAGGTTAGGCTTTATTTTACCTCCGTGGCTTGGTACCGGAATCTCTGCTGTAAAAGAACGGTTACCCGGTTTAATAAAGTTACCAGTTTGTCTCACTTTAGTGGTGACACTATCCCCGGTTACAGGAAAATATACCTGAACGTTCTTCCCAGGAGTTACGTTTGGTAAATGATTTTCTGGAACATCCACCTCAATATACATATTGGAAAGATTCACGATTCTAAAAACCTCCGAACCTGGACCTGGACTTACCACGGTTCCTTGATCTTTGATTACGTCATCAATTATTCCCGAGAAAGGCGCCCTAATTGAAGATTTGGCAACCTGACTTTGCATCTGTTTTACGGCACTTTCTTGGGATTCATAAGCTGTTTTAGCCTCCAAAAATTGAATTTCAGAACCTATGTTCTGTTCCCACAGTCTTTTCTGACGATCAAATGTGGTCTTGGCCAATGCAGCTTGCGTTTTCATTTGAGCCAGCTGACTTGAAAGCCCACCGTCATCAATGGAAGCTAAAAGTTGTCCTTTAGATACTTTTTGTCCTTCCTTTACATAAACTCTAAATAAAGTTCCTGCAATTTCTGGATATATCAATACATTCTGCTTTGTGGTTACATCACCTTGAAGCTCCAGATAATGGTCAAAGTTTTCAGTTTTTGCTTCAAAAGTGGTTACCAAAGGTAATTTTGCACTATCATCCAAAATTGCGATGACGGAATCCAACTTTTGGATATCTATTTCCAAAGCCTTTTGCTGGGAAGTGATCTCGTTTCTTTTACTGCGAATGGCAGCTAAATCGTTACCGGCCAGAACAGATTCTAAATCGGTTCCGCCTCCACCACCACATGAATAGAGGGTGATTGCTGTAAGAAGTAATAGGGATATTCTTTTCATGATTGTATGGTTTTGTTTTTTGATCATTGATTGATAATGGTTTCTAATTCTGTTTTACTGTTGATTACATCCACCATGGATTGTAAAAACTCCTGTTGTGAGGAATACAGCTGGGTTTGGGCCTGTCTTAGCTCAAAGCTTGTGGCCAAACCTTCAGAATACTTTACTTGGTTTTTATTTTCTATTCGCTCTGCGAGTTTTAGGTTTTCTTTTGAGGTATCATATTCTTCGACGGCAAGAATATAATCGCTTTTTGCACTTTCCAACTGAAGTCTAATCTGTTCTTCAGCTTCTGTCAATTGTGTTTTTGCCTTTTCCAAAGCAATCTTGGCTCTTTGTGTGCTTGCGCTTCTTTTTAAGGAACTGAAGATAGGAATGTTGAGGTCAAAACCTAGTATGGAAGTCTCGAACCATTGTTGTCCTCTATCCAAAAAATTGAAGCTATCACTAAAGGAATTTGCTCCATAGTTCACAAAGGCGTTCAGCGAAGGTAGTGCTCTACTTTTTGCCAATTTTAACTCATAAAACCGTTGTTCGTTTAGGTTGAGCGCCAACTTATAATCCACGTTGTTTTCAATATTGAATTGGGTATCCAAAAGGGTAGGGGTAATTTGTTTTTGAGTCAAATCCTCCAAACTTTCTGAAAGTACCGTTGGGTTTTCTATGGACAATCCCATCATCAGATTCAACATTTGCAGTGTAATCTTTTCCAATCTTTTGGCATTTTTCAACTGATTGTCCACTGAGGATAATGTTATCTGAAGTTGGTCTACGCTTTCCTCGTCGCCCAAACCATTCTCATAAATACGTTTGGTTTCATAAAGGTTCTTTTCTAACGTGGCTTTGTTTCTTTCTGAAATCAAAACACTTTCCTGGGCCAAAAGTACATTGCCGTAAGCCTCGACCACGGATTTTCTAACATCCAGTGAAGTCTTCTCTTTATTGTTCTGACTAAAGCTCAAAAACGCTTTGGTCGCCTGAACCCCAACAATATAGGAGCCATCAAAAATCTGCTGGGTCAGAGTAGCGGTTGCAGTAGCAGTTTGTGGAGGGCCAAATATGATGGGAACAAAAACATCGGGGTCCTGTACTACGCCAGGAGGTAAAAACTCTGGCGGGACAAGTATGGAAGGAAACTGGTTTATGGGTTGTATCAACTGATTTTGATAGCTCACAGCACCAGAAATCTGTGGAAGTCCATCAGCAATAGTTTCCCATTTTTGCTTTTGGGCGTCCACAATGTCCCTTTCTGCATTGATTGCGCTGTAATTATGCTCCAATGCGTAGGCTATTGCCTCATCCAGCGAAAAGCTGTTTTGTTCTTCCTGTGAGATACTTAACCAGGGTAAACTTAGTAAAAGGCTAATAATGAATGTTCGCATTTATTCTTGGTTTGAATTGATGATTGAGTTTAATATATTTCTTCCTTTGGGAGTAACTATGCCTCTTAGATGATATTCCAAAAAATCATCCTCCAATTGTGTGTTGGAGAAAATGCTCATGGGGAATAAATCGTTGTCTTTAATACTAATTGCCCCACTGAAGTAGATACGAGCCACAAACTCCACATTAAGATTATTTCTATAAATACCCATATCCACCCCTCTTTGGATGTTGTCCAGCACGCAGTCTTGCATGACTTCAAATTGCTTTTTCTTGAGTGTTTGATGGAGTTTTGGGTAGTATTTCTGCAACTGGTATTGTGGCGAGGACTTTTCACCTTTCAAGTGGTGCATGGCAAATCGCTTTATCTCGTACAACTCTTCAATAGGGTTTTTCTTAAGAGCAATTATCTCATCGATGCCATTTGAAATGAACCAAAACAAATCCATTGTGCTTTCCTCCACCAATCTGGTTTTGTTTTCAAAATGGGTGTATATGGTCTTTTTGGATATTCCCATTTCGTTAGCCAAATCGTCCATGGTCACACTTTTGAATCCTAAATTCAAAAACAGTTCAGTTGCCTTATGTAAGATTTCTTCTCTCATTTGGAGGGGCAAATGTATATTGGAAACTATAAAAACAAAAAAAGTTTCCAAAGTTTTACATTTTTTTAACGACATGTTATATGTTTGCTTTAACGTGACCAACCAACACTATAATGACGAAAAAGGAAATCTCTTTTGGACTGAATTGTTTTTTTTGATTTTGAACCCCAGAAAAACGATTTAGACCGACTTTGTAATCTTTCCTGAATTGTATGGGGTTTATTCTTTTTCATTTGGGTTTTCATTTTCAATACGTTCTATGTAAGCCTTGTAAGCAGCTTCTCCTTCCTCTTTCCAGAAATTGTCGTAGTGCTTCCAATCGGAAAAGGAGTTTCTTGACTTGCACCATTCTTCCATTTTTCGCTTTCTTTTTTGTTTCATTCCCTTTCCTTTTGAGGAGTGGTTCCCAAACCCGAACAGTATTTTGGCCAATGCCAAAAGACCAATAGCCTGCCAATACCCAATTGTTGATAATCCAAAGATGGATGGCATGAGCCAATTCCATAGCCACATGACCACATAGCCCATCAAAAAGGCAAATAGGATTACGATAAGTATCATGAAGAATACCTTAAATCCTTTTCTAACAAAGCTTTCCACTTCCGTCTCGTACTTTTTTTCCGCTTTCATTTTAATACGTTTAAAAATTGTTTTTTTGTTTTTCCAATACTTTGACCAAAATGGACAAAGCTCTATGTCTTCTGGACATTAGGGTTCCAGGTGATATTCCAGTTTCCAGGGCTATTTCTCTGTAGGTATATCCTTCAAAGTCCACTGCGATAATGATGTCCCTATATTCTTGTCTGAGTTCATCAATAGCTGAACGCAACGCATCCACTATTTCTGGGGCATAACTGTTATCAGCTTCCCCGTAGAAGAGTTCTGCAAATTCTTGCCATTGCTGGTCTACATCCTCGCTTGCATAGGCATTTCCTTTTTTGGACCTCATTAAATCAATGATTCGATTCTTTACCGAGTTATAGACGAAGCCGGCAATGTTACCTATTGGTGTGGCATCAACAGGTCTTGAAAAAATTCTGACGGCCACATCCTGAACAATATCCTCAGCATCCCTATCCGTGCTATCCTCAATTCTGGATTTCACAAAGGCCCTCAACGAATGATACTCCTCGTTGAAAAAAGATGTCAATTTGTTTTGGTCACTTTCCTGTGTGGATGCCATGGATTGGTTGTTCAACTCTTCTGCACTTAAAGACGAAGGTTTTCAAAACTATTGCGTTTTGACATAAACTTTTTTCAATTCTTAGGTTTCTTATATTTCTTAGCATGTATTTTTGGAGCATGGGGAAGCAAAACAAAATTGGTCAGTTTAGGGAAAAGATACTGACCCACATGGATGGGCGTTTCAATACAAAAGCACCTGAAAACCTTTACGAACCTATTTCCTACATTCTAGGATTGGGTGGAAAGCGAATGCGCCCGGTTCTTACACTAATGTCAGTTGATGTTTTTGAAGGTTCCATTGAGGATGCTTTGGATGCTTCATTGGCTATTGAAATGTTTCATAACTTTTCTTTGGTACATGATGATATCATGGATGATGCACCATTGCGACGGGGCAAGGTTACTGTACATGAAAAGTGGGACATAAATACCGGAATACTCTCTGGCGATGCCATGCTCATTAAATCATATCAATTATTTGAAAGATATGAACCACAAATGTTTAAAAGGCTAATTTCCCTTTTTAGTCAAACTGCGATAGAGGTTTGTGAGGGGCAGCAGTACGATGTGGACTTTGAAACCCGAAACAATGTCACAATATCGGAATACCTGAAAATGATTGAATACAAAACTGCTGTGTTGGTAGCGACGTCCCTGAAAATGGGAGCTATCATTTCAGGTGCAAGCGATTCCGATGCCAATCTGATTTATGAATTTGGTAGAAACTTAGGCATTGCATTTCAGTTGCAAGATGATTACCTAGATGCTTTTGGAGACCCAAAGACCTTTGGGAAGCAGGTAGGGGGAGATATTATTGAAAACAAAAAAACGATTCTCTACCTCAAAGCGTTGGAATTTGCTTCCTCCGATGATAAAGCAGACCTGGAAAAGCTATTTTCTGAAAAGCCCAAAAATCCCGAACAAAAGATTGAAAGGGCTAAAGTGATTTTTCAGAAAAGTGGCTCAGTTGACTTTTTAAGGAAGGAAATTGAAAATTACACACAACTAGCATTTGAGAGCCTGCAAAAAATATCGGTGTCTGATGAAAATAAAATGCTTTTAGAAGAGTTCGGCAAGCAACTTATGGAACGCACTATTTAAAAAAGTCGCCCGAGCAAAGCACGTATAAAGGGCACGGGTTGTGGAGCCGACATCATCTGTATATCCTCCCAAAGAGTTGTATTGTTGTCCAAAAACTTCAGAATCAAACTCGCCTTTCTTTTTTTGAACAATGATTGAAAAATAGAGCCTCCAAGGTGATTATTTTTTGCCAAAACATCAAGCAAAAGCATATCATAGAATAAAAACTTATCCCTGCGGTAAAAATGGGATAAGGATTTGTCTTTCTTTAAATGAATCATTAGCTCCTTTACTTTTTTGGTAGTTGAATAAAAGGTAAAACCAGTGCTGGGTTTGGCCCATCCACCGGCAATGCCTATGTACATGTGGGAATCTGTATTCCTTTGGTGAAAGGGATAAGCGGTCATTGGAATACTACCTTGTTCTTTTTCAGTGATGGTATAGGATACATTCTTGTAATGTTCATCCAAATAGACCTTTATCGCATTTTCATATTCCGATTTTTCCAGTACATGTTCAGAAAACAAGGTGTATTCAAATAAAGCTTCCGTTTCGGAGAAAGGAAGCACATACATAAACCGGGTATTTCCATTTTGCGGAATGGAAAAATCCATAAAGGTGGCTTCTTGACTGTTGAAAACGGGTTTCTGCGTTTTTATGAACCATCCCACAAAATGCTGCTGAAGAACTGGGTATTTTTTCTGCTGATAGACAGTATCGTAAGAAAAAATGCTGTTGAAAACCTTCTTTCCTGTGTAAGAATCAATGTTTCCCTCCACTTGCACCCCGCCATTAAGTTCTTTGATGTTCTTGACCTCATCTGCAATTCGAGTTATATTATCATATTTTTCTATTGCCTTATTATAATGGGAATAAAAATCTATGCCCCGAATCATCTTATATGAATACGGTTCAATTGAGGTGGACAAACGGAGTTCTTTGCCAGCAAAATAAATATGGTCCCATCTTTTATGGAGTAAATGGTCAAAAGAACCTTCCCCTTCTTCCCAAAAACACCATGTACGATCATTTTGAGCCTTCTTCTCTTTTTCTAAAAGCAAAATGGATTTGGATGAAAAAAAAGGGTCTGACCCAAGGGCATCAGCCAAGAGGAGTCCAGAAGCGCCAGCACCTATGATAATATAATCGTAATGGGACATTGCCCAAAAATACAAATTATAGAGGCTACTGCTAAACGCATATTTTAACATCAGCAACCTTCTTTTCTTAGTTAAAAAAAGTAACTTAAAGCAAACAAAAGTTTATGGGATTAAGAAACTTAGGACTACTTATGCTATCAGTGGTTTTATTTTACGCTTGTTCCAGTGAGGATACACCTGCGAATCCAAACCCTAATTTGGATTCGGATGTGCTGATCTCCCTAGACGTGCGATTGAACCCTACCGGATATGCACCTTTGAATGCCTTGATTGTTATGGAAACTTCCCAAGCAGTCTCTGTTGAAGCAACCGTTGTTGGTAGAGAGGGTAGTGTCTCCGATATTACAAGAAGATTTCCTGGTACGGCTACTAACTTTGAATTGGAGATATTCGGATTGTATGCAGATTATAACAATCAGTTGGAGCTTACTTTTTTTGATAGTACTGGTGCCGTTTTGGAAAATCAAACGGTCAGTGTGCAAACTGCTCCTTTACTAGCGGATATGCCCCAAATAACTATTGATGTTCCCTCAAATACTTCTGAATTAGAGTTCAATTTGGTCAATTATTTTGGGTTTAGCCAAAACTTTACACCACAGCGCCCTTTTATTTTTGACCAGTTTGGAGATATTCGATGGTATTTGAATTTTTCAAATCATCCTGAGTTTTCTGCTTTGTTTTTTGATAATGGGATTACCCAACTTCGCAATGGAAACTTTGTGTTTGGTAATGCTGCAACGCGGTCCATTTACGAAATAGACCTTTTTGGAAGGATTGTGGATTCTTGGAGCTTACAGGGGAATGGTTTTCATCATCATGTGATTGAAAAACCGGATGGAAACCTTTTGGTAACCATTAACGACTCGAGCAAGTCGACGATTGAAGATGTGGTTATTGAAATAAATAGGACCACAGGTGAATTCTCCAATACTTGGGATTTAAATAACTCCTTGGATAACTCACGCAGGGGATGGCCTACAGATCTAGCGGACCTTAACGTAGACTGGTTTCATGCCAATTCGCTGGAGTACAGTTCACAAGATGATGAAATAATTATATCGGGGCGAACACAAGGAGTAGTTAAGCTAAATCAACAAAATGAAGTCACTTATATCTTGGCTCCACATCGTGACTGGAATATTTCTGGGGATGGGATTGATTTGGCGCAATTTTTATTGACGCCTGTGGATGCCAATGACCAACCCATTTCAGATTTGGAAGTGTTGGATGGAGCTTCAAATCACCCAGATTTTGAGTGGTCTTGGTACCAACATTCACCCATATTGATGCCTAATGGTAATCTCATGATTTTTGATAATGGAGATAACAGAAATTACGTCAATGCTGGTCCCTATAGTAGGGCAGTGGAATACGAAATAGATGAAGAAAATATGACCATCAAACAAGTATGGTCTTATGGTAAGGAAAGAGGTATGGAAACCTATGCAAGAATCGTTTCAAAGGTTAGCTATCTAGCAGATAAAAACTCCGTCTTGTTTACACCGGGTTCTTCGCTAAGCGCTGGAGTTCCGGCCGGGAAAGTTGTAGAAGTGGATTACAACACAAAATCAGTACTGTTTGAAGCAACCATCAATCCACCCAATACGATTTTCAATATCAGTTTTCATAACGTGTTACGAGTTTCCTTGTTGGAATGATTAAAAAGATTTTCTGCTAAGGGTTATCCAGGATTCGGTTCAATTTTTTAGGAGATAAATATTCAAAATAACGGGAAGTAACCTCAAACTTTTCGTTTAAAATGACCATGGCTGGAAGTGAAAAAGGGTAATTTTCCCGTGAAGCCAACAGCAATGGGATTTCATGGGTTGGATTTCTTTTTTGCCCTACCTCCTTGTTCCTATAGGAATCACCACCAAATACTATGGTATCAGTACTTTCAGCATCCATTTTAACAGCATAATACTCTGAATTGAGAAGCGAGATTATGCCTTTGTCCTTAAAGGCAGCTTTGTTCATTTTTTTACAATAAGCGCACCAATCAGCATAAAACTCAATAAATACTTTTTTGGGTTTGATGCTTAATGAATCTTCCAATTGCTCAAAGCTGAGCCATTGAATCTCATCTTCTTGTCCCAACATTGACGTTGGTAATAAAAAGCTTATCAAGCAAGATAGTATGCCAAATAGGAGAAAGTGTTTTTTTATATGTTCTGAACTATTTCTCAAAAGATGTCATATTTTAATGAAGCTTCCCAAATTTTAGACCAAAAAAGAAAGCACGTGGAGCATCAGGACCATAGATGTAATCAGAATCACGTCCTGGACCTATGTCAAAATCATCCTGAAAGCTATTAAAAATATTGGTCACCCCGCCTGAAACCGTCACCATAAACGAATCGCTAAAATCAAAATGTGTTTCTAATTTAATGTTCATGTCGAAAAATGAACCTGAATCGTTTAACTCTAAAAAGCCATTATCACTAATTACTCTTGGGACGGTCATATTGCCAGTGTAGGTGCCTGTAACATCCAGGTTAAATTTTTCGCTTGGAATCCAAGTAGTATTCAAATAACCATAGAAGTTGGGCACGCGAACAAATTCATCAATTAAGATATCCGTTTCTCCTGGAGTACCATCACTTTCAAACAATAGTTGGGGTTCATCCCATTCGGTCTGCTGCAAAGTACCCCCCAACTGAAAGCGCCATTTCGGATTTGGAGATAACCCTAATTCAAAGTTGGAACCATAAACACGAGCTCCCTCGCCGTTTCTAACTTCTTCCAAAATAGAACCATTCTCTAAAACAGCGCCGGTACTCACCAACGTGAACGGGTCTTCCAAAACGGTGTAGAATCCTTCTAATAAGAAATCTAATTGCAATAAATCTTTCGCCTTGGAATAGTTTAGGGAACCGGTAAATGCATTTGAAAACTCTGTATCTAAATTATCTGATAGAATCACGAACTGTGGTTCACCGCCCACACTTGATATATGGAGGTCTTCGTTAAAAGTTTGGGGGGCTCGAAAGCCTCTGGCATATCCTCCTCGAAGACGCAACTCCTTCGTTAGTCTATAGGATAAGGTTATTCTGGGAGAGAGGGCGGTTTGATTTAAGTCCAAGTCTCTTTCAATACCTCCTACTGAATAATCCCCTACGACATTAACGTTGTCCAATCGCGCACCCAGCAGAGCTGAAAAGGTGTCTGATGGTTTCCATTCATATTGCGCATAACCGCCCAAGGTGTTTACGTTTTGGTCAACTAGTCGATTATATCCCGGTATTTGATCTTCAGTGGTACTATAGTTAAACTCTGCTCCAGCGGTGAGTACATCATTGTTTTTAAAGGTCTTGGTTATTTGCAGCCCATTTACCCATGCCAAGTCTTTAGTCGTTCCAAAAGCATTATTGGCCAATACACTGTCCTGTCTGGTTCTTCCACCACCTAAACCTCCGTAAAAACTATCACGGTTGGTATACGAAGCAGAAGTGTAGATTTGCGTTTGCTGTGTGCCATCTTTACTGCGTATTTCATAATCTGCACCGCCTATAAAGGTATCATGGTCCAATTCTTCTGTAATATCGGTGAATTGGGGAGCCAAATCCAAACGGTCTCCGCCCCTTCGATATTCACGAATAGCGTTTAGGTTTACAGAAAGGCGGCTTCTATCCGAGGGTCTAACAAAGGCCTTGGCACCAACCGTAGTATTGCGCAGCTCTACTAATTCAGTAAATCCATCGTCATTAGCATCATAAGCTTGTCGGTTTCGATACGTACCGAAGAGAGTGACGCCGCTGTTGAGGTCATCAGCAACAATGGAACTGTTGAAATTAACGATTCGGTCAAGGGCATCACCGTCAATAATGGCGAGATTACTTCCTATTTCCCAAGTGTTTAAAATAGGGTCTTTGGTAATAATATTTACTGTTCCTGCAATGGCATTAGAACCATAAAGTGCAGAACCACCACTACGAACTACTTCAACACGTTCAATAATATTGGTTGGAATTTGTTCTAGACCATAAACACCCAAAAGAGAGGTGAAAATAGGTCGACTATTCAAAAGTATTTGGGTGTAGGCGCCGTCCAGACCGTTCAATCGAACCTGGGTGAAACCACAATTTTGACAATTGGTCTCTACGCGCACGCCAGGTGCGAAATTAAGCCCTTCGGCAACTGTAATCGATTGAGTCGCGGTTAATAATCTCGGTTTTAAAGAAGAAACTACGACAGGAGCACTCCGGCGTTCTACACGGTTACGCGTGGCGCTTATTACAACCTCATCCAATCCCAATAAATCCTCTATTACAGAGAAGTCAATGGTTAAAGCAGAGCCTTGAGAAAGAGTTGCCTTTTTTTCTTGGGAACGATAGCCTTGTGATTGAACGACCAAGGTGATTTCGCCGGGAGGAACTTCAAGTTGATAGGTGCCATCGATATCTGAGGTGGTGCCGACGTTTTTACCCTTGACAAATACGCTGGCGAAAGGAACCGGATCTCCATCTGAAGTAATGGTGCCAGAAATCCTTACGTTTTGTGCCGACAAAAAGGAAAATGAAATAATGGTAAGAAATAGGAAAAAATGTTTCAAGGTGTATTATTTAGTATTAGACCAAACGGACGTAGATAGATGCAACCTGATTCCAAAACAAAAACGCCCAATTTATTTTTAGACAAAACTAAAAATTGGTTTTGACAAATAAAAATGTATTTTTGGAAAAACTTTGTATGACTCGTTCTGAGGAAAATTACATAAAGACTATTTTCCATTTGGGAGGGAATAGCCCCACCCTCATCTCTACCAATGCTATTGCCGAACAGATGGAAACTAAACCTTCATCTGTTACGGATATGTCCAAAAAGCTAGCAGAAAAAGGATTGGTACACCATAAACGGTATCAAGGTGTTACCTTGACTGAATTAGGGGTGAAAGTGGCTCTTTCCATAATTAGAAAACATAGACTTTGGGAAGTTTTCCTAGTTGAAAAATTGAATTTTACTTGGGATGAGGTACATGAAGTAGCAGAACAACTGGAGCATATAAAAAGTGAAAAGCTCATAGATCAAATAGATGCTTTATTGGGTTATCCCAAATACGATCCACATGGAGATCCCATTCCAAGTAAGGATGGGAAGTTTATGGAAATGGACAAGCAGCTTTTGAGCGATATGCCTAATGGGGGTTTGGGAGTTTGTGTCGGGGTTAAAGACACATCCCCTACCTTTTTAAAGTTTCTTGACAAAAACCAAATTGCTTTGGGTAAAACTATCCAGGTATTGGATATCGAGGAATTTGACCAGTCCCTTACTATTCTTGTCGATAACAAAAAACTGAATATATCGCATCAGATTGCGGCCAATTTGTACGTGAAAAAGCAAAGCTAATGGAACAAATTATCAATTATTTTGAAAGTATAAATCCCATATTGGCAGCTTTGTATGCCACGCTTTTTACTTGGGGATTGACAGCTTTGGGCGCTGGATTGGTTTTCTTCTTTAAGAAGGCCAACCGAGCCTTGCTGGACGGCATGCTGGGATTTACTGGTGGGGTTATGGTAGCGGCAAGTTTTTGGAGCTTGTTGGCACCGGGCATTGAAATGAGTCAAGGAGAAGGTTTCGTGAAAGTGATTCCTGCCGCAGTGGGATTCCTTTTGGGTGCAGCTTTTATTTTTGGATTGGACAAGATTCTCCCGCACTTGCACATTAATTTTCGTGAGGAGGAAGCCGAAGGGGTAAAAACTCCGTGGCGTAGAACTACGCTGCTTACCTTGGCCATTACCTTGCACAACATCCCTGAAGGTTTGGCGGTGGGTGTACTTTTTGGTGGAGTAGCAGCTGGTTTTGAAGGAGCCAGTATTGGTGGTGCTGTGGCCTTGGCTTTAGGTATTGGGTTGCAGAATTTTCCAGAAGGTTTTGCAGTAGCTATGCCCTTGCGAAGACATGGATTGAGTAGATGGAAAAGCTGGGTTTACGGACAAGCCTCTGCTATTGTGGAACCGATTGCAGGGGTGGTAGGTGCATGGGCCGTGCTTACCTTTGAACCCCTTCTGCCTTATGCGCTTTCTTTTGCCGCGGGGGCCATGATTTTTGTGGTAGTGGAGGAAGTAATACCTGAAACCCAACGAGATAAGTATACGGACATTGCCACACTTGGTTTTATTGGCGGTTTTATTATCATGATGATGTTGGATGTGGGATTAGGATAATTATCTTTAAAATATGAAAAAACTAGTATGTCTTTCGTTGCTGATTTTGGGAGTTCAACTGCAAGCCCAAACTGTTGCTGATTTTCAAAATGAAATTAACAAAACAGTTTGGAAACCCTTCCAACAAGCTTTTGAGTCTTTGGATGGAGAGGCTTTAAATGCGACATATGCCGATGAGGTTTTGCGGGTAACCCCTCAAGGTATTGATACTCAAAATTCGTTCAAAACGGCAAACCTAAAACGTTTTGAACAAAACAAGACAGATGGAGTTTCCATTGCCTTGGATTTTTGGTTTGATAGTCGTCATACGAATGGAGCGGCATCATATGAAGTAGGCTTTTATCGTATCAGGTTTACCGATAAATCTGGAAAAACGAATTATAACTATGGCCAGTTCCACATTGTTATTCGGAAGCAAAAAGGAGAATGGAAAATCACCCAGGATTGGGATACGACTATCATTAATGGAAAAACCATTGATGCCGAAGACTTCGCTAGGAACCCCATACTGAAATTTTAGCTTTTTGGAACGCGAAGAAAACTAATCCTATTACTTCCCTAAATCGCTCGACTTTCTAGCTTCGCTAGGGGTAATACTGTACTTCTTTTTAAAGGTCGTGCTAAAGTGATGCTGGCTTTTAAACCCTAATCTATCGGATATTTGCCCTATAGAAAGTTCGTTTTCTTCCAAATAGTGCATTGCTTTCTGCATACGTAGGTCATTCCAGTAGCTAAAAATGGTCGTCCCATAAATCTCTTTGAATCCCTTTTTTAAGGTAAAGGTATTGGTACCCACTTTTTTCGCTAGGTCGGTCAGCGAAAATCTAGAGTTCAGGTGGTTCTCAATGTAGGTTTTAGTTTTATGGATTTTTTTAACGCTTTCTGGTTTAAGTACGGAGGCAAAATTCAGTTGACTCTGATTTACCTGTTCGATTTGTTGTACCAAAAGCTCTCTGATTTTGGATTCTAGAAAAATCCACTTAGGAGTATCTTGTTTGGTACAATTGATAATTTCTTCTAATGTGGCATTCATTGATTTGGTAATGGGCATGCATTCTGGATGAAGACGGGCAGATTTTCCTGAGGCCATTCTTTCCAAAAAATGATTTATGGCTTTGGTATTGCTTTCGGGGTAATGGGAAAAAATGTTTTTGGGGAGTGAAATAATGAGAACTTGGAACTCTTCGGAATCAAACTTCCAATCCGTTGTCAACATGTCCGGACCGGTGTAGCAAAGGTTATGTCTATTGGGCAAAACAAGTTCAAAATTATCTTTATAATTTATGTAAAGAGCTCCGGTCATGAAGAATATCATATCCAAACTATCGTTCCTACATTCCTTAAGATGAGCCCCTTGAGTACATTTCTTAACATCAAAATAATCTACTTTAATATCTTGAAGCTCATATTTTAAATAATCAAGACCATATTCTGATTTTGTAAGAGATGAATTAACCTGAAAATAATCAGAATTACCCTGAACAGAACCTTTTGAAGCTACTAGATCTAGTATGTTAATAGGCTTGTCATCTTTGAAAACACTTTCCATTTTAATAAATGTTAACAGGTTGTTAAACTACTTTTGTTGAACATTTTACTCCTTTAGTGAAACAAAATAGTTGCGCTTAAAGCCTAGTTTTACAAATATTTAGACTCATTCTAAATAACAAGATACGAATTAATGGGATACACTAAACACTTTTAATTCAATACCCCCTAGTTCGTGCTATAAATTCTAATTCTTAAACTATGACGAGACCAAACTTTAATCGAACACTTCTTAGTATACTCCTACTGGTGTTTTGTTGCGGAATATATGGGCAAACCAGTTCTATTTCTGGAACAGTAACAGACACAAGTGGCGTGCCGCTTTTTGGAGCCAATGTAAGACTAGGCAATACCAATGTGGGAGCGGCCACCGATGCTTCAGGACAATATACCATTAATGACGTGCCGTTAGGAACTTCTACCATCGTAGTTACCCTGATTGGATTTAGCCGTTATGAAACCAAAGTCACTGTTGAATCTGATGTGCCAGTTGTAGTGAATGTTCAATTGTTGGAGAATGTACTGGCCCTAAGTGAAGTAGCTGTCACTTCTTCTCGAAGGGAAGTGCTTATTGCGAAAACTCCTAGAGCGTTGGATGTAGTTCCAACAGAAACACTGGAATACTATACCCAGCAGAGCTCAGATCTGTCAGCAACTTTAGGTAAGTTCATTCCTAATTTTACTTCACCTTCAGTTGGAAATGATGTTTTTTTAGCCACCCTAAGAGGACGGGCACCTCTATATCTTTTAGATGGTATACCCTTACAATCAAACGAAGGATTACGAGGAGCGGTCCTTGGTAATATTGACCCTTCTGCATTGGATAGAGTCGAAGTACTTTATGGGGCATCCACCATTTATGGAGGAGGTGCACCAGGAGGTGTTATTCAATTCTTTACCAAAGAAGCTAGCAATAAACCTCTTGCCGTGGATTTGCAACTTTTTACACGAACCTATGCGGTAGGGAATTCCTTTTTAAGCGGTGACGGGACTGATTTTAGGACCGCTGCAACTGTTTCAGGTACATTGGGCAAGTTCACTTACTTGGTTAATGGAGCGTTTGAGACCACCAATGGCCAATTTAGACCAGATGGAGAGCGTATCGCCCCCAATGGAACTTCCGCTTTTGATGATTTTTCGATTCTTGCTAAAGTGGGTTACAACTTCACTCGCAAACAATCCATAGGTTTTATGGTGAACAGAACGAGAAGAGAACCCAATGACCTTGGTTTTGCGCCTACCTTTTCACCTGAAGAAGTATTGGCAGATCCTCTTGGGGCTGCTGGTATTGCTGAAGAGGTCGATACTCCATTTACCTATGATAATGAGGTGCGCCAAGAATACCTAGCCCTTAACGCAACCTATAAAAACTCCGACCTTTTGGGAGGGGCTTTTCGGTTCCAAGCCTATTATTTCGATCTCACCTTTCAACAAGAGGGTGCGGATATCCGTCCTTTGCTACAAGCCAATGGAGGTACCTTCCCCGATTCCTGGCCAGGACTTTTTCAAACCAGTACCGAGGCTTCCCAAACAGGGATTCGTACAGAATGGGTAAAAGAATTGGGCCAAGACGCTGTGCTTACTGTTGGTGGAGGACTCCTCTGGGCGGATGACTCTACCCCAGTAACCATTTCCTCAGAAGGTCCTTTTGATGCTGAAAACCGTTTTGATGGTGCAGGAGGAATTCAGGACCAAGGTGCTCCAACAGAACTTTTTAACGGAGGAATTTTTGCACAGGTAGATTATGATGTTACAGAAGATCTTCGCCTTTCTGGTGGGGCACGGTTTGATGTGATTTCGTTCGATGTTCTTCCATTTGCTCCAACGTTTACCTTTGTTTCACCCGGACAAAACCGTCTGGGAGGGTCTGGTTCCAATTCTGGACTTTCCATCAATTTTGGAGCGGCATATGAGTTTGTCGAGAATACCACTTTATATGCAAACTTGTCTCAAGGATTTTCCATTCCAAGTTTAGCCTTTTTGGTCGTAAATGTAGCACCGGACCAAGTAATTGAGGGAGATGAAATTGTATCACCACAGATTGTAAATAGTTTGGATTTTGGATTGCGCGGACGTATTGGTAACGACTTTGCCTATGGGCTTGCTGGTTTCTACGCTTTTTCCCAAGATGCTTCGCAGATTCAGTTTGATGCTGCCACTGGTCAGGGAGCTCGTGTACAAGCCCCACAGCGGAACGTGGGCTTTGAAGTTACCATGCAAGCAGCCCCATCTCAGGACTTACGCTTAGATGCTAGTATTTCGTTGACGGAAACTGATGTAGACCCTCAAGATGATGGGACATTTCAACCTGCCTCAACCATTGAAACCATTCCGTTCACTACTTCTTTACGAGCCAGTTACTCCATTCCAGCCGTGAAAGGTTTATCTGTAAATGCCGAAGTATATTCATTAGCCAATAGGGACCGTGCATTTAACTTTCTCGTAGATGCCGATAACGATGGGCAAATTGATTTTGATGATGATGGCAATCCTGTTCGTGCTGATGGATTTCGCCTAGAAGGGTATACCACAGTGGATTTTGGGACAAATTTTGTTTTCCCCAAAAGCTGGCTAGGTGAGGTTCAAGGAAACTTTTCTTTAACCGTACAAAACTTATTTAATGAAACCTATGTCCCTCTGATAAGCCAAAGACAATTTGGAGACATTTTCGCTGCAAGAAGACGCAATGGTTTCGGTACCAACCTGACGGCTACATTGAATTTTAAGTTTTAAAATTACTCAAGTGTTAGTCAAAAAGGCCTCAAACTGAACCATCATGGTTTGGGGCCTTTTATTAGTATTTGAGATTTTGAAGAAACTGCCCGTAATCATACTGTAAATCTTCATGTAGGGCCATTATTTTCTTTTCGATAAAGACCAATTGTCGTTCATAAAGATTCATCAAAGTGACATTTCTGTGGATGGAAGGCTTAAAATCCTTAAGCCTTTCGCAGAAATACAATAACAACTCAACTTCAGTCTCTTTGTTACCTGAGTAACGAATGAACTTTTTGAGCGTCCTTAAAATCTTTCGGATGCTTTTTTTAATGTAGAAAAAGCTATTGGTATTGATTGCCAAAAATTGTTCGTCCATTTCAGCTTTGACTGATTCAATATATCCCGCTTCATTATCCGCTTCAAAGAGCAAATACGTAAGTAACTCTTTATTTTCTTTTTTAAATCGACCTAACCGTAAGCAAAACTGAAGAAGCTCTTCATCAGACTTGTGTTGAAGTTCCTTTTTTAATTGGGCAATCGTGGCAGTTTTCATAGGCTTCTAAGATACAAAGCCGTAATCGAATCAGGTTAAAGAATCAGTTCCCGAACGGCATCCCTTGCTGATTTAGCCGCGGTATGAACCGAACCCCAATCATTTTCTTGGGTGTAGGATGTTCCAGCAAAATATAGCTTATTATCTACTGATTCAGCCATTCTTCTTGAAATGGAAGAGGGTGCCCTATCAGTCAAATAAGCTCCTCTGGCAAAAGGTTGCTCATTCCAATTTTGAACCAATATATCTTGGAAGTTTTTAGTCGCCTTACCATCGAACACTTCATCCAATTCATTCAAAATATATGTTTTTAGGGCCTGCCCACTAAAACTTTGATAGACTTCTGCCTGTTTTCCTACCGAGAAAAGTCCTAAAACATGGTCGGCTGAATCCTGCGCATAAGCGACATCATAGTACATGCGTTGTCCTTCACTGGTCTCGCTATCCTCAAACTCCAGGAAGGTGGGATAGAACTTTTCCGAAAACTTTATAAAGACCTTTATACCGCTCCAGACCTTAGCTTCTGCTATAGCCCTTTGTTTGTTGCTAGGTAGTGGTGGATTTATATCGATTTGCCCCAACTGGAGCAACTTCAAAGGAACGGTTAGAACTAATTTATCTGCTTGGTATGAATTTCCATTTATATCGGAGGCAACCACCTTATCACCAGAATACTTGATGGAATTAATTTGGGTATTGAACTGTATTTTCTCTTGTATAGTGGGTACTATATATTGATCAAAAAAATCAAACCATGAAGAGCGAATGAATTTTTGATCTATAAAACCAGTACTATCCGAACCTAATTCAACTACATTCAATCCCCCATTTTTGAAAACCCCGTACGTGTCCGTAGCCTTGTATCCTTGAGTGATTCTTGGAATTTGTATTGAGCTGTCGTTTACAATTTAATAAAATACAGATTCAGAAATATGCAACCACTCAGCTCCTAGTGGAATAGGAAAGTCGGTGAAGGTGGTATTGGTTCTAAATCGACCACCATACGAAACATCGGCTTCCACTATTTGATACGCAACGCCCAGCTGTTGTAAAAGATAACCAGCTGCCATTCCAGCAGCACCTGCACCGATAATCAATACCGTGCCATTAAAATCTCCTTTGGTTATTGGGCTTTCCATACTGTTATTACAGGATTTTATGGCGGTTTGGAAGGGAAGAGACAGGCCAAACAAACTGCACATTTTAACGAACTCTAGTCGTGTAATCATCTTGAATAGATTTAACTTCTCAGATAACTGGCACCATTCACGTCAATAATGGTTCCAGAAGTATATTCCGCACCTTCAGAGGCCAAAAACAATATGGCATGCGCTACCTCTTCTGGCTGGGCCATTCGTTGAAAAGGGGATTCCCGCAATAAATTCTCCCGTTCTTTGGGAGTCAAAGTAACAGCTGCCATTTCAGTTTCAGTGAAACCAGGGGCAACAACTCCAATATAAATATTATAGGGTGCTAGCTTTTTGGCCAGAGACTGGCTCATGGCATTCAATGCTGCTTTACTAGCTCCATAGGCCGGCTTGGTAGGCTCACCTCGGAATGAACCTCGGGAGGATACATTAACGATACGCCCACCTCCCGATTTTATCATAGCTTGTGCTGCCCAATAGCTCAAGTTGGTCGCTGCAAAAAGATTGGTCTTAAAGGTTTCCTCCCAAGCATGGGTCCAATGGTCAAAATCCACTGAGTCAATTTCATGAAAAATGGAAATGCCTGCATTGTTGACCAACACATCAATATGCCCAAAGGTATTTACAAAGTCCGCAACCAACTCTTCGCAATTTTCCTTTTGCGAAATGTCTTTTTGAAATATTTCATGCCCTTCTCCAGGTAATTCGGTAACCGTTTTTTTGGCTTCTTCCAAGTTATTTCTGAAGTTAATACCCACTTTGGCTCCTCTTTTTGCAAATGCTATTGCGGTAGCCTTTCCTATTCCTCTGGACCCTCCTGTAATCAGTACTGTTTTCGTATTAAAATCCATAAAGTTTCATAGTTCTTTCAATTGCACATCAATCAAGTTAACTGCTTTGTCTATGGTGGTATTGGTGTCTTGCAATCCTTGGTTCTGAACGTTAATCAAATAAATAATCCCATATAAGTCAGATAGAAAAGTCTGGTTTAAATAGATTTGATTTTCATCCAATGAAGGTAACTCCGTTGATATTTGAAGCTTTTCTAACACATATTCCTTAGTAAAAAAACGGGGATAATTTTCATCTATGACTTTTCGATTCATTGACCGTATCCGTTCTTGAACAGAAGATGCATAGTCATAGTCGTAGTATTCCATCAAGGTTGTGCGCAACTCGCGATCTTGAATAAGATTTAAGCTTTCAGACGCAACAAGATTTTTCCAGGCTGTCCTATTGGGAGTAAACGTTTGGTAATCTGTGAATGGCACGGAATACCTATCTATCATTTCAAAGCGTTGCGAATTGGTTAACGTATCGGAGAAAATTCCCATCAATCCTTTTACTATTTTAACCTTTTCCACATTGAAAGCAAGTATATCCGTTATTTGATTGCTGTCCGATTGTAGTCCACTTTTGATTTCGGAGAGATAAAGTCTTTCCGTTCGTCTCGATTTTTTTTGTTCGTTCCACGTATTAATTTGAAGGGCAATGAGAATACCAATAACCACTAATATAATTTCACCAATAGCATAAAGTAGGTATTTAGAGAATCGATTCTCTTCAAGTAGTTTTTTGCGAAAATGACGTAGGAACTTAATCATAGGTCTTTAATTCATTTTCGATAGTACCTAACATATTTTCCATGTACGTTTTGAACGGTACATATTCACCCTGTTCAAGCCCAATAGCTGAAGCCATAAAAAGAATTACTTTATTCTCGTATGTTTTAGAACTTAGAAGCGCTTTATTACCTTTTCTGTTTACTGAGTTAGGTAAACCGTAATAACTTTTTGATATACCTATATCATCTGTAACAGCTTTGAAGTCCCCATTTTCAAGAAACTCTTCCGTACACGATTGTTGATCTTCTGCATGCAGTAGTTCTTGGTTTTTTAAACTCGCTTGCTTTGACTGAAACGCCAGCAACATTTCCTTGAGCTGTTTATTTTTAAGATTCACTAGAGAGCCAGATAAGATCATTTCATTTAATATGACCGTACTCGGTTGATAGTTGAGTACAGGAGCAAAAGATTGACCAATAATTTCCGATAGTTTCTGGGAAGATACATCCTCCTGTAGTGAAATGATTGTGACCAGGGCCCTACTCGAATTAATAATTGCTTCGCTTTTTTCGATAGTCTCCTCAAGTAAAGCAATATTGCTTTCAAGTTCAAGGGCTACATTTTCAAGTTGATTTTTGATGGTAGCCATATCATCTTGTTGGGTATTGTATGCATTAATTTTAATTGCAATAAGAATACCAATGACTACCAAAACAATCTCACCAACAGCGTACAGTAGATATTGTGTGAAGCGATTTTCTTGAAGTAGTTTCTGCCTTATCCGTCGAAAGAACTTTATCATTTCCGTCTCGAACTGCTACTAAAACACTTATTGCTTTGTTCGGATAGGGTACGCGGGAGTTTTCACTTCTTTTGGTGGATTCTCCTTCAATTGCTTCATCACAATTTCAATAGCTTTTTCCAATTGAGGGTCATGGCCTTTTATGACCAGCTCCGGCAGTTGTTCCACATCTACATCTGGGGCAACTCCTTCATTCTCCACTCGAAATCCTTTTTCCGAATAAAAAGCTACGTTGGGAGCGGTTACCACACCTCCGTCAATGAATTCAGGATAGCCTAGAACACCTACTAGACCACCCCATGTACGCTTGCCTACCAAAGTTCCCATCTTAAACCTGCGGAACATCCAAGGAAGATAATCCCCTCCTGATCCAGCGGTCTCATCTATAATCATAACTTTTGGACCTTGGATTGAAGCGCTCGGAGATTTCAAATCTTTTCCATATCTAAAATTCCAATGCGCCTGTAAAGGTCGCTTCAATATATCGATGTAATAATCTGCCAACAAGCCACCGCCGTTGAAGCGCTCGTCAATAATAATTGCTTTTTTATTCGCTTGAGGGTAAAAGTAACGTTTGAAATATTCAAAACCTGCTCCAGCGGTATTGGGTACATAAACATAAGCTACTTGACCATCGGTCGCTTCATGGACTTTTTTCATATTTCCTTCCACCCAATCCCGATTGCGAATAGCCCATTCGGTTCTAAGGGGAGTAACCTGATAGGTTTTCGCGTTACTTCCATCTGCATTTGAGCTTACTTTAAGATCCACCAATTTGTTGGCGGTATTCTCAAAAAAGCTATATAGATTATCTGCACCTGATACGTTGTTTCCATTTACTGAAATGATGTAATCCCCTTCCGAGATATTAACTCCAGGCTCGGTCAGTGGAGATCGCAAATTTGGTGTCCAATTGAGTCCTCCGTAAATCTTGCTGATTTGATAACGGTTGTTTTTAACGGTATAATCAGCTCCCAAAAGTCCTCCCGGAATATCTTTTGGATTGTTTAAGGCATCTCCATCGCTTCCAAAGCGGTGGTGTCCTACGGCCAACTCACTGAACATCCATTGCATTACACGATAGAGGTCATCTTTACAAGAAGCGTGTGCAACAAAAGGTTCGTATTTGGTTTTCATGGCATTCCAATCCGCACCATGCATTCCAGGGTCATAGAAATAATCACGATTTACCCGCCAGGCTTCATTAAAGATATTCTTCCATTCTTCTTTTGGGTTTATTTTCACGGTTATGGCACCCAGATTTAATACGCCATTCTCTGATTTTTTGCCCAAATCGGACACAAACCAAGATCCTCCGCTGTTGTAAAACATTTTTTTGCCATTTCCAGAAACTTCATAATAGTTAACCGGGAAAAGCTCTTCATCTTTTCTTTCTTCAAAGGTGAACTTGGTCAAATGGGAACCTGAATCATCTGTTGATATAAAATAGATTTCTCCTTCCTTGGGAGCATTCAATTCACTGTAATCCCCAGCATCTAGAGGTAAGGCTAGCATTCTATTCTGTATGCCATTCCAATCAATCTTTAAAATTTTGGGAGCTGGGGTGTCTTTTTTTCCTTTTTTGGAAGAGCTTTCTTTTGCGGGTTCTTCCTTCTTTTCTTCTCCTTTCTCTTCGTCATTTTCTTTCTTTAAAGGAGAAACGACGTCCTTCTGTAAAGTAATGGCATACATGGAATAGGTAGATTCCTTATCAATATTGGATTGGTCGAACCAATTAACCACAGGCCCCGCATCGGTCGAAGCCAAGAGATAAATGTACTTACCACTAGGGTCGAAAGTAGGTTCTATAACATCTGAGAGTCCATCCGTAAGTTCGTAGGACTTGTTTTCTAATAGAGAGTATAGAAACGCTTTTTCAAATTGGGTGTCCGTGATTTTGGTATAGGCAATCCAGTTGGAGTCGAAAGACCAATCACTGAATGTTTCCCTTAAATCTCCTGGGATGAAAAAGTCGTCCTGGTCAATTTTTACTGTTTTTGAACTGCTAATTGTAGTGACATATAGGTTTCTACCGTTGTCCACATAACTCACTTTCTTGCTGTCAGGAGACCAGTGGATATTCCCATAAAAGCCTGTACCGACCATGTCAATTTTCTTTACATTTCCTGTTGCGGTATTTTGCACATGAAGGGTATATTCACCGGAAGCATCAGAAAAATAGGCGATGGATTTTCCATCAGGGGACCAGGAAGGAAATTTTTCATGTACGCCTGTGGTTTGTGTAATGTTTTTTGGATCTCCCTTTTTCGCTGGAACCGTTATCACATCTCCACGAAAATCCAGCACGACTCGAGCCCCAGAGGGTGAGATATTTCCTGACCGCACATATTGTGGACCTGATACAAAACGCTCTCGAAGTTCCAATAGATCCGTCGCTATGTTGATAGTCAGTTTTTGGTCGTTCCCAGAAGCAATGTCATAAATATGAAGTGTTCCGGCATGTTCATAAATGACTGAATTCTTGAAAACTTTCGCATTGATTACAGGAAAATCTTTGTAATCCGTGTGTTTCTTAACCGCTTTGGTGTTGATGTCATAACTGAATAAATTGAATTCCCCATCACGATCACTTCTAAAAACCACATTATCACCAGCCCATTGGGGTTGGGTATCGTTACTGCCCCCTGTAGGTTTTGGAATTTCAACCACTTTGTGGTCACTGCTATTGTATACCCAAATTCTCGAAGTACGTCCACCGCGGTAATGTTTCCATTGTCCAAACGCATCAAAAATGGTGGTATAGGCGATATGCTGGTTATCATCGGAATAGGAAGCCCAAAAGGCATTTGGTATTTCCAATTGGGTAATGGCTCCTCCCTCAACAGGCACGGTATACAATTGAAAATAGCGATTGGTATGCGAATTTCTTCTAGATGCGAAGAGTACGTTTTTTCCATCGGGGGTGAAATCCCGAAGTAAATCAAGATAGGGATGCCAAGTCAATCTTTTAGGAATTCCCCCTGTTGAGGGAACAATATATACATCAACATTGCCATCATACTCAGCATTGAAGGCAATCATGCTTCCATCTGGTGAAAATATAGGGCTGGATTCAATGCCTTCATCAATGGTAAGGCGTTTTGGATTGGAACCATCTCTATTGGCAACCCAAAGATCTTCGGCATAAACAAATGCGATTTGGGTATCACTTAAGGCAGGTTGCCGCATTAGTTTGGTTTCCGTTTGGGCGTGCCCTGGAATAATTTGAAAAAAGGTAAATAAAAGGATTAGCGGGATAGCGAAATTTTTGTTCATTTTCTCAGATATTGGTGATTTTTGAAATGTGACTGAAGATACAGGATCATGTTTAAAAAAGCTAAGTAAAAGCAGGATAAACCTATAAACTTTCCAGTTCGTGGTCAATGCTATTTTTTAATTCTTCAGCTCGTGTCTTTATACTGTTCCATCTAATGATTTGTTCTTGATTGCCTCCGAATTTTAGTAATACCATTTTCCAATATTCTCTATTCTCTGCCAGCACTCGGATATCCAGTTCTTTTAATGAAGAAATGCGTCCCAAATTAAGCCCTAGCATTTCAATTCCTTGTTGGTTGAGATAGACGTGTTCGACCAACAATGGGGTAATAAACTCGTCGGTTATAAGTTTTGTGGCCTCATCAGTATAGGTCTCTTTCGCATTTCGATAGTAGTTGAAAATGTCCTGGCGAAGGGATTCATTTTGGACATAACTCATTTTGCCTGAGGATACGGCTTCATCAAAAATACCGCTATTACTTTTAAAATACTGGTCAAATACAAACTCATAAGAATGCCTTACAAAACTAGCTTTATCAATGCTTTCAGGGTCTTTTAGTAGTTGAATAAGACTGTCCAATCTTTTAAGTCTTTCTTTGGAAAGCAGAGTATTGTTTTCAATTTGCCGAATATCCAATTCAACATCCTTGGAAAGGTTGGACAACAGCAATTTTTCTTGTCGCCTTTCTTTTTTTAGTTCGCTATAATTATTGATTTGCAATGCAATCAGTATTCCGATAACTACTAGCACTATTTCTCCAACGGCATATAAAACGTATTTGGAGAAGCCCTTCTCCCGAAGTAGATTTTTACGAATGTGACGAAAAAAAGTAAGCACAGGCTTATCGGTCGGTTATCTATTCTTTAAAGATATGACATTGTAAAATACTAGATTGATACGTATTAGATTGTCCTGTATGAATATGGTTATCAATTTTGAATAGCTTCGTTCTTCACCTTTTTACCATACCATTTAGAAATGACATTCTCAGCTGGTTTAAAGCGAGGAGAAAAATTCAAATTGGTCTTTGCCCCTTCTGGTGTGCTTTCCGTGTTCCACTCCCATATGTGCATGCCCGCAAACCATTCCTTATGCCATACTTCTTGAAAAAGGGCCTCATAAGCCAATTGTTGTGTGCGGTCGGATTTTTTCCGATGAAGTATACTTAGGGCGTTTCCCCATTCCCAGGGTTTTACGGTGGCCAGAGCGTCACTTTTATAACCTACTTCTGTGAACAATATGGGTTTTTCATATTGTTTGAAAAACAATTCCAAAGACTGTAGGTGTGGTCCCCAACCTTTTTTAATGGTTTCCAAATCCGGATTTTGGGTGTCAGTTAAAGGAAAATACGCTTGAATCCCTATAAAATCAAGTTCATCCCAAAAGACAACATGCTCATACTCGTCGTACCAGTTGGCTGCGTAGGTCAACTTGCCGGAATAGATTTGCTTTATTTCTGCGATGAGTCCGCACCACGCTTCGGGCTGTTTTTTAATAGAAGAGCGCAATTCAGTACCAACACAAAAAAGTTCGGCGCCTGTAAACTCAGCCATTCGCGCGTAGTGCAACATATTGGTTCGATAAGACTGAAACCAGGTCTCCCATTCTTCCTCGGAATCCATACTAACATCGGAACGCCACCCATCACTCATCCAAAGATGGGGTTTGAGATGGATGTAAAGCCCTTTTTCTTTCATTTTCTGAATGTTCGCTATAAACATTGAATCACGTCTATCATATCCCTCCTTTACACGTGGAGTGTCCATGACCTTGGTTCGCTCATTTTCCTGATACAAAAAGGGAACCACAGCAATCCATTCTATATTAGTCTTGATCAAGTCATCCATGGCTTCACTTTTATCACCTCGCCATCCAAAAACACTCATGCCCCTCTGTTTCCCATCGTATTCAAAGTGACGCTTTACTTTTCCTGTTCGGTTTATTGCTGATACATCCCAGATATAGTTGTTGTCTTCATTCGAATTGTTATAAATGAGGACTTTGAAACCCAAAAAAACTAGTCCGATGGGAAGTAGAAAACGAAGTCCAAGGCGTTTGAAAAAAGTAGTCGCTCCATACTTTTTATAGACTTGTATGAAATATCGAATGCAAAGAAAAATAAGAATTAGAAGCCCAAAAAAGGCGTGATGAATCATCAAATATGTGCCATTTGGGAAGATTTGTTCAAAAATAATATTGCTTATCTCGGTAAAACTTCTGTCACCATCATGAATTCTTAAGACAAGGATGAAATAAGCAAAGACCCAAGAGCCTAGATAAATTGATAGAAGCGTGCCAAATATGTTTCTAAGTTTCACATTGGATACGACGTAATTAAATGATTTTTGTAACAAGCAAAGATTTATTTTTGGTTGAAGTCAAACTATTTGTTTTAACACGAAGAACTGGGCTAAGAACATGATGATTACTCCAATATTTTGGGGACACTTTCATTGCTATTCACCTGCCATAGCTCATCCTCGTAGATAGAAGTATAGATTACCTCCAAGGAAAAAGGCCAGTCGTCATCTTCTTCCATACCCAAATAATTGAAAATACTGTCCCATTTTTCATCATGAAACTTATAGATAAAAATAGAACGTTCCTCCTCCGGTGTTAGCGTAGTTCCTCTTCCCAAAGAGGCACGTTGCGCAAAATAACCGTATTCAAGTAGTTTTGGGAAATGGGCTTCAATAAATTCTTTGGGATTTAGGGCATATGCTTTGTTTTTATATTTAAAATAAATTGAATCTATAATAGCGGGTCCTAACCCCTTGTTTTCGATTACTTCTTGAAAATGAACGAGTGAATCAATTGATCCTTGATTGGTGGTGAAATCCAATCTCGGTTTTACGGAGAGTTTGCTCTGTACTCGCATGATATCCGTTTGGTAAATGAAAATAACTAAGGTAAGAATACTGATTACCATCGCTGAGATGCCCAGTAACCGGTCCGTACTGATATTCTTAAAAGCCATAGGAGTGGTTGATTATTGGTTACTAAATATAAAGGATAATACCGAGATACTAGGGTTTTGTGAAATGAGGCTGAAGGGCTACCTTTAGGAATCAAATTGACCTATATGAAACGCACCATTCTCATTTGTTTTTTACTCTTTGTTTCCAGCCATATTACCAAAGCTCAAAAACCCAATTTTTCATATATGGATGTCTTTGACCTCCAGTATGTATCGGACCCCCAAATATCTCCAAATGGGGAGTGGGCAGTGTACCGAAGAATGGGTTTTGATGTGATGAAAGACCGCTCTACTGGGAGTCTATGGTTGATAAAAACAAACGGAAGTCAGCATCAGAAATTAACAACCCGCGAAGTAAATGAAAGTAGTGCCAGATGGTCTCCTGAGGGAAATAGGATCGCTTTTTCCAGTAGTACCGAAAACGGTTCTGAAATTTATATGTATTGGGTAGCAACGGGCAAGATGGCCAAACTGACCCAATTGCCTTTTAGTCCAAGTTCATTGACCTGGTCCCCGGATGGAAAGTCTTTGGCTTTTTCCATGAATGTGCCCAAAGCACCCCCAGTAAGTGCTAAAATTCCCAAAAAGCCAAAAGGAGCTAAATGGGCAGATTCACCAAGAGTAACCGATAGAGTTTACCACGAAGCCGATGGGCGAGGATACATTCCCCCTGGATTCAACCATATTTTTGTTGTTTCCGCAGAGGGAGGGGCAGTACGACAATTAACCACTGGAGATTATCATCACAGAGGGGTACTTTCTTGGAGTACCGACGGAGGTAAAATCTATTTTTCTGCTAATAGGGTAGAGGACTGGGAATATCGTTTTCGCAATAGTGAAATTTATTCTGTTGCTGTGGAAAGTGGTGAGATTTCAGCATTGACAGAAAGGGATGGACCTGATTATAATCCGAAAGTATCTCCAAATGGAAAGTATGTGGCCTATTTAGGGTATGGAGACAAGTTTGAAGCGTTCCAAACACGTAAACTTCACATTATGAATATGGATGGGTCTGGAAAACGAATGATTTCCGGAAATCTGGATAGAACCATTTCCAACATACAATGGGATGTTAAAAGTGCTGGGCTGTATATTGCCTATGATGATAAGGGTAATGGTAAGGTGGGCCATATCGCATTGAATGGAAAAGTTTCAAAGTTGGCTGACAATGTAGGCGGCACTTCCTTAGGACGTCCTTACGGTGGTGGTTCGTTTACCGTTTCAAAAAATGGAACCATTGCTTTCACTCAATCCAGACCAAATTACCCTGCTGAGTTGGCCGTTGTAACTCCTAAAACTAAATCGGCGAGAAAAATCACGGCTTTAAACCAACCGCTACTTGGTTATAGAAACCTGGGTAAAGTGGAAGAGGTTTGGTATACATCCTCTTATGATGGTCGTGATATTCAAGGTTGGGTGGTGTATCCGCCAAACTATGACAAAAACAAAAAATATCCGTTCATGGTTGAAAATCATGGAGGGCCTATTTTGAATTACGGTGACCGCTTCTCCGCCGAAATGCAGTTGTACGCCTCTGCGGGGTATGTGGTTTTTTACCCGAACCCAAGGGGGAGCACCAGTTATGGGGAAGAATTCGGAAACTTATTGCTGAACAATTATCCGGGTCAAGACTATGATGACGTCATGGATGGGGTTGACCATTGTATAAAAATGGGAATAGCGCACGAAGACCAACTTTTCGTTACGGGAGGTAGCGCAGGTGGAATCATGAGTGCATGGATGATAGGAAAAAACAATCGGTTTGAGGCAGCAGTAGTAGCCAAACCTGTAATGAATTGGATAAGCAAGACCTTGGTGGCTGATAACTACTTTGGATATGCAAATACCCGATATCCAGGGCAACCGTGGGAAAATTTTGAAGGGTATTGGAAATTTTCGCCGTTATCCCTCGTTGGTAATATAGAGACACCTACCATGGTGATGGTGGGGATGAACGATTTAAGAACTCCCCCTAGCGAGGCCAAACAATTGTACCATGCGTTGAAGCTCCGAAAAATTGAAACCGTTTTGGTGGAAATTCCTGGAGCAAGCCATGGAATAGCGAGTAGACCAAGCAATTTAATTACAAAGATTGCCAATACGGTTGCTTGGTTTGATAAATATAGAACCGATAAAGAAAATGACTAAAAAGAAAAGACATTGGGTTTGGAACATTTTGATTGTTCTAACCCTTGTTTTTTGTGCCCTCGCATTCATATTGCATTATAAGAATTGGCATTCTATTGAAGAGGGGGAATTAAGCATAACTTCTGGTATTTATCATAAAAAAATTCCCATCTCAAAAATTGATAGTATTTCTTGGGTTGAAAGAATTCCTGAAATGGAAAGGTCCCATGGTTTTTCTTGGTTGGAAAAGGAAAAGGGAGTATTTCAGGATTCCCTTACCCAATCCAAGGTATATGTTTTTGTGGATGATTTAAGGCAACCTAAGATTCGTTTGGTCCATAATGACTCGCTCAAATTATTTCTAAATTTCAACGATAGCCTGCTTACCCAAAAGGTGTACGAAGACTTAAATGAAAAACTTGTACTTACATTAAAAACTGAGAAGTAACTTTGGCACTGTATGTGCTTTGCTATTGTATAGATAATCTTGACTTTATGAAAACCCTTTCTTTCTTCCTACTACTTCCAATTTTAGCTCTTTCCCAGCATACCTTGTCGGTTACCGTATACAACGTTCCCTCTTCTGATGGAAAAGTGAGTGTGGCCATGTATGACTCAGCCTCCTCTTTTTTGAAATTTGAGGAAGTGGTTAAGAGCGGAAGCTCTTCGGCCCAAGAGGGAATGACCACAGTGACCATTAAAGATATACCTGAAGGAGAGTATGCAATAGCCTTGTTTCATGACAAGAATGGGAATGATGCGCTAGACACCAACTGGTTGGGTATACCTAAAGAGAAAGTGGCTTTTTCTAAAGCAAAAATGCGCACCTTTGGGCCCCCAAAATATGAAGACTGTGCTTTTAGAATTACTTCAGATGATAAAATCAGTATTTATTTTTAGGTATGTTTTCGAATGAACTCGTTCAATTATTTGGGGCACTCTACGGACTATTAGCCGTTGTTTTTGGCGCTTTTGGTGCCCATGCTCTTAAAAAGAAATTGACCCCAGAACAACTTCAAAGTTTTGAAACCGGGGTCAAATATCAGATGTATCATGCTATTCTACTAGTGTCACTAGGCTTTTTTCTAGAATTCACTAAGACACTGGAAAACTATATGGCCTTTTGTTTTGTGCTAGGTACTTTTCTGTTTTCCTTTAGCATTTACGGCTTGGTTTTAAGCGCTTCAAAAGGCAAAAAGCTTAGATTTCTCGGACCAATCACTCCACTTGGAGGTCTATTATTAGTTTTGGGCTGGGGTCTACTTTTATTTCAGGTTTTACAGTCTTAAATACATATTCCCATTTATGGTATTAAGACGTAGTGTATTGGTGGCATTGGCAACACTGGCGATAACTTTTTGCCCAACATGTCGGTCCGTGACCTGCAAGTTTATTTTTTCATCTGCATAGATTTGGCCATGAACTGTTTCGGCCATTAAATTGGATTTCCCCACGGATAAATCAATTTCCCCGTTAATGGTCTTTAAATCCAAGTCACCTTTGTATTTTTTGATGTCGATGTCGCCGTTTATCAAATCAGCAGTAAAATTCCCGTCAATGATTTCAGCGTTTAGACTACCGTTTATACTTTCTACCCTGAATGTGGCATTTTTGGGGACATAGAGCACATAGTTAAACTCATACATATCGTCCGTATAGTAATATTGCTTTCTCCCACTTTGCTCTCTTTCTTTATGAAAGGCCTTAAAAACAGGTTTCGCATTTGAAACAATAGAGATATAACTGTTACTTTCATCCACGTCCAAAGAATACAAATCAAGATATTTTCCCTGGTCCGTTTGAATATCCGCTTTGAAGTAGACGGTTGTTTTATCCCAAGTCTTTACTTCAATTTGAGAGGCAAATTTTACTTCCATACTAATGGTTTGCCCAGAATAATTGATGTTCTTTTCAATAATTTTCTGCCCGCTTGTTGTAAAAGCAATTAGACCCAATGCTAAAAAGAGGATGTTTGATTTCATGACTGTACGTTTTTTGATTGTTACTTTTTTCTCAAGTAGATGTTCCCATTGGTAGACTTCAGTGAAATGTTCACACCTCCATTGTTAATAGCGGCCTTCACACTTCTTCTTGAGTAGGACTTTAAACCTTCCTTCTCCTCACGTTTCAAATCAAAATTGCTATAGATTTCACCGTTGGTAGAGCTCAAGGAAACCTGTGCAGGTGTACTGGATGGCATGGAAACATCTACTGCGCCGTTGGTGGTATAGATTGAAATAGGGGAATCTTGTTTGACGGTATTGAAAAACACGTCGATATCCCCATTCAAAGCGTTCGCCGTTACGGGGCCGTTTACGTTTCGGACATCAACACTTCCATTTAAGCGTGCGTTGGCTTCCACCTCTCCAGAGAACCCATCGATGTCTATGTCCCCATTCCAAGTACTTTTTACGGAAACGTTTTGGTCTTTTGGCAAGAAGATTCGCGCACTTTCATTTTTTCGTAGATTTTTTACGATAAGTGTATTGCCATCCTGAACCACATAAAAACCAACATCGGTATTATCTTCCCCGCCTTCTCCCACAAGTCTAAGGCCTTTAGCTCGTTCTGAGACTTCTGAATTGCTATTGGCTTTGATTAAAAGCTCGTTTTTTGAGTGTGTTCTAACAATAATATCGGATTTGGATTCAATTTTTACCCACTCTACACCACTAAGTGATTTAGTGTAACCGTCCTGTGCATGGCCCAAACTAACCATCAAACATGCTGCTAAAAGAATAATAGATTTTTTCATGATTTTCGTTTTTTGATATTTATATAATTTTTGGTATTCCTGTCTTAATTTGTTCTTTGATAAAAGGTTGCGTGTCCTCCTGTTCCAGTAAGCGTTGCATGGGCTCAATGGCGTTCTTCTCCTGCATCTGCACTAGTACTTGGATGATCACAATTTGAATACTTGGATTCTTTTCTTTGCCCAAAGCCTCAATGAATACTTGCTTTACTTTTTCAGAGGATGAAAATCTCGAAAGCGCTTCAAAAGCAGTCAATCTGACATTATCATTTTCATCGTTCAACATACGTTTGGCCAAAGCATCGACCACTGCATCATCCGGGTCAGGGATTTCTTCGATATAATTTACCCCCTGAATACGCTTACTAGCGGATTGGTTCTCCATTAACGAGAGCATTACGGTTTGTTTCATTTGTAATCTTTCGTTTTCGAGAGAAGCGATACTGTTGTCTACCTTGTTTTGCTGAAAGACACTTCCAATCTGAAAGGAGGTCACAAGAAGCGCTACACTGGCCGCAATCTTCAATACATTGGATGCCCAGGAAGATTTTCTTGGTTTGGTTTCCAAACGAACGACACCTTCATACTTTCCTTTTTCAGCTTCCAAATCTTCTTCAAAGCGCATTCTTAAGTTATTTGAAGGAACTACGGCTTCTTCTTTCCGATATGCTTCGAAGAACACTTTCATCTCTTCCAATTCCTTTTGCGCCTGTTCAGACTTTGCCAAATGCGCCTCAAATTCGATTCTATCTTTTTCGGAAATGGTGTTGTCCAGATACTCAGGCAACAACTCATCATAACGGTCTTTTTTCATGACTATATGGTTTCCAAATACATTTGTTTTACTTTTTTCAATACTCTACATACCCTGGTCTTAACTGCTCCTGGGGTGCTACCCACAATTTCTGCCAGTTCTTCATATTTGATTTCCTTGAAACGGTTCAGGATAATCAATTCCCTATCTGAAGGATCCAATTTGTTCAAAACACTCTGCAAATGCGAATAATCTTCTTGGGAGGTGATACTCTCTGACTCCAAGGGTTTGTACTCCAACACTTCAATATCATCATGATTGCGCTGATTTCGAGTGAAGTGCGTATTCAAACTGTTTCTTGCTATGGTAAACAGCCAGGAAACAAATGAACCGTTCTTGTAGGTGTTTCGATACTTTATCACCTTGTAAAAAACATCTTGTGTAAGATCTTCGCTCAACATTCGGTCACCCGACATTTTGTATAAAAAATTATAGACGTGTTTATGGTGTCTATCAAAAAGCAGTTTTAAAACGTCTAGGTTTCCTGTGGCCACTTTTTGCATTATTATTTCGTCTGTCAAGGTTTCCAAAAAGAGTCGTTTTGTTAGTCTTCTATTCTGTATAGTCAAAAAAAAAGAAAAGGTTACAGCGGGCGATAAAAAAAATGAAAATTAGAGCTACTGGTTCTGTATTTCTATTGTTGCTCACTCCAATTTAGGATTTCAAGATAGAGCTGATTCATGGAAATTGCTGGATTTTCTTTGTAAAGTGACATTAACTGGCGGTTAAACCTCTTAAAATTTATAAAACCTCTTGAGGTCTCCATTTGGTATTCCATAATCTCAAGAAATTCAGAAACTTCGTCTTCGGTGAAAAAGTCCATGCAGTAAAGTGAGAATACACCCCAAGTCATGTATTCATTAAAAACGGCATATCTGTTTTTGTAGTTTCTATTGAACTTATCACGTTTTACCCATATATTCAAATCCTGAAAAGCCATATCTATCTCATCGATCAAAGTGTCTGAAACGGGATTGACAAAATTGTGGTCAATCTCGGTAAATACCACCCGAGATGATTTCATTTCGTTGATGGCATTGGAATGTTTTGGATTTCTTCGGGAGGGCATAACAAACATTGCTGACAATTTGAAACCATTGTCCTCAAACTTCTGTGCACTATGTGCTCCACCGGATAGCGGGGAGAAGTATACTGCATAGCTACCATATGTAAATCCAAATTTATCCTCCAACCATTGCTGCATTTGACCAATGGGATTTAAAGCCTTGTAAGTTTCAACAAGTTCGTTGTAATAAGACTGGTGATTCTTAAAGAACGATCTGAAGTTGGATGTTTTCGCAAAACCTTCAAAAACCTTTTTGTTTTCAATAAATGGGTTCTTAGGATTTTCAAATCCCATATTATGAATTACGCCATCATCAGTTATCTCATTCTTTGCATTGAAAAAGTATCCGCAGGCATTCATTTTTAATGCATAATAATACCAATATCCATCCTCGTCATATAGCTCTGAAATATTCTCATTTATCAATTTAATGGCATCATGTTCCTTGTAGGGTAGAAAGTGTTCCATAACTTCTTCATGATAGCGGGTATCCATCTGGGTCATATTACTATCAATCCTGCCTACATTCGAGATGGCCACCATAATTTTGGCCAATTCGTGAACTTCAGGGATTTCTACTCTTAGCTTTCCTCTGTTCGCTTTTATGTATTCTTGACTGAAAGTTACATTTCTTGGTACACCAACAAGCTGAGTAATGGCTTTTTCTATTCCGGGAACGTCTATATGAAAATTGATGGTGTCATATAAATTGATCTGAAAAACAGCCGTGTCAATGTCAGAAATAAACACCACTTTGGTTGGATTTCCCTTTTTGGTGTCTACATGCATTCTGTCCGGTTTTAGATTGGGATCAACTCCCCAAATCCGGTTGGAACCATTTCCAATTCTATAATTGACTTGGTTTTGATTGGATTTTAAGACCTTGTGTTGATTCTCTTTTTTTTGCTCTTGACAAGCAAAAAGTGTAGCTAAGCCTAAAATAAGACAACTTAATTTATGTTTCATTTTATAAAGGGTTGGTTTACCTTATATAACCAAGAATCACAAAAAGGTTACGAAGAAGAATATCTTTTTCAAAACAAAAACACGCTACATTTTGAGCAAGTGTAATACACTAACAACCGCAGTTGTCTTGCCCACAGGATTTTGAATTTACTTTTTTGGAACGAATCAGTGATTTAGGAAGGAAAAATTTCCATACTAAGTAGCCTACCGCAGCAGTAAGAATCATATAGGCCAGTATGTTTTGAACTAACTCCATATTATTTTAAAAGTTGAAAGGCTGTTAGAGCAACAAGGTACGCAAAAGTACTCATAAAGACGAGTTGCAATAAAGGCCATTTCCAAGAATTGGTCTCCTTTTGAACCACGGCAAGCGTGCTCATACATTGCATGGCAAAGGCATAAAAAAGCATGAGTGAAATACCTGAGGCCAAATTGAACAATGGTTTTTTTCCGGATTCATCCAATTCCGCCGCCATCCTATTTTTAATGGTATCTTCTTGGTCACTTCCCACACTATAAATGGTGGCTAAAGTTCCAACGAACACTTCACGTGCCGCAAAAGAAGTCAGCACGGCAATCCCAATCTTCCAATCATAACCCAAGGGCTTTACAAGGGGCTCTATGGCTTTTCCAGCATAACCCATATACGAATGTTCGAGACGGTAACTGGCCACTTCTTGCTGGACGGCGCTTTCAGTAAGAATTTGGGTCATAACTTGAACTGAATCCTGAATAGCTTGCATTCCAACTTTATTTTGCCCACCTGTTATACTTAATGGGGTGCTTTTTACATAAAGGTCAATGTTATTTTTGATGTAGTTTTTGCTGTAAGGAGAGAGGCCTTGTTTTTCGATACGCTTGGAAACGATATCATCAGCGTTCTTAAAGTCATCCGAAAACCCATTAGAACCCAAAAACCATAGAATGATGGCAATAGCTAAGATGATTTTTCCAGCTCCGAAGACAAAACTCTTGGTTTTTTCCAATACAGTATACCCAACGTTTTTTAAGAGAGGTAATCGATAGGCGGGAATTTCGGCGATAAACAGTGTACGGCTCTTTATTTTCAGAATCTTGTTAAGCACCATAGCGGAAAACATAGCCATGCCGAATCCAAGAAGATATAATAGCATTAGCGTTAAAGCTTGATAGCTTAACCCTAGAAAACTTCCATCTGGAATAACCAAGGCAATTAAGATGAGGTAGACTGGTAGTCTGGCCGAACATGTGGTAAATGGGGTTACCAATATGGTTATCAGGCGTTCTTTCCAGCTTTCAATGGTTCTAGTAGCCATAACGGCAGGTATGGCACAGGCGGTTCCGGAGATTAAAGGGACCACACTTTTACCACTAAGGCCGAAAGGACGCATTAATCTATCCATTAAAAAAACCACCCGACTCATATAGCCGCTTTCTTCCAGTAACGCGATAAATAGAAACAGGAAGGCGATTTGTGGTACGAAAACCGCGATACCTCCAATTCCAGCGATTATTCCTTCCGCCAACAAATCAGTTAACATTCCTGGAGGGAGTGTATTTTTTATCCATTCACTAACTGAAGAGAATTGTTCATCAATAAAATCGCTGGGATAGGTGCTCCACTCAAAGATTGCTTGAAAAATGAGCAGTAAAATCAAAAAGAAAATTATATAGCCAAATATTTTATGGGTCAGTATCTTGTCCAAATTGGCCCGAAATCCAATGGCGGCATGACTATCTACTTTATAGGTTTTCTTTAAAACAGCATTGATGAATTGATACCGTAGTACGGTTTCGCGGTGCTGTAATTTTTTTAGTTCAGCTTTTGATTTGGTTGGGAACGAAGCAGCATCTTCAATGCGCTTTTTTTCGATGGGCATAAACTCAATGTCTTGGGAGATTGCCAACCAAAGTTTATATAAATCCTCATTGGGAAAAGCTTGTGTCAATCGGTCAAAATATTCAGCGCATATCCTGGAAGTATCCAAGTTGGGCTTGGAAGAAAGACTTTTATAATTGCCGATTAATTCTTTGATGTAATCAATACCATTGCCTTTTCTTGTGCTCACCAAAGCAATTTTGGTGTCCAATTTAGTTTCCATGGCGTCTATATCTATGGAAATTCCTTTCCTTGACATCCGATCGGCCATATTAATGACCAAAATTGTTGGAATGCGAAGGTCTTTGATTTGGGTGAAGAGTAATAAGTTACGCTTAAGATTTTCCACATCGGTGATTACCACAGCTACATCCGGATAATCCGTATCATTTTTGTTGAGCAAAAGCTCTACTACTACACTTTCATCTAAAGAAGTTGTATTTAAACTGTAGGTGCCAGGAAGATCTAAAATATGTGCTTTGACACCTCTTGGCAACTTACAAATCCCTTGTTTTTTTTCAACCGTAATACCTGGATAGTTCCCTACCTTCTGTTTTAAACCAGTAAGTTGGTTAAAAATAGAGGTCTTACCCGTATTAGGATTCCCAATCAAGGCTACATTGAAACTCTTGCTCATAAGGAGGGAAGGTTGTCTACAATTTCCACTGGAATTTGACTGGCTAACTCACGCCTTATGGCAATATGCGTTCCGCTAACATTTATGTAGAGAGGATCTTTTAGTGGTGCTACTTGAACCAATTCAACCTCGTTCCCAGGAAGACAACCTAGCTCCAGTAGTTTGATTGGTAAAACGGTATCATCAAAATCTGAGATGACGCCAATCTGTCCAGTTTTTAGATCAGCAATAGATATCACAACCTCTTTATTACTTTGACATTAATCATACAAATGATTTAAAACCGCAAATTACGTGTGATATGTTAGAAAAAGAAAGATATCTATCATCCTTTTAAGAGTGAATTTTTGGCTTACCCAGTTTTTACATGAAATAGGTATGCAATTCAATAAGGCGAACTAGTTTATTTTCTACGATGATTAAAAAACCATCAATGTACCAGTTTCAAATCCAATAAGCACGGTATCCTGCATTTTTTCCAACGAAACAAATTCTATTTTCTTTTTATTGGGGAGTTTGGCTGAATTAAGAAAAGAACTCCCAAGGTAAGTGCTTTCTTCCACAGTAACTTTAGTGGAATGAGAAAATTCTTTTTTGTTTACCTTAAAATGGTTTTGCCGTATCGCATAGGTTTTGGATTCGTCAGCGCTATAGTTAAAACAATCAAGATCTTCAGCGCTCAATCGTACTATGGGCCCAAATAAGGCCGCAATGTATACATTCATTGGAATATCATACAATTCTTTAGCAGAACCGGATTGTACTACGCTGCCGTTTTGAAGTACCACGATAGTATCGGAAACAGCCATGGCGTCCTTGGTATCATGTGTTAAGAATAGGGCAGTGACATTACTTTTTTGAATAATCTGGAATAATTCAGACCGTAACTCACGCTTTAGGCTGGCATCAAGATTGCTAAAAGGTTCATCCAATAGTAATACCTTTGGTTTTGGCGCTAATGCTCGTGCTAGGGCAACTCGCTGTTGCTGTCCTCCAGATAACTGATGCGGATAGCGGTGTCCGAAATCTTGTAGCCCAACCAGAATAAGTACTTCCTTGGCCCGATTTTCTTTCCCTTCATTATTGGAAATTCCGTAGCTCACATTTTCCAATACGGTCATGTGCGGGAAAAGGGCATAGTCTTGAAATACCATACCCACCATTCGATTTTGTGGTGGCACCAATGTAGAAGCATTAGCAACAGTCTGTCCATCTAATATAATTTCCCCGGAATTTGGAACCTCAAGTCCCGCTATGAGTCTGGCCAAGGTGGTTTTGCCAGAACCACTTTCGCCTAAAAGCGATACCACTTCACCTTGTTGGACTTTCAAATCAATGCCATCAATAACATTACCCTCTTCTGAATTGAAGGACTTTACCAATGATTTTATGTGGAGTATATTGCTCAATGTATAGTTCTTCGGTTCTTCTCTTTTGTACTTCTTGAATCCTGCAAAAGCAATTTATTTAAAAATAAGATAGGAAGCAGTCCTGCGATTATTATAGTAAGTGATGGTAGTGCGGATTCCATAATTAGCTCGTCACTTGCATATTCGTAGGCTTTGACCGCCAAGGTATTGACATCATATGGCTTTAAAATCAGGGTTAGCGGCAATTCTTTCATGATATCTACGAATACTAACAGTAAAGCACTTAGAATCCCTGTCTTTAAAAGGGGGGCATCAATTTTAAAAAAGGTTTTAAGCGTACTCTTGCCCAATAGCTTTGAAGATTCACTGAGTGATTCTCCCAGTTTTAATTGACTTCCTTTCAATGGCTTGAAGCCGACAGCAAGAAACCGAATAATGTAGGCGTACACCAAGGCAATTATCGTTCCATTGAGTAAGAATATTGTGCCAAAGTCGCTTCCATTCACACTTTGGCTCAGTTTTAATAACCAGCGGTCTATTTGAAGCGTAGGTAGCATTACACCAATAGCCAAAATCGCTCCAGGAATTGCATAACCTAAAGTAGCTAGCGAAGTACTTCCTTTTAGTATTTTCAAACGATTCCATTTCGGGAAGTAAATTACCATCAATACTACCAATACCGTAAGCACCGCTGATAGCAAAGCAATGCCCATGCTTTGTAGCGCAATACGGATATAGTCTGACGATGAGGTTTTATACCAAGTTATACCTAACCATTTCAGCAATTGAAAGAGCGGAAGGAGAAACCCTAAAAAAACAGGTGTCGAGGCTATGACAAACAAGAATACTCCCTTTCTTTTGGATGGATGAATGGGTTGTAATCGAATGTCGCTTTTTGTGGCGATTTGGAAACTGCGATTACCCCTTTGCCACCTTTCCAATACCACAAAGGTGAAAACCATGAGCAAAAGAATAATAGAAAGAAATACGGCGGTATTGGGTTCTTCCAAGGCAAACCAAGCCCTAAAAATACCGGTAGTCAGCGTACTCACTCCATAGTATTTTGCTGCACCATAGTCGTTGAGTACTTCCATAACAACCAATAGCAACCCTCCGAAAATAGCAGGCCGTGCCATGGGTAATACCACTTGGAAAAGAGTTTTAGATTCTTTGGCGCCTAAAAGACTTGAAGCTTCAATAAGGCGGCTTGATTGGTAAAGAAAAACAGCCCTAGAGGCAACATAAACATAAGGGTAGAGCGATATGGAAAGAATGAAAATCAGTCCTGGAAGGTTTAAGATATCTACCTTATCGTAACCTAATCCCAATGCTTTTGCAAATACAGAGAAAGCACCTCCATAATCAAAAATTCCAGCATACGCATAGGCCATGATATACGACGGCAAGGTTAATGGCACAATTAACAACCATTCCAATGTTTTTTTGAATGGGAACCGGTATCGACTAACGGCCCAAGCCGAAGAAATACCTAATAGTAAGCTAAAAAACGATGTGCCTAATACAAGTAGGAGGGAATTGATTGCATAGCCCACCAATACCGTATCCATGAGATGCGACCAGCTTTCGCCGGGTCCGGAGAAGGTGCGAATAAAAAGGGCAAATAGCGGGAGTGTAACAAAGCCAACTAGGAACAATGTATACCAAGACCAACGATTGGTATCCCGTTTTAAGCTTTTTAGATTGAACAATTCATTTGTTTTGAAGCTATAGTAGTTAAAATTACGGTATTCAAATCACAAAAGATTTGAAGAAAGTGTTCAACTATTGCCAGCCTACTTCATCAAATAGCAGTACAGCAGCCTTGTTATTGGTTCCTAACTTGGAAAGGCTCAATTCATCTTCTTTGAAAGCCCCCCAAGATTGCAAAAGTGAAGCTGGTTTTACATTTGGATTTACTGGGTACTCATAATTGGCCTCGGCAAAAACGGTTTGTGCTTCACCACTAGCCAAAAATTCGATGAATTTGATTGCGTTTTCTTTGTTTGGAGCATATTTGGCTACTCCGGCGCCACTAATATTAATATGTGTTCCCCTGTCGTTTTGGTTCGGGAAATAAATACCAACACCCTTACCTGCATTTGACTCCACCACATC
>JBCDAX010000009.1:0-126604 GCA_039184805.1 Bacteroidota bacterium | reverse complement strand
TACCCTTAGGTCCAGGGCTGGATTGGCTGATTTGGGAGCCGTAGATTTGGATATTATCTTGAACGAGCGAAGAAAAGAGCTTGCTTTTGAGGGCCAGAGAAGAATGGACCTATTGCGCAATGGTCTGAACTTGAGAAGACCGGGACAGCCACAGGAAGCTGCCTCTGCACCAGGTGCAAACTTTACAATTTTCCCGATTCCTCAACAGGTGAGGGACTTGTCTCCTTTTGTTGAGCAGAATCCTGGCTTTTAGGTTTTTAGAATATGTTTTTACCTAAGCCTAAACTCTTGCCATTTTGGCAAGAGTTTTTCTTTTTTTACATCTTATACAAGGACTATGGAACGTGTTGAAATGATTATAGGTTTTTAATCATCTTCTGTTTTGGGTACCTGCGCACATTTTAAATAATCATTTAGTTTGAATCAGTAAATTGAATATAAGTCAGTTATGATGAAGTGCGGTTTTAGGAGGTTGTACATTCAATTTACTATTTACTCAAACATAAATCTTTCAAGAAAATCGAATAAATTCTGAATAAATCTTATTTTTAAAAATCACAACTATTTCATATTCAATAACTTGAATTCATTTTGCCGATTATCGGAATATATACCATTCCAAAAAAATAATCAGGTCAAAAAAGGCTTCTGATTTTTTTAAGGGTTCTATTCATTCTATAAAACAATAGCCTTTAGGCAATCCTTATACGCATACTTTCTCTATTTTTAGTATTTTGAAATTGGGCAACTTGGTTTGTTTCCAACCTAATACATAAAAATTTGGATTTCGTTTCTTCAATGCAAGTCTCCACCTTCTATGGATGGTGGCAGTTTTCGGTGTGTTTGTTCGCATTTTTTGCATTATTGTCCATTTGGTATCATATCGGTAAAAAACAAGATGATTTCGGGCAAGTATGGTTGGCCCTTTCAATTTTATGCTGGTCAATTTCTGGTCTAGTTGAAATCGTATCTTGGCAAGAAGTTGGATTAGGCACACATTTTAAAGAGGGATTACGCAGCATATTCTCCCTTATGAATAGCCTATTTATACTCTTGGCGTTGCCTTGGTTCAGGTATCTACCCAAACCGATTGCGTCTCTTATTAATTCTAACTTTTGGCCTTATATCATTGGAATTCCTTTTGTTTTCGCCATTTTTCCGACGCTGCACCAAATGTTTCGTGCAAATTCAGCGACAATAATCAGCGAATTGGATGTCTACTATTCGCTACTTACCTTGTTCTTTTTGGGCTTTGTGCTTTGGGAATCGTTTGTAAAAAGAAGACTGCCCCTATTGGGATGGCTTTCAATAATCACAGTGGTCGTTACTGTCCTCGCTCAAATGTACAAGCTTTTGGATGATACCATTAACCTTCTCTTGTTCTCTGCCATATTCAAGACATCCCTTATCATGCTTTTCTTTGCTCTTGCCTTAAGTTGGGTAAAAGAGCTAACAGAAACCCTAATTCCATCTTCCCGCCAACTGAAGCTACGGTTTCTCAAAAAAAGTGGATGGGCCAACAAAGAGACTTTCCAGGTTTCAATGCAAGGATTTTCAGGAAATGGAGAAAAAGTAATCTCCCTTACACCAGCCCTTTATAAACTGTTCAAGCTATTTGCTGAACGTAGATTGGATAACACCGAGGGATGGCTTGAAATCAAACCCAAAAATTTTGATTTATCCAAAACATACGACATCAACGACCATAATGAGATAAAAAGACTTATTTCAGCCCTTCTAGATGGACTTTTTGGCAAACAGAATTGGACAAAAGAGAAACACTTTGTGCCTTTGAAAACCAGCTTGTTCGAAATGTCGGAACACAGGGAACGAAGAATTAGGTTGCTACTTCCCCAAGAAAACATTACCCTTGAAAATAAAGGATAAATCCTGTATTTGTCAGTTTTTCATCTACTGACATTTTTATATTCTTTCCGACATAAGCCGATTAATCCAGTGCAGCAAACGAAATTCCAGAAATTTTTGGAATATGGGCACATCATCACTTTTGAATTTACAACTACCTCTTATCGTTCAAAAGATGGTTTCATCTTCAGAAAAAGGTTTGGATGAAAAAATCAACGAGGCATTTATGCCGTTCGCGGTTTGGTGGGAAAAATTGATTTTATCAGAAGTCTCCTTATTTGGGATAGGAATTCCTTTGGTACTCATCCTTCTCATAGGCGGAGCCTTGTTCTTTACCGTTTACTATGGTTTTGTCAACATTCGTCATTTCACAACGGCCGTACGGGTGGTTAGAGGGAAGTATGATGAATTAGAGAAAGATGTAACGCTTTTGAAACCCGTAGTCCATGAAGTGGATGGAGATTTGAAGGGGAACATTGGAGATGAAGGGCAATTAGGTGAGGTCAATCACTTTCAAGCCTTGGCAACCGCGGTATCAGGAACGGTTGGATTAGGCAATATTGCTTTGGTAGCTGTTGCTATTTCCATTGGCGGACCCGGTGTTACTTTTTGGATGGTATTGGCAGGATTGCTGGGAATGTCAACCAAATTTGTGGAATGTACCCTGGGTGTAAAATATCGTGATATAGCCAAGGATGGGACTGTTTTTGGTGGACCTATGTACTATTTATCAAGAGGGCTGAAAGAAAAAGGGTTTGGCCATTTCGGTAAGTTTTTGGCCATTGTCTTTGCCATTCTTTGTGTTGGCGCGTCTTTTGGAGGGGGCAATGCTTTTCAAAGTAATCAGGCGGCGGCTCAGATTATTGAGGCTTTTGAACTTTCAGATCCAGCAACAGGAAGCCTAATTGGACTCATCTTTGCTGTTCTTGCTGGAATCGTCATTATTGGTGGGATTAAACGTATTGCCAAGGTAACCGAAAAAGTAGTCCCCTTTATGGCCATTTTGTATGTTGGTGCAGCCCTTTTTATCATTATTTCCAAAATCGAATTGGTGGATGATGTATTTCTCCTGATCCTAACGGAGGCTTTTGAACCTGTGGCAACCATATCCGGAGGGTTTGCCGGAGTACTCATTCAAGGTTTTAGACGAGCAGCATTTTCCAATGAGGCTGGAGCGGGTTCTGCCGCTATAGCGCATTCAGCTGTAAATACGGCCTATCCAGCTTCTGAAGGATTGGTAGGGTTGTTGGAACCTTTTATCGACACCGTACTGGTCTGCTCCATGACAGCAATCGTCATCATTCTATTTAATATGGACGGTGCATTTGTATATGGTAATGTAGTGAACGGACAGGCGCTTTTACAGGATGGAAGTCGTTTAGGTGGTGTCAACATCACCGCTATGGCTTTTGAAAGTTCGATTGGAGGTTCTTCTTATGTATTGATGATTGCCGTTTGCATGTTTGCCTTTTCAACTATACTGTCCTGGTCTTACTACGGGCTTCAAGCTTGGAAATACCTTTTTGGCCGAGGCAAATTGACCGATTTAGCATACAAATTGTTGTTTCTTGTTTTTACCGTTTTGGGAGCTGCGATAACCTTGGATGCTGTTATAAAGTTTTCTGATGCGATGATACTGGCTTTGGTTTTTCCAAATATGATAGGGTTAATGTTTTTGTTTCCCAATGTGAAAAAAGAATTTACACAGTACCTTTCGCTAATAAAACACACTTTAAAAAGGAACTAAAAGAGGAACTCCATAGAATTTTCTGTAAATTCAAATACCGAATACCGACTCATTTTAAAAATTCCTCATCATGCACCGCTATTTCTTTTTTCTTTTCTTGTTTGGTTCAACCCTTTCATTGTCTGCCCAGAACATGAACCCTGAATTATTATATGATGTCATTAAACAGGAAGCGGATACAGTTGCTGTAAATGGAAATCAATTCCAGTTTTTATATAATGAGGCTATGCTCATTTGCATCTATGATGAGAATGCTAATCGCATGCGAATCATCACTCCTATTGTAAAACGGGAGGAAATTGGGGAAGAAGAACTATTGAACGCTCTTGTTGCCAACTTTCACTCGGCCCTGGATGTGAAATATGCGTTGAGCGATGAAATTTTATGGTCGGTTTATACCCATCCCTTACAACAGCTTTCTGAAGAACAACTCGTTGATGCCATACAGCAAGTATATGCCGCAGCTCTAACCTTCGGGACTTCTTATTCCAGTACAAGCTTGGTTTTCCCAGGAAACACCAAAAAAGTGGAAAAACCCAAACCAAAACCCTTGAATAAAATCTAGAAGCTATATTCAGGTATTTTACCTTTTACTCCTTTAAAAAAAGTTCTGATTTTTTTAAAATCGCTCTCCATGTCATCTGAAGCATAAACGGGTTCTGAAAACTTTACCTGTTTTTTTCCAAAATCAAAAGCTACTAAAACTATGGGGACATTTGCTTTTTTGGCAATATGATAAAACCCAGTTTTCAATTCCGTAACTTTTTTTCGGGTACCCTCAGGGGCCAAAGCAAATCGAAATACTTTGCGAGATTCGAAAATCGCAGCAACACTGTCTACTGTATTAGATGTTTTGGAACGATCTATGGGAGCACCCCCGGTCCAACGAAAAAACCATCCAAATGGAGGCTTGAACAGGCTTTTTTTTCCAATATAATTAATTTCTTTTCCAATAATACTGCGCACCACCAACCCTAAGAAAAAATCCATCCAATGGGTATGAGGAATTACAGCCACTACGCATTTGTCTACATCGGGGAAGCAACCCTCCATAGTCCAACCGAAGATTTTGAAATAGATAAATCTGGAAAATGCCTGCATGGGTCAATGTTCGAGATATTTCAAAACATCCCTCAAACTATTCAACTTTAAGTGGTTGTTTACTTGTTCATCCTCAGATACCATTTCATGGGCCCAGGTAGTATGGAAGGGAATATGAATAGCTCTAGCACCTAAATTTATAATGGGCAATACATCCGATTTGAGCGAATTCCCAATCATTAGAAACTCATCCAACCCAATGTTTAAATGGTCTAAAAGGTTTTTATAATTCTGCTCCTTTTTATCACTAAGCACCTCCACGTGATGAAAGTATTTGGACAATCCGGATTTTTCCAATTTTCGTTCTTGGTCCAACAAATCTCCTTTAGTCAGTACAATAAGTCTGTATTTGCCCTTTAATTTTTCCAATACTTCCACTACCCCATCCAATAATTCAACAGGATGCGATATCATTTTTTTACCAAGCTCAATAATCTCGGAAATCGTCTGCTGCGAAATGGATTGGTTGGATAGGTCCAAAGCAGATTCTATCATGGACAGCATAAATCCTTTTACGCCATAGCCATATAGCTCCAGATTATCCATCTCCATTTTAAAGAGTTCCTGGTCAATCTTATTTTTGGTTTCATACCCTTCCAATAACTCAGCAAAACGTTCTTCCGTTTCCCGAAAATACGTCTCGTTTACCCATAAGGTATCGTCAGCATCAAAACCAATGACCTTTATGCCTGAAAAATCTAACTCCATACTTTTCTAGCTTTTTCCAAATCTTCAGGGGTGTCAATACCTATACCACTTACATCGGTTTCCACCATTTTTATTTTCTTCCCATATTCCAAAAAACGAATGGCCTCTATTTTTTCCTTGGCTTCCAGGGGCAACATAGGCAGTTTTTGAAAATCGAGCAAAGCGCGTTTTCTAAAAGCGTAAATTCCCTTATGCTTGTAATATATGGCCTCTACGGTTTCATCTCTCGGATATGGAATAGGAGAACGGGAAAAATACAATGCGAAATTGGCATTATCCACTATTACCTTCACCATATTGGGATTTGAGATTTCTTCCCAGGCGCTAATCGGTGTCATTATGGAAGCCAAGTCAATTTCTTCATGGGGGTCTTCATGAAAGACTTGTATTACCTTAGCTAAGCTTTCTTTATCAATAAAGGGCTCATCTCCTTGCACATTAACAACTACATCCACACTCATGTCCTGAACGGCCTCGGCGATTCTATCACTGCCGCTTTCGTGTTCTTGTTTGCTACGTATCACATTTCCACCGGCTTGGGAAATGGCATCATCAATGATATCGCTATCCGTGATCACATAAACTTCGTCAAACAGTTGTGTGTCCAAAGCTGCCTCATAGGTGCGTACGATGACGGGTTTTCCAGCTAGGTCCTGCATCAACTTTGCGGGAAAGCGCGAAGCTTGATAACGCGCGGGAATCATAGAGATTATTTTCACTAAGTCTTCGTTTTTTGTCTAGGTCTTATTTTACGATAAATCCGAAAGATGATTATCAAAATGATGATAACAAGTATGGCTGCCAAAGGAGGTACTAAAATGGAAGCTGTAGAAACCGCGACCGCAGTTCCTGTTTCAATGGTAGAAACGACAGGGTTCGCCAACCCACCTGTAGTGGAAGTAGAAGCCAATCTACCGGTTGCATTAGCGCCTTTTATGGCCGTGGCCGTGCCTCCACCTGCAATTATCGCAAGGGACCATGTCACAACTGGGTCGAGGTCGACAACGGTGGATACCATTACCGCCGTACCTGCGATTCCTGCCAAGGGAATGGCCAAACTATCCAAAGCATTATCCACCCAAGGAATAAAATACCCAAATATCTCTACCAAGGTCGCCACCCCGAAGGCAATCAATGCCGGTAAACCCCCAATCCATTGCCAGCTCTCGTTCAGTTCCCAGACACCTAGATACGCCGCAAAGCTCAACGCAAAAAGGGGTAAAAAAACGCGGAAACCTACCGAGGCAGCCAGTCCTATACCCAAAAAAATACTAATAATCGTGTCTGGAGTAATGCTCATTTCAAACTAAAATAACGTATTCCTAATCAAGAAAAAAATCGTCCTTGAATCCAATAAGATAGAGTTTTTCCTTGGCGCGGGTAACAGCAGTGTACAGCCAACGTAAAAAGTCCTTGTCCACACCATTGGAAAGGTAAGGTTGTTCCACAAAAACGGTATTCCATTGGCCTCCTTGTGATTTATGACAGGTCATGGCATACGAAAACTTAACCTGAAGCGCATTGAAATATTTGTTGTTCTTAACACCTAAAAACTTTTTGTATTTCGATTTTTCATGGGCATAGTCCTTTAGGACTTCTTGATATAGTCGGTTTCCCTCTTCATACGAAAGTGAAGGGGTTTCCGCATCAATAGTATCTAAGAGCAATACGGTTTCAAAGGGTTTCTGATTGGGATAATCCACCATTTTTACCTTTACTTCCGCAAAGGAAAATCCATAAATTTCTTTTATCGCAAAAAGCTCAAGAATTTCGATGATATCACCGTTAGCTATAAATCCAGCCTCAGAATTGGGCCGTAGCCAAAAGTAGTTGTTCTTAACCACCATCATATAATCGCCCACCGCTAATTGATTTTCCAAAAAAAGAATCCGTTCCCTAATGTTCTTATTATAGAGATTGGCTCTCTTATTGGAACGCACCACGATAGCCGTTTCTTCTTTGCCCCAATTAGTATATGAGGTGTCTATCGCCTCCTGGATTTCGTGACCATCCTTTAAACGAATGATATCCGTAAAAGACCCCAAATCAAACTTAAAATCGTCATAAAATGCAGATTGTAATTGTTCCCTTAAGTTGGTTGCATTGTACAGTATACCTGAGTCCTTGGTCTGCCGCATCACTTCATCCAATTCAAGACCTTCAATCTCCTTGTTGTAGTTCAACATTAGGCGATTTTCTTCTAAAGCTGGGCTTATATCCAATTTAACCGGAGGTAACTGGGCGGTATCCCCGATTAACATCAATTTACAGTTATGCCCGCTGTAGACGTAGTGTACCAAATCATCCAACAAGGACCCATTTTCAAATAATTTGCTATCCGCCGGAGTATCGGAAATCATCGAAGCCTCATCCACGATAAAAATGGTATTTCTATGCTTATTGGGAGCAAGAATAAATTGAATCCCTCCTGAACTCTGTTTCTTTGGAAAATATATTTTTTTGTGAATGGTAAATGCTTTACTCGAGGAGTATGAGGTCATTACCTTGGCCGCCCTACCCGTTGGTGCCATAAGTACAGCGCTCATGTTTGCCTTCCATAAGCTAGGTACCAATGTGCTTATGATTGTGGTCTTCCCCGTCCCTGCGAAGCCTTTCAACAAAAAAATGTCATCTCCTCTTTTGTCCAAAATAAAATGGGCCATCTTTTCCAGGGCAATGGCCTGTTTTATAGTCAAATCAAAAGGGAATTTTTCCTTTAGGATTTTAAGAAAATCGTTGGGTGCAAGCTGATTCATGAAGGCTAAAGATACTCCTGAATTTTAAAGCAAAAAGTTTCGTGATTAAAAAAAAATTGTAGATTTGTCTTTAACCGCTAAATTAACTCAGAAAGACAATATTAGTATGTTAAACTTAATCCTTATCATTGTTTTAATATGCCTAGTGACCGTAGGCCTAGTGTTCTTAATTGATAGGTTCTTACCTCAGAAAATCAAACCTATTCTGGTAATTGTTTTTGGTCTTCTCAGCATTTTTCTTGGATACAAGATTTATGGCTCAATCAATGCCCCTATCGAATTCAAGAAGGTACGTAAAGAGAGATTCTCCCAAGTGATTGCCAAACTTAAAGACATCAGGGATGCCCAAGAGGCTTACAAAACGGTAAATGGAAAATTTGCCAAAGATTTTAATAGCTTAATCAAATTTGTTGATACAGGAAGCTATACCATTACCCAGCAGAAAGATTCTTCTTTTATGCGTTTCAACAAAGTATACCAAATTGACTTGCAGGTTGATACTATAATTGTAGACACCTTAGGTTTTGTTAAAGTAAAGGACTCGTTGTTCAAAAGTGATAGCCGCTATAAAAACATGATGGATGTACCTTTCGGCCAAAACAATGAAAAGTTTGAGATGAAAGCAGACATAATCGATAAAAGTGGATACAAAGCGCCTGTCTTCGAAGCTAAAATTAAAAAGGACGTAGTACTCTACGACCAGCCCAAGGATTTGTTGGATAGGGAAAATGCACATCAGAGTGTTGAAGAAGTAAATGGTTCCGAAATAAAAGTTGGTTCTCTTACCGATGTAAGCACCAACGGAAATTGGCCACCTATCTATGACAGAAAAGGAGAATAATCCCATCGAAAACGATTTTAAGAAACTGTCCATTCAAGTTGGTTTGAATGGACTTTCTTTTTGTGCACTGGATACTATCTCCAAAAAAATTCTGGCTTACGAGAACATCCCATTTAAAACTACCTCTACACCATATCTGCTTTTAAAAGAACTCAAGGGCATACTTAATTCCAATAATCTATCCAATATCTCTTTCAATGAGGTTATGGTCATCCACAAAAATGGATTCTTCAGTATGGTGCCCAAACCACTTTTCAATAAAGAGGAACTACCCAATTATCTGAAGTTCAATGCGAAGATGATGGCAAACGATTTTGTGGTCTATGATGAGTTGGACAATCATGAATTGGTCAACGTATACATTCCTTTTGCCAATGTGAACAATCATATTTTCGACCTTTTTGGTGAGTTCACCTTTAAACACAATGGCTCCGTTTTGATATCCTCACTTCTGGACCATTCGGGCTCTTCTCCAGAGACCTATTGTTATGTCCAAATCTCTGAAAGAGAAATGGAAATCGTGGTAATTTCAGAAAAGCAACTTCTACTCTATAATTACTTTGAATACAAAACCAAGGAGGATTTTTTGTACTATTTGCTCTTTACGCTGGAGCAATTGAATTTGGAAACGGAAAACGTTCTGCTCCGGGTTTTTGGAAATATCGAAGAAGATGATGAGTTGTACAAATTATGCCATACCTACATTAAAAATATCTCTGTATTTGTCCCGCCCAACTCTTTTGAAACACAAGACCCGAATGATGCTGAAAGCATTGATTTTACAGTTCTCAACTCCCTGTAATGCGCATAATATCTGGAAGGTATAAAGGAAAAAGGCTCGTTGCCCCAAAAAAGCTTCCTGTTAGACCGACTACAGATATGGCGAAGGAGGGACTCTTCAATATTCTCAACAATCGCTATTATTTGGAGGACTTAAAAATTCTAGACTTGTTTTCAGGGACTGGGAATATTTCGTTCGAATTTGCCTCCCGTGGCACCCAATCCATTATCGCGGTTGATTCGTATGCCGGTTGTGTGCAGTTTATCTCAAAAACTGCTAAAGAGCTGGTCTTACCCATCCATGCTATAAAATCGGACGTTTTTAAGTTTTTGGAACGAACTTCCGAAAAGGCCCACATCATTTTTGCAGACCCTCCTTACAATCTTTCTTTAGAAGATTTTGAAAAAATTGTACAACTGGTTTTTGGACGACAACTGCTTCTGGAAGACGGGCTATTAATTTTAGAACATAGTGATCAAACCGATTTAAGCCATTTTGATGACTTCAGTGAAGCCCGTAAATATGGTGGGAGTGTATTCAGCTTTTTCAATCAAACCTAGGCAAAAAAAAGACCCTTCAAAGTTTTTTGAAAGGTCTATCATTCCTATTCGTTTTTGATGTTATTCTTTGTTTTCCGTCATTTTTTTGGTGATAAAAAAGCCTGTCAATAAGCCTGCACCCGCCATGAAGAATCCAGCACCTGGCTCTGCAATTTCATTATCCATGCCCAAGGAGATAAGAATACCTGCTAAGAAAATGCCCAATCCAATCCCCATCATCAACGTGGCGATATTTATGACAATTACTTTCCATATCGGGGTAATCCTTGAACTCTTTCCATAAAAAATTGAAGCGTCAGCTCCTTTATCTATCAATGCTAATCTTTCTTTATTCCTTGCCGAGATAAAAAGATAAAATATCCCAAAGATGACCCCAAACATTATGGGAATAATAATAATTTCTGGATGTTCCATATTTTAAAGTTTAAATGGTTTTTAAAAATTGTATTTGATTCTAGGACGTGGGCTTTTCACAATTGGTTACACTTTTTAAAAAAATTTTTTTATGTAACCATTTCCTACTTATTTACGTCCTATGGTTGAAAGATGACTGACACTACCGACCAATATTTGATAAAACGTACTCTGGATGGGGATACCCGTGCCTTTGGCAGACTTGTGGAAAAACATCAAAACTATGTTTTTACACTGGTGGTACGTATGATAAAAACCAGAGAAGCTTCGGAAGAAGTGGCTCAGGATGTTTTTATAAAAGCATATAAGTCTTTGAAAGATTTTAAAGGTGATTCAAAATTTACCACTTGGTTATACCGCATTGCATATCGGGCGGCGTTGGACCACATCAGAAAAAATAAAAAAAGACAAAAAACAGATGAGTTGTTGGAGGAAATCACTGAAAGTGAGCTAACTTTAAGTGAGAATCCATTTGAAAGAATACAAGAGAAAGAACAAAAGGAATACATCAAAAAATGTATTAGGAAACTTTCGGAAAATGACGCGGCAATTGTTACTCTTTTCTATTTTGAAGAAATGAGTATCAAAGAAATAGGAAAGATTACCGGTTTATCGGATGATAATGTAAAAGTAAAATTGCATAGGAGTAGGAAAAAGTTATATCAACTATTGCAAAACGTTCCTATGTTTCAAGAAAAGAGATAGTAGTTATGGAAAAGATATCCAAAGAACAGGAAAAAGCTTTAAAAACGGCATTTGACCAAATTGGTTTGGAAAAACCATCGCATAGTTTCTTGAGCCATGTTATGGAGGTGGTTGAAGCCAAAGAAAAAAATGTCACCCCGCTCATCAGTAAAAAGGGATGGTTTCTTATCGTACTTGTATTTGCCACTTGCCTTAGTCTACTTATTTTTTATCCCAAAGAAGGGTCGGCTTATTTTGATATGGTTTTTTCCTATCGTACTGATTTTTTCCAAAACCTCTTCCAAGGGTTCAAAATTTCAAAAACCATGGTTATGGGGATTTCTTTATTAGGGTTATTTTTACTTCAACTCCCATTTCTTATCAAAATGACCGGTAGGGAAAGAACGTTTTAGAAATTAAAGTGTATAACTCAACTCATCCTTTCACTAAAAAAAGAGGAATTGGTCTATACCTTGTTGATGGTATGTATTACATAGTGAATCAAAGAGGCAGCAAGCTTTGACGTCCTTTCATCTATATCAAACTTAGGGTTCATTTCAGCAATATCCATACTTATCATCTTTCTTGTTGAAATGATTGTTTTAAGACATTCCAAAACAATCTGCGGGGTAAATCCCATGGGTGAAGGGGCACTTACTCCTGGCGCGTAGGCCGAAGAAAAACCGTCCAAATCTATGGTCACGTAAATATAATCTACAGAGTTAGCAAAAGCGTGAATCCAAGTGTTTATTTCTTCCAAAAATTGTAACCTAAACGTATCCGTGAGCACAAAGGTTACATCCAAATCTTTGGCGGTTTGAAAGAGTGACCGGTCATTGGCGTCCTTTCGAATGCCCACACAGAGGTAATGAAATTCAATGTTTTCAGTCTGACATTCCTTAGCAATCTGATAAAATGGAGTTCCAGAATTGTTCCCATTTATATTTTGTCTCAAATCAAAATGTGCATCAAAATTGATGATGCCAATCTTTTTATTCTTTTGATTTAACTCAAGATAAGACTTGATACCTTGATAATGGCCATAGGCTATATCATGTCCACCACCCAACACAACGGGAAACTGCTGTTTTTGTAATACTGAAGAAACGACCTTGGCAACGGATTCTTGAGCGGCTTCCATGTCTTTTTTGATACAGTTTATATTGCCTAAATCGAATAGCTGTGACTTTTCGGATAAATGATTAGGCATCTTTCCTAAACTTTTGCGAATAGCGTCTGGACCATATTTAGCCCCTACTCTACCTTGGTTTCTTTTTACACCTTCGTCACAAACATAACCTAACAACGCAATTGACTTCTCCTTAGGGTCGAAATTTTCATTAAAAGGAATGCACTTGACAATTTCATGGAGGTATAGATCCGCATTACTTATGCGCCCTTTCCAATTATCTGTGTTCGGTTCCTTATAATTTTTCATTTTACTCAAAAAGATGTTCCAAAATATCGGTTTCCACCAAATTGGGCAAGGTCACCTTTAAGTTTGGCGTTCTTTTCATCTCTCTTTTGATGGCAAAAAGTGCCTCTTCATTTCGAGCCCAACTTCTTCGGGAAATACCATTATTCACATCATAGAACAACATGTTTTTCAAACGTTTTGAAGCCTCTACAGACCCATCAAGCACTAAACCAAAACCACCGTTAATGACTTCACCCCAACCTACACCTCCTCCGTTGTGAATGGAAACCCAGGTTGCCCCTCTAAAGCTGTCACCAATCACATTATGAATTGCCATATCTGCAGTGAACTTACTCCCATCATAAATATTACTGGTCTCCCTAAAGGGAGAATCCGTTCCGCTCACATCGTGGTGGTCTCTTCCCAAAACGATAGGTGCTGTAATTTCTTCAGCAGCTATCGCATCATTGAACGCATCCGCAATTTTGGACCTACCCTCTGCATCAGCATATAAAATTCGGGCTTGTGAACCTACCACCAACTTGTTTTGTCCAGCCTCCTCAATCCATTTGATATTATCCTGCATCTGCTGTTGGATTTCTTTGGGAGCTTCAGCCTTGATTTGATTCATGATTTTTAAAGCAATGGCATCCGTCTTTTCCAAATCTGTTGGATTTCCAGAGGTACAAACCCATCGGAAAGGCCCAAAACCATAGTCAAAACACATAGGTCCAAGAATATCCTGAACATAGGATGGATACCTAAAGTCAATTTGATTTTTGGCCATAACATCCCCACCTGCCCTCGAAACCTCTAATAGAAAGGCATTGCCATAGTCAAAAAAGTAAGTGCCCTTGGCAGTATGCTTATTAACTGCATTGATATGCCTACGAAGTGATTCTTGTACCTTATCTTTAAATGAAGATGGGTCTTCCGCCATCATCGTATTGGCTTCTTCAAATGACAGTTCAACCGGGTAATATCCTCCGGCCCACGGATTGTGCAAAGAAGTCTGGTCTGAACCTAAATGAACAAAAATGTTCTCTGCATAAAAGTGTTCCCAAATATCCACCACATTTCCTATATAGGCTAAGGAAACAACTTCTTTATTCTTAATAGCCATTTTGGTTCTAGAGACTAATTCCGATATATTTTCCCAGACTTCATCCACCCATCCCTGCTGATGCCTTTTTCGTGCAGCCTCGGGATTGACTTCAGCACATACCGTGATACAACCTGCTATATTGCCAGCCTTAGGTTGTGCACCACTCATTCCGCCTAAACCTGCCGTTAAAAACACTTTCCCATTTGGGGATTCGCCATCTTCCAAAACCTTTCTAAATGCATTCATCACCGTAATGGCCGTACCGTGAACGATACCTTGGGGTCCAATATACATGTAGGAACCTGCCGTCATTTGCCCATATTGTGTGACTCCCAGGGTATTGAATTTTTCCCAATCATCGGGTTGTGAATAATTGGGGATCATCATACCATTGGTAACCACAACTCTTGGAGCCTCTGGTGATGAGGGAAATAAGCCCATTGGATGACCCGAATACATGTGCAAGGTCTGTTCATCGGTCATTTCGGCCAAATACTTCATAGTCAAAAGATATTGTGCCCAATTTTGAAATACCGCTCCATTCCCACCATAGGTTATTAGTTCTTCAGGGTGCTGGGCGACAGCAGGGTCCAAATTATTTTGAATCATCAGCATGATGGCTGCCGCCTGTTTTGATTTTGCAGGATATTCATCGATAGGTCGGGCGTACATCTTATACTCAGGTTTAAACCGATGCATATAAATACGTCCATAGGTTTGTAATTCCGAAGCAAATTCTTGCGCCAATTCAGCATGCCATGCTTTTGGAAAATACCGCAACGCATTTCGAATGGCCAACTTTTTTTCCTCGATAGATAAGACATCCTTTCGTTTTGGAGCAGGGTTCCCCATTTTAGGATACTCTATTGGTGGTGGAAGTTGCTCTGGGATTCCTTGTAGTATGAGTGATTTAAATTCCTTTGTCTTCATATTGTTTTCTTTCAAACACGAGTTCCCCTTTTTTCCAAACCAAAGCTGGCTTTAATTGTCCTTGATGATACGTGACCTCTTGATAATTGCCAGTTGGGAAGGTTATAAAATCAGCAACAAAATTTGGGGCGAGAATACCCCTATCCTTCAAATTCAAAGCTGCACTGGCCCTAAAGGTGATTCCAGCCAACACTTCTGTATTCGAGAGTTTTTCGAAGGTCCCTAAAATACTGGCTTGAGTAAGTAAGTCTCCCATGGGTGCCGAGCCTGGATTATGATCGCTGGCAATAGCCAAAGCTCCACCTGCATCCAACAATTTTCTGGCAGGTGTGAATTCGCATCCCAAACCTAGAGAAGCCCCAGGTAATGTGGTAGCGATTACATTGCTTTTGGCCAGCATATTGATTTCCTTCTCGGTGCTCGCTTCCAAATGATCAGCACTAACAGCTTTAAATTGTATGGCAACTTCACTTCCCCCAGGAGTAAACTGGTCGGCATGTACGGTAATATCAAAACCATAGTTTTGAGCTTCTTGAAAATAGGCTTTAACTTCTTCTGTTGTAAAAGCACTCTCTTCAACAAAGGCATCCACCCGATTAGCCAAATTCTCAGATTTTAAAACGGGAAATAGTTTTGAGATTATTTCATCCAGATATTCACCATTACCTTGCCAATCCTTGGGTTTTATGTGAGCGGCCAAACAGGTCGGAATTAAATCCATTTCTAAATTTCTGTTTGAATTCTGAATCGCCCGAAGCATTTTTAGCTCCTCTTGTACAGATAGACCATAACCACTCTTCACTTCTATGGTTGTTATACCATTTTGCAGGTGGAATTGTGCTCTCTTCTTGATGCCTTTCTCCAGCTCCGATTGACTTGCTTTTCGCGTTTGGGTAACGGTATCCCAAATTCCACCACCGGCTTTGGCAATTTCCAAATACGAAGCACCCGAATTCCGAAGCGCATAGTCCCTAGCCCTGGTTCCACCAAAACAAATATGGGTATGAGCGTCAACGAATCCTGGAAGGCATACTTGCTTACCTTCAATCTTATGAATTTGGCCAGCTTCCGTTTTTAAATCGTCAAAAATCCCCGTTTTTACAATTTTTCCTTCAGAAACCAGTATTCCTGCATTTTCGACAATGGGCAATTGACTATCCTTCAAAGCTCCTTTTAAAGGCAAACCTGTCATGGGAAGCAATTGTGTAAAAGGACCTACAAGTGTATTTTCCTTCATCTTAGTAGTTTTCAAATTCTTCTTGATGGGGAGTATTCCATAACAATCCCTTGGTTTCCATAACCTCTTCTACGAAAGCAATAATTTCACCATCTTTTACCATTTGTATTCCTTTTTCAATATCCTCAGAGAATACCCGGTCATTTTCCGCGAAAGGAACTTTGGTTCTGATGAACCTATGTATTTCATCCAACACCACTCCAGATTTTAGCGGTTTTCTAAACTCAAAAGCCTGAGCAGCTGTCAACAATTCAATCGCAAGAATCTTTTCTACATTCTCAATGATTTGCAAAGCCTTTCTTCCGCTTATGGAACCCATACTCACATGATCCTCTTGCCCTAATGAAGTAGGGATACTATCCGCACTGGCTGGAAAACACAAGGTCTTATTTTCACTGGCCAAGGCTGCAGAGGTGTACTGTAGAATCATGTAACCCGAATTTATCCCAGTATCCTGCATCAATAATTTCGGCACCCCAGGACTGTTCCCTTCAAGGGCAAGATAAATTCTTCGGTCTGAGATATTTCCCAATTCTGAGGCAGCCAAAGCTAAATAATCCAAGGCCATAGCCAAGGGTTGACCGTGGAAGTTTCCGCCACTAATTGCCAGGTCTTCGCCAATAATTACTGGGTTGTCGGTAACAGAATTAAGCTCAATTTCCAAGAGTTCTTTCAAATGTAACCAAGCATTACGGGAAGCACCATGAACTTGGGGTATACATCGTAAAGAATAAGGGTCCTGAACACGTTCACAATCTATATGGTCTTCTAAGATTTCAGAACCTTGTAATAAGGTACGTATCCTTCCTGCTACATGCTGATTTCCCTTAAAAGGACGAACAGCATGCAATTTTTCATGAAAGGGCTTCATAGAACCCTGAAGTCCCTCCAACATCATTGCGCCGATAATATCGGCATGTCGTAAGGCATACTGCATTTTTTGAAGCACTAAAACCCCATGTGCAGTAATGAATTGCGTACCATTGATTAAGGCCAAACCTTCCTTAGGCCCCAATTCCAAAGCCTCTATTTTAGTTTTTTCAAAAAGCTGCTGAGTTGAGATAATTTTTCCATTATATTCTACTTTGCCCAAACCAATCAGTGGTAAAAATAAATGGGATAATGGGGCCAAATCTCCGGAAGCACCCACGGAACCTTGTGAAGGAACAACGGGAATAGCATCATTTTCCAAATGCCATATCATTCTTATTAGCGTGGATTCTTGTATACCAGAAAAACCCTTGGCCAATGCATGAATTTTAAGAATCAGCATGATTTTGGCCAACAATTTTGAAATGGGCTCACCCACTCCCACACTATGGCTTTGTAGTATATTCGATTGTAGAATTCTGGTATCCTCTTTAGAAATAGTTGTGTTACAAAGGGGACCGAATCCAGTATTGATACCATAGACCGTATCTCCCTTATCCACAATTTTATCAACTATTTGGGCACTTCGCCTTACTATTTCCAGACACCTTTTTGATAGCTCGCCCCTTACGCTTCCCTTAGCAATTTTCAAGGCTGTACGCGCTGTGAGATGGTCTTCACCGAGTAAAAATGTACTTAGAGTTTTGCTCATTATGCACTTTTAAAAGATAAAGGTACCACCCTATTTTAATAATTGGAAATACTTATTTTTGATTAATTAATAACTATGAATTATCAAATAGAATTACGACATTACGTCTACTTTCTTGCTGTAGCCGAGGAACTTCATTTTAGAAAAGCCGCTGAAAAGCTATTTATTTCCCAGCCTGGCTTAAGCACCCAAATCAAACAGTTAGAGACTCTATTGGAAACTCCTCTCTTTGTACGGAACAAGAAAAAGGTGCAACTGACCCCTGCCGGAGAATATCTTAAGGGTGAAGTGGAGTTTGTTCTGAATCATCTAGATCAGACCAAAAAACAGCTAAAACTTATTGGAAAAGGGCATTTGGGGGAAATTCGCATTGGTTTTTTGGGATCGGCCATGCAAAATGTGGTTCCCAACTTATTACTAAATCTAAAGCGTGAGTTTCCATTGGTTCATACCACGCTTGAAGAACTTTCCAACCGCGCTCAATTACATGCCATTCAACATGATTTGTTGGATTTGGGTTTTGTTCGCTTATCCCGTGTACCGCAAGGACTGCAAATAAAACCTGTTTATGAGGATACTTTTTCTTTGGTTTTACCTCAAGATCATCCCTTAGAAGAACATACCTTCAAAAACATTTCTCAATTAGCTGAGGAAGATTTTATTTTGTTTTCAAAAGATTATAGTCCCTTATACTACAACACAGTAATCAGTATCTGTGAAGATGGTGGGTTTCGGCCCAAAGTTTCACACAAATCCGTACATGCCCAGACCATCTTTAAATTGGTAGAGAACAAGCTGGGCATCGCCATTGTTCCCACGGCATTGCAGATAGGTTTTAAAATGAAAGTGAAATTCATTGAACTCCATTCCATCGAGCAACGTGCCATTTTATCCATGATTTGGAAAGAAGATAACCGAAATCCTGTTCTGGAAAATTGCATGAAACTACTGTCTGATTAATAAAAAGCAGGCCATAAGCCGGATTCTGTAAATCCCGAATTTATTTCGGGATCCTTATCATTTATCTAGACCCCAGGTTACCCAGGGGCTCTAACCGCCTACCCTCCAATTTGGGCGCGCTACCCTCAAACACTGGTTTACATGGCGTTGCACCACATAGAGTTTACCTGATTTCACTACAGCCGAACTGTACTTGCTTTCTGTTGCACTGGTCCTTCCGCCAAGGGCGGAGACGGATGTTATCCGCTATGTTGCACTATGGTGTCCGGACTTTCCTCCTTGTCCTGAATCAAATTCAAAACACGGCGATAAGGTGGCCTGCAGTGGCAAAGGTAATCCAATTGTTAATAAAATATCATTTGTATTAAGCATCTCAAACGGCATTACTACACTTGATTTTTATATTTGTAAGTAGCTAAATTATTTGCGTTGGAGCCTTTTGTAGTATCAGCCCGGAAATATCGCCCGCAGACCTTTACCGATGTTGTGGGGCAGCAGGCTATTACCAATACCTTGCTCAATGCCATAGAAAACAATCATTTAGCGCAAGCATTGTTGTTCTGCGGTCCTCGTGGCGTGGGTAAAACTACATGTGCTCGCATTCTGGCAAAAAAAATCAATCAAGACGGAACGGAACTGGAAGATGAGGATTTTGCCTTCAATATTTTTGAATTGGATGCCGCTTCCAACAATTCGGTGGATGATATTCGGAGTCTTATCGACCAGGTTCGTATACCTCCACAAGTTGGGAAGTATAAAGTCTATATTATTGATGAGGTACATATGCTTTCGCAGTCTGCCTTCAATGCTTTTTTAAAGACGCTGGAGGAGCCGCCCAAACATGCCATCTTTATTTTGGCCACTACGGAAAAGCATAAAATTATCCCTACGATTCTTTCTCGTTGCCAAATTTTCGATTTTAAACGAATCACAGTAAAAGATGCTGCAGAATACTTAAAGTATATTGCAGAGCAACAGGGTGTGAAAGCCGAAGAAAGTGCCTTGCACATTATCGCTCAAAAAGCGGATGGCGCTATGCGGGATGCTTTGTCCATTTTTGACCGAGTGGTCAGTTTTTCAGGAAAGACCCTAACCCGAAAAGCGGTTACGGAAAACCTAAATGTGTTGGATTACGACACGTATTTCGAAACAACGAAACTCATCCTTGAAAATAACATTCCCGAGCTTTTGGTGCTATTTAACAAAACCCTTTCACTAGGTTTTGACGGACACCATTTTATCTCAGGATTGGCTTCCCATTTTAGAGACCTTATGGTATGCCAACATCCGGAAACGGTTGCTCTCCTTGAAGTGGGAGAAGATGTAAAGGAGCAGTATAAAAATCAATCTGGTAAGGCTAGTAGAGCTTTCTTATTACAGGCCTTAGATATGGCCAATGATTGTGATTTAAAGTACAAAACAAGCAAAAACCAAAGGTTGTTGGTAGAACTGACCCTTATGAAATTAGCCTCCATCACCTTTGATGGTGAAAAAAAAAACGCTGATTTCATAATTCCCGCTTCACACTTCAAGCACATTCCAGCCACAAAAATTGCCGCCCAAGAAGAGAAACTTCCGGAACCAAAGCCCGTAGAAAACACGCAAGCTGTAGCGGAAGAAGTACCCACTCCCGTTGCACCTCCCATTAAAAAGATAGACCTAAAAGGCAAGGAAAATAGGGTATCGGGACTGTCGCTTTCCAGCTTGAAAACCAAAAAGGAGCACATAAACACAAAAAACGTTGTCCCGGAAGAAGATTTACCAACCCACCCATTTACCGAAGCGGATATGCAAGGCCATTGGGAGGCGTTTGTAAAACAGTTGGAAGCCAAAGGCCGAAAGATATTGGCGAGTAATTTGCAAACCGATGTTCCCAAGTTAAAGGATGAACACACCATTTGGATAGAACTGCCGAACCATACCATGAAAAAAGAGGTGGAACGGGAACAAGGTCCATTGATGAACTACTTAAAACAGAAGCTATCCAATTATGTTATCTCGTTACATATTACCGTAAATGAAGAAGTAGCCAAAAAATATGCCTTTACTCCTGAGGAGAAATACCAAAAACTCAAAGAAAAAAACCCGAATATAGAATTGCTGCGCAAAGAGTTTGATTTGGATTTTTGATTCAGATGTCTGATGTCGGACCCCTGACATCAGACACCAGATACCAGATACCTAGCATTAGGCAAAAAACAGTTCTCAAAAAGATTTCTCAACTACGCTCGAAATAACATCATAGTCTAGAAAAAAACAGGAATCCTACTATCTTTGTCCTCTAACTTTAAGAAAATGCTAGGCCTTAAATTACCTACTGACCCGAGATGGGTGAATATTGTTGAAAAAAACATTGAAGAGATTCTTACCGATCATGCGTATTGCGAGCAAAAAGCTGCGAGTACGGCCATTTCCTTAATTATTGGTTTTCCAGAAAAATCAGAATTGGTCAAAGAAATGACTGCTTTGGCAAGAGAGGAAATGGGACATTTTAATATGGTCCATGACAAGATTCTTAAAAGAGGTTGGGTTTTGGGCAGAGAACGCAAGGATGAATACGTTTTAGAATTGATGAAGTTCTTCCCCAAAGGAGGCAGTAGAGAAACACATTTGGTGCACAAACTGTTGTATGCCGCTTTAATTGAAGCCAGAAGTTGTGAACGTTTCCGATTACTTTCTGAAGAAATAAACGACTCCGAATTGGCGGAATTCTACAAAAATCTCATGGTTAGTGAGGCCAACCACTATACTATGTTCCTCAAGTTTGCAAGAAAGTACGGCAACCGTGAAGAAGTAGACAAAAAATGGCAAGAACTGCTTGACTATGAGGCTACCTTAATGGAAAACCTTGGTAAAAAGGAAACCATGCACGGATAATCAAGATTCTAGTTTGTTTTGATAATAATCATACAAAGCGAATTGTGATCTTATTTCTGGCTCACCCACAGTGAGTTCTTTGTATGCATTGTCCTGCTTGTCCGAGAAAATGCGGGCCTTAAGGTTATCCTTCCATGATATATTAAAGGTATCCATCAACTCTTGCTGGATGTCCGGGTCATAGATAGGACACCCAACTTCTACTCTAAAATCGAGATTTCGAGTCATCCAATCTGCGGAAGAAATATAGATTTTTGGGTCGCCATCATTGGCGAAAATGAACAATCTTGGGTGCTCCAAAAATTTATCCACCACACTAATAGCTTCAATATTTTCGCTCATTCCTTCCACCCCGGGAATCAAGCAACACACCCCTCTTATGATTAATTGCACCTTCACTCCTGCCCTACTGGCCTCATACAATTTATCCACCATTTTGTAGGAAGTCAGGCTGTTCATTTTAATTTTTATGAATGCTTCTTTTCCATTTTGAGCATTCTCTATTTCGTTATCTATCAACTTCATAAAAGTCGACTTGGTATAGTGTGGCGAAACCACTAAGTGTCTGTATTTATTGACTTTGTAGTTCGTTTCAAAGAATTCGAAAACCTTTGACATCTCCTTTAAAATCCCTTCATGGGCCGTGAAAAGTGTGTAATCTGTATAAATCTTTGCCGTAGACTCATTGAAATTCCCCGTACTAATGAAACCATATCGGGTTAACCCTTTGGGTTCTTCGCGCTCCACTAAACAAATCTTACTATGAACTTTTAATCCCGGCACACCAAAAATTAGATTTACCCCTTCTTCTTTAAGTAAATTGGCATATTTGATGTTGGCTTGTTCATCAAAACGCGCTTGTAATTCAATTTGGACCGTTACTTGCTTTCCGTTCTTTACAGCGTTTATTAGAGCTGAAGCAACCTGACTATCATTTGCCAAACGATATATGGTTATTTTAATGCTGCGAACCTTAGGGTCGAGCGCTGCTTCTCGCAAAAAGACGGTCAAATAGGAAAAGGTATGGTACGGCGTATAAATCAGGTAGTCCCTTTGTGCAATCAATTCCAGAAGACTTCCCTCCATGCTAAAACCTTTTACGGGCAAGGGCTCTATCTTCTTGTACATTAAATCGGTTCTCCCCAGACTTGGGAATCCCATATAATCCCTCCTGTTGTGATAACGTCCACCTGGAATTACACTATCCGTATCAATGATGTTCATCTTGGCTTTGAGGAATTGAAGGGTGTCTTTATCTATACTTTTGTCATACACAAAACGAACTGGGTCGCTGATTTTCCTGCCTTCAACACTAGAGGAAATCTTTTCAATAAAACTTTTAGTCAGGTCATTATCAATATCCAATTCCGCATCACGGGTAATCTTAATCATGTGGGCCGAGATGGACTTATATTCAAACATGGTGAACACACTATCCAAACAGAATCGGATTAAGTCATCCAGAATGATAATATAATTTTTGTCCCCCTCTTTGGGAAGCACAACAAAACGGTCTATCCCTTTAGGGATTTCAATGAGCGCGTACCGATTTTTACCTTTGGTTTGAATATGTTCATCTTGTTTCATTACCATTTTCACTGCCAAATATGCAGCCGTATCCTTTAGTAATGGAAACTCGGTAAGGTCATTCAGGATTATGGTCATTAACTCCTGGTTTACCCTTTTGAAGAAGTATTCGCGTACAAATTCTGCCTGACTTTCATTTATCTCACTTTCATCAATAATAAAAATGTTTTCGGCCTTAAGTTCTTCTTCTATTTGGTTTAAAATAATTTGGCTTTGCGCCTGTTGCTCAATCACAATTTTTGTGATTTCTTCCAAGAGGTCTTTTGCCTTTTCACCACCCAAAACACTCTTACCTGTCTTTCCTGCATCAACAATACGTTTTACCGTAGCATACCTTACCTTGAAAAATTCGTCTAAATTGTTACTGAAAATTCCCAAGAACCGTAGCCTATCAATCAGGGGTACTTTTTTATCAGCACTTTCTTGTAACACTCTGGAATTGAAATGTAACCAGCTTATCTCTCTATTTACGTATTCGTTTTTAACCTTGATCATTTAGTGTTTTAGGTGTTTTGGAAATAGTATCAGTTTGGTTTTTCCTTTTTCGATTTTTGACCATGAATCGGCTTCAAATGCAATATGCACCAAGCCAGCGGTCGGAACATTTTCAATATAAGTATCTCCCCAAGTATTTGCAAGTGTAGTGAAGGCGTAGTTATGACCAAAAATCATAACCGTATTCTGGGCGTCTGGTAGACTTTTTACAAATGACGCTACTCTGCTTCCAGAAAAATCATACAGTTCATGATTTACTTGAAATTGGTTAAAATCGAATCCAATATTTCGCAAAAAAATGATGCTGGTATGAAGTGCTCGGTTAGCAGGGCTAGAAAAAGCAAAGTCGATAGGGTGGTCTGAGGCACCAAACTTTTTCGCTACCAGGTGTGCATCATTGATTCCTCTTTCCTTAAGAGGACGGTCTTTATCCGAAACCTCATACTCCCATGAAGATTTTCCGTGCCGCATTAAAATAATCTGCTTCATACCTAAATATTATGGCGCCAAACGCTCTATTTTCCAGTCATAATCAGATTGTAGGGTATATCTAATTCGGTCGTGAAGGCGATTGGGTCGTCCTTGCCAAAATTCCAAAGAGATAGGGCGCACAAGATAGCCTCCCCAATAGGCCGGCCTTTCAATTTCCTTTCCCTCGTATTGGCTTTCAAGCTGAGCCAATTTGGATTCCAAAATCTCTCTCGAGTCGATGACATCACTTTGAGGGGAAACTATAGCACCTAATTGACTGCCCACCGGTCTTGATTCAAAGTATCCATCAGATAAGTTATCAGCTATTCTTTCCGCTCTTCCTTTTATGATTACCTGGCGTTCTAAATTCGGCCAAAAAAACGAAAGACACACCTCTGGGTTTTTAGCAATTGCTTTGCCTTTTTCACTATTGTAGTTGGTATAGAAAATGAAACCCTCAAAGGTGTATTTTTTCATGAGAACCACCCTACTTTTGGGAAATCCATCCAAACCAATCGTAGAAATGGTCATGGCATTTGCCTCCTCGACCCCATCAGTTGCTTCTACTTCATAGAACCAGTTTTGGAATTGCTCCATGGGATTTTCCTTAATGGAATCTTCCATTAATTCACTCTTGTTATACGACTTTCGGTAATCACTCAGGTCTTGTTGCATAATCTGCCTTCTTACTTCTTCAAATTTCCGTAAAAGAAGGGAGAGAAAAAAAGATTGAGGTCGCTATTTACCGTCAATTACAGCTCAAAAACTTTACCATCATCTGCTAACTCAACATCAGCAAAAAGAGTTTGGGCTTCCGCCTTAAAAGGTTCAATTGATCCATATCTGGTAGAAAAATGACCAAGGATAAGTTTCTCAGCATTGCTCTTTTTAGCAATTTGAGCCGCTTGTTTGGCCGTGGAATGCTTGGTTTTTTCACAAAGATGGGATTCTGATTCCAAAAAAGTGGATTCATGATATAGCGTATTCACATTCTGTATTAGTGGCAAAATATCCTCATTGTATTTGGTGTCACTACAAAATGCATAGCTCTTTGACTTGGGGGGTTCTTCAGTAAGATTCTCGTTGGCAATGATAGTTCCATTAGCCTGAACGCCATCAGCACCATTTTTAATAGCCCCAAATTGAGACCTATCAATTTCCCATTTTTCAGCAGCATGTATATCCAATTTTCGAGGTGCAGATTTCTCTTTGAAAAGAAATCCATTAGTATACACTCGATGTTGCAATGGGATAGTTCTTACGGTAATGGTATCATCTTCGAATACAACCTCAGATTCTTTAGAGTCCAATTCATGAAAAATGAGAGGATAGTTAGTCCATGAATCTCCTAGTTTGAGAAATAGGGTTACTGCTTCCTTTATTCCTTTCGGACCATATACATGCAATGGTTTCTCTCTCCCTAAAAGTCGGAAAGTTGAAATAAGTCCTGGAAGTCCAAAAAAGTGGTCTCCATGTAAGTGGGAAATAAAAATGTGGTTGATTCTGGAAAACTTAACCTTGTATCTTCGGAGTTGAACTTGGGTACCTTCCCCACAATCTATCAAAAACAGATGTCCTTTTACTTCGAGCGCTTGGGCTGTTGGGTTGGTAAAGGTTCGTGGGGTGGCTGAGTAGCAACCTAGAATAGTTAGCCTCACGATGAATGGAAAATTTGAAATGGAAAATGAAAAATGGAAAATGGAAAACGAAGAATCATATTATTAAATCTTTTGTTTTGAAGATTTAACAATAGAGGCCAACAGCTTAATCAATTGAACTGACTCATCATTTAAAGTTTCATGTTGCCGCTTAGGGATGTAATCTGACCTAAAGAGTAAATCCAACCAATATTTAGTTTCATTAGCCTCCTTAAGTGCTATACTCATTTTATGAGTGAAGTCTTTTTTACTTTCTGCATGCTCTGCTTCTCTTATCAAAGCTCCAATTGCAGTTCCAGAACGGAGAAATTGCTTTGACAACACGTATTCCTTATTATTTGTTTGCAGTTCTTTAACCTGACTAACAACTTGAAGTGCAAAATCAAAACTTTTTTTCTGAACAATGTTTTCTTTCTGCAAACCTGAGTTTTCAATTATACTTTTTCCATTTTCAATTAAATCCCGAGGTCCCGTTCAATCTCTTCCATTTCAATAATATCTTTTGCCTCTTGTATGGTAGGCACCACCGTTATATTATCTGGTAACTCATCGAATGAAACCTTATTAGATACCAAAACAAAGGATTTTCCTCTCTCTTTATGTTTTTGCGAAAGTTGCAAAAATTCCAATATATCACCCGAAGTAAGGTTTTCGAAAGAAAAAAGGTTAACAATAATGTTATCATGCTCTAATTTGGAATAAGCCTTATTCAGGTTTTCAAGAAAAGTAGTTATGGTAATTTTTTCCTGAAAAACAATGGTAGTTGTGCCCTCTTTATCGAAAATCATGGTGCTACTTTATTTTTGAAGCCAGTAAATAGATAACCGCCATACGAATCGCTACTCCATTTTCCACTTGTTCCAGAATAATGGATTGGTCCGAATCGGCCACATCACTTGTTATTTCAACACCACGGTTGATAGGTCCGGGGTGCATGATAACAATTTCCTTGTTCAAACTATCCAGTAATTTACGATTAATCCCAAATTGTTGGGTGTATTCTCTAGTAGAAGGGAAATAACTAATATCCATTCGTTCATTTTGTACCCGTAACATATTGGCTACATCGCACCACTCGAGTGCTTTAACTAAATCTGTCTCTACTTCAACGCCCAAAGATTTAATATGTTTGGGAATTAATGTTTTTGGTCCACAAACCTTCACATGGGCTCCTTGCAACTTCAATGCAAATATGTTGGACAAGGCCACTCTGGAGTGAAGAATATCTCCAACAATCACCACATTTTTTCCACCTACATCTCCTAACTTTTCGCGTATGGAATAGGAATCCAATAAAGCTTGGGTTGGGTGTTCGTGAGCCCCATCCCCAGCATTGACAATGGAAGCGTTCACATGCTTTGATAAAAATATTCCTGCTCCCGGATTCGGGTGTCTCATAATGACCATATCCACCTTCATGGATAAAATATTGTTTACCGTATCAATCAAGGTCTCTCCCTTTTTTACGGAAGACTGGGAAGCCGAAAAATTAATAACATCAGCGGAAAGTCGTTTCTCAGCCAATTCAAAAGATAACTTGGTACGGGTGCTGTTTTCAAAGAAAATATTGGCAATTGTAGTGTCCCGAAGGGTAGGTACTTTCTTTATCGACCTATTGATTACTTCCTTAAAATGGTCTGCAGTTTCAAAAATGAGCTTGATATCCTTTTGATTTAGATATTTTATTCCTAGTAAGTGATTGACACTTAATTCACTCATTACTTTCTACTTATTTATCAAATACACAATATCTTTTCCATCGTTCTCCTCCCACATTACCTTTACTTTTTCTTCATTGATAGCATCCACCTGTCTCCCTCGGTAATTGGGTTGAATTGGTAAATGACGACTGAATCTTCGGTCAATCAAGGTCAATAATTCAATGTTGGATGGACGTCCAAATGACTGTATTGCTGTTAGTGCCGCGCGAATACTGCGCCCGGTGTATAGCACATCATCAATGAAAACCACATTTTTGTCCTCGACAAGAAAATTAATTTTGGTGGCGTTGGCTTGCAGGGTTTTCTCCCCTCTTCTGAAATCATCCCGATAAAAGGTAATGTCCAAGGAACCGAGGTTTATGTCCTTTACTTTGTATTCTTCCTTTAAAATTTTGGTCAATCGTTCTGCTAAAAAGATTCCTCTAGGCTGAAGGCCTATAAGTACGGTTTCCGAAAAATCTAGGTGGTTTTCTAAAAGTTGGCAGGCTAAACGATGAAGTGTGATGTTAATTTCCTTTGCAGTAAGAAGTACTTTTTGACTCATTTGCTGTTTTACCTGCTCAATTGAATGCAAAAGTAAACAAAACTTTAAAAGTTTTCGAAAACAAAAAGCCCCAACCAATGGTCGGGGCTTTTCTATTTTGAAGTTTTTTTAATTACTTCTTTTTGGAATCAGCTTCCATCTTCTCTTTCAATGCTTGCAATTGTGCATTAGCATCTCCAAGAGTAGGTGCGTCTTCTTGGGAAGCAGCCATTTTCTTTCTGGCCGTTCTCATGTTACGCTCCTCTTGCTCTCTAAAGATTGCAGTGTGGCTGGCCACTACTCGTTTGAAATCTTTATTGAACTCGATGATTTTGAATTCCACTTCTTCTCCTTTGGTCAATTTCTTACCATCTTCTTTCTCCATATGGCGGGAAGGGATAAAAGCTACGATATCGTCATTGAAAGTTACTGTAGCTCCTTTATCAACGATTTCAGAAACTGCTGCTTTGTGTACCGAACCTTCAGCAAACTCAGTAGCATATTTGTCCCAAGGATTTTCAGTAGTCTGTTTGTGACCTAAGCTTAGCTTACGTCCTTCAACATCCAACTCCAATACCTCAACTTCCAATTTGTCACCAACAGTAACAAACTCAGATGGGTGCTTGATTTTTCTAGTCCAAGACAAGTCAGAAATATAAATCAAACCGTCAATTCCTTCTTCCATCTCTACGAACACACCAAAGTTGGTGAAGTTTCTAACGATTCCTTCATGTCTGGAACCAACAGGATATTTGGTAGTGATATCGGTCCATGGGTCTGGTGTCAATTGCTTGATACCTAGAGACATTTTTCTTTCTTCTCTGTCTAAAGTCAATACAACAGCTTCAACCTCATCGCCTACACTTACGAAATCTTGAGCAGATCTCAGGTGCGTAGACCAAGACATTTCAGAAACGTGAATCAACCCTTCTACACCTTCAGCTACTTCTATAAAGGCACCATAGTCAGCAATAACCACTACTTTACCTTTTACCTTATCACCAATCTTGATTTCATCTCCAAGAGCATCCCAAGGATGTTTCTCCAATTGTTTCAATCCAAGTTGGATTCTTGACTTGTTATCATCAAAATCAAGGATAACCACGTTCAATTTCTGGTCTAGTTCAACCACTTCATTCGGGTGATTGATTCTACTCCAAGAAAGGTCGGTAATATGGATAAGTCCGTCAACACCTCCAAGGTCGATAAATACCCCATAGGATGTCACGTTTTTAACCACACCTTCCAATACTTGACCTTTTTCCAATTGGCCAATGATTTCTTTCTTTTGTTCTTCGATATCTGCTTCGATAAGCGCTTTATGAGAAACTACAACGTTCTTAAACTCGTGATTGATTTTAACCACCTTGAACTCCATAGTTTTTCCAACGTATTGATCGTAGTCACGAATAGGCTTCACATCAATTTGAGAACCTGGTAAGAACGCTTCGATACCGAATACGTCTACAATCATACCTCCTTTAGTTCTGCATTTTACAAAACCGGTAACGATTTCTTCTTTATCGTGGGCAGCATTTACTCTATCCCAAGCCTTGATAGTTCTAGCCTTTCTATGGGAAAGAACTAACTGGCCCGTTTTGTCCTCACGGATATCGATAAGAACCTCAACTTTGTCGCCTACCTTAAGGTCTGGATTGTAACGGAATTCGTTCAAAGAGATAACCCCTTCAGACTTTGCATTGATGTCAATGATAGCCTCACGGTCTGTCATGTGCACCACTTTTCCTTCTACTACCTCTTCATCGGCAGTGTCCACAAAATTTTCCTCGACCAAGGTTTCAAATTCCTTTAACTTGGAATCATCCACACGCTCAATACCCTCTTCATACTTATCCCAATCAAAATTGTCCAAGTACTCCTGAGGGTCTTGTTTAGGTTCTGCTTGTTTTACTTCTTTTACGGCTTCTGTGGTTTCTGCCACTTCTGCACTTACTTTTTCTTCAGCCATATTGCTGATTTAAATTTGTATTCCACAAGTTTACAAGGGTTTAGACAGTACTTATGAAAGTTGTTATGAAATTTGTTTTTCTTTTCCCTTTTGCCTCTTGTTAACTGCCACAAAAAGGAGCGCAAAAATACAATTAATTCCTTGTTTTACAAACCCTTATTGAAGACTTCGACCATCTACCTCAGAATTGACGAAAATTTAAGGCAAAATGTGACTTTTATCCATATCTTGTTTCTAAATAGTAACCATTAAAATAATACAGTAGATTATGAGTGCAAAAGCAAAATATCAAGCGGTTTTAGACCTGGGGCAAGAATTTGGTATTCAGGACGGGGACGTTTCTGAAGATGGAGGCGTTTTAAAAATAAAAGGTGTGGCCAATACCCCTTATGAGAAAAATGCCATATGGGATAAAATCAAGCAAATTGGCGGAGAAAGTCCTTCTGACATTAAAGCCAATATAACCGTTGCAGACGATTCCGTTTATCATAGACATACGGTAAAAAGCGGTGAATCTTTGAGCTTGATTGCAAAGCATTACTATGGAGATGCCATGAAGTATCCAAAAATATTTGACGCCAACACCAATATTCTGAGTAATCCGGATGTGATTCACCCAGACCAAGTGTTGGTAATTCCAAATATTTAAACAGACTATTTTTAGTTTAGGAAGCGCCTAAAAGGGCGCTTTTTTTGTCTTGTAACTTTAATCCAGATTCTTCCACAAAAACCTGTAACTTACACTATCGTCCCTATACCCCTAGAAAATAGAAGTTTGCAGTTTTTCTTGTAAAAAATGAGAAAGTTATGTTTAGAAAAATAGTTTTTACATCCCTATTTATCATGTTTTTGTCCTGTAACCTTAAAGAAGCAAGAGAATCTATCTATCCATCCGATACATTCACAATTTACCCAGACAAAGTAGTTCAAGGAGATAATATGGCACAGGTACTCTCACCGACAAATATTACCTCAAACTATAAAAGCCCAGCAAGCACAACGTTTTCAAGATTGATTAAGTTCAAATTCAGTATTAATGAAAAAGACAACGAATTGCCTCCAGGAAGTGATCATTGGCTCATTATTGGCCAAGAACACGAATCCCCTGTCATTGTTTTTGGTGAAAAACCTCAGCCTCTACCAAATCAACCGGAGAGCTATCTTCCAACTAACTATGACTATACATTTAGGGTAGATGTTTCGTCCGTATTGCAACAGTTTGAAGAAAAAGGATACTTTGAAACCCATAATGGTTCCAGAATTGCCAAAGAAGATTTTAAAGGGTTTTATCTAGCAGGTGGGTCAGAACCTTTGACGTGGGATTTTGTGAATTTGGATATGAACGGATTGAAATTATCCCCAACAGACAATCCTAACGTGTATAGCTTGACCGTAAGGCTAAATCCATATGATGAATCCGAAAGTCGAGATAAGGAATGGAAATTGACAGAGGATATTTCCGCAAAACCGAAGTATAGTTCAGAACAGCCCTTGGTCGACGCCCTATTCAATTTATCCCTTGAGGAGGCCCGAAAAAACATAGAACCGGACAGTACCCTTCGCACCGGTGCAAAATGGGGTGGTGTTTGGACTAGGGATGTGAGCTACAGCACTATTCTTGCTTTTGCGTATCACGAACCCGAAGTAAGCAAAATCAGTTTACGAAAAAAGGTAAAGCGCGGTCGAATTATCCAAGATACGGGTTCAGGAGGAGCCTGGCCAGTTTCTACGGACCGTACAGTTTGGACGCTAGCCGCTTGGGAAATATATAAGGTGACAGGGGACCAAGCATGGCTAGATGAAGTATATCCAATCATTAAAAACACCTTGGAAGACGATTATCTTACTATTTATGATTCAAAAACAGGATTGTTTTCCGGAGAATCTTCTTTTTTAGATTGGAGAGAACAAACCTATCCTAAATGGATGGATAATAAGGATATTTATGTTTCCCAAAATTTAGGGACAAACGTTGTACACTATCAAGCACATCGCATACTCTCGGAAATCGCCAAACTCAAAGGAGAACCTTATGAAACCTATGATAAAAGAGCTACAAAAATAAAAGAGGGGATAAACGAGTATCTCTGGTTAAAAGACCAAGGCTTTTATGCGCAATATTTGTATGGAAGAGATAACCTTTACCCCTCACCCCGTTTTGAAGCTTTAGGGGAGGCCTTGGCCATTCTATTTGAAGTGGCTGACGAAGAACAAGCCAAGACCATTATTGAAAAATCCCCAGTCACCGAATATGGAGTGACCTGTATTTATCCACAAATACCTTCTATCCCACCCTATCATAATAATGGTATTTGGCCCTTTGTCCAATCGTACTGGAACTGGGCAGCGGCCAAAACAGGTAATGAAGCTGTTTTAAGTCATGGCCTGGCCAGTGTTTATAGAGCCGCAGGGTTGTTTTTGACCAATTACGAAAACATGGTGGCGGACACAGGTGATTTTTTGGGTACCGAAATCAATTCGCATCGCATGCTTTGGAGCATGGCCGGCAACTTGGCTATGGTGCATCGCGTTTTCATTGGAATGGATTTTCAAGTTGATGGTCTTTATTTTGCACCTGTTGTACCAGAGGCATATACTGGCACAAAAACACTTTCCAATTTCAAGTACCGAAATGCTATTTTGAATATCACCGTAAACGGTCATGGGAATCAAATTAAATCTGTAAACATTGATGGTAAAGAAGTAAAAGAGGCATTCATTCCGAAAGATTTGTCTGGTGAACACAACATTACCATCGAGCTGTCCAACAATGAATTCCCGTACCAAGGTATCAAGTTGGTTGAAAATCAATTTACCCCACCTACTGTAATCGCATCAGCAGAGGGAGATATATTGGAATGGCAGCCTATCCAGCAAGTAAAAGAATACAGGGTATACAAAAATGGAAAATTCTTAAAAAACACTTTGAAGACCCAGTTAAAGGTCGAATTTGATAATTATGCATCATATACCGTAAGTGCCTTAGATGCAAATGGGAATGAAGGGTTTATGAGTGAGCCTGTGGTTTTTTACTCAAATATGGTAAAAGTCGAAGTGGAGAATTTTGCTCCCAGTTCTAAGCTGGGGTACTCCAATTATTCAGGTGATGGATTTGTAGAAATCAGCACCGAAAAGAATAGGGTAATTGAAATCCCAGTGGTAGTCGATAAAGATTCGGACTATCTCATTGACGTTCATTATTCCAATGGTAGTGGACGTTGGAATACGAACAATAAATGTGCTATCCGAAGTTTGACCGTAAATGATACCTATGAAGGTGTTTTCATATTTCCCCAACGAGGAAAAGATGAATGGTCGGAATGGGGTTTTTCTAACAGTATTGAGGTTCCCTTAAAAGCAGGAACCAATCTATTAAAGATTCATTTTGAAGATTGGAATAATAATATGGATGTTTCGGTCAATACAGCCATGCTTGACTATGTGAGAATAATCGAGAAGTAAACTTATAGTATAATTTTTGTTCGTAGTTTAATTTTGGTTTTCTATAATTCTATTGGCAAAATTATAAATCCGCTCAAACTGTTCTTCCAAACCCATATCGCTATTATCAAACTCAATGGCGTCTTTAGCTTTTCTTAGGGGAGAAACTGAGCGGGTTGAATCAATCAAATCACGCTGCTGGACATTTTTTAGAACTTCGTCATAAGTAACTTCGTCGCCTCTGTCCAGCAATTCTTTATAGCGCCTACTAGCCCGGGTTTCCGGGGAGGCGGTCATAAAGATTTTGAGTTCAGCTTCGGGAAAGACCACCGTGCCAATATCCCGGCCGTCCATTACAATACCTTTTTCGACCCCCATCTGCTGTTGTAGGTGTACCAATTTTTCACGCACCTCCTTTATTGCTGCTACCTGACTTACTTTTCTTGCTACATCGAGGGTTCGGATTTCCTTTTCCACATTTTCACCATTCAAATACATATCACAACTACCCAGCTCCATGTCCCGTACGAATCTTAATTCAATTTTTGGTAGACTTTTAACTAATGCGGCCTCATCGCCGTTGGTGCCCCCAAAAAAACCTTCTTGAAGCGCATAAAGGGTTACTGCCCTATACATCGCCCCGGTATCCACGTAAATGTAATCCAAGGCATTGGCAAGTCGCTTAGCAATGGTACTTTTTCCGGTAGAAGAATAGCCGTCAATGGCAATGATGATTTTACCCATACCTCAAAAATAGTGGAAAGTAATCTGGTAGGGCAAAATTGCCAAGAAACTTAGAGTTTCTTGGCATTCTTCACTTTTTTATCCGTAATCGCTATCTCTATTACTTCCGTCATATCGGAAACATAATGAAAAGTAAGTCCCTTCAGATAATCTTCTTTGATTTCGTTAATGTCCTTACGGTTCTCCTCACATAAAATGATTTCCTTGATACGAGCTCGTTTGGCCGCAAGAATCTTTTCTTTGATACCACCTACGGGTAGCACTTTTCCTCGCAGGGTAATCTCTCCGGTCATGGCCAAGCTCTTTTTTACTTTTTTCTGGGTGAACAAAGATACCAGTGAAGTTAACATGGTTATACCAGCGCTTGGGCCATCCTTGGGTGTGGCGCCTTCAGGTACGTGAATATGCACATTGTATTTATCAAATACTTCAGAATTTATACCAAATACATCCGCATTGGATTTAATAAATTCCATGGCAATCGTTGCGGACTCCTTCATCACTTTTCCCAAGTTACCCGTAATGTTTAGGGCTCCTTTTCCTTTGGAAAGAATGGATTCTATAAATAGAATGTCTCCACCAACACTGGTCCATGCCAATCCCGTGACCACACCAGCTACATCATTATTTTCGTATTTATCACGCTCCAAACGTGCAGGTCCTAGGATTTTTTCAACATCCTCATTTGATATCTTAACGCTGTAATCCTCTTCAATTGCAATAGATTTGGCAGCGTACCGAACCATTTTGGCTAGTTGCTTTTCCAGACTTCGTACCCCTGATTCACGGGTGTACCCTTCTACAATCTTCTCCAATTGCGGTTTTCCAATTCGTAAATCCTTGGTGGAAAGACCATGTTCCTTTAGCTGCTTGGGCAGCAAATGTCGTTTGGCAATCTCTACTTTCTCTTCAATGGTATATCCAGTCACATTGATGATTTCCATTCGGTCGCGCAATGCCGGCTGTATGGTACCCAAATTATTTGCGGTGGCGATGAACATCACTTTGGACAGGTCGTACCCCATCTCCAGGAAATTATCATAGAACTCGCTATTTTGCTCAGGGTCCAAAACTTCAAGCATGGCCGAAGAAGGGTCACCTTGATGACTATTAGAGAGTTTGTCAATTTCATCCAAAATAAAAACTGGGTTGGAAGTACCTGCTTTCTTTAAACTTTGAATGATTCTACCGGGCATAGCACCGATATAGGTTTTTCGATGTCCTCGAATTTCTGCCTCGTCGCGAAGCCCGCCCAAGGAAATACGAACATATTCCCTTCCCAATGCCTCCGCAACTGATTTCCCCAAAGAAGTTTTACCCACTCCTGGAGGGCCGTACAAACAGAGGATAGGCGATTTCATGTCATTTCTAAGCTTCAGAACCGCCAAATACTCTATGATTCTGCGCTTTACATCCTCCAAACCGTAGTGGTCTCTATCCAGAATCTGTTGTGCTCTTTTTAGGTCAAACTTATCCTTTGAGAATTCGTTCCATGGTAAATCAAGGAAAAGGTCCAAATAGTTTCTCTGAATGGAATATTCAGCCACTTGAGGGTTCATGCGCTGCATTTTCGAAAGCTCTTTCTCAAAATGCTCTTTAATTTTTTTACCCCACTTTTTCTTTTTGGCCTTAACTCGCATCTCATCCACCTCCTCTTCATAAGAAATACCCCCCAACTCTTCTTGGATGGTCTTCATTTGTTGATGAAGAAAATACTCGCGCTGTTGCTGGTCCATGTCATTGCGCACCTTGGACTGGATGTCATTCTTTAATTCAAGTTTCTGGAGCTCGGTATTCATGTATTTCAATGTGGCCAAAGCCCTTTCTTGTAAATTCGGGATTTCCAGAAGTTTTTGTTTATCCTCGACGGAAAGATTCATATTGGAGGACACAAAATTGATAAGGAACGAATTGCTCTGAATATTTCGTATGGCAAAAGTGGCCTCGGTAGGGATATTGGGATTGTCCTTTATGATTTTAAACGCTAACTCTTTAATTGAATCGATGATAGCCTCAAACTCATCACTTTTTTCATTGGGCCTTTCTTCCAAAGCTTCCTTGACCGTAGCCGTTAAATATGGTGTTTCTTCGACTACCTGGTCTATCTCAAATCGTTTTTTTCCTTGAATGATGACCGTAGTATTACCATCAGGCATCTGGAGTACGCGCAGAATCCGGGCAACAGTACCCAATCTGTTAATATCCTTTATTCCAGGATTCTCTACCTGCTCGTCTTTTTGAGACACCACACCAATGGTCTTACTTCCATTGTTGGCATCCTTTATTAAGTTTATCGACTTATCCCTCCCAGCGGTTATGGGTATCACAACCCCAGGAAACAATACAGTATTCCTCAGTGGAAGTACCGGTAGGGTTTCGGGCAATTCTTCCCGATTCATTTCTTCTTCATCCTCTGGAGTCAGTAACGGAATCAATTCCGCCTCATCATCCAATCCCTGCATGGCTAAACTGTCAAAAGTTGATATCTTGATTTCTCCCATATTTCTTTTTCGGACATTTTGTCATTTTGAACAAAACGCGTTTGTAATAGAAAGTGCCTCTGTTCGCATAAATCCTTGTTTTCCTAGTTATTTAGGTATTCTACGGCACCTTTTCACTACAAAAAAGGCAATTCCTGTGCCATGAATTTCAAAAAAAATCAAAAAAGTGTAACAATCCATACCTTCACCTCTCTTTAGAACAAATCAATCATTTTTTGAGCCACCAAAATGAACATACTGATGCATTGCTTAAAGCATGCTTAAAAGGCAAGCAAAGCGCACAAGTTGAAATTTACAACAGATACTATAAAGCTATGTACAATACAGCTTTTAGAATTGTAAAGGACACGGCGGAAGCTGAAGACATCATGCAGGAATCGTTTCTGAACGCGTTTACGAAACTGCACACCTTTAAAGGCGATGTCACCTTTGGAGCTTGGTTGAAGCGAATAGTGATAAACAACAGTATCTATCATTACAAAAAACAACAGAAAGCAAGATCCATGAATTTGGATGAGGTAATGTACAAGGTCGAAGATAATGATGAAGTTGCTTTGAATGACAATGGTTATACTGAACTAAAGGCTCAAAAAGTGATGGAGACCATGAAAAGTTTGAAAGACAATTACAGAGTTTCTTTGACCTTACATTTAATCGAAGGCTATGATTACGAAGAAATCAGTGAGATTATGAACATTAGTTATGCCAATTGTAGGACGACTATTTCTAGAGCCAAGGAAAGTCTGAGAAAAAAATTGACCGTAAATGCTTAGTTATGAAGAGAGACAATTTAGATGAATTATTTGAAAGGCTTCAGGGACAATTCGATATCGAAGAACCCGGAACCGGTCACCAAGAGCGTTTTTTAGCCAAACTGAACCAATCCAAAGGGGTAGTAACCCTCCCTCGAAGAAAGAACAGTCTATGGAAGCCGCTTTCCATTGCAGCGTCAGTTGCGGTAATCTGCCTATTAGGGTTACAGTTTTTCACCTCAGAACCTTCCATAAAGGAACAAGTTGTGGAAATTGCTCCTGAGGTATCGAAAACCGAATTCTACTTTGCAAGTCTCATTGAGGAGCAAGTGCAAGAATTGAAAGAGGCAAAATCACCTGAAACAGCAAAGCTGGTCGATGATACCCTTTTACAACTTAATAAATTAGAAGACAACTATAGTACTTTAGAACAAGAGCTTATCAATGGGGGCGATAGTAAAATCATATTGAATGCAATGATTACTAACTTCCAAACCAGAATTGATCTTTTAAAAGAAGTGCTTCAAAATATTGAAAACATTAAAAACTTAAAATCCTATAATGATGAAAACTTTACTATATAAAAATTTCATATTCCTTTTCATTCTGGTCCCACTGACCTTGTCAGCTGGAAAGGGTAGAATGGGTGGAAAATACACGAAGGAAAAGACCATCAAAAAAGAGTTTCAAGTTAATGCCAATGCCCTTTTGAAAATTACAAACAGTTATGGCAACCTGAATCTCACTTCGTGGAATGAAAACCGCATTGTAATTGAGGTTCAAATCAAAACCAACGGTAACAATGAGGAGCGCGTTCAGGACCGTTTGGATGAAATTGATGTTGATTTTGATAGTAGTGTCAATCTGGTATCAGCAAGAACCCAATTTGGGGACCGCAATAATAACTGGGGATGGAAGTGGAATAAGAAAAAGAATGTAAATGTCCAAGTTAACTACACTGTAAAACTCCCTGTAAAAAACAGTATTGGATTGAGCAATGATTACGGAAACATCTATTTGGATAGAATTGATGGGCATGCCAAAATAAGCTGTGACTATGGTAAAATGGATATTGGGGAGCTTAGGGGCCGCAACAATGAGCTTCGTTTTGATTATACATCTCGCTCCACTTTTGAATTCATAAACAGTGGTGAAATTATTGCAGATTATTCTGGTTTTACCATTGAGAAGGCAGGTAACCTTAACATTAATGCAGATTACACCAATGCTGTCGTTAAAGAAATGGAAAACCTAGAGTATACAAGTGATTATGGTTCCATTGAGGTAAGTAAGGTTAAGAGTGTAAAAGGAAATGGTGATTATATTGGTGTTAAGCTTGGTACAGTTCACGGAGATGTTGGGATAACTTCAGATTACGGTTCCATTAAAATTAGTGAAATGGCTCCAGATGCAGGTGACATCAATATAAAGACCGATTACACAGGCATTAAAATTGGATACAATGAGGGTTATCACTTCGATTTTGATATCTCTACAGAATATGCTGGGGTTAGCGGACTTGGAGATTTTGAGGTACAAGTAAGAAAAGAGAAATCGAACGAGAAATACTTTAATGGATACCATGGTAATGACAATTCTGGTAACGTGGTATACATCAATAGCGAATATGGCGGAGTAACTTTCTATAAAAACTAAATATCAATATCAAAAAACACAACTATTATGAAAAAGCTTATTACACTATGTCTGGCATTGTCCTTTGTAGGTATTACCAACGCACAATGGAAAAGAATAAAAGGAAATGGAAAAGTAGTAACCATTGAACGTTCATTAGGGGACTATGATGCCATTGCCTTGGCAGGTTGGTTTGACCTAGAGCTAATTGCTGGTGAAGAAGGAGAAATAACACTTAAAGGAGAATCAAACTTGCTTGATTATATCAAGACTGAGGTAAAAGATGGAAAACTAGTAATCAAGGCACAAAAAGGAGTAAATCTAAAACCATCCAGTTGGAAATCAGGAATCTTAGTGGTTGTTCCCGTAGAGTCGGTTGATGCCGTTAGCCTATCCGGCTCTGGAGATATTACCAGTAGAACGACACTTAAGTCTGATTCTTTTGAGGCTCGTATTTCAGGTTCCGGGGATATTGTTTTGGATGTTGAAGCCAATAGTGTTGAGGCATCCATGTCGGGTTCTGGAGACATGAAATTAAATGGGAAAGCCTCGGACTTAGAAGTTCAAGTATCTGGTTCGGGTGATATCAACGCATATGGTCTGGAAGCTGATAACGTGACGGTTCAAGTGTCAGGTTCCGCAGATGTGGAGGTAACCGCTAATGAGCGTATCAGTGCCCGGGTGTCTGGCTCTGGAGACATCAGCTATAAAGGCAACCCAAAGAAAATAGACACTAAAAGTTCAGGTTCGGGAGATATCTCGAGCTATTAAAACAGGAGTTTACACATCCAATCAAAAAACACAAATCATCAATCTAAAACAAAACGGGCCAATAAGGCCCGTTTTTTTATTCATTCTTGAGAACATTTTGTTTCTTGAAAGTATATGCGTCAGTCGGTCTTGTGTAATGTTAATCTCTCTCTACTGATGCCTTCCCATTTTTCCAACTTTACCGCTAGTTCATCAATGGTAAATGGTTTGGTCAAGTAGTCATCCAGTCCTTGTTCAATATATTTTTCAGCATCACCTTGCAAAGCACTGGCACTGATTCCAATCATTGGCGGCAATTCTCCAAATTTTGTTCTTAAATTTTGCATCGCCTTGATTCCATCAACTTTTGGCATGTTAACATCCAATAAAATAATATCAAAGCGATTTTCTTCAAACTCTTCTATCAGCATTTCACCATCATGTACAATCACGGTTGTACATCCCAACTTGTCCAACATGTGCTGGTATACTGCACACAGTGTCCTGTTGTCTTCAGCCATAAGAACATTCATAGATAGGGCTTCTGTTTGTTTAGAAGGGAGTTTTACTTTAGTATCGATGTTCACCTTATCCGTTTTCCTTGTCTTAAGGGTAAACCAGAAATTACTTCCTTCTCCCAACGTACTAATCACCCCCAATTCGCCATCCATATACTCTACCAGTTTTTTACAAATACATAATCCCAAACCAGTGCCTGACTCTTCACAAAAGTCATTTGCTTCTTCCAATTGGGAGTATTCTGAAAACAAGGCTTTTAAATTTCTTTCTGAAATCCCTGCCCCTTGGTCGATCACCTCGATTTTTAATCTATCATCCCCCTTATTATCAAGAAAGGAAACCTTGATAGTTACATCACCTTTTGAAGAAAACTTTATGGCATTACCCACCAAATTGGACAATACCTGTTTTAATCTAACCTCATCAAGCATTAAATATTTAGGTACATCCAGATTTACCTGAGTTTTTACGGTAATATTTTTTGATTCACCTACGGCCAGAAAAAGTCCTCGAACATCTTCTACAATTTCTTCTATATTTTTTTCTTGGTAATCAAAAGACAGTTTCCCTGCCTTCAACTTTGAAAAATCCAGAATATCATTGATTATTTTCATCAAATCCTTGGACGAGCTTTGTATAATATCCAGATATTTACTGTCTTTTTCATTAAAATCATGGCTCTTGGATAACAAATCAATCACTCCAATAATACCTGACATGGGAGTACGTATCTCATGGCTCATGTTGGCCAAAAAAATATCCTTGAATTCCATGGCTTGTTTCAGCTGGGTATTTTTTATCGCTACTTTATCCATGGCCCTGCCTCCAAATGAAGCAAAAAGCCCAAGAAAAAATGGTGCCGTATCGATGATAAAATGAATGGGAAAATCTCTATGGATTACCAGTATGTTCTCTACGGTAAAATCCAAATCCATTCTGAATAGGTCTATTGAAACCGCCATCATAGGAAATAAAAGACCGAAAATCGCGCCAAATAAGGCATAACGCGCCGTATGGGTTTTGTGCCATACTATAGCGTTTTCTTCTTGCTGTAAACTCTTCATTTTGTTTAAAAACGGAATGAAACAAAAATTATTTTGACTCTCAAGAATCCCCACTAATACAGGGTATATTTCCAATAAAAATAGCAGAAAGTTCTTACGAATTAGTTTTCTTTTCTACCCTAAGCAACAAAACAGCTCCTATCAAAAAGAATATGCCCAAAAAGATGGTACTGTTACGCATGCTCCCTGTAAGTTGGGCTACTACCCCATAGAGGAAAGTCCCGATGATAATCCCAATTTTTTCGGCCACATCATAAAAACTGAAAAAAGAGGTAGTATCCGTGGTCTCTGGCAAAAACTTGGAATAGGTAGACCTAGAAAGCGCTTGAATTCCACCCATTACAATACCTACTAGGCTTGCAGCAATGTAAAAATCCATTGGGGTTTGAAGGAAATACGCATACACACATAGTAAAACCCAAAAAATATTGATAACAATCAAAGTTTTGATGTTTCCGTATTTACTAGAAGCCTTGGCCGTGGCTGTGGCTCCTAGAATGGCTACTACTTGAATAACCAAAATGCTAATTATCAGACCTGTGGTACGTTCCCCATCTGTTCCCCATTGAATTTCTTCCTCGCCGAAATAGGTCGCTATAAACATAATGGTTTGTACCGCCATGCTATACACGAAAAAAGCGCCCAAATATCGTTTCAAACGTACTTCGTCGCCCAATTGCCTCCAGACACTTTGAAGCTCCTTAAACCCGTTTAGGACTACATTTGTTCGTTCACCGTCCCGTTTGTATCCTTTTGGTAGATGTTTAAAGGTGTATTGACTAAAAAGAGCCCACCAAATGCCAACGGAGATAAAAGAATATTTCATGGCTTTTATTTCGGCCACTTCTCCCCCTCCATCGGTAATGCCAAAGATGTCTGGCTGCATTACCATCGCCAAGTTGAAAATCAAAAGAATTACACTTCCCACATAGCCCAAGGAAAATCCCTTAGCACTTATTCTATCCTGTTGTTCGGGGAATGCTATATCCGGTAAATACGAGTTATTGATAGCGAAACTTACCCAAAAACCTACAAGTCCAAAGAAATAGCAAATCAATCCAAAATAAATATTCTCTAAGGAAAACCAATACAAGCCGATACAGGATGCTGCCCCCAAATAGCAGAAAAACTTAAGAAAAATCTTCTTATTCCCCGTATAATCCGCAATACCAGAAACCAATGGCGTTACGATGGCAATAAATACGAACGCCAATGAAGTAACATAGCTTATCAAGGGAGCTCGGGCTATTTCACCACCAAAAATGGTCACTTTTTCAATTTCGGCGGCTCTGAACAATGCTCCATAAAAAATGGGGAATACTGCGGAAGAAATTACCAGACTGTAAACCGAATTAGCCCAATCATAAAAGGCCCAGGCATTCAACAATTTTTTACTGCCCTTCATTGCCAGTACTTGTGCCATAGGTAAAAAATTAAAAAAGTGTCATTTCAAAACAGAAAATCCAAATGTAAATTGAGGATTTTCCCAAGAGTTTGAAATGACACTTTGGTGTTAGTTATTTAGTTAGTATCACTTAAATGAAGTCACCCCAAATTTGGCGGCTTCTCTTTTTGCTTCTGGAGCCCAAGCTAGCAAATTATTGATACGCGTATCATTTGAAGGGTGGGTACTTAAAAACTCAGGTGGTGCTTGACCTCCTGCGTTGGCCTTCATTCTTCTCCAAAGATTGGCTGCTTCATCAGGATTGTAACCAGCAATAGCCATAATCTGGAGTCCGATTCTATCTGCTTCTGTCTCATGGCTTCTACTAAAGGGCAACATTACCCCTACGGAGGAACCTATTCCATACGCTTGGTTAAACGTATTTCTCGTCTCTGGGTCCTTAATCGCAACGTTTCCTGCAACCGCCCCAAGTTGCTGAAGCATTCCTGCACTCATGCGCTGTGCGCCATGATCAGCAAGAGCATGGGCAACTTCATGCCCCATTACTACTGCAATTCCAGTTTCGCTTTGGGCAATTGGCAAAATTCCAGTATAAAAAACAATTTTACCCCCGGGCATACACCAGGCATTTACGGCATCGTCTTGAACAAGATTGTATTCCCATTGATAATCTTTTAAATAGCCAGGATGGCCGTTGGCATTCAGCCATCTTTCAGCAGCTGAAGCAATTCGTTGACCAACTGCTGTTATCATTTGGGCTTCTTTGGTTCCTCTCACTACCTTATTCTCTCCTAAAAACTGGTCATATTGCGCAAAAGCTGTTGGGAAAATCTGACTGTTTGGATAAAAGTTAAGGGTACTTTTACCTGTAAATGGATTGGTTTTACAGGCAAAGACTCCGAAAAAAACTAAAATCGTTAAAACTAATTTTCTCATAAAATGGTGTGTTTAGTATGAGTAAATTACAAAATTTATTTTCCAATAAGATGTAGCTCGGTGAAATCCTTACTGACCTCCACAGTGCTATCTCCATTCAACTTCACCTCCTTTAAATCAACAATCTCGTTGTCAACTTCTATAGTCCCAATTTTAAAAGGTAGACCGTGAAAAGTCATTTTTATCTTTTCATACGAAGTGATAAAGTTTCCATCCTTGAACTGCTGTATAATCAATTCGTTTTCCTTGCCCCGCATTCTAAACTTGCGATGACTATATCTTCCTTTTTTGTAATCATACCCATCTTGCTGGTCTTCATATACGCTGGAGTTTTCAATGCCCTCTTTATAATACACGTCCATTTTAAGCTCCTCAATCTCTTTTTCGCCAACATATTGTTGTACTGGATATTTTGGTATCATAGCACCCTCTTTTATAAACAATGGGATTTTATCCAATCCAGCCGGAACCCATTTTTCAACTCCTCCTTCAGTCACTTCGTCAGTCCAGTAACTGTACCACTTTCCTTTAGGAAAATACATGCGTCTTCCCTGGGCATTGGGCTCTTGAACAGGACATACCAAAAAGTGTTCACCAAATAGGAACTCATCTGTTCTAAAATGGGTTTGCGTATCCTCCTGGTCATAGAAAACCAAGGATTGAATCATAGGCATTCCGCTATTGATGTACTTATAAAACAGAGTGTAGATGTACGGTAAAAGCTGGTAGCGAAGCTCAATAAAACTTTTTACTATGTTCGTAATCTCTTCCCCAAAGGACCATGGTTCTTGGTCTCCGTGATCTCCACTGGAGTGAACCCTACAAAATGGGTGGAAAATAGCAAGCTGCATCCATCTTGCGAACAATTCCCCGTTAGGTTGTTCTGCGAAACCTCCAATATCGGAACCTACAAACGAATACCCACTCATACACATGCGTTGCATCTGCACATTTGCAATCCAAAGGTGTTCCCAAGTGGCAACATTGTCTCCTGTCCAGGTAGCGCAATACCGCTGTGTCCCAGAGTATGCTGCACGAGTAAGCACAAATGGGCGAAGTGGGAACATAAACTTTTTGACCCCGTCGTACGTAGCACGAACCATTTGCATTCCGTAGATATTATGCGCCTTTCGGTGACTACAAGGATGTCCATCATAGTCATGGCGTACATCCAGATTTGCTGTTTTGGTAGGTACTTCCATAACCGCGGGTTCGTTCATATCGTTCCAAACCCCTTTGACTCCCATCTCCGATATCATTTCTTTGTAGAGACCTCCCCACCATTCACGAACCTCGGGATTTGTAAAATCTGGAAATTTACATTCACCTGGCCAAACTTTCCCCTTAAAATGGGGTCCATCCGCCCTACGACAGAAAAAGCCATTATCCATAGCTTGCTGATATACCCAGTACTCCCTATCAATCTTAATTCCAGGGTCAATCATGGTAACCGTTTTGAAACCATCAGTCTCCAGTTCCGCTATCATCTTCTTGGGATTTGGAAAATAGCGGTTGTTCCAAGTAAAACATCGGAAGCCTTCCATATAATCGATATCCAAATAAATCGCATCACAAGGAATTTGAAGCTTTCTAAAAATGGAAGCAATCTCTTTTACCCGTTTTTCTGGGTAGTAACTCCATTTGGATTGATGGAAACCTAAAGCCCATAACGGTGGAAGTTCCGGTACACCAGTTAAATCCGTATAGGCCTCAACCACCTGTTTCATTTCAGGACCGTAGAAGAAATAATAGTTCATTTCTCCCCCGTCTGCCCAGAAACTGGTCACATTTCGCTTTTCGTTCGCAAAATCAAAATAAGTACTGAACGAATTATCAAAGAAAATCCCATAGGCGATGTTTTCCTTAAGTCCCAAATAGAAGGGAATAGCCTTATAAAGCGGTTCTTGGTCTTTTCCATAGGCATAAGAATCCGTTACCCAGTTGTTTACCCGTTTTCCTTTTAGGTTGGTATGGGAAGCCTTGTCCCCCATTCCATAGTAGCTCTCCCCGGAATGGCACACTTTGCTCATCTTTACGATATTACCCCCATAATCGTAGTTCTCCTCCCAGTGAAAACCGAGCTCGTCCTCACTAAGGATAACATCATCCATGTCCACAATCTGTATTTTAAGATCGGACTTGTTTACATATACTTTTACCTTGGATGTTGTAATCACATATTCCGGAATCTCTTCCTTTACCTCTAGGTTATTGTATCCTAAACTAACATCATCACTAATGGCATAGGAAAAGTCGGGTTCAAAAACATGTTCAGTAGCATATCTAAATCGAATGGCACTATCACGTAAGATGGTTATTTCTAAAATGACGCCATTCTGGGTAGTAAAAAATATCTTGTCGTTTTCATGTTTGAAATCAACAATATGGTTGGGATATTGATTTCCTCTAGTAGCAATTTCTGTATTAGTGATCATTGTTGGTCTATTGAGAAAGACAAAAGAAACACATTACTATGAGAATTGAAAAAGATGTTTTGAACAATAAAATTGTAAGAAAAAAGTGAAAAAGCCTATTTATAAACAATTACACTCAAGGGTGGTAGGGTCATGTTCACTGATTTTGGACATCCATTCCACTCTTTAGCTGTTGGTCTCAATGTCTTTTTGCCAATTCCGCTGCCTGCATATTTAGCATCGTCACTATTAAAGAGTAGTTTCATCTGTTTGGATTTATGGACACCTACTCTGTAGTTTTCGCGTGGTACTGGTGTAAAATTGCAGACTACAATTAAATCCTCTTCTGGGTCGTTCCCCATTCGCTTATAAGAAATCACTGTATTTTCCTGATCGTTATATTCAATCCATTGGAATCCCTCAGGACTGAATTGTTTTTCATACAGCGCCGGACTTTTTTTATACAGCTTGTTCAGGTCTTTGATGGTCTCCTGAATTCCAGAATGGAAATCATATTGCGTCAAATGCCAATCTAGGCTATTTTGAAAATCCCATTCCGAAGACTGTCCAAACTCGCCTCCCATAAATAAAAGATTGGCTCCAGGATGGGTAAACATATAACCATATAGCATTCTCAAGTTGGCAAACCGTTGCCACTCATCCCCAGGCATCCTGTATAAAAGCGAGTTTTTACCGTAAACCACCTCGTCATGGGAAAAGGGAAGCATGAAGTTCTCGGTAAAGGCATAGGTCATACTGAAGGTGATATTGTTCAAATCATATGAACGATAAATGGGCTCTTTTTTAAAGAACTCCAAAGTATCATGCATCCAGCCCATCATCCATTTCATACCAAAACCTAGTCCTCCATAATGAACCGGCTTGGAAACCCCAGTAAATGCAGTGGACTCCTCTGCTATGGTTTGTACACCTTCAAAACTTGCATACACTTCTTGATTCATTTCTCGTAAAAATGACATGGCTTCCAAGTTTTCGTTGTTGCCATACATATTGGGTTCCCATTCTCCATCCTCACGTGAATAATCCAAATACAACATGGAAGCTACGGCATCAACACGCAATCCGTCAACATGATATTGGTCCAGCCAAAAAACAGCATTGCTAATCAAAAAAGCTCTGACTTCATTTCTGCCGTAATTAAAAATCAAACTTTTCCAATCTGGATGATACCCCCTTCGTCTATCTGGATGTTCGTATAAATGCGAGCCATCAAAGAACCCAAGACCGTGGGCATCCTCAGGGAAATGTGATGGCACCCAATCCAAAATCACCCCGATTCCTTTTTCATGGAATTTATCAACCAGCAGTTTGAAATCCTCTGGCTTTCCAAAACGCGAAGTAGGTGCAAAATACCCGGTAAGCTGATATCCCCATGAAGGGTCATACGGATATTCCATTATCGGCATAAATTCCACATGGGTAAAGCCCATATCTGCCACATAACTTACCAACTCATCTGCCAACTCAATATAGCTAAGAGATTCCCATCCATTTTTCTTCTTCCAAGAACCTAAATGCACTTCGTATACGGAGTAAGGTTTATCCAGAGCATTGTGTTCTTTTCGGTTCTTCATCCAAGACGCGTCCTTCCATGTATAAGAAGCGTCCCAAACCACGGAAGCTGTATTGGGAGGAGTCTCACAATATCTTCCAAAAGGGTCTGCTTTTTCAGTCCACATATCATTATGGTGAGACTGAATTTTGTACTTGTAGAGCGTTCCCATATCTACCCCTGGAATAAAACCTTCCCAAATTCCACTTTGGTCCCATCTTACATTCAATTCATGCTCTCCCGCCTGCCAGTGATTAAATTCCCCAACTACGGAAACAGACTTGGCAGAAGGCGCCCATACTGCAAAGTAGGTTCCCTTTTTTCCATCAACTTTGGTTAGGTGAGCACCTAGTTTTTCGTAAAGTCTAAAATGCTTTCCTGATTTAAAAAGATTGATATCGAAATCGGTAAAAAAGCTATGTGGAATTACTGCAGCCATGTTATTTGTTATTTATTATTCCCATAATACCGCGAAGGGGTATTACCGCCCATAAGGGTCTTGAATTCATTTCATACCCCAATTCATACACCGCTTTTTCGAGCATACAGTACTCGAGCAGAAAAATACGTTCTTGGGTATATCCTATGTTAATGTTGTTTTGCTGAATCAAATCTACGTAGATGGCGTAAAAAACATTAATAAAATAGGTGTATAAAATTTCCCCAGCATGAAAAAGCTCTTCCTGCGAATAGGGATATTTGCCTTCATTATTAAAAATAGTAGCGTAAACCGCGTAATGGAACGACCTGAAAATACCTGCTACATCTTTCAAAGGGGGTTGTTTTACCTTTCTGTCGCGAATAGTACTTTCGGGCTCTCCCTCGAAATCCAACAAATAGAAATCATCACCTTTTACCAAGACTTGACCCAAATGGTAATCGCCATGCACTCGCAATCGTTCCCCTTTGAGTTTGGTCCAGTCAAAACCAATAAATCGTTTTCGAATTTCGTTCTTTCGTTCCAAGAATTCCTTGGCTAGTTCTGCAGACATCCCTGAAAGTTTGCCTATGTTATTCTCTACGGTATTCAGGCGATTTTGGAATTGATACAGCAAACGATTTTTGAGCCATACTTCGTAATCCCCATTAAAATGTTCCGGAGTAAAGGCGGTCTCTTCAAATTCAGACCCCAAAGCTACGTGCATTTCTGCCGTTCTTTTCGCCAAAGTTTGGAGTTTTAAAAATATGTTGAGTCCAACCCAATCAATAATTTGTGGTGGGACGTCAGCTATTTGTAATCTTTCAAATAATTCGGTTTGTGGAAGACCGTACACATCCAGTTTTTTTCGCTCAAGACATTGGAAAACAATGTCAATCTCCTTCAACATGAATTCCCATGCATCCCCTTCATTGGGCACCATCTCTTGCATTAAGGCTATCGTAATATTAGCATTGTCAGAATCGATAATGCTCAAACTCCCCATATAGGCTGGGGTATTTTTGTATTCCTTTTTCTCCGAAAGAAAACGACTCATTTCATAATCTGGGTTTTTATCAGCATAAATTCGCCTAAAAAACTTAATTACGTATTTGTCGTTCATGATGATGGAGGTATTACTCTGCTCCAATCCCATAAAGCGCGACGAACTGTACTCAGTATCAATAAAATTTGTGCTTTTATGATATCTGACTCTTGTGGTATCGTTCGGTTCGGCTGTTACCAAACGTTCAAAGACAAGTTTCCTGAAAGCCTCCAAATTCAGAGCATCTATGATAAAACCATCTTGCCCATTTAATTTCAAAGGAAGTATCCTGTCTTTCTTTGCAAAATTTTCATCAGACACAAAGGCTATAGGAAGAAAGTAGTGTTGGTAAAAGGCCTCTTCAAAATTTATTTCCAAAATCAACCCATAATACACCTCACCATGCTGCTGAATCCTAAAATGTTCCTGAAGCTCGATGTATTTTAGTTTGCTGGACTTTCCACCATACCATCGTTGACGAACCACATAATCCTGTAGGACTGTGGATAAAAACACATCGGTAAAACTGTTGTCGTCCAACAGTTGTTCCCATGCTATATTGAATTCGTACGGTGGTTTCAAACTAAGATCATGTTTGATTAATCTTTTATGACATGGAACAGATGAAAGGGTAAATTGGGATGCAGTTCCACAAAATTCCATTCATCATACCAATGATACTCATTTTGCGTGATTTCGTCTTTGATGTGCAATCCCTGCTCCTGGGTTAAACCCAATTCATGGAACGGCACTTGTACTGTTCCTTGTCGCATATGATGGGAATCTAAGCTCACAATGATTAGCATCTCATCCGTCTTATCATCGTTCCATTTGTAAAATGCCATAAGATGATCGTTCTCAATATGGCAAAATTTTATGTTATTCGTCTGTTGAAGTGCCTCATGTTGGTGTCTCACTTCATTTATTTTAGTGATATAATGGATTAATCCATTTTCAATGGTCCAATCCCAATGTCTCACTTCATATTTTTCGCAATCCAAATACTCTTCTTTCCCAGGCAGCGCATCTGTGACCATATATTCAAAAACGGGTCCGTAAATGCCCAGGTTACCACTTAATGTCGCAGCCAATGCATATCTGATAACGTGCATGGATTCATTAGCACCTTGCAAATGATATGGATTGATATCTGGTGTATTTGGCCAAAAGTTGGGTCGGTAATATTCCCGCATTTCGGTTTGGGTCAGCTCGGTAACATATTCCACCAATTCATGTTTGGAGACTCTCCAAGTAAAATAAGTGTAAGATTGGGAATAACCTTGTTTGGCTAGTTGCTGCATAACCTTTGGTCTAGAAAAGGCTTCGGCCAAAAAGAGTACATCCGGATGCTTTTTTTTGATTTCTGAAATCAACCAGTGCCAAAAATAGTAGGGTTTGGTATGGGGATTGTCCACGCGAAACACCTGAACTCCAAAACCAATCCAATACTGCACAATACTTATCAGTTCTTCCCAAAGCGCTTTGTATTCTTTTGTCTCGAAATAAAAGTTTACAATATCCTGATACTTTTTGGGAGGGTTTTCAGCATATTGGATAGTCCCATCGGGTCGTTTTCTAAACCATTCGGGATGTTCTGAAACATAGGGGTGGTCCGGTGCCGCCTGAAATGCAATATCCATCGCCACCTCAATTCCCAAATTACTGGCTTTTTTGATAAGTTTTTTAAAATCCTTTTCTGAACCCAGCTGTGGGTGAATGGATTTATGACCTCCATATTTGGAACCAATACCCCACGGTACCCCAGAATCTCCTTCTTTGGCATCTACCGTGTTGTTCTTTCCTTTTCGATTAACCTCTCCAATAGGATGGATGGGAGGAAAGTAAAGGGTATCAAAACCCATTTTGGCAATTCTAGGCAATAATCGCTCACAATCCTTAAAAGTACCATGTAGTCCTTCTTTTGGTGCAGAAGAGCGCGGAAAAAACTCATACCACGTGCTGAAGTTTGCCTTTTTGCGGTCCACATAGACCAGAAGTTCTTGGCTTTCATTTGCCAATATCCGTTGAGGGTATTTTACAAACCATTCTTTTAGCCTATCAGAAGCCGCAAAATTGACGGCCTCTTCGTAAGCAGACTCATCCTCAAATTTAGAAATCCATTGCTTGAACCATTTTTTGTCCTCAGGACCGGCCTTCTTGGCCAAAAACTTTAAATATTGAATCCCATCCAGCAATTCGCTCTTAAGATGTTGCCCATCCGCCAACTTGGCTTCCACCCCATGCTGCCAATTCAAAGCATAATCCACCCAACCTTTGACCTTATAGCTATAGAAGCCCTGTTTTTCAACTTTAAAAGTCGCTTGGTACAAATCATTCCCCAGATGCTCCATGCGAACATCAGCATATTTTTTTTGGTTTTCGTGTTTGTAGAGCAGTTCGGATTGTATTACATCATGACCATCCGGAAGGATATCCGCAGTAACCTGAACACGTTCACCCACTGTTCTTTTAATAAAAAAACGGCCAGATTCAAGTTGAGGGGAAATAGTATCGATTACTACGCGCTGCTGTCTAAACATAGTTGAGTTAAGTTGGTCTTTGTCATAAATATAGAAATTAAACCCACATTTTTAGGGCAGTTGTACCATATTTCCTTCCACCTTCGTTCTAAACGATACAATTATGGCCCGCTTTTTGTTTTACCAGTGGAAAAAAAGAAATAGTTCAAATCATAAAAATCAAAAACATGAAAACAATCAATACAATATTGGGTGCATTTCTTCTCTTATTTATAGTAGCCTGCGAAGGTCCTGAAGGTCCTCCAGGATTCGATGGTGCACCTGGACCCCAAGGTGAACCTGGGATTCAAGGTCAAGTCATTGAAATTGACGGCGTAGATTTTGGATTTGACCCTGACAATAACCTTTATAGTGCTTTAATCGCCTTTAGTGACTTTACAAACTTTGAGATTTTTGAGTCTGACGCCGTGTTGGTGTATCGTTTCGATGGTACCGTAGACCTTGATGATGGAAGTACTGCGGATGCCTGGAGTCAATTACCTCAAAACTTTTTCCTTGCAGAAGGGACCATACAATATGTTTTTGCGCACACTTTTGTAGACGTGGAGCTATTTATAGATGGTAATTTTGATTTATCCATTTTGGACACTGCCTTTACGGATAATCAGTCTTTTAGAATAGTAATTTTACCTAGCGAATTTGCTGCCAGCTCCAGAATGGACACTACAAACTTGAATAGTGTGATGTCGGCCATTGGGATAAGTGAGGGAGATGTAAAAAAACTTCAGCTGAATTAATTTAGATACCCTATATATTCATAAGCCTCGTTATCGCGGGGCTTTTTTATTTGCCACCTATAAAATTGCTGTTGTATTTTTGAAAGGAACAACTAAAAAATGCGTCTTAATAGAAAAAGAAGATAAATGGGAAAAAAATTGCTTTGGGTTTGCCTCATATTGATTGTTGGGTGTAAAGGTGTATCCCAAGAACAGAAAAAGGAAATCGCGGAAGCTAGAGAATATCCAATAACAAAGACTGATGCCGAGTGGAGAGCAGAGTTAACGGATATGGAATACTATGTGCTACGCAAGGCGGCAACGGAAAATGCGTTTACCAGTGATTTATTGGAAAACAAGGAGAAAGGCACATACGTCTGTGCTGCTTGTGCTACCCCTCTTTTCAGAAGTGAACATAAATTTGATTCAGGAACGGGATGGCCAAGTTTTGATAGAGAGATTGAAAACAACGTGGCCTATGATGTAGACTATAAAATAGGCTATGCCAGAACCGAGGAACATTGTGCTACATGCGGCGGACATTTAGGGCATGTTTTTAATGATGGACCTCGAAATACCACTGGCAAAAGACACTGCATAAATGGAGTTGCCTTGGATTTTATCCCTGATTCCGAATAAATACAGTATCTTTTTTTAAAAATTAAAACTCTTTGAAAAAATACGCTGTAGAAAAGACTGAGGAGGAATGGAAACAACAGCTTTCTCCGGACGAATATCGAATTTTGAGGAAAAAAGGTACTGAATATCCCCATACCGGTGAATACAACCTCCATTTCAAAAAAGGCTCTTACCATTGCAAGGCGTGCGGTACAGAGCTTTTTGAAAGCAACAGCAAGTTCGAAAGTGGTTGCGGTTGGCCCTCGTTTGACCAAGCCATTGAAGGCACTATTGAATACATTAGGGATACCTCCCACGGCATGATTCGTACAGAGACCGTTTGTGCCAATTGTGGGGGACACTTAGGACATGTATTCAATGATGGGCCACGAGAAACCACTGGGCAGCGGTACTGCATAAATTCCCTTAGTATTGGATTTGACCCGGAAGGTGAAGAATGAACTTCGTAGAAAACTACCTAAAAAGCGTTCGCTTTGAGTTTGAGCGATATAAAATACTTGGGGACAAAACCTTTGCTCAACTTTCGGACGATGAAATTCATTGGAGATACTCGGAAAACGACAATTCGATAGCCATCATAGTTAAACACATTGTTGGCAATATGCTAAGCCGATGGACAAATTTCTTTATTGAAGATGGGGAAAAACCATGGCGCGATAGGGAATCGGAGTTTACCCACCCATACACTACCAAAGCTGAAATGATAGCATCTTGGGAACAAGGATGGGAGTGTCTTTTTGGTGCCCTAGAATCCATAAACTCTGAAAACTTTAACTCAAAAGTGCATATTAGAAATGAGGCACATACCCTACCAGAAGCTGTAAATAGGCAGTTGGCCCACTATCCAAACCACGTAGGGCAAATACTTTATATAGGCCGGATGATAAAGGGCAAGCGTTGGATATCACCTTCTATAGCTAAAGGGGATTCACAAGCCTTCAACGATATAATGTTCAAAACCAAACACAGTTGATTTTCTTCATCGGTATTCGCTAATTAACGACTTGGTAAATGGCATATGAATTCCGTATTTTTGCACCTGCCTAACGAGAAATGGGCAGTCAATCATAACAACTAAAATTTAAGAATAATGAGCAATTTTGATGTAATTGTTTTGGGAAGCGGCCCTGGGGGCTATGTTACAGCTATTAGGGCGTCACAACTTGGTTTTAAAACGGCCATTGTTGAGAAGGAAAGTCTTGGTGGGGTCTGTTTGAACTGGGGGTGTATTCCAACCAAAGCATTGTTGAAATCAGCTCAGGTTTTTGAATATCTGAAACACGCAGAAGACTATGGACTAAGTGCCAAAAAAGTAGAGCATGACTTTGATGCCGTGGTGAAAAGAAGTCGCAATGTAGCAGATGGTATGAGCAAGGGAGTTCAATTCCTAATGAAGAAAAATAAAATCGAGGTATTGAGCGGATACGGTAAGATAATGCCTGGAAAAAAGGTAGTTGTAAAGGGTGAGCATGGAGACCCTGCGGAATATTCTGCTGACCATATCATTATCGCAACAGGAGCACGAAGTCGCGAGCTGCCCAGTCTTCCCCAAGATGGTAAAAAAGTGATTGGTTACCGCGATGCCATGACGTTGGAAAAACAACCTAAAAAGATGATAGTCGTGGGAAGTGGTGCTATTGGCATCGAATTCGCTTACTTCTACAATTCCATGGGAACCGAAGTTACGGTTGTGGAGTATCTACCAAATATTGTTCCTGTAGAAGACGAGGATGTTTCCAAGCAGTTGGAACGCACCTTCAAAAAATCTGGTATCAAAATAAAGACCTCAGCAGAGGTAACCCATGTAGATACATCTGGAGATGGTGTGAAGGCTACGGTAAAAACATCTAAAGGCGAAGAAATTCTCGAAGCTGACATTGTACTTTCCGCCGTGGGAATCAAAACCAACATCGAAAACATCGGATTGGAAGATGTAGGTATTGCTGTGGACAGGGATAAAATCTTGGTAAATGATTACTATCAGACCAATATTCCAGGATATTATGCTATAGGTGATGTTACGCCTGGTCAAGCCCTGGCTCATGTAGCTTCTGCTGAAGGAATTCTTTGTGTGGAAAAAATTGCCGGTATGCATGTTGAGCCATTGGATTATGGAAATATTCCAGGGTGTACGTATTGTATGCCAGAAGTTGCTTCTGTTGGTTTAACTGAAAAGCAGGCCAAAGAACAGGGTTACGATATCAAAGTGGGCAAATTCCCATTTTCTGCAAGTGGAAAGGCGAAAGCTTCTGGGAATTCGGATGGGTTTGTGAAAGTTATTTTTGATGCCAAGTATGGCGAATGGCTGGGTTGTCATATGATAGGAGCTGGAGTTACCGATATGATTGCTGAGGCTGTTGTCGGTAGAAAACTAGAAACTACGGGGCATGAAATCCTAAAAGCAGTTCACCCTCATCCAACAATGAGTGAAGCAGTAATGGAAGCGGTTGCCGATGCCTACGATGAAGTAATTCATCTTTAATGTGATGCGTAAAGTTTTTCGGATAACAGCCATACTTGAAGGTATTTCCTATTTAGCACTTTTTGCCTTTACCATGCCCCTAAAATATTGGGCAGGAATATTGGAACCCAATAAAGTGGTGGGTTATGCCCATGGGATTCTTTTTATAGCATACGTTATTTTTGCTATCGTATTTTGGTTTACGCAAAGGTGGAGTTTTAAGCGGCTTTTGATTTTAGTAATTGCTTCTTTACTACCTTTTGCTACATTTTATGTGGACCAGAAATACTTGAAACCTATAGAGGTCGCATCCTAATTTTCCACCAATCGATAGATAGAGCCATCGAAAGCACAGATGTATAGCTCATTTTGTGCATCTATCCCAAACGAGGAAATATTAAGGTTAGAATCGAGAAGCAAAGTACCTTCCGGATTATTGGCTGAGGCGTCCAAGGCCCAAATTCGACCATCGATAAAATCGGCATAAACATAGTTACCTTCTAAAGTAGGGCTTAAATTACCTCTATAGACATGTCCCCCAGTTATGGATCGGTCATTTCCGTTATGTTCATACTCAAAAACAGGTGCAACCAATCCAGAATCGTTGCAATCCCCGGAAAAGCAAAAAGTACCCTCGAACAATCGCCAACCGTAATTGCCACCAATGATGATACGATTGATTTCTTCACGTTCATCTTGTCCAACATCCCCAGACCATAGGCTACCCGTTTGGGAATCAAAACTCATACGCCAAGGGTTTCTAAGGCCATAGGCAAAAATCTCTTCACGAACGTTGGGTTCCCCAATAAAAGGATTGTTCATAGGAATCCCATAATTCAATCCATTACTTGCACCGTCCACGTCAATTCTCAGAATATTTCCCAGCAGATTTGAGCGGTTTTGCGCATTGTTTCCGGGGTCACCTCCAGAACCTCCATCCCCTGAGGCGATATATAGATAGCCATCAGGTCCAAATGCCAATTGCCCACCATTATGATTGGTAAAGGGTTGTGGGATTTCCAACAAAACAAGTTCCGAGTTGGGGTCCGCCACTTGCGGATTTGAAGAAGATGCTTCAAACCTTGAGGTTAAAGACAAAGTCGTAGAGGGTGTATAGTTCACATAGAAATACCCGTTGGATTCAAAATCAGGATGAAATGCCAACCCCAATAGTCCTTGTTCATTGGCATTTGTATTTATTAGAGAACTGATGTCCAAAAACACCTCTGAATTCGCAACATTTGTATCGTTGTCAAATACACGAATAATTCCTCCCTGTTCCACAACAAAAATTCGATTGCTCGAATCATTGGGACTTTGGAAGTCCACAGGTCTAGAAAAACTGAGATTTGGAAATGCATTTTGGAGTGTAAATGCAGTTTCTCCTGGATCTACATCATCAGAAGTTGTGCTTGTCCCATTATCGTCAGAACAAGAAAAAAGAAATAGAAAAATGGAAACTGGTAATAGCGCAATCTTTTTCATATCAATATATTGGGGTTATAAAAGATACGAAAAATAGAAGCCTGTCAGATGTTGAAACTAGATACTAAGCTTTTAGAAAACTCTGAATAGCCAAGTCATAGCTTTGTAATCCAAAACCCAGAATGACCCCTTTGGCAGCACTGGCAATATAGGATACATGTCTAAAATCTTCACGTTGATGTGTATTGGATATATGAACCTCAACCACTGGCGTGTCTATACCTTTTACGGCATCGCCGATGCCCACCGAAGTATGGGTATAGGCTGCAGCATTTAAAATGATACCATCATAATCGAACCCCACTTCTTGAATCTTATTTATCAGTTCTCCCTCTACATTAGATTGAAAATGGGTAAGCTCAACTTCATAAAACTCTTGTTTTAGTTTAGAAAAATAGTCTTCAAAAGTAGTATTACCATATACTTCAGGCTCACGTTTTCCTAAAAGATTCAAGTTAGGTCCATTAATGATTATCAGCTTCATAATGCTAAAAGTACGACTTCTTGAAAAAAGAAAAAGGCAAGTGATTTCACTTGCCTTTGCTAAATGGTATAAAACTATAATTAGTTAAATGCATATTGAATTCCAAATCCAAAGGCACCTGCTTCCCCATCACCAGCATCGCTAATCACGATTGCCGGTCTCCAATCAAAATTGACTACGATCGGCACGCCGTCTATCTTAAAATCTAGTCCAGCATGAGGACGTAAACTGAAGATATTATCAAAATCATCAATCAGTATGATACTTGGTCCAACACCAGCATACCAACGCAGGCCACTGGCTCCTGGGAATTCCTTGTGGTAGGAATATAAAATTGTAATAATCGTAGCCTCATCTTCGAATCCTAAATCGGCCTGGCCCACGTGATTCGAGGAAAAGAAATACTTTCCACTAGGACCGACGAAAGTTGCATTATCATATAGGTCAATTCCAAGTCCTACTGCACCGGTATAGCTAGTTTGGGCAAAGGAGAAACTGAAAAATGTAAAAAGTGCAAGAAAACAAAAAACTGTTTTTTTCATAATAGTTATTTAGAAGTTGAATTTTTACGCACCACTCAGAATAGGTATTGTATTATTCTAAAGCAAGTCATGATTATATACGAGCTACCGACAAAAAAAGATTAATCCATGTACACATACCACGCATAAAAACACAAAAAGCAGGGATATTGACCCTGCTTTTCAGTTCTGAAATATTGTTTTTTAATTGAATGCAAATAAGATTCCGAAGCCAAAACTACCTACTTCATTATCTCCGGAATTGCTCAGGATAACAGCCGGTCGCCAATCAAAGTTTAATACTATAGGAACTCCATCAAATTTAAAATCCAGACCTGCATGGGGTCGTAAAGAAAATGTATTGTCACCGTCCAAGAAAATAATACTTGGACCGACTCCCGTATACCATCGCAATCCTCTAGCCCCAAGAATTTCTTTATGAAATGAATATAGGGCCGTAATAATTGTGGCATTCTGTTCAAAGCCCAAATGGGCTTGGCCCACATGTTTTTCAGAAAAGAAGTACTTTCCTCCAGCACCCACAAAGGTAAAGTCACCAATGAGATCTATACCCAATCCTAAAGCACCATCATAGCTAGTTTGGGCTTTTACCAGGCTTGAAAGTGAAGAGACAATAAGAAACGTAAGCAGTAATTTTTTCATTTTTTGATATTTATGGTTGTTACTTAAACCTCAAAAAATGTCTCTTCTCTATGCTCCTTAGAAGAGGAACAAAATACCTGCCATCGCTATGGAAAAGTTGAAATTATTTTCAAGGGCCACGGTAGTATAAGAGACATTGATTTCCGTATTGCCCGTAATGTTGTATCCAACCACTGGTCGATAGTAAAAACCTCCGTCATTCCCATCATTGATACCAAGGGCATAACCCACATCTGCACCAAATTTAAACTCGTAGGTTGGGTAGAGACGTACGGAAGCAGCTGCAGGAATAAACTGGAAATCCTCAAATTCTCCTTCAACTTCAAATTCTCCAGCAGAAATGGTTTGGGTTTCTCCAAAGGAGTTAATGAATCCTGTGGCCAAGCCTACATCCAAAAGTTTGGAAACTCCATAATGGTAGTTTACATCAAGACCCAAGGCAAAACTGCTAATGTCAGATGCATCTCCTACCGGAATTCCAGCAGTAAGTCCAGCTTTAAAACTACTTCTATCTACTTGTGCTATGGTTATAAAAGTCACTAAGAGCAAAAAAATACTTGTTGTAATGGTCTTTTTCATGTCTGATTAAGGTTTATTGAATGTTAAAACGTAACCCCAATCAAAAAAGTATGAAAAACCTAGTCCAAGGTATTTGTATTCCTTTCCAATTCTTCTTGCAAATTGATAAAACCCCAATTTGAATTGACCAATCCATGAATAGTATTTCCAACAGATTCTTTTTGTTTCTATTTTTAGCCTATGAATTGGAGACAGGCTTTAAAGGATTACAAAGATTATCTGCGCATAGAGCGTGGACTTTCTGCCAATACCATTTCCAATTATGCCTTGGACATTGAAAAGCTTAAAGGCTTTTTGTCTGATAACAATCTGGATGAAAACCCAATACAAATCACCAAAGAGACGGTTCAGACCTTCATTTATGAGGTGGCCAAGACCATGAATCCCCGTTCCCAGGCACGGATTATCTCGGGGCTCAAAGGTTTTTTCAACTATTTGATTTTTGAAGAATATCGGAAGGACAATCCTATCGAACTCATTGAAACGCCGAAAATTGGAAGAAAGTTACCTGATACTTTGTCCACTGAGGAAATCAATCAGCTTATAGAAGCCATAGACCTTTCCCATCCTCAGGGAGAACGTAACCGGGCCATTTTGGAGACGCTGTATGGATGCGGACTTCGGGTTTCAGAACTTATCGGTTTAAAGCTCTCCGATTTATTCTTTGAAGAGGATTTTATTAAGGTTACTGGTAAGGGAGATAAACAACGCTTTGTGCCCATAAGTGAAGTCAACAAAAAGTACATTAACATATACAGATACGAGATTCGAGTACACCAACCTATCCCCAAGGAATTTTCTGATTATCTTTTTTTGAATCGAAGAGGAAAAAAACTAACCCGAGCTATGATTTTTACTATCATTAAAAACCTAGCTGAAAAGATTGGACTACAAAAAACAATCAGTCCCCATACGTTTCGCCACTCCTTTGCCACCCATTTATTGGAGAATGGGGCAGACCTGCGGGCCATACAACAAATGTTAGGCCACGAAAGCATTACCACTACTGAAGTTTATATGCACGTAAATCGACAACACTTGACCGACGTATTGCATCAATTTCATCCCAGAAAATAATATCTTCGCTTTTCAAATTTTTTTAGATATGAAACAGTCACGTGCTTGGTGGAAAGAAGGTATAGTCTATCAGATTTACCCAAGAAGTTTTCAGGATACAACTGGAAATGGCATTGGGGATATACAGGGTATCATCAAGCGACTGGATTATATAAAAAGCTTGGGCATCGATATTATTTGGCTTTGCCCGGTGTACAAATCGCCCAATGATGATAACGGTTATGACATTAGTGATTATCGTAACATTATGGAAGAATTCGGTACTATGGCCGATTTTGACCAGCTTTTGGATGGCATGCATGAACGCGGCTTAAAACTGGTCATGGATTTGGTAGTAAACCATACTAGCGATGAGCACCATTGGTTTCAGGAATCTCGAAAATCCCGGGAAAACCCCTATCGCGACTACTACCACTGGTGGCCTGCTGAAAATGGTAAGCCCCCCAAGCGTTTCAGCTATTTTGATGTGGATGGGAACGCTTGGAAATATGATGAACAGACCGATAGCTTCTATCTGCATTATTTTTCAGTAAAACAGCCCGACCTAAAATGGGAAAATCCCAAAGTGCGTCAGGAGATTTATGACATGATGCACTTTTGGTTCAAAAAGGGAGTGGATGGCTTTCGAATGGATGTGATTCCGTTTATCTCTAAAGATATTACCTATCCCGAATTACCTGAAGAATACAACGGCAACTTCGTTCCCTTTTACGCCAATGGTCCAAAATTGCACGATTATTTGCACGAAATGAACAAAGAAGTTTTAAGCAAGTATGATGTGATGACAGTTGGAGAAACTCCCGGAGTTGACCGAGACCAAGCTTTGCTTTTTGTGGATGAAGACCGGGAAGAGCTCAACATGTTCTTTCATTTTGAATTAATGTCTCTTGACCGCGAAGGAGACGAGGTGTTCTGGATGCGAAGTGATCGTTGGAAACTCACAGAATTCAAAAAAATATTCTCAGATTGGGATGAAACTTTCGCTGAAAAAGGTTGGGGCAGTCTGTTTTTGAGCAATCACGACAATCCGAGGTCCGTAAGTCGATGGGGGAATGATTCCCCTGAACATTGGTACAATTCAACTACTATGTTGCAGACTTTTTTGTTAACCATGAAAGGTACTCCCTATTTCTATTATGGAGATGAGATTGGGATGACTAACATTCGTTTTGACAACATAGAGGACTATCAGGATATCAACACTTTGAATCGATATGCTCTGTTAAAACAGCAAGGCATGGAATTGGAGACTTTCATTGCAAACGAAAAGGAAGCGGCACGCGATAACGGTCGTACCCCTATGCAATGGGATAATACATCGAACGCTGGTTTCACACGGGCAAATCCCTGGTTAAAGATAAATTCCAATCATAAAGAAGGACTAAATGTAGCTGATCAAGAAAAAGATGCAAGTTCGGTATTGAACTATTTTAGAAAAATGGTTCAAGTCCGTAAAGACCATTTGGGTCTGGTCTATGGGGACTATGAGCTATTGCTTGAGGATAATGAACAGGTCTATGCCTACACAAGAATTCAAGATAAGGACAAGTACCTAATATTGTTGAGTTTTTCAACAGAAACCGCCACTATTGATTTATCCGACAAAGAGTTTGGAGAACTTGACTTAATCATCTCCAACGATACTTCAAAGACTGATAAAGGGAATGGGAAGTTTGAGTTACAGCCGTATCAGGCGTGTGTCTACCAAATTTAAGGCCTAATCACAACGATTCTTGACGAGAAATCTTCCAAAGTTGTTTTTATCTCGTCCGGTCAGCTTTTAACTTACTTAGTTTCAATTTGATTGAAATTGTGTCAATGTTGTGAAATAAGCTATTGTAGCGAGGAGTTTACCCGTTAAAGTGCATTTTCATACCCTCATGGGTCGCCTTAAATCCTAATTCTTCGTAGAACCTAATTGCCTTTGGCCGTTTTTTGTCGGTTGTCAATTGCAATACATGAGCTTTCTTCTCTTTTGCTCTTTCAATAGCCCATTCAAACATTCTTTTTCCGATTCCCAACCCTCTTTTGTCTTTTCGAATTCGTACCGCTTCTATTTGCGCCCGAATTCCACCTTGGTAAGTAAGGTATTGAATAAACGATAGCTGAAGTGTTCCTATGACCTCAGAATACTCATCTTCTACAACTATTAACTCTTGATTTGAGTCTGAATTTATTTTCTCAAAAGCCAAGAAATACGATGATGGCAATGGATTTTGAAAATTCTCGCGTGTCTTTCCAAGTTCGTCATCTGCAATCATTTCCACTATTCTGAAAACATCTTCTTTGGTGGCTTTTCTAAATTTCATTTTAATCCTTCTTTCTTGAAAATGATAAAGACTTATATCTTGATGACAGCAAGTCAAAAAAGGGAATAGTACGTTTGAATCAATGAAATCCTGACCGTTTACGCTTTTTTAGAAACCTGGTATTCCTTTTTAAAAGGACGGATGATAAGCCGAGCCTCTCTATCAAACTTAATGTAGTTGTAGACCCAATTGATAAAGACCACTACCCTATTCCGGAAACCTATCAAAAAATAGAGGTGGACAAACATCCAAACGTACCAAGCGAACACCCCTTGGAATTTGAATTTCTTTAAATCTACAACTGCTTTGTTTCGTCCTACGGTAGCCATACTGCCCTTATCTTTATACTTAAAGGGTTTCATGGATTTTCCATCTACCAAGCGAGCTAAATTTTCACCCAAACTTTCCCCTTGTTGAATGGCAGGTTGCGCCATCATGGGATGTCCATGCGGAAATTCTTCAGATTCCATTTGGGCCACGTCGCCTATGGCAAAAATCTCCTCTAAGCCCTCAACTTGATGTAAATTATTCACTTTAAGTCGACTTCCCCGACTCAATAATTCTTCCGCATCCAAACCTTTAATAGAAACTGCCTTTACACCTGCTGCCCAAACCAAAGTACAGGCTTCAAAGGAAGTATCAGTGTTAGTAGTAACTAGTTTACCATCATAATCACTTACCCGAATGTTTTTCCAAACGTTCACGCCAAGCTTTTCTAGAAAACGCTCTGCTTTTTTAGAAGCTACCTCACTCATCGCTGGGAGAATACGGTCACTGCCCTGAACCAAGTTTATTTGTGCCCTTCGCGTGTCTAAATCTGGGTAATCCTTGGGTAGTATGCCTTTCTTTATTTCAGCTAAAGCTCCGGCAAGCTCTACCCCAGTTGGTCCTCCTCCAACAATCACAAAGTTCATTAAGGCATCCCGTTCGTGAAGGTCATCTGTCAAAAGGGCCTGTTCAAAATTTTCTAAAATCAGGCTTCTTAGATTCAAGGACTGAGGAACAGTTTTCATCGCCATTCCATAAGACTCAATGTTTTTATTTCCAAAAAAATTGGTCTGCGATCCCGTGGCCACGACCAAATAGTCATAGGCAATACCGCCAATATTGGTCTCCAATCTTTGTTTTTTTGTATCAATATGGGTGACCTCGGCTAAGCGGAAATAAAAGTTGGGATACCCTTGCAGTACTTTTCGAATAGGATACGCAATGGAATCCGGTTCCAGTCCTCCTGTAGAAACTTGATACAGTAAAGGTTGAAACGTATGGTAGTTGTGCTTGTCCAGCAAAAGTACCTGCACATCTTTACCTGATAGTTTTTTTGCTAAAGCAATGCCTCCAAATCCCCCACCAATGATGATGATACGTGGAAAACTGGATTGTGGGATGTTCATCTCTGACATAGTGATAAAAGTACATATTCCATAGATTTCCACATTATTTTAAAAAGGGTTTTTTAGTATCTTTAAATTTCTGACTAACTCACATAACCCATGAAAAACGTATTCCTCCTTTGCTCTTTGAGCCTTTTAACTGCAACTATGTTTTCCCAAAAGAAAACAGATGCTGTTCTTGAAAGATTAGAATCCAATCAAGAAAAATATGCAGATATTGCCCTTCAGATTTGGGATTTGGCTGAGATGGGGTATTTGGAAGAAAAAAGTTCAGCGCTATTGCAAAAAACGCTTGCAGACGAAGGTTTTTCGATACAAAAAGGAGTCGCCGGCATTCCAACAGCATTTGTCGCCGAATATGGTTCTGGATATCCAATCATAGCTATTTTAGGGGAATACGATGCACTTCCCGGACTTTCCCAACAAGCAGTTCCTGAAAAAATGACCGCTAACAAGGCTGCCGGGCACGCATGTGGGCATCATTTATTTGGAACCGCATCAACCGCAGCAGCTATCTCAGCAAAAGATTGGCTCAAAGTAAATAATGGAAAAGGAACTATTCGTTTTTATGGTTGTCCCGCTGAAGAAGGAGGTTCAGGCAAGGTGTATATGGTTAGAGAAGGTCTTTTCGATGATGTGGATGTAGCGCTGCATTGGCATCCCAGTTCACAAAATGCTGCAAGCGCTGGGGCAGCTTTGGCCAATAAGTCAGCAAAATTTAGATTTTATGGCACATCTGCACATGCCGCAGGTGCACCAGACAGGGGTCGTTCAGCGCTGGACGGGGTCGAGGCCATGAATATGATGGTCAACATGATGCGAGAGCATATTCCGCAAGAAGCTAGAATTCATTACGTAATTACGGACGGTGGAAAAGCACCTAATGTAGTTCCCAATTTCGCCGAAGTGTATTATTATGCGAGACACGGAAAGCGTGATGTGGTCATTGATATTTTTGACCGAATCGTAAAAGCGGCGGAAGGCGCTGCCCTAGGGACGGGTACAACCATAGATTATGAAATGATTGGAGGAACGCATGAACTATTGCCTAATCTCACTCTTCAAAAGCTTATGCACAAAAACCTAAGTACCATAGGTGGTATTACCTATACTGACGAAGAGAAGGTGTTTGCAGAAAAAATATCCAAAAGTTTGGGGTACGAAGAGTTGGATATAAAACGAGCTCTAAACGTTCAACCCTATAAAGAAATAGCTCGTGCCTACGGTTCAACGGATGTGGGGGATGTTAGTTTTACCGTACCAACAGTTGGTATGGGAACTGCAACCTGGGTACCAGGTACTCCAGCACATAGTTGGCAAGCCGTTGCTGCCGGTGGCACCTCAATTGGGACAAAGGGTATGATGGTAGCCGCAAAGACCTTAACGCTTACCGCTATCCAGCTTTTCGAGGACCCAAAAATTGTGGAACAGGCCAAAATGGAGTTTGAAGAACGCCGTGGTAAAGATTTTAAGTACATTCCTTTATTGGGTGACCGACCTCCTGCTCTAGATTACAGAAAATAACCCGTACTTCGGATTGTAACATAATTCAAAGTTTGCATACTAATCAGGAAAACTTACCAACCACTTTGAATAAGGAACTGGAACATCGTTTTGTTACGGAACTTGAGAACAATCAGAACATTGTTCACAAGGTATGTAGCCTGTATACCAATGATAGGGATTCCCACAAGGATTTATTTCAGGAAATCACCATTCAGTTATGGAAGGCTTACCCTAAGTTTAGGGGCGACTCCAAGTTCAGTACATGGATGTATCGTGTTGCTTTGAATACGGCCATTACGCTCTATAGAAAATCAAAAAAAAGGGTGGACACGCAAGATTACGATTCCGTAATTTTTAAAATCAAGGCTGACGAGTACGACGATACCGAAGAAAAACAACTAAAGCTAATGTACAATGCCATAAAGCAACTTGGGGATATTGATAAGGCTTTGGTGTTTTTGTATTTGGAGGACAAAGACTATAGTGAGATTTCGGAAACTCTGGGAATTACTGAAGTAAACGCCAGGGTCAAAATGAACCGAATAAAAAATAAATTAAGAACCATCTTAAATCCTTAAGGTATGATGGACGAACTGGAACTCTTAAAAAAAGATTGGCAGAAGAAGGAAGAACACCTTCCCAAACTATCCTACGATGATATTTATCCTATGATATGGAAGAAGTCCTCTTCTATGGTGAAGTGGATTTTTTATATCAGTATTATTGAATTTATCTTTTGGGCTGCGATAAACTTCGTTTCAAGCGATCCGCAATATATGCAGGAACTTAAGGCGATGCATATCTACAACGTGATGATGGCACTAAATTTTGTCAATTACGGCATCATCCTCTACTTCATTTTTAAGTTTTATCTGAACTACAAAAAAATCTCAGTTACGGATTCTTCCCGAAAACTTATGAAAACCATTTTAAAGGTAAAGCGGACCGTAACTCAATACGTATGGTTCAACCTAATCATTTTCGCCACCTACATGATTATTAGTCTATACGGTGTTCTAATTTTTAGTGATGAAGGCAGGGAAATTGTAAAAACAGCTACAGAACAAGGAAATGAGATGACCTTTTGGTTTTTGGTAATTTCTGTGTCTATCCTCTTCACTGGAGTTTTGCTCGTAGTAATTTGGTTGTTTTACAAACTACTTTATGGGATTTTACTCAAAAGACTTAAAGAAAATTATCGGGAACTAAAAAAACTGGAAGTTTAATCCCCTTTATAACTGTATCTCCTTTTCTGATGCTCCTCTTCGTAGGCGATTAAATCTTCTTCAGGAATAACATGTAAAAACGAAGGGTGCTGTTCTATGGCATACTCCAATTTCTCAATAATGGACTCAACAGACTCATTATCATAATCAATTTCCAAGGGAGCTTTTATGTGCATGGATTGCAAAATACCTTTCTTTTTTACCCGTAGCCCTTTTTTGTCAAAAGAACGTCTAAAACCATCAATTACCACAGGTACTACCACAGGTTTGTACTTTTTGATGATATGGGCCGTACCCTTACGCAGAGGCTTCCAAGGAGTTGTAGTCCCTTGGGGAAAGGTAATTACCCAGCCATCATCCAAAGCTTTGGCAATATTACTAATGTCGCTCATTTTTACCTGCCGATTCACATCTTGACCATCAGCTCTCCATGTACGTTCAATACTTATGGAACCTGCATAAGCCAATATTTTGGCTAGGACACTCTGTTTCATGGTCTCTTTTGCCGCTACATAATAGATGTTCAACTTCGGGTTCCACAAATAGCCAAGATTTTTGATACTATCTTCCCTTCCACTCAAACTAGCGTTGAACACATGAAACATAGCTACCACATCAGCAAAATAGGTTTGATGATTGCTGACAAATAACACGTTGTTTTCGGGAAGGTCTCGAATGACTTGGGAACCGTCAATTTCTAGGGTATTGAAACCTTTATAACGCTGATGGGTCATCATACCCGCGATACGAATCAACCACTTTTTCAGAAAAAGGATGTGTCCAAATGGATTTTCTTTAAAAAGCCCCATATAGTATTGTGAAAAGCTAATTTACAAAAATGCCCCTTATAGCACCTGTTCAAGCAATTCTTTGATTTCACTCATCATCATCGCTGTGGCTCCCCAAACAGTATAACCATTTAATTTAAAGGCAGGTACGCTAACATCTTTTGCGTATGAGGTACTTAATTTTTCTTCGGAAAGGTTGGAACCGTCCAAAAAATCCGATAAGGATACCTCAACTAGAGCTTCTACCTCACTTTCTTGGATTCGGAACAGTTCAGGTTTAGGATAAACCCCAAAATAAGGTTGAACCAAATAGTTGCTTGGCGGAATATATACTTCACTAAGTTCCTTTAGGACCTCAACCGATGCTGAGGGCACCCCTACCTCTTCATAGGTCTCACGCAAGGCAGTTGCCATAAGATCTCTATCCTCGGGTTCCGATTTACCTCCAGGAAAGGCAATTTGGTTCGAGTGCACACCTTGATATGTTTTTCGCAAAATAAGCAGCAGATGTGTCAACTGTTCTCCGTTGGGGTAGAAAAGGGCCATTACTCCAGCTTTTTTTGGGTTTTGCGCTTTTATTTTTTTGGATTCAAACCATTGTTTTCTAAATGCAGGTGACATTTTATGGTGGGAATCACTTCCAGGCAGCGGTAGATTTTTTATTTTTAAAACTTGTTCGTAAAACTCTTGAAAATCCATGAGGCGAAGACAATCAGCTTTGATTACAAGTATACTACTATTTTTTTTGGTGTCCTGTGAAGGGAAACCCAAAAAGAAAGAACCTGAAAAAGTGGCCAAAGAGGAGGTCAAGGATAGTGTTCCAGAAGTAATGGAGAACAATGAACCTGAAGTTGAAGAAGAGGAAGAAGAGTTCGTATTGACCGAGGAGAATGCCATTGATTTCTTTTTCGCATATGCCAAGGAAGAAAAGGCCAATCGGGTTAAATTGACAACAAGCATGGGCAGCTTTACGGTTCAGCTGTATGACAATGTCCCCTATCACAAAGCCAATTTTATTTACCTCGCCCGTAAAGGGTATTTTGACAATACCCAGTTCCACAGGGTAGTTGAGGACTTTATTATTCAGGGAGGAAATTCAGATGATAAGGCAACTCCACAGAAAAGAAGAAAAATAGGAAGGTATCTGCTTCCTCCGGATACCAAAAAGGGATACAAACATCATCGAGGAACGATATCCATGCCAAGCAGTGAACGAGATAATCCGCATAAACTCGCTTCACCTTATGAGTTTTTCATTGTTGTGCACAAACCAGGCTCCTACCATTTAGATGGCTCCTACACCCCATTTGGAAGAGTCATTCAAGGTATGGATGTAGTGGATGCCATTAACAAAGTTCCGGTTGGTGATGGGGATTGGCCCTGGCAAAACGTCTACATTTTAAAAGCTGAAGTACTCTAGCTAAGAATCATTAGGATAAATGTTGGGTAATCGAATACTAAAACGAACGGCTAAAATACGCATGATGATTACAGCCAATATTCCAGAAACATAGGCATATTCTTCTGGCACCCCTAAGGCAGTTATTGCAAAATAAAGTGTGCCGCCCAGGATACAGGCCGTAGCATAAATTTCTTTTCTAAAAATCACAGGAATTTCATTGCAAAGAATATCTCGAAGTACACCACCGAAACTAGCGGTCATCGTTCCCAACGCAATACACATTATCGGAGACAAATTCGCTTCCAAGCCTTTTTCAATCCCAAGCATGGTATATAAGCCAATTCCAATAGTATCGAACAAAAACAAGGACCTCCGCAAATATTTGAGTTGCTTGGAAAAAATGAGAGTCAAAATCATGGTAGACGGGATAATGGTCACATAAGTCAAATCCCTCATCCAAGTGACTGGAGTATTCCCAATCAATAAATCCCGAAGCGTACCTCCACCAATAGCGGTGACAAAGGCAATAATCAAAACACCAAAAAGGTCCAACCTTTTGTCCATAGCCACTAGCACCCCGGAAACGGCAAAGGCAATGGTACCCAATATGTCAACCAACTGATACAGTCCCATTACATTTTCTGTGTATAGTAGTTGTAGTCTTTTAAGACCGTATCCAGATAAGGTGCATCGTAGAGTTCAGAATTGGTATTTAGAATACTCTCCACCTTGTCTCTTAAGGTCTTTAGGGTCTTAAAGTCACTGCTTTTTTTGGCAATCATATAGGTATCCTTTATTAACCTCACATCTTTATCGGTCAATACGGTAACGTTTGTGAACTGAGGCTGGTATTCTTCTTCTACCTCTTCCAAAATAGTATGGGAAACTTTGGTTTTATTTTTAGTGCTAATGACTACGGTTCCTGCTGCTGCATCCCCTATCCGTTGTCTTCTTTCCGTAAACAGGATGCTCAAAATACCTATCGAACCTAGAAAAATCCAAATATCCACTAATCGCAACATCCAACGCACCAAATAATTACTCCAGTGCACTGGGGTTCCATCAACCCGAACCACTCTCATCTTTAAAAGCATTTTACCCACCGTTCTTCCGTTGAAAATACTGTGCATTAAAAGACTGTAAAACATAGCTGGTAAGAAAACCAAAGCCATTAAACCTCGTTGGGTCCAAGAATCTTCATAAACATAGGAAATGGCATCACCAATCAGGTTGACCAAAATAGCATACATGTAAAGGATAAGCCCATCTATGAGAAAAGACACAATTCGTTCGCCTAAACCAACAATTTTATAATCCAGGTTTACATTTTGCGTTGTATTGATTTGGAGGTTACCCATATAACATTAATTTTAAACTGTCGGTAATACACATTTATGCGCGAGGCAGCCTTTGTGAAGCAAAATAAGGAAAAATGGATAGCATTTGAAAAGGCCATCCTTAATGGTACATCCACAAATCCCGACGAATTGGCTGATGGTTATATCCAACTCACCAACGACCTAGCCTACGCCCAAACCTACTACGCTGAAAGCAAGACTTTATTGTATCTGAATTCACTTGCTTCACAAGCACATCAAAAAATTTACAAGAACAAAAAAGAATCCCGAAATAGGATTGTTGAATTCTGGGGTTACGAGTTTCCCTTGTTTTTCAAACAATATCACAAAACATTGCTTACCGCCTTTCTAATTTTTGCTGTAGCTACAGCTATTGGTAGTCTATCCGCTTTAAATGATGCTTCCTTTGTTCGTTTAATTCTCGGAGACGCATATGTAAATCTTACTTTGGAAAACATTGCCAAAGGGGAACCTACGGCTATTTATAAAAGTGGAAGTGAAGTGGGTACTTTTTTGGGCATTACCATAAATAACATTCGGGTAGCCTTAATTGCTTTTGCTTTTGGTGTTATTACAAGTATTGGAACCGCCTATGTGCTCTTTAGCAATGGTGTCATGTTGGGGGCTTTTGTTACTTTTTTCTATACCAAAGGCGTTTTTTTTGAGGCAAATAGACAAATCTGGCTGCATGGTACAATAGAGATTTCGGTTATTATTATTGCAGGTTGTGCTGGACTTATCATGGGAAACAGTATTCTTTTCCCAAAAACTTTTTCACGTCGGGTTTCTTTCATGAAGGGAGCCAAAGATGGACTAAAAGTAGTGGTCAGCACCATTCCGTTTTTCATAATCGCCGGCTTTATTGAAGGCTTTATCACCCGATATGCGGATATGCCCGATTGGTTGGCTTTTCTCATTATTGGTGGGTCTTTGGCCCTTATTGTGTTCTATTATATCATTTATCCTATTACCCTAAATACATTGGATGGCAAACAAATACCTAGAACTTAGAATCAATCGCGATTTTGGGGATATTCTCTCCGTATACTTTGATTTCCTCAAGCAAAACATCAAAACGTTTACTAACGTTTTTTTGAGGTACAATGGTGTTTTTATCATTGGCCTTTTAATTACCAGTTATCTCTTGGTATCCGGTTTTGTGGGCTTAATCGCCGCTGACGGGCTTTATGGTAATGGAAGTGGAAACGTCTCAGAAGACGACTATTTTATTTACTTGTTTTCTGGATTGGGAGTCTTCTTTTTAATCTTTCTGGTTGTTGCTGCATTAAACTTCAGTATCAGCTCAGCGTATCTGGTGAAGTACGATGAAGTAAAAGGAAATCATTTTGACAAAAAAGAGGTTTGGAATCTTTTTAAGGATAAACTAGGAAACATTCTACTATTCATTGTTATTCTTGTTCCTATTTACCTCGTGTTTATTGTAATCGTTTTGATAACCGCTTTTATTCCGTTAGCTGGAATTTTTATCCAATACGTTTTACAGTTCTTTCTTGCAGCCTGGGTTGGTGTCTCTTTCTTCTGTATGCTTGCAGAGAACCGAGGTGTTATGGAAGCCTTTGGTGAGGGTTGGAATTTGGTAATCAATAATTTTTGGAAGTCCATTGGGGTCAATTTCATTTTAGGTTTGTTAAATGGGCTCTTGTTTTTCATCATTATGGTCATCCCCGGGGTCATTATTGGAATTTATACATTCCACGTGGTAGAGAATAATGTAGACGTTACAGGTTCGGTTATTTCCATGGTCATTTACACCTTGGCTTTATGTTTAATTTTGGTCGCTTCGGTATATGCGCAATGTCTTTCCCAATTTGTTAATGGTATTCTCTATTACGCACTTCATGAAAAGACCTACAATGTGAACACTCGAAGTAAAATTGAAGAAATAGGAAAGTCCAGTACGTGAAACATCTTATCTTCCTCTTCCTCTTACTCTTGTTACCATGTTTGGTTTTGGCTAATCTCCAGCAAAAGGATTCGCTACAACTTCAATATGATAAAGATTCCAAATTGGAGGAACGCAGTATTACTGAGGATTTATCCCAAAAGTACCAGGGGGATGAGTTCAATTATGAAATCAAAACCGGTGAATCCCAAAATCTTTTGCTCAGGGCGTTACGCTGGATTTTTAATGGATTAGGTGATATTTTTGGCTTTGATGTCTCTCCCAATACTTTAAAGGTTATTCAGTACTTTATTTATGTTTTGATGGGGCTTTTGGTTATTTACCTGCTTGTTCGGTTTTTGGTCAATGAACGGTTTGGTTCCATTTTCACCAAAAAAGCTACCTCCCTTTTAGATGTGGATTTATCCGAGCAGCATATAGAGAGTTTGGACTTGGATTCTCTTATGGATAAAGCCATTCAAAACAAAGATTACCGGTTGGCCGTTCGCTACCAGTTTTTGAAAGTATTAAAACGACTCTCCCAGAAGCAACTAATAGACTGGAATTTTGAAAAAACAAATTCAGACTATGAAAAGGAACTGAACGAAAATCAACTTAAAACCAAGTTCAGAGAAGTTTCCTACCTCTATGAGCATATTTGGTATGGCGAAAACCCGATTACCGAAAGGCAATACCGAAAAACCAACGATAGATTCAATTCGTTAAACACATTAATACCTCTATAAGATTTGGATAAACGGTCAAAAATAGTGCTTGGTGTTTTCTGTTTGGTGATTTTGGGAATCATCATTACTGAGATAGTCCGTCCCAGGCCCATCAACTGGAGAGCATCCTATACCAACACAGATACAATACCGTATGGCTGTTACGTTCTGTTCAATGAACTTTCGGGTTTGTTTGAGAACGCAGAAATCCAGACCGTTTACGACAATACCTACGATGCGCTAAATAAAAGGGACAGTATCCAAAAATCTGGATTTATATTCATCAACAACTTTATATATTTTGATGAGCAAGAAACATACAAACTGCTGGATTACGTCCATCAAGGCAATACGGTATTTATTGCTTCCAATAATTTTGGGGGAGTTTTAGCAGACACGCTAAAGATTGATGTTCTATCCGATTATGTCTTGGAAGAGGAAGAAGCTAAACTAAGTTTTACCCACGCCACTTTTGAGGATGAATCCTATGTATATTCAAGGGGTATTCAATATTCCCGTTTTACCCATCTGGACACGGTCAATTCAAAGGTTTTGGGACACATAAAATATACCCAACGCAATGTCTTGGAAAATAAACCTGATGAATACATTAATGCTCCAAACTTTATCCAGACCCAATTTGGTAAGGGAACTTTCTTATTGAATTCCACTCCACAAGCCTACACTAACTATTACATGCTTGGAGGAAATCAAGATTATGTAGCGAACACCTTTTCATACTTCAAAGAGGATACCGTGTATTGGGACAATTATAAAAAGTCAGGACGTGTGGTAGTGACCTCTCCAATGCGATTCGTACTCACACAAAATAGTCTTAAATGGGCTTATTACCTTACCATAGGCAGTCTTTTACTTTTTGTTCTGTTCAGGGCAAAGCGACAACAACGTATTATTCCAGTAATTAAACCCCTAGAAAACTCATCCGTAGAGTTTGCCCGTACTGTGGGAGCCTTATACTATCAAAACAAGAACTACACGGATTTGATTCATAAAAAAATCAGCTATTTTTTGGCCTACCTCAGAAACCGATACCACTTGGAGCTTTCTAATATCTCGGACAAAACGGTGCATGCTCTGGCGGCAAAATCAGGCAAAGGAAAAGAGGAAACAAAAAAAGTACTGGAGCTGATTGTTTCTCTAAAAAACAAGAAATTTCACACTGAACAAGATAGTATACTACTTACTAAAACAATCACTGATTTTAAAAAGTAACACATGGAAGAAAACGACGTACAAAACGAAGGTTTGGAATTCGATTCTCGAATTGACCTCAGCCAATTACAATCGGCCGTTTCTCAAATACAAAATGAATTGGGCAAAGTTATCATTGGACAAGAGCGGATGATAGAGTTGCTGATTATTTCCATTTTGGCCAATGGTCATTCACTGATTGAAGGGGTCCCCGGTGTCGCCAAAACGGTTACCGCAAAATTGTTGGCGCGCACCATGAACGTCGATTTTAGTCGGATTCAGTTCACACCAGACCTTATGCCCAGTGATATTTTGGGAACCTCGGTTTTCAATGTAAAGTCTTCCGAATTTGAATTCAAAAAAGGGCCTTTGTTCTCCAATATTATCCTAATAGATGAAATCAATAGAGCACCTGCAAAGACACAAGCCGCTCTTTTTGAAGCGATGGCCGAACGTCAAATTACCATTGATGGAACGGAATATGCCATGGAACCGCCTTTCTTGGTGTTTGCCACCCAAAATCCAGTGGAACAAGAAGGTACCTATAGACTTCCTGAGGCACAATTGGACCGTTTCCTTTTCAAAATTGAGGTGAATTACCCTTCCCTGGAGGAAGAAGTACAAATTTTGGAAAGTAAACACAACCAGAAAAACGCGGTGGAAGAGGAATTGGTAAACTCGGTTTTATCCGCAGTGGAAATTGCCGAATACCAGAATATCATAAAGGAAATTACGGTGGAGAAAAACCTCATCACCTATATTGCCTCAATTGTAAACAATACAAGAAACAATGCAAACTTGTACCTGGGCGCCTCTCCTAGGGCTTCCATTGCACTTATGGATGCTTCGAAAGCCTTAGCAGCGATGAATGGTCGCGATTTTATCACCCCCGATGACATCAAAAAAGTAGCTGCTCCCATTTTGTCCCACAGAATTATTCTCACTCCAGAACGGGAGATGGAGGGATTAACAGCCCACCAAGTAGTACAACAAATTGTAGAAAGCATTGAAATTCCAAGATAGTACGGACTTTTGAAAAGGTTTTTCAGACATATTTATCTGCAACAGCGCTTTTTTCTAGTGCTAATCTCCCTAATTGTAGGTTTCTTGGTTTCTTACATCTATAAGGACCTATATGGTGTATTCAGAATCTTATTTTTTGCTAGCTGTCTACTGTTGGTTGTGGATTACATCTTACTCTTTTCATCAAAGAGCAGATTACCTGCCAAACGGATAGTACCAGATAAACTTTCAAACGGTGATATGAATCCTATTACAATTGCCATTACCAATAGGTATTTGTTTCAAGTCACCTGCAAGATTATTGATGAATTGCCTTTTCAATTTCAAAAAAGGGACTTTGGATTAAAAAGCACTATAAAATCAGGGGAGAGTCAGTCTTTTGAATACCAAGTGAGGCCAACTGAACGTGGTGAGTATGAATTTGGTAGCTTGAATGTTTATGCTTCATCTCCCATAGGGTTTTTGGCTAAAAGATATCGATATAACACCTCGGCTGAGGTTCCGGTTTATCCCTCATTTCTTCAATTGAGAAAGTATGACCTTATAGCATTTACCAATCGCCTACATGAGTATGGTCTTAAAAAAATAAGACGTATTGGTCATACTATGGAGTTTGAGCAAATCAAAGAATATGTTCAAGGAGATGACATTCGAAACATCAATTGGAAGGCTACGGCAAAGAAAAACCAGTTGATGGTCAATCAATATCAAGATGAAAAATCACAGCCTATTTATTCAGTAATTGACAAAGGTCGGGTGATGAAGATGCCTTTTGAAGGTTTAAGTTTGCTGGACTACGCAATAAACGCCACTTTGGTCATCAGCAATATTGCCCTGAAAAAACAAGACAAGGCGGGGATGTTCTCCTTTAGCAATGCGATTGAAAATAGGGTTGTGGCAGAACGGAGAAACTCCCAAATGAACCTGATTCTGGAAACCCTTTATAATCTACGCACCAATTTTGTGGAAAGCGATTTTAGTAGATTATATGTGGACATAAAGCGTAATCTGAATCAGCGAAGTTTGCTTCTGCTCTACACCAATTTTGAGACACTTGATGCACTACACCGTCAAATGGGGTATTTACAGGCTATTGCCAAACAGCATCTGCTCGTAGTAATTTTCTTTGAAAACACAGAACTTCACGAGTTTACGGATAAAAAAGCGGAAAACATTCAGCAGATATTTGAACAAACCATTGCCGAAAAGTTTGTTTATGAAAAAAAGCTGATTGTAAACGAGCTTCGTAAACATGGTATTCAAACCATTTTGACCAAGCCAGAAGACCTTACGATAAATACAATAAACAAATACCTAGAAATTAAAGCTAGGGGTTTGATTTAAGTACGTCCTCAAAATCGCTAAGAATCGTTGCTGAGAATCCGAAAGGGGTTAAAGAAGGTAACCCCCCATTCGTCAAATCTACTTTAGTAAATAGCTGATTGTATGATTCTATTGGTAGGTTGTTGACGACGGCTCTTCCCGTATACCGAAGCCTACCGTCTTTTCTTTTTTTTGAAAAAAGTTCAATAGCAACTCCAACGGTAACACCTCCAAGTATAGTGGCAATTAAATCATCGTTATCCCATCCATTATCCTGTTGACTAGCATCTACTGACTCTTTCGCCAATCCAATCAAAGTACTTCCTGCAACGGCACCAACAAAGGTCCAAACCCGGTTTCCATCCGAAGCTTTTTTGGCAACACCGGCTCCTACAAGACCGAACAAACTGCCACCAACAAAATGAAGCGCCTTGTCCCGTTCTATTTGTCCATGCATAGAAATAGCAAGGCATAAAATGACCATTGTGGGGATGAGTCTTTTCATACGGGCTAAAAGTATCAAAAAGCAGAACAAAAACCTATATTGAAGCGGTTTCCTTTACTGCTAAATCATACTCTGCTAAAATCTCAGTAATTATTTCAGAAGCTGGCTTTATTTCATGGATAAGTCCGGAAACCTGGCCAATCTCCAGTTCTCCGTCCTCCATATCCCCCTCAAACATGCCACGCTTCGCTCGCGCACGCCCTAAAAGCGTTTTCAAATCTTCGACCGAAGCATGATTTTGATAGGCTTCTTGTACTTCTTGATAAAACTTATTTTTTAACATTCTTACAGGAGCTAATTCCTTAAGAGTAAGCTGCGTATCTCCCTCTTTAGCATCAATTACAGCATTTTTAAAGGTTTGATGGGACGAGGCTTCCGTACTTGCAACAAACCGACTTCCAATTTGGACCCCATCGGCTCCTAATACCATCGCGGCCAGCATAGCTCTACCTGTCGCAATTCCTCCCGCAGCAATTAAAGGAATATCAATTTTTTCCTTTACCGAGGGAATCAAAACCATAGTGGTTGTCTCATCACGGCCATTGTGTCCACCAGCTTCAAATCCTTCAGCAACTACAGCATCTACTCCTGCTTCTTGGGCCTTAAGGGCAAACTTTACGCTACTCACCACATGAACGACCGTTATCCCCTTCTCTTTTAAAAAAGAGGTCCAAGTTTTTGGATTTCCGGCTGATGTAAATACGATTTTGACCTTATTTTCAACGATGACCTTCATCAATTGGTCCAAATCCGGATAGAGCATAGGGACATTGACCCCAAAAGGTTTATCGGTTGCTTTTTGGCATTTTTTAATGTGTTCGTCCAATACGTCGGGATACATGCTTCCAGCGCCTAGAATTCCCAACCCACCAGCATTGGATACCGCAGAGGCCAGTCGCCATCCACTGGCCCAAATCATTCCGGCCTGGACAATGGGATACTTAATCTTAAAAAGCTCGGTAATTCCGTTTGGATTCATATGGATTATGATATAACTCCTGAACCAATTAATTCATCACCCGAATACCAGGCAACAAACTGACCTTCGGTAATGGCAGACTGTTTTTCATCAAAGTCCACATAAAGTCCAGATTCAGTTTTGTACAGTGTAGCGTTTTGTAAAGGTTGACGGTATCGAATTCTTGCCTCAACTTTCATGGTTTCATCAGGCTTCAAAGCCAAATCAGGTCTTACCCAATGCAATTCTTCTTCCTTTACAAAAAGGGTCTGACGAAACAATCCGGGATGTAATTTTCCCTGTCCGGTATAGATAATGTTCTTTTCTACATCGGTCTCTATGACAAATAGAGGCTCCTTGGTTCCCCCTACATCCAATCCCTTTCGCTGACCAATGGTAAAATAGTGCGCCCCTTGGTGCTCCCCAACAATCTTCCCATCGGACTCGGCATACATCTTTTTCTCCGACAGATAGGCCAGCTCTTCTTTTTTTGAATCAAAACTTGGGGCACTTTCTTCAAAATGATAAGCGGATGCTGGAACTTCAACGATTACCCCTTTTTTTGGCTCAAGTTTTTGTTGCAAAAACTCAGGTAGTCTAACTTTTCCAATAAAACAAAGTCCTTGGGAATCTTTTTTATCCGCAGTAATCAAATCATTTTTTGCTGCAATTTCACGCACTTCAGTTTTCATTAATTCTCCAATAGGAAAAAGCGTTTTGGACAATTGTTCTTGAGACAGTTGGCAAAGGAAATAGGATTGGTCTTTATTTTGGTCCCTTCCTGCCAAGAGCTGATGGGTCTCATTTCCTTCATCATCAACAATAGTATCTTTTCGGCAATAATGACCCGTTGCAACAAAATCCGCCCCAAGTTGAAGTGCAATTTTTAAGAACACATCAAACTTAATTTCGCGATTACAAAGTACATCGGGATTGGGAGTACGCCCTTTTTCATATTCATTGAACATGTAATCCACGATACGTTCCTTATATACTGCGCTTAAATCAACCGTTTGGAAGGGAATACCCAACTTCTCTGCAACAATTAAGGCATCATTACTATCTTCCAACCATGGGCATTCATCAGAAATAGTCACAGAATCATCATGCCAATTCTTCATAAAAAGGCCAATGACTTCGTATCCCTGCTCTTTCAATAAGTAAGCTGAAACACTGGAATCCACTCCTCCCGATAAACCAACAACTACCTTCTTCATCTTCTTTGATATTGACATTGCAAAATTACAAAATAGCCTTTGAAAAACTTAAGGTTCATTTTAGTCGGGCTATCACTTCTTAATTAACAGAGTCTGTATGAAAAATAGTATGGTTTCGTGATAAAATGGTGAACAATTTTCTTTAGAATAAGGGTCGAAAAAAATATGTATTCCTATTGATTCGAGATTTAAACTTGAGGTAACCTAGAATTAAGAATGCATTTAAGTGTATGGTTGCAATAAACCCTACTTTTCAAGCTTTAGAACAAAGAACCAAATTGATGAAAATGAAGACCATCCCACATCTAGTAAAATTCCTAGCCGTATGTATTTTATCCTTATTTCTACTTGCTTGTAGCAAAAACGATGATGACACCAATCCAGGGATAGATAATGAAATTGGCAATACCGATGACGCCGCTGCTCCCCCTCCTCCCAGTATCGTTGAACTAGTAGTTGAAACAGAAGAGCTTTCCTTATTGGAAGAGGCGGTGATAAAGGCTAATCTGGTCGATACTCTTAACGCGGAAGGGCCCTTTACTGTTTTTGCTCCAACAAACGCTGCTATTAGGCAGTTTTTTGACCTTTTGGGAGACTCTTTCTCCAGTTTTGATGATTTTGACACCTCTTTGGAACTGCAGATTTTGGAACAGATTTTACTGTATCACGTAGTTCCTGGCAATATCACTTCAGCAGACTTAAGTCCAGGCACGGTTAACACCTTATTGACAGATGAAACCTTAGAAGTTATTAGTAACGGCAACACTTTTGTCATCGGCGATGCATCTGATGTGGACGCGAACATTCTTACTCCGGACCAAGAGGCCAATAACGGTGTGGTCCATATCATAGACAAAATCCTAATCCCACAGGAAATTCAGGATTTCTTGGATTTTATTAATCCAGATGATTCTGATGCAGGCCTACCCACCATCCGGGAAATAGTAGAAAGTACCGAGGAGCTAGATTTCTTAGCAGAAGCTCTTGAGTTAACCGGTCTATTGGAAACCTTAAGCGAGGAAGGACCTTTTACCGTATTTGCCCCAACCAATGAAACCATCACCATGTTATTTGCACTTATTGGTGGTTCTTTTGGTGATTTGAATGAATTTAATTTGGATTTTGAAATAGACCTCTTACGTCAGGTATTGAGTTATCATGTAGTTCCAGGCATTGTTACTTCAAACGATTTGGTGCTTGGCCAGGTAACCACACTATTGCCTAATGATGGGTTTGAAGTGGTAAGTGAAAATGGCGAGTTCGCTTTGCTGGATGGATTGCATCTCCCTGTAGATTTACTGGCAACAGATATTCCGGCTGCGAATGGGGTGATTCATACCATCGAACGCATACTAATACCAGAATCTGTAATTCAGTCTGTACTTTTAGAAACAGAACAAAACCTATTGGAGCTTATTGAAACTTTGGAACACTGTGACGAATTTGTGTACGCACTTTTATTGGCCAGAAGTCATTTTGAGGATGTCCTTGATAGTGAGTTCACGTTCTTCCTGCCAACCAATCAAGCATTTTTAGAGCTCTTTGAGAGTTTGGAAGGTATCGATTCACTAGCAGATTTTGATACCTTGGAAGAGTTAGAACTTCTTGCTGAGATTTTATCCTACCATATAGTTCCTGAAACTACTGCTCTTGCCAACGATTTGTTTAACAATCAAGAATTGCATACGGTCCAAGGTGAAACTTTAAACATATTGATTAACAATAGTGTCTTTATCTTAGACAAATCAACTGAACCAGCAGCAGTTACTTCGCCTGATATAGAAGTACTTGACGGAGTTATTCATAGTATTGATAAAGTATTGCTCCCACAGGAGGCTATAAACCAAATTTCGTCCTAGATTCATAGACTTTTTATTAAAAATACATCCGATTAGATTGAAAGTGATTTAATCGGATTTTTTGTGCTCTCATCTTTTGTTTAACCTTTTTGTTAAACTTTTTATAAAATAAACTAAACAAAAGCAACGATTTTAGTTTAAAATAATCTTAAAAACATTAAACAAAATCTAAAAACCTCTATTTATGAAAGCACTAATTAGATTATCTCAAATAACTCTAGTTATTTTTTCTTTTGTTCTAACGTCATGTTCCGATGACGATGATGGGACTTCAAACCCACAACCCGATAGTAATATTGTAGAAACCGCACAAGCAACTACAGATTTAGATAGCTTGGTAGCTGCACTGCTACAAGCTGATGAAAGTGCTGACAACGATTTGGTTGGTGCTTTAAGTGGGGAAGGTCCTTTCACAGTGTTTGCACCCACTAATGATGCTTTTGCTGACCTTTTAAGACAACTGGATGGTTTTGATTCTCTTGAGGATTTCAATACGCAAGAACTACAAAATCTTTTGGCCGTCATCCTACAATATCATGTCATTTCAGGAACTGCAGCACTGTCTACGGACTTGAGCGATGGACAGATGTTGACCACCCTTCAAGGTTCTTCAGTAACGGTATCAACTGATGGCGGAGTTTTCATCCAGGATGCTACCGATGTACCAGCCCGTGTTGTTCAAGCTGATGTAGAAACCACGAATGGTGTTGTACATATAATAGATAAAGTACTTCTGCCACAAACTATTTTAGATGAGCTTGCTGATATTATTTTAATTCCTATTACTGATTTAGCTATTGGAAACGAAAACCTTCAAAATTTGGTTGCAGCCTTACAAGCAGCTAACGGTGATTTACCAACGGTATTGAGAGGGGATGGCCCTTTCACCGTTTTGGCTCCAACGGATACCGCTTTTGAAACCTTTTTAAATGGAGCTGCTCTTGGGGATATAGATGTTGACGTATTGACCAACGTATTGTTGAATCATGTTATTAATGGAGAGATTTCATCTACAGATTTAGCGGCATTGGAAACTGGTTACGCAAACACCTTGGCTGTAGGAGCCGGTGAAGAAAACATCAGTATCTTTTTTGATGCTACGGACGGTGTAACATTCAATGGAGTATCAGAAGTGGTTACTCCAAATGTTCAAGCGTTAAATGGTATTGTACACGTGGTTAATACGGTAATCGATATTCCAAATATTGTAGACCATGCTGTGGCCAATCCCAATTTATCTTCTTTAGTTACTGCGTTGACGGATGGAGGTAATACTACATTTACAGATTTACTTTCTCAGGCCGATGAGGTATTCACGGTATTTGCACCTGTGAATGATGCGTTTACTGCTTTCTCAAATCCAAACTCCAATGATATCAATGATGTGCTATCCAATCACGTGGTAGTAGGTGCGGCAGCTTTCTCTTCTGGTTTAACAAACTCCTACGTAAATACCGCGGCAGAATTTGACGCAGATGAAGACTTGAGTCTCTACATAAATACAGATGATGGGGTTACGCTAAATGGGGTAAGCAATGTAGCAATCGCTGACATTGTTGCTTCCAATGGAGTTATACATGCAGTAGACGCTGTTATCGATTTACCTACTGTAGTAACCTTCGCTACAGCAGACCCTAATTTTTCCACTCTTGTACAGGCTTTAACGGAGCTTACTCCAGGAACTGATTTTGTATCCGTACTATCTGCGCAAGATGGTGCTGGTGATGACCCATTTACAGTATTTGCTCCAACAAATGCAGCCTTTGACGCATTAATGAATATCCCAGCAGAAGACGATTTGGTTCCAATTCTTCAGCATCATGTGGTACCTGGTGCCAATGTACGCTCCGGTGATCTTACACCAAATGGAGATACTATGGCAACCACCTTGGAAGGCGATATGATTACCATCACCTTACCGGGTACAGGTGATAACATCGCAGATGTAACGGATGGTGCAGGTAATACTGGAATTGGTATTATCGATGTAGATGTGCAAGCCATCAATGGAGTAATACATGTCTTGAATACCGTATTGATTCCAGATACAAACTAAACAACAGTAAAAAGGGATATGGCCAGAACACCATATCCCTTTTTCACCTCACACGTATTTAAACCTTAAAACACATATGAAATGAAAAAAGCACTACTATTAAGGAGCAAACTCCTTATAACACTATTTGCCCTTTTTGCATTCGTAGCCTGTTCCGATGATGATGAACAAGCCCTTGCAGAAATGGTGATGGAAGCAGACAAAAACATTGTTGAAACGGCCCAAGGGAATGATGCTCTTGACTCACTGGTAGCAGCATTGACCACGGCTGACCTTAACGATGATTCAGACTTAATAGGAACATTAAGTGGTGATGGTCCGTTTACCGTTTTTGCCCCAACCAACGAAGCTTTTACCGCACTTTTGGGAAGTTTGGACGGCTTCGATTCCCTAGATGATTTTGATACCGAGGAAGAAAGAGCTCTTTTAGGAACCATTCTTCAATACCACGTGGTCGCAGGAATAGCAGCAGCTTCTACAGAACTGACCGATGGCCAAACCATCGGAACCGTGCAAGGTGAAGATGTAACGATTACTAAAAATGACAAGGTTTTTGTAGGTGATGCCACGGATACGGATGCTGAAGTAATTGTTCCGGACGTTGTTGCCTCTAATGGAATCGTACACGTCATCGATAAAGTGCTTTTACCTCAAGAAGTAATCGATGCGTTAAATCCTCCCGCTTCTGAAACTTTAGTTGATATTGTTGTAGCCACTGAAGCGCTATCCTTGTTAGAAGGGGCAGTTATCAAAGCTGATTTGGTAGGCACCTTAAACAGCGAAGGTCCATTTACCGTATTTGCCCCAACTGATGATGCGTTCGTTGCATTATTGGATATTTTGGGAGACGACTACTCCTCTTTGGATGATTTTGATACTGAAGAAGAAATCAATTTACTACGAAACATCTTACTATATCATGTAATTCCAGCCCAAGTTCTTGAGGCAGATTTAGCAGCTGGTGATGTTGAAACAGCTTTCGCAGGAAATTCTATCTCCGTTATCGCTTCCGATGATACTTTTGTAATCGGGGATGCCTCTGATGTAGATGCCAACATTACAGATACCGACATATTGGCTTCCAATGGAGTAGCTCATACCATAGATAAAGTATTGTTGCCACAGGCTGCTTTGGATTTTGTGGCCACACTTCAACTGAAAACTATTGTAGAGATTGCTATTGAGAATAATGACCTAAGCCTATTGGTAGATGCTTTACAGGCAGCTAATGCCGGACTTGTGGAAGCATTAAGCGGAGAAGGTCCTTTCACCGTATTTGCACCTACAAATCAAGCCTTTATTGACCTTTTGGATATTTTAGGAGATGATTATAACAGCTTGGCTGATTTTGATACCCAAGCAGAAATCGATTTGCTTATAGATATTTTGACTTATCATGTGGTTCCGGATATTGCAGCATTCGCCGCAGACTTAAGTGATGGACAACAAATACCGACCTTGTTCGGAGACAAATTAGGTATCAACTTAAAAAACAACACAGTGCATGTTGTTGACGCTTCTAATGTTAATGCAACGGTTGTATTACCTGATGTAGAGGCTAGCAACGGAGTTGTTCATGTAATAGATAAAGTTCTACTGCCTCAGGTAGCTTTGGATTTTGTTGCTTCTTTACAATTGAAAAACATTGTAGAAATTGCTATTGAAACTGATGATTTGAGCATTTTGGTAGATGCTTTGATTGCAGCCAACGCGGGATTGGTAGAAACTTTGAGTGGAGACGGGCCGTTTACGGTGTTTGCGCCCACCAACCAAGCATTTGTAGATTTGCTGGATGCTCTTGGAGATGATTTCAACAGTCTATCTGATTTTGATACGCAAGCTGAGTTGGATTTGTTGGTGACTATTCTTAAATATCATGTTGTTGTAGGAACTGCTGCTTTTTCTACAGATTTGATGAACGGTCAACAAATTGAGACCTTCCAAGGAGAAAGCGTAGGAATCAACATTAAAAACAATACAGTTCACATCATTGATGCTACCGATGATAATGCCACTGTCGTACTTCCAAATATAGAAGCCAGTAATGGGGTGGTTCATGTCATCAATAAAGTATTATTGCCGCAAGCTGCGTTGGATGCTTTAAACCCTCCTACTCCAAATATCGTAGAATTAGCTCAATCAGTAGATGATCTAAGTTTATTGGTAGATGCATTAATTCAAGCCGATGCCGGTTTGGTAGGCGTATTGAGTGGAGACGGTCCTTTTACCGTATTTGCACCTACAAACCAAGCTTTTGCTGATTTGTTGGATGCTCTAGGCGACGACTTCAATAGTTTAGCGGATTTTGACACCGCGGCTGAAAAAGAGCTTTTGGCAAAAGTATTAACGTATCACGTAGTTGCTGGTGATGCTGTAGCGTCGGGCGATATCAGAAATCATCAAAGATTCCATACTGTACAGGGTGAGGACTTGATTGCCATTTTCAAACATAGAAATGGTTCTGACCAGCTCTTCATTAGAGACAAAACCCATGTAGATGCTAAAGTAATTGGTGCGGATAACGTGGCAAGTAATGGTATAGTACACATTATCAACAAAGTACTTTTACCACAAGAAGTTTTGGACGCCTTGCACTAGAGATTAGCGCAAAACACAGATTTTGTAAGTTTTTTATTATTAAAATAACTCCCTTTATTTCGGTAAAGGGAGTTCGTTTATCCGGTCAAAAAAACCGTTCGTCGATGAGACATCAAAAGGGCCATTTTTACCATACAAAACCCACCCTTTTACAACTATTAATTTTTTAACCGATTGTTGTGCCCCATCTTTGAAGTCCCAAATCTTTCCAAACTATACCTATCAATGCAAAAATGCCCTCTATATCGGAGGGCATTTTTTTGTTGATTTTGTTTCACCTTTAGTCTTTTATTTCTTCTTCCAGAACATCGATAATCTCGTACCCATCTTCCACGGCTTGATAAACAGCTTCATTAAGTTCATAGGCAGGAACTCCATCAAAGTTTATCTCCTCGGCATCATCTGGCAATGAGGGCAGCACTGCGCCAACGGGTGGACTAGTAATCTCATAGGAATCATCTGTTTCTTGATAGAATACCCCATCTGCATAATTGTAGTTTACTCCACCTACATTGATTACCACAGCGGTGGTTGGCAACGCCCGTAAACGAAATCCAACAGGTGGAAAGGCACGGTAATACAGACCACGTCTTCTAACATAAAACATACCCCCAACCGGGTAATAGCTCACCCTTCTATAGCGAATAGCTCTAGTATTTGCGGGCAATCTTCTTAATGTTCTGCGGTATATTCTCCGATTCTGTCGTCGTATTTGCCGTTTAGCAGGTCTGTTTACTCGTGTGGTTCTCACCACAGTTCTATTGACCGTAACTTGGGCTTCTGCAGACTCAATAGGTCCAAAAAAAGTGGCCAACAAGCAAAGAAGTACAAGATTTAGATATTTCATGGTAACGTGTTTATGATTTTCTGGTTTGACCCTGATTTACATCAAAGGTTTAATCCTTTACTCATAAAACGTAAAAAACACTCCAGTTGTATTTCCCTTATCTCCTTCCCCCTGATTTCTTCTGGGCTTCGGCCTGCTCCATCATTTCGCGCATCTTACGCTGGAACTTGTTCTCTTTTTTTGGTTTCTTTTTGTTCTCTTGGATTTGCGCGTGGATTTTATCCTCATCCAAAATGTAGTTCTTGATGGCCAACATGATGAATATGGTAATCAAGTTGGATACAAAATAGTACAAACTCAAACCACTGGCATAGTTGTTAAAGAAGAACAACATCATCAGTGGTGACAAATACATGATGAACTTCATATTGGGCATACCCGGTTGCTGTTGCATCTGCATAGTTTGACCTGTGGTCAATGTCATGTAAAAGAAAATTGCAATAGAGGCCAAAATTGGAAATAGACTTACATGGTCTCCATAAAATGGTATGGAGAATGGAAGGTTAAAAATGGTATCATAGGAAGATAAATCCTCAGCCCACAAAAATGATTTCTGCCTTAGCTCAAATGAGGTGGGGAAGAACATAAACAAGGCATAGAAGATAGGGAGTTGTAACAATGCAGGGACACAACCACTCATGGGGCTAACCCCTGCCTTGTTGTACAACTTCATCGTCTCTTGTTGTTTCTTCATTGCATTGTCCTTATGCTTTTCATTGATTTCAGTAATCTCCGGCTTCAATACCTTCATTTTGGCCTGGGACAAATAGGATTTATACGTTACAGGTGACAGTGCCAAACGCACCACTATGGTCATGATGATAATAGCAATCCCGTATGGTAAAAAAGAGCTTAGGAAACCATAGAAAGGCGTGAAGACATATCTGTTTATCCATCCAAAGATTCCCCAACCAAATGGAATAGAGTCCACTAGACCCAATTCCTTATAGTCATCCAAGATTTTTACGTCAGTTGGGCCATAATACCAATACATATTCTGGGACAACTCCCCTCCTTTTAGTTCCAACTCTGTCTTTGTGCTATACGCTTTGGTGAAGAGGGTTTCTTTACTTTCTTCTTCTACTAAATTCTTGGAGCTTAGGTCTGCTGTCTTGAAATGATCATCCGTGGCCAAAATGGAACTGAAAAAATGCTGGCGGTACGACAACCATTTTATATCTACTTCAGTTTCTTCGTCCAATTCACTACTCTCGGACAATTTGCTAACCTTATCGCCATCATGGTTATAGGTCAATCGAGTATATCTATTCTCGTACTGCACGCTTTTGTTGTGCCTAATCCCTTTTACATCCCATTCCAGTGCAACAGGGCGACTACTGTTCAGAATACCGTTCAATCCTTGGGAACGAACTGTGAAATCCACCAAATAGTCATTCGGTTTCATTTCATATCTATATTCCAAAAATTGGTTCCCCGACACTTTTGCCTTCATCGAGAGTACTTGGGTATCTCCATTTGTGGAAAGGCTAGGTTCAAAGAATAAATCTGTTGTGCTTAAGGTTCTATTATCACTAGTCGTAAAATTCAAAGCAAAGTTGGCGTTGCCATCCTTTACCAAGAAAACCGGAATCGAATCATAGGTGACAAAATCCTTCATTTTTGCTTCCACGATTTGACCTCCCTGATTCGCGATTTCCAAATACAGCACTTCATTTTCAAGTGTTGTAGTACCCTGGTTGACAGAAGTAAAACCAAAAGCGCCAACTTGGTTTTTGTATGAGGCGACTGCTGTTGAATCAGCAGTATTGAGTTTTTGTTGAGTAGCTTGAGGTTCCTCTACCTTAATGTCTTCAGCTTTTTTAGCCTCAGCTTCAATTTTTTCCTGCTCCGCTTTTTGAGCTTCCAATTCCTCAGGTGTTGGTTGATTTTGATAAAACATAAAAATCAGAATCCCAAAAATCAACACAAATCCTATTATGGAATTGATATCCAGCTTCTTTTCCTCCATGAAAGTTATTTAGTAAATGTCTTCAACTTGACAATATCGGTGGCAAATATATGTCCAAAACCGCAGTTTATGCCAAACTGGCATTAGTTTGTTGCTTTTGCATCAAAACTGCCTTCACAAATCCAACAAACAAAGGGTGCGGGTCCGCTACGGTGCTTTTGTATTCTGGATGGTATTGAACTCCAACAAACCATGGATGCGAAGGTATCTCTACAACTTCGACCAAACCTGTTTTGGGATTAAATCCAGAAGCCAGCATCCCTGCTTCCTCCATTTGCAACTTATAGTCATTGTTGAATTCAAATCGGTGGCGATGTCTCTCGGAAATTTCATTTTCACCATAGACTTCATGAACTAATGTGTCGTTTTGCAGTTGACAATCCCAAGCTCCAAGTCGCATGGTCCCTCCCATATCCGTAATCGATTTTTGTTCTTCCATTAAGCTGATAACCGGATAAGGGGTATTTTCATCCATTTCTGTGGAATTGGCCTTATTCATTCCCAATACATTTCGGGCAAACTCGATTACGGCCATTTGCATACCCAAACAAATTCCCAAAAAGGGGATATCATTTTCCCTAGCATACTGAACCGCCAAAATCTTACCCTCAATACCTCTCTCACCAAATCCCGGGGCTACCAATATACCATCCAGACCCATCATTTTTTTGTCGATGTCTTCTGAGGAGATATGCTCTGAGTGAATGGAACGCACATCCACTTCAACTTCGTTAGCCGCTCCTGCATGGATGAATGATTCCAAAATGGATTTATACGAATCCTGCAACTCTACATATTTTCCAACCAGCCCTATGGTAATTTTGCTCTTAGGGTTTTTATGTCTATGTAAAAATTGTTTCCAACGTTCCAGTCCAGGGAGGGTATCGTCCGGAAGGTCCAATTTTTCCAAAGCGACCTTATCCAATCCTTCTTCTTGCATCAGCATAGGGACGTCATAAATGGTAGAAGCATCAATGGATTGTATTACCGCTTCTTTCCTAACATTGCAGAAAAGGGCAAGCTTCCTCTTAATATCTTCGGATATCTCATGCTCAGTTCTACACACCAAAATATCTGCCTTTATTCCACTCTCCATCAAAGTTTTGACCGAGTGTTGTGTAGGTTTGGTCTTCAATTCCCCTGCGGCTGATAAAAAGGGAACTAGGGTAAGGTGTACCACAATACCGTTATTTTCCCCCAACTCCCAAAGCAATTGCCGTACTGCTTCTATGTAGGGTAATGATTCAATATCACCAACGGTTCCACCAATTTCGGTAATCACAATATCATAATCCCCGCTCTTGCCCAGAATCTGGATGCGCTCCTTAATTTCGTTAGTAATATGAGGAACCACCTGAACCGTTTTACCAAGAAACTCTCCCCTACGTTCTTTTTCGATGACACTTTGGTAAATTCTACCTGTCGTAACATTGTTGGCCTGGGAAGTCTTTACATTCAAAAAACGTTCGTAATGTCCTAAATCCAAGTCCGTTTCGGCCCCATCATCCGTTACGTAACACTCGCCATGTTCGTAAGGATTTAATGTTCCTGGGTCAACATTAATATAGGGGTCCAATTTCTGTATTGTGGTTCGGTAACCCCTGGCCTGAAGCAATTTAGCCAAGGATGCGGCGATAATTCCTTTTCCTAAAGAAGATGTCACTCCTCCCGTAACGAAAATATATTTTGTCTGCGACATGTTGGGATTTCTATTACGGGATGTAAAGGTACAAATTGGAGAACAAATGAAGCCCTGTTGAATCGAAAATAATTATCAGCAAATGCAAAGTTGAAGTAAATAAAAATCACAATGATTTAACTTTTTAACAACTAATCTGTAATCCGAATGCAATTTTAGTGACGTACTTTGTAAAGATGATTTGGTCTTGCCGAATTTTAAAAAATAATACCCATGAAAAAGAATACCTTCCGTTTGAATTTGTTTTTGATCTTTTTTGGCCTTCTCATTTTGTCTTGCAGTGATAGTATTGAACCTTTGGACGATACAATTGGTCAAAATGAAGAAGAAGTAGTAAACGAGGAAAATTCGGCAGATGATGCCAATGATGGAGATAACTCCGATGATGGAAATGGAGGAGATGATACCAACAATGACTCAGGTGATTCTAATGGTAACGATGGAAATGATGACAGTAATTCAGGAGATGATACTTCAAATGACGATACTTCTGGCGATGACTCCTCAAATGACGGTTCTACAGATGCAACGATAGTAGGTAACTGGCGCTTAGTAAGTGCCACCATAAACGATGGACAGGCTTCCACTGTTTTTAATGGCCTGCCGGTAAGCTTTCCTTTCACCTCAACCTCACAAGATGAGAATGTGGATATAATTTTTCAGGAAAATCCAAATGTCATAAGTGGTATGGGACAATATACCAACATAATCCAGTTTACTATTATAGGTAACGATTTTTCGGAAGAGACCACTTTTGACAGTCCTTTGACGGATGGAAACTGGGAGATGGGCAATAACGAATTGACCATAAGTGGAAGTTCTCAAGCCAATGGTACTTTCGAAATCACTGAACTGACTTCAAACACCTTGATTTTGCAGACAGATTTTGAGCAAACAGTTCCAGTGGATGATTTAGAATTGGATGCTACAGGGGTTTTGGTTATCGAATTAGCACGAAATTAAAAGAACTACTCTTTAGGATATTCTTTTTGTATTTTTCGTAGCATCGACTCCAAGTTATTGTCTTTAACGGTTAACATGGTTTCCAAATATTGACCCAGTTTTCCCTCAGGAAAGCCTTTTTGCTTAAACCATACCAAGTAGGCCAAGGGAAGATCAACCAAATAGCGGTCCTTATATTTTCCAAACGGCATCTTATAATGCGCAAGCTTCAACAACTCTTCCCGGTCAGGTTTCATTTCCATAAGTTTGCCTAAAATACTATCTTTCTTTGAACAATACTTTCATATATGAAACGGCGTAATTTCATTTCTGCAGCAGCAGCCGGCTCAGCTGGATTGGTCTCTTCTTCAGCTTTAGGGCATGAATTCAAAAATCCAAAAGAATTCAAGCTAAAAAACAATATCAATCATAGTGTTTGTCAATGGTGTTTTGCCCATTTGCCTTTGGAGGATTTTTTGAAAGTACTAAACGAGCTTGGTATTAAAGCTATCGACTTAATTGGTCCAAAAGATTGGCCTTTGTTAAAAAAATACAACATCCATTGTTCTATGTGCAATGGTGCTGAAATTAGCCTTACCGAAGGCTGGAACGACCCAAAATATCATGAAACCCTTATAAAAAACTATACCGATATTATTCCAAAGGTAGCTGCAGCGGGTTACACCAATCTTATCTGCTTTAGTGGTAATAGGCGGGGAATAAATGATTATGAGGGTTTGCAGAACTGTGTGGATGGCCTTTCACAAATACTTCCTTTAGCTGAAAAACATGGAGTGGTTATCCAAATGGAGCTTTTTAATCAAATCAACCACCCTGATTATATGTGCGATAGCACCCTTTGGGGGGTAGAACTCTGTAAAAGATTGGACAGTGATAACTTTAAACTCCTGTACGATATCTACCATATGCAAATTCAGGAAGGTGACATTATCCGAACTATAGAGAAATATCATCCCTATTTTGGACACTACCATACCGCAGGAGTGCCGGGTCGAAATGAAATTGATGAAACCCAAGAGCTTTATTATCCTGCAATAATAAAGGCAATTTTGGAAACTGGTTTTAAGGGATATGTTGCACAAGAATTTATCGTAACCTGGGATGACAAGATTGCAGCTTTAAAAGATGCCTTTTCCCGATGTGATGTTTAATCCTTAGAGGAAGCTGGAAAGAACACATAGTAGATTCAAAAATACCTGGGAGGAGTAGGGTTTTTTACTTTAAGGCTTGTTTAAAAGCCAGCGGGGTTCTATTAAAATACTTCTTAAAGGTACGTGTGTAATGACTTTGGTCTGAGAAACCACAACTGTATGCAATCTCTGTAAGCGATTGTTTGTGATTGACCAAAAGTGGAATGGATTTTTTTATCCTATGCATTCTGATGTATTCTCCAAGTGTGATATTGCGGTATTTTGAAAAACTACGGGAAAGATGTACTGGATGAATGCCGATTTTATGGGAAAGATTGTCCAATGAAAGCACATCTTCGTCATCATAAATTAATTCTTCCAAAGCTTTGACCCATTCAGGTTCCATTTCATTGACTTGTTCAAGGTCATCCCAAAGGCCATTACAAAGTTCAAGTAAAAGGGCATCTAAAGAGAGTGAGGAAAATGAATCATCCACCTTGAACTCATGGTATATTTTAGCAAAGGTATGGTGCAAATAGGGACTTATTATCAATTTACTTCCCTCCCATAATTGCTTGTCCATTTGTTTTTCTGAGAACCAATTTCTGTCCAGCTCAATATGAAATCCTCTGGCATGGGAAGATTCTTTGGTATTCTTGTGGGTTTCTTGCCAGTTCAGAAATAAAAAACTGCCTTTAGGGCAGAGTTTTGTTCTTTTCCGGTTCAAATCTTTCAGTTGGCCATCCAATACGAACATGAAGTATGGATTCTCGTGATAGTGCCAATCGGTTTCAGGAAGGTGGTAATCATATTCAGAAAGGGTAAAACCTCGTTTCTTAAGTTCAATCTTTTTAATACCGTAATAGGACCCGCTTTTTTGAATCTTCATATAACGTAAAGAATCTTTTTTACCGAAATCGTTACAGGGATTTATGATTTATTTTCCAAAGCCTCGGCAATCTTCTTGTTCCATTCCAATTGCTTTTCTTTATTTCTGGAAAAGTTGGTCTCCCAATCATACAGTTCCTGAAAATCTTTGAGCTCTTTTAGGATATCCTTATAAATCTTCCGTATTTCGGCCTTCACATTGTCTGAAAATGAAGTCCGGTGTAACTTATCGCGCATCTTACGTGCAAAGAGTTCCGTGATATCAAAATGCAATTGTTCGTGACTTAAAACAATATCATCACAAATCTCAGGCTTGTACCAGGATTCATTCGGATAGAAGAAAGCACCAACCTCAAAGTCCAAATGCACTTCATGATGAATAAGGTTTGCGGAATATTTATAACTGATACCACTTGCCGTTGTCGCCGCAGGGTCCGCAGCAGGAGGGATTTTTCCCTTAAAATCTTCCCATGTCAGTTTACGGTCATTGCTCCAACGAATGCCTTCCTCAATCTCTTGGGCAAACCCTAAAAAACTAAGTAAAAGGAAAGCTAATATGTGGGTTATTTTACCCAATGGAACTCGATTACCTTTTCAATATCTGGGTGTAAACTATAATGAACAGGGCAAGTGTTTGCTGTATGGGTCAAAATTTTTCTGTTTTTTTCAGAAACGGATTGAGGTAATTCCAGTTTTACCTCAATTTTAGAAATTCGTCTAGGGTTGGCAGCCATGTGCTTGGTTACCTCAGCGGTAGAACCCTCCAAGTCTACTTCCAAATCCCTGGCTTTAATACCCATCATGGTTATCATACAACTTGCCAAACCTGTGGCTACGGTATCGGTTGGGGAAAAGGCTTCTCCCTTGCCGTTGTTGTCAACAGGAGCATCGGTTATAAATTCATTTCCTGAACGGAGGTGAAGACATGTTGTCCTCAAGCTCCCATTATAAGTCACTTTTGAGGTCATCCAATTTTACTTGCTTGATTTGTAAACTATCGTATTCCATGATATAGCCTGCATGGTTATGGTACCCAGAAGACCAATCTTTGTAATAATCAAAATTGTTACCCGAATATTCCGTAGTACCCACAATTCTCGACGTCTCAAAAAGGTTGTTCTTATGAGCCAATTTTAGGAGCACATCAAAGGTCAAATCAAAACCTCTTGTTGCATATCTATCGGGCTTAACGCCTCTAAAACGTTTACGGTACGCCTTGGTAAAGGCATCGTTTTTCCCTTCTTTATAAAATGAAGGATATGAAAACTTCAAATTGGAAAGGTGGGTTTTGGATACCGCATCACTCTCAAAAGCATTATTAAAACTTGTAGTAAACATTCTCACCCTGATTTCTTCGGTATTCGCTGAATTCAAAATAGAACTGACACTAGACACCATATTGGCTTGGTCTGTTTCCAAGAAGACCCAATTTTCCTTTTCTTCGGAAAGTTGAATCAAAAACTCATCTAAATGAAGTGATTTGTTGTCAATCACTTTTGCAATTTGTGCTGCCGGAAACTTCGAAAGGATGGAATCATGTGCAGCAGTGTGGGTTGAATCTGCAACAATGATTACATTTTGGTTTTCATGGATTTTATCCAAATAGGCTAACATTTTGGCTCTTAGAACCTCTTCTTTTGGAACAGAATAGAATACATTGCCATGTCCCAAAACACTTTTGGAAGCCGTAGGGGAAATAACAGGGATATTTTGGGAAGCTGTTTTTACCGCAACTTCATCCAAAGCTCCAGGAGCAATTGGACCTATAATTGCGCTTGTTCCAAATAAGTTTTCACGGAAAAGAATCTCTTTTACCTTATTTTGATTCAGCTGCGTATCAAAGGTTTTGACATCTACTGAAACCCCGAGCTGTTTCATGGAATCCAAAGCCACTATAGCACCAGAATAGAACCCAAGACTCAACGCCAAATCCCTTCGTGTTTTAATTTGACTTTCTGTCTTTTTTCTGTCATTTAGATTGATACGGTCCAATCGGAAAGGAAGCATGAATACAACCTTAAGTTGATTTTGGATATTAATGCTGTCCTGAAGGTTTACCTTATCTAGAATCAGTGCATTTTTAACCTCCAATCCGTCAGATTTGTCCTTAGGCAATTTGAGAACCATACCAGCCTTAAGACCATTCTCCAAGGAAGGGTTCAATTCGAACAGTTCTTCCCTAGAAATATTAAGGTTTTGGGTAAGCCTAAAAATGTTCTGTTTTGGTTTGACCTCATAAAAAATAAAGTTTTCAGTGTTTACCTCTCCAGAAGTATCCTTCTTTTTAGGTAAGCGTATCACCATTCCTTCCTTTAGCCCCCCCTGTTGCACAACTTCGGGATTCAATTTCAATATGGAATCCGAAGGAATGCCATATTCCTTACCTAAACTATATAAGGTTTTCTTGGCAGGAACGGCATAAGAAGTGTACAGGTCAACTTCTTGATCTTTCAGACTATCTCCTTTTGGTCTGGGAAGTTTCAGTTCTTGTCCTATAGCCAGATAGTCGCTGCTTGCGTTCAATTCAGGATTCAATACCACCAAACTATCTACTGAAATCCCATATTTATGGGCGATACTCCAACGTGTCTCTTTGGGTTGAACGGTATACACTTCAAAATCCAATTCCTTCTCTTCGTTCGGGTCCACTTCTGGGTACTTCGGTATTTGTAAAACCATTCCCTTTTTAAGCGGTTCAGAGTACAACTGCCTATTGTATCGCTTTAGTTGTTCTTCAGTGATTTCATAGCGTTCAGTGAGTCCATATAGGGTTTCCCTCTTTCTAACCCTATGTCTTGAAAAACCTATAGGTTTTACCTCTTGTTCCTCAACTTCTTCCTTTTTTTCTTCCTGTTGAACCACCTTTCCGTCCAAAGGAATAATTAAAATAGTATTAGGCTTAATGTCTTCTGCCGTTTTGATTTCCTTATTGGATTGGATGATAGTAAAAGGCGTAACCCGATATTGTCTGGATATACTTTGAAGCGTCTCTCCCTCCTTTACAGTGTGAGTTGCAAACTTTTGCGCAGAAACTTTGGTAAAGGCCATAGCAAAGAAGGCCAAAAAGAGGATAATATATTTTTTCATTCCCATTCTATTGTCGCCGGAGGCTTTGAACTAATGTCATATACTACTCTATTAACGCCTTTAACCTTGTTTATTATATCATTGGACACCTTTTGTAAGAATTCATAAGGTAAATTCACCCAATCCGCGGTCATACCATCAGTGCTCTCTACTGCTCGTAAAGCTACACATTTTTCATAGGTTCTTTCATCTCCCATAACCCCTACACTATTTACGGGTAAAAGCATGGCTCCGGCCTGCCAAACCTTGTTATAAAGGTCCCATTTCTTTAATCCTTCAACAAAAATTGCATCTACTTCTTGTAAGATAGACACCTTTTCGGCGGTAATGTCACCCAAAATTCGGATTCCCAATCCAGGGCCGGGAAAAGGGTGCCTACCTAAAACACCTTCAGGCATACCCATACTGGCGCCAACGCGCCTTACTTCATCTTTAAAAAGCAACTTTAAAGGCTCCACTACTTTTAATTTCATATAATCCGGGAGTCCCCCTACATTGTGGTGACTCTTAATCGTTGCCGATGGCCCTCCACTTGCCGAAACCGATTCTATCCGGTCTGGATAAATAGTTCCTTGGGCCAACCACTTCGCATTTTCGACTTGATGCGCTTCGTCATCAAAAACATCGATGAACACCCGACCAATAATTTTTCTTTTTTTCTCGGGCTCTGACTCTCCTGCCAAAGCTTCCAAAAAACGTGCCGAAGCATCTACGCCTTTTACATTGAGTCCCATTCCTTTATACTGTTCTAGTACAGTTTCGAACTCATTTTTTCTTAATAATCCATTGTTGACAAAGATGCAATGCAATCTATCCCCTATGGCTTTATTCAATAAAATTGCGGCCACACTGGAATCAACACCACCGGAAAGACCTAAAATAACTTTATCCTCACCTATTTCCTCTTGAAGTTCTTGAACCGTGGTCTCCACGAAAGCATCTGGGGTCCAATCTTGTTCAAGTCCAGCAATGTTGACCAAGAAATTTTTTAAGAGTTGCGTTCCATCTTTTGTGTGATATACCTCTGGATGAAATTGAATACCGTACGTATTTTCACCCTTAAAACGAAATACAGCATTCTCAACATCATCCGTACTAGCTAACAAAACGGCTTCATTCGGAAGTTGCTTGATGGTATCGCTATGACTCATCCAAACCTGACTTCCTTCCGAAATAGCTTCTAAAAAAACGTCCTTACCACTGATAGTTGTCAAATTGGCCCTACCGTATTCCCGTGTAGCTGAGGGTGCCACATTTCCGCCATTAAAATGCGCTAAATATTGAGCTCCGTAGCAAATACCAAGCAAGGGCATTTTGCCTTTAATATTTGACAAATCAGGGTGCGGAGGTTCCTCAGAACGCACTGAATGGGGCGAACCTGAAAGAATTACCGCTTTAAATTGGGATAAATCCTCTGGAATTTTGTTGTAAGGCTTTATTTCTGAGTAAATGTTTAGCTCCCGAACGCGTCTGGCAATCAACTGCGTGTACTGGGAACCAAAATCAAGGATAAGTACATTGTTTTGCATGGGCAAAAATAGCAATTTGACCCAGTCCGAAAAGTATCCTTAAAAGATATTTATCCAGCCTTTTGTTAACTACGAAAAAGACCTAAAACACCGCTGAACTGAAATGCGTATTCTCTTACCCAAAAATTACGGAATATAACACGCTCCTGCTTTTTTCTTAACATTATTCGTTATTTCTTTGCCTCCAAAACTAACCTGACCATGATTAAGGGATTTATCTTTGACCTGGATGGTGTAATTACCGACACCGCAGAACAACACTACGTAGCTTGGAAAAAACTTTCCGATGAGAATGGCTGGAAATTTGACCGGGAAGTAAATGATAAACTCCGTGGAATTTCTCGATTGGACTCGATTAAGGTCATTTTAGACCATAATAATCTGACGCTGGACGAGAAAACCATGGTGGAATTGGCCACGACGAAAAACGACCGATACGTAGAGAGTTTGGAAGAGGTTACTCCAGATGATTTTCTTCCTGGAGCCAAAGAATTGTTGACGCATTTAAGACAGGAAGGATTTCATGTAGCACTTGGAAGTGCAAGTAAAAACGCTTCTAAAGTCTTACAACAACTAAATGCTCTTGGGTATTTTGATGTTATTGGAGATGGAAACAGTGTAACGGAAAGTAAACCCAACCCAGCCATTTTTCTTTATGGAGCTGAGAAATTAGGCTTACAACCAGATGAATGTATCGTTTTTGAAGATGCGGAGAGTGGTGTGGATGCAGCTAAAGCTGGTGGCTTTTACAGCGTGGGTATTGGACCTAAAGACCGCGTAGGTCATGCAGATTTGCGTTTTGAAACCATGTCAGATGCCACACTTTTTGAAATTAAATCCTTCTTTAAGGATTTGTTTTAATCAGTTTCGTAACATCTCACGGTAATCCGAAGGTGTTTTTCCCACAATTTTTTTGAATTGTTTATTAAAGTGGGCAATGCTCGAAAAACCGGAGTCATAGGCTATTTGATATACCGGTGCACTACTTTGCCCTACTTGGTTACATATATGGGAAATGCGTAGTTCCGTAATATACTCAATCACCGTTTTCCCAAGGGTTCTTTTAAAGAAGCGACAGAAGGATGCCTCATTCATTGCAATCAAATTGGCCAAGGTTGCAATAGTTACTGGTTCTCGATAATGGTCATGAATGTAATTACAAACTTTCATAATTCGCTCTTCCTGATGCTTATGAAACCCAATCTTATAACCCACTTTACTTAATTCTTCTTTTTGGTCTGAAGTACTGAAAGCATGAAGTAAATCCATTAAAGACAGTAATTTCTTAAAGCCTGATTCATTTTCCACATTATTCAATAGTGTTAGTAATTCCTGCTCAAATTGCGTATTGAATTTGATTCCTTTTTCCGCAGTTTTCAGTAATTCTTGAATTTTTTCGAACTCCGGAACTTCCTCAAAAGCCTTAAAGATCTCTTGGTCAAACTGAATCACGTAGACTTCAATTTGTTTGGTAGAGGTATTGAATTCATCATCGGTAATCCATGAATGTGGAATATTTGAACCCACGAGTACCAAGTCACCATCTTCAAAACCTTCTATGCTCTCACCAATTATCCGCTTACCTCTTCCTTGTTTTACGTAGCAAATTTCTAATTCCGGATGGTAGTGCCAGTGAAATCCGAAAGAATTCACCTTCACCCAAAAGTCGTTAAAAGACTTATCTCGTGATTTTGAGGAAAGTTTCTGAAAGTCAGCTTTCATCCAATGTTATTTTGACACTTAAAAGGTTCCAACGAATACTATATTGCAAGAATAGCATTATATATTGCAAATATCGAAAAAGAAAACTCCTTTTTTTATAAATACTTTTGAAAAATTACACTTGAATTATGAAATTGAAATATCTTCTTCTTTCATTAATTGTCTTCTCTGGATGTACCCAGAAAGAAGAAATATTACGGTATAGCACTTGGCAATCCTCTCCTACCGAAGAACGAATCCTAAGACGAACCTTAACTAGTTTTGACAAAGCCCATCCCGAAGTAGCATATGCATTTCAACCTATTCCTGGGAATTACCCTGAAAAAATTCAACTAATGTTAGGGACGGGAAAAGCCCCTGATTTATTTTGGCTTAAGGGGGATACAGCACCTGCTTATATGAGCTTTGATGTTTTGGAACCGCTAGATTCCTATGTTGATGGTGATGAAGAATTTGCTATCAACGATATTTTTCCCGTATTCAAAGATGCTTTCAAGCATAAGGAGAAGTACTATGGTTTTGCCAAGGATTTTAATGCCTATGTACTCTTTTATAATAAAAAACTGTTTAAAGAAGCCGGTTTAACCGAACCCCCAAAAGACTGGAAGGAACTGTATGCATACTGCAAATTGTTGACCAAAGACACGGATTCCAATGGAAAACTGGACCAATTTGGATTTGTCATAGAACCCTCTATCGATATGGTTTTACCCTTTGCTTTCCAAAATGGTGGAGAACTCATTTCCGAAAATGGCAAAATAGGGGTTGGAGAACCTGAATTTATTGAAGCCTTAAAATTCTTTATGAGCTTATATAGAGATGGTATTGCCACTATTCCCGCAGACCAAGGTGCTGGATGGATTGGAGATGTTTTCGCTCGCGAACAATGCGCCATGGCGATTTCCGGAGCTTGGTTGATTCCCTATTTACAGGATAACGCGCCCAATGTGGATTATGGCGTGGTTGAGCTTCCAATCGGCAAACAAAAAGCTACTCTAGCCTTCACAAATGCCTTTGTAATTCCAAAACAAAGCAAACACAAAGATGAAGCCTGGACTATGATGTCTTATTTAGCTGGAAAAAAGGGAATGGAAATTTGGACCAAATCGGGATTGGCACTACCAACTCGTAAAAGTGTAGCCGAAAAAAACGGTTTTTATCAAGATACCATCTTCAGTGTGTTCATGAATAGCATTGAGTACGCCAAATTATATAAGGTTAACCTCAAAGAACGCTGGTATGATGAGAGTCAAGCTGCCATGCAAGGTATCTTTTATAAGAAGAAGGATATAAAAACCAGTATGGAGGAATTGGCCAAAACCCTTGAAAAATATAAAATCGAGTAAGCCATGAAATTTAGAAGCAGAAAGAAAGAACAATTGTTTTGGGGGTATGTATTCCTGGCATTTCCATTATTTCTATTATCCATTTTTGTTTTTTTTCCAATTGGTTTTGCTTTTGTAGTGAGTTTTTACGATTGGAACTTATTGATTCCAGACAAACCTTTTGTCGGATTGGGCAATTACTTTGAATTGTTCAAAGACCCTGTTTTCATCAAGGCTATAAAAAACACAATCATATATACCTTAGGTGTGGTTCCGGTGCAGACCTTGCTTTCTTTGTTTTTGGCTTTTATCATGAACCAAAAAATACGAGGAAGAGCATTTTTCAGAACCGCTTTTTACATTCCGGCCATAACATCATCCGTGGTAACCTCCATCATCTTTGTATGGATTTATTCCAAACCAGGATTACTGAATTTTGGACTGAATAGCGTGGGAATTGATTCCAATATTGATTGGTTGACCAACCCTACGACCGTGCTGCCCTCCATTATGATGTTGAACATTTGGACTACTTCAGGGTATTTTATGGTATCCTTTTTGGCGGGACTCCAGAATATCCCCTCCAGTTTATATGAAGCTGCGAAAATCGATGGAGCCAATCAATGGCAGCAATTCTGGAAGATTACCGTTCCCATGGTACGGCCCGTGACCTATTTTGTGGTGATTATCAGCCTTATTGGTTGTTTTCAAGTCTTTGACCAAATATTCATCATGAGTAGTGGTGGTCCGGATAACGCATCAACTACCATGTCGTATTTCGTATATCAGAATTCATTCAAGTACTTCCGTTTCGGATTTGGAGCAGCTTCCGCGGTGATTTTGGCCCTGCTGATTTTTGCCACCACCTTGATTCAGAAAAAGTATTTCCCACCTGAAGCCTATTGATATGAAAGAATTAAAACTTCAGAAAATCGGATTTATAATCATCTTGGCTGTGGCCACCTTGATTTATATTGGACCCTTTCTTTTTTCCATATCCATTAGCTTCAACGCGGATAAAAACGTCTTCGAATGGCCGATTAAGCTATTCCCCGAAACTTTTACCTTGGATAACTACAAGAATGTTTGGAACGAGTTGCCATTTGGAAAATGGCTGTTCAACAGTGTTTTGGTCACCACCATACAAACTGTTACCAATGTTTTCTTTTCGGCATTGGCCGGATTCGCATTTGCACGATTGGAATTCAAGGGACGTAAACTCATCTTCGGATTGCTATTGAGCAGTTTAATGATTCCCGGGATTATTCTTTTGGTTCCCAAGTTTATCATTTTAAACGAATTCCGATTGATTAACAGCTATGCGGGTCTCATCATACCCGGATTGGTAGGGGTTACCAATATCTTCTTAATGAAGCAATTTTTCGAGACTATTCCCAAGGATTTGGAGCAAGCCGCTCTTATAGATGGCTGTTCCTACTTTAGAATATTCTGGCAGGTTTTTCTGCCCATATCAAAACCAGCTTTGGCTGCGGTTGCGATTTACACCTTTCAGGGTTCTTGGAACGAATTCCTATGGCCCGTAATTGTCACCTATACCGAAAACATGTATACCCTCCCATTGGGTATGGCCAGTTTACGAACCGAATTAATGACTGATTGGCCCTTGCTAATGGCGGGGACTATTCTCATATCATTACCAACGCTAGCTATTTTCATCATATTCCAACGCTATTTTGTCCAAGGCGTAGCAAGCTCAGGATTGAAAGGATAATTAAAAACGCATCAGATGGCAACAATAGATATAGAACAATTAGAAAAAACCTATCCAGGTGCAGATACCGCGACCATCAAAGGAGCTGACCTGAGCATCCAAGATAAAGAGTTTATAGTATTGGTAGGACCTTCCGGTTGTGGAAAATCCACCTTACTTCGTATGATTGCGGGTCTTGAGGAGATTACAGCAGGTTCTTTACTGATAGATGGGGAACGGATGAATGAACTTTCCCCAAAAGACCGAGATATTGCCATGGTTTTCCAAAACTATGCGCTTTACCCGCACATGACGGTCTTTGACAACATGGCCTTTGGATTAAAACTACGAAAGACACCTAAAGACGAAATCAAGGAGAAAGTGGAGCATGCTGCAAAAATATTGGACATCAGCCATCTTTTGAATAGACGCCCAAAAGATATGTCGGGAGGTCAACGCCAACGGGTTGCCATTGGAAGGTCCATAGTTCGCGACCCAAAGGTTTTTCTGTTTGACGAGCCCTTGTCCAACTTGGATGCTAAACTTCGGGTCCAAATGCGTGCGGAAATCAAAAAACTTCATCGCACCTTAGATGCTACCATCGTGTATGTAACTCACGACCAAATTGAAGCAATGACCATGGGAGACCGTATTGTGGTCCTCAAAGATGGGATTGTTCAACAATTTGATTCGCCTATGAATCTGTTCAACAATCCTCAAAATAAGTTTGTTGCTGGTTTTATTGGCAGTCCATCCATGAATTTCTTACCAGGAATCATTTCGGTAGACAAAGAAGTAAACTTTATATCAGAAGATTTAAAATTTGCTGTGCCCCAGGATTTAAAACCCAGCTTGAAACCCTTGGATGGGAAGGAAGTGGTGTTCGGATTTAGACCTGAATATATTTATGACAAAGCCGTCGAAAAAAATAAAAGATTGTCCGAGGATATGGAGATAGTCATTGACTCTCTGGAGCCTATTGGCAGTGAAACTTTCGTATATTTCCATTACAAAGGAAATCCCAAGTATACCTTCTGTTTCCGAAGCGATTCCAGACACCAATATACCATAGGGGAAACCGTGACCATAGGGGTTGATATAGACCGACTTAGATTTTTTGATGGAAAAACCGAAAAACGAATAATGTGAAAAAAATAACGACAATTTTAATGATGACCCTAATGATAGGAACACATGCTCAAAATGATGGATGGACCATTTCTTCTGGTAAAGTTGAGAAATATACGGGTATTGTCACCGCAAATGGTAGGATAGGGATTCTTCCCGCGGATAAACCGTTCCAGACCAAATCCATTATTTTAAATAATGTCTATGACAAAGAATCGCCTTTAGGTGTTAGCAAAATCCTCTTGGGAATGAATTTTGCGAAACTCGAAGTAGAAATAGATGGCGAAATAATTGATGAGAGCAATGTTTCCAATTGGCAGCAAACCTTGGATATGAAAACTGCTGCATTTACGACCAGTTTCACTTTTAAAGACAAAGCCAAGGTAGCTTATACCATATATGCCCTTAGAAATATTCAATACTCCGGATATATCGATGTTGCGATTGAACCCTTGAAAGATATTGAAGTCAAAGCAACTGGGATTATAGAAACTCCAGATGAATATCATAGCCCAAATAGTACGTTTAGGGTATTGGCGGATTTGGAAACCACTATGCCTATTTTACAAACCGTTGCCGAAAGTAGGTTAGGCCGTCATATCGTTGGAACCTCGGCAACCTTTATCTGGCATGCCATAAATTCCACGAGAGAGCACCAAAGACCTGAGTTGATTCATGAAATGGCCACTCCTTATGATAACCGGCTTTCTTTTGAAAAATCCTTGAAACGAGGAGAAAAATTTGAGTTTGCATGGACGGGCGCTGAGTGCTCTACGCAGGATTTTGAAGACCCACAATCAGAATCTGAGCGATTTGTAATCTTTAATTTATTAACTCCTCGAGCTGACCTGCTCGATCAACACAAAAAATTGTGGGAAGCGCTTTGGGAAGGAGATATCATTATTGAAGGTAATCTTCAGGACCAATTAGATGTTAGATTGGCGCTTTATCATTTATATGCATTTTCGAGAGGGGATTCCAATCTAAGCATTGCACCCATGGGACTTTCCTCACAGAATTACAACGGGCATATTTTCTGGGATACGGAATTATGGATGTTTCCTCCTTTGTTGATGTTGAATCAGGATATTGCGCGTTCTTTGGTGAATTACCGCTCGGATAGGTTGGGCAAAGCCAAGGAAAAAGCAATCAACTTTGGATATAAGGGTGCCATGTTCCCCTGGGAGAGTGATGATACCGGAGAAGAATCGACACCTGCCTGGGCACTTACGGGTACCTTTGAGCATCATATCACCGCGGATGTGGCAATAGCCTTTTGGAATTACTATCGCGTTACCCAAAATAGGGACTGGCTTAAAGAACGAGGATATCCAATGATGAAAGAGGTAGCCGATTATTGGGTAAGCCGTTGCACAAAGAACGACGATGGTTCCTACAGTATAAAAAACGTAGTGGGCGCCAATGAATTTGCTCCCAACGTAGACGACAATGCATTTACGAATGGTTCAGCAATTACTGCCTTGCAATATGCCACTGAAGCTGCTAATGAAGTAGGTGTAGCTGCAGACCCGGCATGGAATGAAGTGGCTTCCAAAATCAGGATTCTAAAGTTCCCCGATGGAACAACTAAAGAACATGCTAACTATGATGGAGACCGTATTAAGCAAGCTGATGTCAATTTATTGACTTATCCATTGGATGTTGTTAATGATGAAGAAACGGTTTTGAAAGATTTGAAATATTACGAACCCAAATTGGCTGAAGAAGGGCCGGCCATGGGACAATCCGTTTTTGCAGTCATTTATGCCCGATTGGGGAACGCCAAAGAGGCCTATCGTCTCTTCCGAAGAAGTTACGAACCCAACAAACGTCCACCCTTTGGGGCATTGGCCGAAGCTGCTACAAGTGATAATCCGTATTTTGCCACGGGTGCAGGAGGAATGCTTCAGGTGGTACTCTCTGGTTTTGGCGGATTGGACATCACCAATGAAGGCATCGTCCAAAAGAACCAAATCCTTCCCAAGGAGTGGAAATCACTCACCATAAAGGGTGTTGGGCCAGAACGGAAAACATACACAGTCAAATAACTAAGAAAGCCTCGAATATTCGAGGCTTTTTCTTTACAAATATTTCTTTTTCAAAAGGTTAAAGAACATTGATTATTTTTATGATGCAAATCAAGAGTAATGGAATTCCCAAAGCGACTATTTCTTGTTTCGTTGATTTCTGTTTTTTTTGTGTGTTCCAACATACAAGCCCAGCACCCCAGCAATCTAGATAGCTTGGTAAGCGTATACAACACCAAACCTGATGATACTTCAAAAGTTTATTTAGGAGGGTTAATATGCCAGATAGTTACTTATTCCGATCCTGAAAAAGTGTATACCTATGGACATGAAATGATTACTATTTCAAAAAAACTGAATTATAAATTAGGTATTTCCCAGGGCACCAATAATTTAGGTTCGTATTACCTCAATAGAAATGAGCTGGATTCTGCACTGTATTACAGGCAAGTCACATTGGATCTTGTTAAAGAAATGGACGCACTCATGGGAATTGTGACCGCCAATACCCAAATGGGAGTGTTGTACACACATATGAACGACTATGATAAAGCCAAGGAATATCTCAATGAAAATATCAAACTTTATGAAAGACGGGATAGCATCCCAAATGTAAGGGAGGAAGATTTTAGATACATCGGTTCTACCTATAACCAATTGGCAGAAATCAATGTGAAGCAGGGACAGTATAATATTGCATTGGACAATGAATTAGAAGCTTTAAAACTTTATGAAGCAACCGGGGAAGAATTATTCATTGCAGACGCCTATACTGCATTAGGTGGGATTGAGAAAAACTTGGGTAATTTTATCAAGAGCAATGAATATTTAGAGAATGCCCTGGCAACCTATAAAAAGTTTGATGATTTATACTGGGAGTGTGAAGTCCGATTGATTTTAGGGGAAAACCTGATTCTTCAAGACCAACCTTTGAAAGCAGTGGAACAATTGCAGAAAGTTACACAAATAGCATCAGCAAATCACTTTAAACGCCTAGAGGTAAAGGCTCACAATTCTTTGGGAAAGACCTATACTGAGATGACACAATACAAACCCGCTATGGATCATTTGAAGAAGGCCTTAGCATTGTTTGACAAAAACCATCCTAGCGAAGTCAACGATACCTATAACAACTTGGGGGTTTTATATTCTAAAATGGGAAAGCCGGAAAAAGGTATCCAGTTTTTGGATGACGCCATTGCCATATCAGACTCTATCCAGGCTACAGGACAACTCGCAGCAGCTTATTTGCAACGCTCCCGTGTAAGAGAACTTTTAAATGACCCTGTTGCCGCCTTATCGGATTTCAAAAAATACAATGCATGGAACGATAGTATTTTCAATAAGGTAAAATCCCAACAAATAGAAGAGTTACGCAGTATTCATGACACTGAAAAAAAGGAACAGCAAATAGCCCTCCAAGAAAAGGAAATTACTGTTTTGGAACAACAGGCTCAAATAAGTACGCTTCAAAAGATACTCTTAGGAGGAGGTTTGGTTTTTTCACTTATCGGATTCTATGGCATTCGACAGCGACTGAAACGAAATAAGCTAGAAAAAGAAAAAGTAGATGCTGAACTCGCCTTCAAAAAGAAAGAGTTAACCACCCACGCGCTCCATCTAGCCAAAAAGAATGAAGTACTTGAGGGTTTAAAACAAAAAGCTGAAGAACTCAAGGAAAGTGAGGCGTCCAAAAAAGGATATCAGCAACTTATCCGAACCATCAATTTTGATTTACAAGACGATAATAATTGGGAGAATTTTGCACGCTATTTTGAAGAAGTCCACAAAGATTTCAATCAAAAGGTAAAAACAAAATACCCACAACTCACCTCAAACGAACTTCGTCTAATGGCACTTTTAAAAATGAATCTCTCGTCAAAAGAAATTGCCAACATCCTAAATATATCACCAGAAGGCATAAAGAAAGCCCGATACCGACTTCGTAAAAAATTAGATATCCCCACTGAAGATTCTTTGCAAGATATCGTTTTAGGCCTTTAAATAAACGCTTCGTAGGCAGTCTACCTATTGTCCCACCCTTCTTTTAAAGGTGTCCACCTTTTGTCCACCCAAATTCTTTTACCCCTAAAAATGAGTGCTTTAGGTTTGTGTTGTCATGAATTTGACACAACAAGTTTTGTGGTCTTGCTCGGCTAAGGGCTGCAGACTTTTACCGGGTGAGTCGCACAAAACCAAACAGAAGTTCAACCACAAAACATTCTATTATGAAAAATACTTTCAAAAGGAATATCTGGCTCATAGTAACTTTAAGTATCCTAGCCATTTCATGTAGCTCAGAGAACGGAATAGAACCCATAGGAACAGACCCTTGTTCAGAAAATCCCTGCGCAAACCCAGAACTATGTTCCCAAGATTGCAATGATTCCGGAGTTGGTCTTTCCAGAAAAGACTTGGAACCTCAAGGCAATATAACTGAAACCGCAAATGGCTATTTGGTAGATGGTAGTCTCACTATTACTCCAGAATCTGGAGAAGCCATAGTATTGACTGAGGCAGATTTGGATGTTGAATTTAATGAAGATGGAACCCTTAAAAGCATTAGTGGAACTTCTGAAGTTCCTTCATGCAGTAACTATTTCGAATTTGAGAATCCCATTCAAGCTGATATTGGGTATTTCACGGGCAGGTTTTTGAATCAAAACAGAAGTTATGAGATTAAATTGGTAGATGATTTTACCTATTTCGTTTTTGCCATCTCCGTAGGTTTTGAACTTAAGCTAGGAGCCAATGATGACCCTGATGCTCAAAAGCCTCTTTCTATAGAAGCGCCAATTGGAGGGCATATAGCGTACATCGCTGACTACAATGACCCTATGTTTTTCTTTTCTATAGGAGGAGATACTCTTGGTGGTGATGACGAAGGTGATGACACTAATGGCGATACCAATGGAGATGGAAATAATAATGGTGGAGGTGACGGAAACAACGGAGGTGATGGAAATAATGGTGGTGATGGCAATACCAATGGAAACTCAAGTCATACTAAATTAGGAGGCGTAAGTTTCGGAGCATCATTGGGTGCTAATTTCCAATATACCCCAACAAATCCTGTCAGCGGTAATATCATTTCTTTTCCAGCCCGTGTTGTTACTGGAGGTTCCGTTTCATTCTTCAATATTTTGGAAACTAAGGGTATGTTGTACCAAAACCTGGATTTTAGCACTGACCTTGATTTCAACGAACCCTTAAATTCCGATTATGAGGCAGGCTATCAAGCGGGTATCAACGGTACGCTTGACCTATCCTTGGGCATAACATCATTTATTTCTTTTGGATTTCCAATTGCTTCAGGTAGCGCAGCTGTACTAGCAGAAGGTTCCAATGAAGGTGTAATGGCCAAGGCTTTCATCAACGGATTGGTAGATCCGGATTTATCTTGGTGGCCAGATTTCATTCCCGTAGTCCCTGATGGCGATCTTAATGCCTATGGGTCTATTGTAGAGAGTGGTTTTTTTGATATTGGAATTTCGGGGTCATTCAGTATGGAAACCCCAACTACCACCCATATTGTGGAAGGTATGCTTCGTGCAACTCCCGAAGCGTTTACCATGGATGGAAGGGTCACAAACAACGATGAAATCTGGGAAGCTAATGTAACCTTCACCAAAGACCAAACCAAAGCTATTGCAACTCCTCCCGTCAATTTTGCCGATGGCATATCTGAAACAGTTACTGCTCAAATTGACCAGGCGATAGAAACCACCGAAAAAGCCCTAGCAGATTTGGAAGCAGCAAACGAACAATATGAATTTGAGTTAAGTTTAAGAGGTTTAAGAGTCGCTTTGCCAGGTATTATTTCAGATGCCGAAGATGCTATCGACAATGCAGTAAGTTCAACTATTTCGGATGCGCGGACTAGGATAAATAGTTCTTTGGACGCTAGAGATTTGGTTAGATGTAGTGATAATCTTGGTGGTCAACTGTCCTCTATTGTCCGTGGACATAGAAATGCTTTGACCCGGCTTGGGAATGCGGTTGATGATACAAACGACAATGAAACCGTACGTGCGGAACTGGAAGGTGCTCTGCGGGATTTAGCTGCTATGGATAGGATTACCCGAACTTTTTCGGTATCCGTAGTATACGCCACCAAGTTTACAGGTTGTTCCATTGGTCCCAGGTTCACCGAATCTAGAAGTGAAAGTATTAATAGTCAAGTTTTGACTTCTGCCCAAAAAGCACAGTTGTTGGAAGCAGCGGATAATGTTCAATTTATTACTGAAGCAGACGGAATTCGATTTGATGCACAGGTTATTGTAGACCAGCTTCCAACCATTGAAGAACTGGAAACCCTACGTGACGGTGTGCAAGATTGCGTATCTGAACTTACGGAAGGTATTGAAAAATCTGGATTTACATATATCCATGAAACCGGGGAATTTATACCTTTTATTATAATCAACGGAGAAGAAAAAGAGGTAGAACGTTTTGATATTTTCAGCTCGAACGAGCTCATATCCAAAGCTAGAATTGAAATTGATGGTTGCAATCCCAATCAAGCACTGAAACGTCTTCAGGTAGAAGCAGCATCCAGGTAAATTCAGGAATGCTCAAAAAAGCAAAAGCCTCGGGAACCACTCCGAGGCTTTTTATAAAATCAAAACCAACCTAAACATATGAGTTTACCAACTCAATATTTAAATAAAAATCATAGCAATTTTCTCTTATAAAACAACTGACACTAAAAAAACCCTACCTTAATTTTAAATTTTTTTGAAAAAAGTTGCTTTCTTGTGGGTTCATGCAGTCCCTACTAGAAGAAATTTCAGCAGAATTAAAGCTTGGTTTTACCAAAAAAGGACATCCCTTCCGCTATTTTAGTTTGGCCACCAAAGGTTTGGAAGATGATATTGGATTAAGAACCGTTGTCCTAAGAAAAGTATCCCCTGATTTGAGATGCACCTTTTATTCGGACAGCCGTTCCCATAAAATAAAAGAATTAATAGAGGATTCCACGGTTAGCGCCCTCTTTCTACATCCAAAAAAACTTTGGCAGATTACGCTAAAGGGTAAGGTCATTAGAGAAACCGACACCGAGGTAATAAAAACCTATTGGAATGGGATTCCATTGAAATCGCGCAAAGACTATACTACAAAATCAGCTCCTGGAACGCCAGACGTTAAAGGAAAACCTATAGAATATTTAACGGATTCCAATCATTTTTCCATCCTCCACATTATCCCGAAACAGATTGAAATATTAAAGTTGGAACGGCCCAGTCATGTACGGGTGCGTTTTTCCAAAACAGAGGGCAGTTGGTACAGTACCAAATTAGTACCTTAAAATGGAAAAGCAAGAATCCAAGGGATTTAGGCTAGCAATCAGCTGTGGAATCAAATCCTCACCCATTTCCAAATAGAGTTGAGAGAAATTTGCTTGTCGCTCTTGAAGCGATTGATTCGGAAATAGTTCGTTCTGTAAATCAGTCATACGGACCACATGGTCCTTTAATTTTCTTTTTTGGGCTTGTAGCAATCTTTTCTCAAGAGCTTCCAATCCCTTTTTTTGTTTTACTTCTTGGGCCTTTACCGCACCAAGAAACGTAGGGTCCGTATCCTTTGCCAATTCATGCAAAGCCTCAAATTGTTCTTCCAAATGTTTCCTTTGAGGTGAAAAATCAATATCAATATTGGAAATCTCCCGAATCTTTTTATTTATGAAACTAGGCTGTTTTAAAAACAAATCTGAAGTGGTTAGTTTCAACTTATCAATTTTGTCAGCTTGTTTTTGTGCTATCAAGAGCGCCGAGTTTCTCAATAACAATATAGGAAACGTTATACCGAGCCCATCAAAATACGATTTGAGTTCCAACCAATACGCAAGTTCACCTCCTCCTCCAATATAACAGAGGTTAGGTAAAATTACCTCTTGATATAGAGGCCTTGCAATTACATTGGGCGAAAAACGTTCTGGATGCTTTTCTAGTTCATTTTTTAATTCTTCTTCAGAAAAGACAAGACTTGTGTTGTTTACTTTATACAAACCATCCTTTTCCAAGATACGTTCACGTAAACCATCCATCAGATAGAAGTAATTGATTTCTCTAGGATTTACTTGAATCTTATAGTTTGGTGAAACGGCACTTAGGAGACCTATGGATTCTGAAACCAAATCAAAGGGCGTTTGGTCAAAAATATCTTTCTGTGCATATGGGACCAAAAGACGCTTCAACTGTTTATCGTCCCCATCAACAATAACCAATCCGAGTTCTCCAAATAATTCATTGACCAAGAATCGAGTCGCTTGGGTCAAATTGTCAAACGTCAAGTATGATGTTTAAAAAAGTTCCTTCAGCCGTTTGGCTTGTGCAGAATTTCCAAGCTTCTTACCCCAAATCTCAAATAAGGTATCCAGTCCATTAGTCTCCAAACGACCAACAGCCCCTGCAGCTTCTCTATTCCATTGTACTTTTTGCCCGTTGAAATTAAAATAGTTTATCTCGTCAAAATCATGGTCCTCCGTAGCCATCCAGTAAACAGGTACAAAATTGAAATTTTCGTATTTTTCCCGAAGTTCATTGACCAAATTAATAGTAGAGACTATTTTATATAAAAAATAGAGTGGGCCTGTAAAAAGATTCAATTGATGCCCCGTAACAATGGTAAACGTATTTTCATTTAAAAGACTATCGATATTCTGCTGGGTAGTTTCAGAAATTTGTAATCCTTTGTACTGGTTATTCAGACTATCAACGAGAATCTGCCTTTGGCTTGAGTCATAATTCTCCTGTTTTTCAATAATCTGGGATTCAAAGTTTTCCAGCTTGGGAAACCGATTGTAAAAGGAGTTGAGTTCTTCTTTTTGGTCGAGATAATCACAAATAAGTGGGGAAAAATAACCCGTTTTCCTAAAGGGTATACAATCTACTTCCATTTAAAAATTTGTAAAAAGCGTGCTAAAGATACTTTTCTTCTGTTTTTCTATTCCTAAAAATACGTTAATTACATTTTGTCATGAATATGCTTCAGTTCCTTGAAATTTAAAGGCCCTTCTTCATTTTATTGCTAGATTTGGTTATAAACTTACCAGCTGCATGAAAAAAGCTTTACTATTCCTCATTTTACTTTCTTTTTTTTCCAATCACGCACAGAAGTTGAAATCGCCCTCTACTTTTTTAGGTTATCCATTGGGCACCGAATTTTCAAGACATCATGAAGTAGTTGATTATTACAGCTATTTGGCTAAAGAAATACCTGAACAGGTAAAATTGGTTCCTTATGGTAAAACCAACGAAAGGAGACCTTTATTCTTAGTATATGTAAGTTCTCCCGAGAATATGGCCAATCTTGAGAACATTCAGGAACAACATCTTATGGCTACAAAAGGAAATAGAGGTGCAGACAAAGCTATTGTTTGGCTGAGCTACAACGTCCATGGCAATGAAAGTGTGGGTACTGAAGCGTCCATGCAGACCATCCATGAGTTATTGACATCAAGGAAAGAATATCTGAAAAACACAGTAATCATCATAGACCCATGTGTAAACCCGGATGGACGCGACCGATACATTAATTGGTACCAACAACATAAAAATTCACCTTATCAGGTTGACCCGAATAGCATTGAACATCATGAGGGATGGTGGACAGGCCGAAGTAACCATTATATGTTTGATTTGAATAGGGATTGGGCCTGGCTTACTCAAAAAGAGAGTCAACAGCGTATCAAATTCTATAATAAGTGGTTACCACATATTCATGTAGATTTTCACGAACAAGGCATTGACAATCCTTACTTTTTTGCTCCTGCTGCGGAACCCTATCACGAAGTGATTACCAAATTTCAGCGCGATTTTCAGGTAACTGTAGGTAAAAATCATGCAAAATATTTTGATGCCAACGGGTGGTCTTATTTTACCAAAGAAATATTTGACCTTTTCTATCCGAGTTATGGCGACACATACCCCACCTATAATGGTGCGATAGGAATGACTTATGAACAAGGTGGAAGTGGACGCGCAGGGCTTTCGGTACTGACGGGTACCAGGGATACCCTTACCCTAAAGGATAGGCTTTCCCATCATCTGACCACAGGTCTTTCAACCGTGGAAATTTCTTCAAAAAATGTGCAAAAACTGAATGAAGAGTTCAAAAAATTCTACTTAAACAAAAACTATAAATTCAAAAGCTATGTTTTAAATGGGAATAAGGACCATATTGATGCCCTAAAAGACTTATTAATCCATCACGAAATAGAATTTGCCCACACCACAAAAGGGGTTGTAAAAGGATTCGACTATCACACGGGAAAGACCGGAAGCATGAATACATCATCAGAGGGTTTGGCAGTTTCCACGAATCAACCAAAGGGTACCTTGGTTCAGGTTTTGTTCGAACCTAAAGCCAAACTGAGTGATTCCTTGACGTACGATATTACAGCTTGGTCGTTGCCCTACGCCTATGGGTTAAAAACTATTGCCTCAACAAGTTCGGTCAATATCCAAAACCCAAATGTAGAAGGGCTTTTGAAAGCTATTGATGAAAGTCAGTATGCTTACATTACAGACTGGAACAGTATGAAAGATGCCCGCTTTTTGGCAGATTTGTTACAAAAAGGCATTCGGATACGTAAATCAAACCATCCCTTCTCAATCGATGGTAAATCATTTGAAAGAGGAAGCCTAATTATCACCACAGAGGACAATAGGAACAACAAAACGTTTTTTTCTACACTAAAACAAACTTCCGAAGCTCATAAAAAAGAGATTATAGGAACTTCCTCAGGGTTTGTTGATTCAGGCAAGGATTTTGGTTCTTCAGCGGTTAGAATGATTAAAAACCCAAAGATTGCGGTACTTTCAGGAAAACCAACGAACACCTATCGCTTTGGAGAGATTTGGCATTTTTTTGAACAGCAACTTGAGTTCCCTGTAAGTATTCTAGGAAGCGATTATTTTGATTCAGTGGATTTGGCAGAATATGATATCCTAATTCTTCCCGATGGTAATTATAGGTCATTTCTTGGTGAAAAAGGTTTAAAACGAGTTATGGATTGGACCAGGAACGGAGGAAAATTAATCACCATGGGAAGGGCGATTCAGGCTATCAACAAGGGGAAAGGCCCATCCATTAAAAAAAGAACAGACAAAGATTCCCTTATCAATACACCAAAACCTCATAAGAACTCCAGAAGAGAGCGTATCAAGAGTGCCATCACAGGAGCAATTTTTAAGACGAAGGTAGACAATACGCATCCCTTAGCCTTTGGGTACGACACCGACTATTTTACCTTAAAACTTGGTAGTGATAGCTACAATTACCTCAAATCTGGGAATGTGGTTTATATTGAAAATGATGTTAAACCCATTTCTGGATTCGCAGGAAGTAAAGCGCAAAAAAAGCTTAAGAATACCTTGGTTTTCGGTGCGGAGACCTTGGGTAAAGGGCACCTTATCTATATGGTTGACAATCCTCTTTTTAGAGGGTTTTGGGAAAACGGAAAACTCTTTTTTGCCAATGCCCTTTTTATGGTGGATTAGATGTCGGAGCATCCCCAAAAGCATAAATTTTTCTTAAATCATTTATCTCTTTCTGTAAGGTAAGCCTGTCTTATTCTGACTATGTGGTATCTTTGAATGTTGACTAATTTAATACCCTTAAAGAGGATATCTGCGGGCGGAAAAGTCCAAGGATTCTTTCTTATATTGTTAAAAATCACTAATTTAGAAAGAGACTTAAATACAATTGTTATGATTATTTGGAAAATAAAAAATGACGTAAACTTTCAAAAGTTGACCTTACTTGCTTTTTGTTTCTTCATTTCTGTAGGTTCAGCTTTAGCCTTTCAACAAAACCAAGAAGAAGAGTTCAAGCAATATAGAGGTGAAGTCATTGATGCCTCTACCAAAAAACCTCTTGTATTCGCTACATTGGCACTGGAGGGAACAAATATTAGCACCATAAGTAACACGGAAGGAGAATTTCTTTTAAAAATTCCAAAAGAAAATGCCACCGGTACGGTTATCGTATCTTTTTTGGGTTATGAAAGCAAATCCATTCCCTTGGCTGAGCTCAAACCTAATAAAAACAAAATCTCCCTCAATATTTCAGTTACACAACTTTTGGAAGTGAATATCAATGCGCCTAAAGATGCGAAAGCTTTAGTGAAGGAGACTTTGTCCAAAAAAGGAACAAACTATTTTGATGACCCGACGCTGATGACTGCATTTTATAGGGAAACCATTAAGAAAAGAAGAAAGAACGTTTCGCTTTCTGAAGCAGTGGTAAATATCTATAAGACCCCTTATAATTCTGTTCGTAAAGACGCGGTAGAACTGTACAAAGCCAGAAAAAGTACCGATTACAGCAGACTAGATACAGTAGCTCTAAAGCTTCAAGGTGGACCTTTCAACGCGCTTTATGTGGATATAATGAAATATCCTGAATATATTTTTGATGATGAATTGATTGAGTATTACAACTTCACTTTCTCTCGCTCTACCCGAATCAACGACAAGTTGATTTATGTGATAGAATTCAACCAAAGACAAGGCGTAGATGAACCCTTATACCAAGGTGAGCTTTTTATTGACGTGGAAAACAAGATTTTGACCAGTGCTATCTATACGTTGAACATTACCAATAGGGAAAAAGCTTCTAAGTTATTCGTTAGAAGAAAGCCTGCGAAAGTGGATGTATGGCCAACAGAAGTTGCGTACAGGGTAGATTACAGGGAAAAAGGTGGTAAATGGTATTACGGATACAGTAATGTGCTCATGGAGTTTAAAGTAAATTGGAAGGATAAACTTTTCAATTCTGTGTATAGCATGACTGCTGAAATGGCTGTAACCGACTGGGAAAAGAATAGCACGGGAGAGGTACCGCGCAATAGGGAACGCATTAAAAAGTCCATCATTTTAAGCGATGAGGCCATAGGATTCTCCGACCCTGACTTCTGGGGAGAATATAACATCATTGAACCAGAAAAATCCATTGAGTCAGCAATTAAAAAAATACAAAGACAGCTAAGAAGGTCCAAGCCTAAAGGTGGAACGTCAACTCCTTAGCTAACCCCTTAAGAAAAGATATATTAAAAAAGCCCCGTTGAAGGGGCTTTTTCTATTTCTTGAACTCGCTAAGCGTTTTTATGATGATGGAAACACAATCCATCAGCTCATCTTTTGTAATTACTAAAGGCGGTGCAAAACGAATAATGTTCCCGTGGGTGGGTTTGGCCAAAAGACCATTCTCTTTTAGGGCCATGCAAATATCCCAAGCTGTGGAGCTGTCTTCCGAATCGTTAATTACGATTGCATTCAACAAACCTTTTCCCCGCACCTTTACGACCAAATCCGAGGTTTCTACAAATTTTCCCAGTTCAGTTCTGAAAAGCACTCCCAGTTCCTGTGCATTCTCAGATAATTTTTCATCGCGTACAACCTCAAGGGCCGCAGTAGCGACTGCACATGCAAGAGGATTACCACCAAAGGTTGAGCCATGTTCACCAGGTTTAATGGTAAGCATCACTTCGTCATTGGTCAAAACAGCTGAGACTGGAAATACGCCTCCGGATAAGGCTTTGCCAAGAATCAAAATGTCAGGTTTAAAACCTTCATGTTCACAACAAATCAGTTTACCGGTTCTGGCAATTCCCGTTTGTACTTCGTCAGCAATAAAAAGCACATTGGCCTCCTTACAAATTTCATAGGCCCTTTTTAAATATCCTTCATCTGGTACGTTGACCCCGGCTTCACCTTGAATTGGCTCAACCATAAAGGCTGCCACATTATTATCGGCAACGGCTTTGCACAAAGCGTCCAAGTCGTTGTACGGAATAATTTCATATCCAGGCATAAACGGTCCGAAACCAGAAGTACTTTGAGAATCAGTTGAAGAAGAAATTGCACCCAAGGTCCTACCCCAGAAATTACCTTCAACAAAAATAATCTTAGCTTGATTTTCTGGGACTTTCTTTACTTCATAGGCCCACTTCCGAGCCAATTTAACCGCGGTTTCTCCTCCTTCAACCCCAGTATTCATGGGTAAAACACGATCATACCCAAAATATGAAGTAATAAATTTCGCATATTTTCCAAGTACATCGTTATAAAAAGCTCTGGACGTAAGGGTTAGCCTTTGAGCTTGCTCCGTAAGAGCAGAAATAATCTTAGGATGGCAATGTCCCTGATTTACAGCAGAGTATGCTGATAAAAAATCATAGTACTTTTTACCTTCAACATCCCAAACAAACACACCCTCGCCCTTGCTCAGTACCACCGGTAGCGGATGGTAGTTGTGGGCTCCGTGTTTTTCTTCTAATTCGATTGCGTGCTTTGACGACAGTTGTTCTAAAACAGCCATTTTAAAAAATTTAAATGTTTAAAAAATAACTATTCCTTCTGTACCTTTATCCTTCCGAAGAGTCGAAAATTCAGCGTAGGAGAGAAATCATCCTTGTAGAGCTCCAAAAATATTAAATATTTCAACACTTCAACTCAATAGTCTGTTTACTTTTTATGAGCCAAAGCTGAGATTTGAAGTTCCAACCGTTTTAATTCACGCAATACATCATTCTTATCCATTTGCATCCACACATGGAGCTTTATCATCCCCATAAAAATCAAACATGTCATAATTGCCATACCCCATTTAATAAGCTCGTTGGTAGATTCCGTATTAAAAAATGCAACGGTACAATAAATAAGTAATCCAAAGATTATAAGGTTCACAACATTCATAATGATAGACAACCATGCCATTTTACCCCTAAAAACACCTCCTAACTTTTCCAAAATATTCTGCTCTCCCAATTCATCATAAAACTTGGCTTCTTCCTTAGTCAAAGCTTCTTTTATCATTTCATCTATTTCATCTATTTCTCTTTTCATCATCTTTAATTTTTACTATTGATTTTAATTTTTCTCGTGCCCTGAACAACCGCGTTTTTACCGTATTCAAAGACACATCTGTTATCTCACTTATTTGTTTCAAATTGTAATTTTCCAAATAAAAGAGAGTCAGTACCACCTTTTGTTCCGAGGGCAGCTCTTTCAACGATTCCATAATTCTTTGAATCTGTTGTTCCTTGACATTTTCTGATTGCTCTATACTGGTTTTATTCTCCTTATAGTGCTTTTTTAAATCATCCCGTTGTCTTTTTTCTTTTTTCAACAAATCCAGTGCTTTGTGCGTCACAATGGATAGGACCCAGCTACTAAACCGGTTTACATCCTTTAATGTATATAGTTTGCGAATTACCGTATCCCAAGTATCCTGTGCTATATCTTGTGCCAAGTTCCAATCTTTAGTATATCGATACGCTTGAAGACATAATTTTTTATGCCATCGTTCTACCAAAAGACCAAGAGCCTTTTTATCTCCGGACTTTACGGAAAGCACCAGTAATGCGTCAAATACTTTTGATGGTTTTTCCATGATTTCTATAATAGAGACAGCAAAACTTTAAAAAGGTTCCCAATACCCATATATTTTTAAATCGATACAGTGATGGGCTAATGAAAGTAATAGTATTGTTTTTGACGTTCACTAAAAAAACGTGCAAAAAAAATCTAGAATGCATAAACCGTAACAATTGCAATAGTTGCCTCAAAAAATGCAATTATATTTACCGAATTTATTTTAAGACTTAGTATGAATTTTAAGTGTTTGCCAAAAAGACTTCTTAATTCAAATAAAACACACATAAAAACAAATCGACAATTTCATTAAAGAACATTTGTAATGTCACGAAGAAGGCACAATAAATTTGTCAAACGTGGGGAAGCCCTGGAAATAATGATTAAAGATTACGCCTTTGGTGGAAAGGGTATAGGGCATATTACCAATGATCACGGGGAATTTGTTGTTTTTGTACCCAATACCTTACCCGGTCAGTTGGTCAAGGCTCGTGTAAAAAAGTTGAGCAAAAAATATGCTGAGTGTAAACTCCTTGAGGTTTTGAAACCTTCACCGGATGAAATAGAGGTACCCTATCAGAGTATACCAGGCGCACCCTATATCAAACTTCCCATCGCTAAACAACATGAGTATAAAAAAAAGAGCACACTCGCACTGTTCGAGCGAATAGGCAAAATAAAGGATGTAGAAACCAAGTTTGACGAATTTGTAGCCTCACCTTTGGATTTTCACTATCGCAATAAAATGGAATACGGTTTTTCCGCTATTGGTTATGACCCTGAATTAAAAACTGATGTTGATGTATTTACATTAGGTTTTAAGAAAAGGGGTACCTGGTGGTGTGCTGAAAATTTAAATAATGATTCCGGATTGTTCGATATAGAAGTAGAGGAAAATTTAAAGCACATCAGACATTACTGTCAAAAAACAGGATTACCCCCATGGCATGCCCCAAAAAAAGAAGGTTTTTTTCGGTATTTTATTGTACGCAAGTCATATACCTCCAATAAGCTACTCTTTAATCTCGTGACCACATCCAAAGAACTACCTAAGTTTGACCTAAACCTTTTCGCCAGCTACTTGATAGATCTCTTTGGAGATAGAGTAGCCGGTATTCTGCATACCACCAATGATGAAATAGGAGACCGTACCATAGCAACCACTGGGACGATTCATTTGGTTTACGGTAATGATAAAATCATAGAAAGAATATTAGGTTTAAAATTTGAGATTGGGATGAAAAGCTTTTTTCAAACCAACCCGAAATGTGCCGAAAAACTCTATGCCAAAGCTGTGGATTACGCATTGGAAAACAAGGAATCCCTCGCTAATACCGTTATACTCGATTTGTTCTGTGGCACAGGAACCATTGGACAGATAATGGCCCTTGAAGCCAATCAATCCCAAATTATTGGTGTAGATATTGTTACATCCGCCATAGAGGATGCCAAAAAGAATGCAAAGCACAATGAATTAAAGAACTTAGAATTTTACGCCTGTGATGTAGGTGTATTTTTACGTGAACATCCAGAGTACAAAAATAACATACAGACTATTATTTTAGATCCTGCACGAGCAGGCATTGCCCCAAAGACATTAAAAAAAATAATAACCCTAGATGCCCCTAACTTGGTCTACATATCCTGCAATCCAGCAACACAAGCACGTGATTTGGAGCAGTTAGGATTTGCAGGGTATGAAATTAGAAAATGGAGTTTAGTTGATCAGTTTCCTCATACATCACATATTGAAACCGTAGTACTCTTGGAAAAGTCAAAATTATAAATACTGTTAAAATCCTACGGTTTACACTTTTTCTAGGTATACTTATCCGAATATGGAGGAAAAAGTAATAACCTATAGTTTTAATGGCCAAATCGATTTATGAATTGAATAATTTACATGATATTTCATTGTAAAAAATGAAAATCAACCATACAGTTTAGATAATGGCTTTTGAAATTACTCCACATGGAAATTGTTGTACTTTTGGGAAAACCGAAAAAACAGGTATAATTTTTGCTCTCAAGAGTTTTTGACTGAAAATGAAGAAAATCTATCCCGTAATCTGTATCCTGTTTTTGCTGACTTATACTTCTTCTTGCGAAAGGGATGATATATGTACTGATGGAGATACTCCTCTCCTGGTTCTAGGCTTTTTTGATAGTGAGGATACAACATTGGCAAAAGTAGTTCCCACATTTCGAGTAGTTGAAACTATTCTTAATACAGAAATTAACACAATTACTGGTGGTACCAGCACACTGGATTCCATAGGAGTACCTTTGCGTACGGATGCCATCACAACTTCCTTTGCGTTTATTATAAATTCAGCTATAGATGCAGACACAGGAGAAGAAACAGGTAATATTGATACCTTGACCATCACATATACTCCAAGGGAAGAATTTATATCAAGAGGTTGCGGCTTTGTAATCAATTTTGACAATCTGGATGTACAACTTACATCCGACGCTGAAAATTGGATTCAAGACCTAAGTATACAACAGCAAACCATAGAAAACTCCAATAATATTCATGTTAAAATATTTCACTAGTCTTTTTTTGATTTTGCTTTTATCCTACCACGGGTATGCCCAAGAGGCAGCTAATGGGGAGGAGCTAAAGGATAGTGTGGAATATAAACAGCAATATGGTCTGCGCGTTGGAGTGGATTTGAGCCGATTGGTGAGGTCTTTCGCGGATGAGAACTATACAGGTATAGAACTTGTTGGAGATTATCGACTTACGGAAAAACTTCATATTGCCGGAGAATTGGGGAATGAAGATTTTACACAAACCGAAGAATTGGGAGGTACGCTCTTATACAACTATACAACTTCAGGCAGCTATATAAAACTTGGTGTTGATTGGAATACATATGAGAATTGGTACGGCATGAATAACCTTATTACCATTGGAGGGCGGTATTCCTTTGCAACTTTTAGTCAAACCCTGAATGAATATCAGGTTTTTGACAGTAATCGCTTTTTTAGTCCCGACAATTTCCTACCAGGTTCTGGTGAAACTCCAGAAGAATTCAGTGGGCTAAGCGCATCTTGGCTAGAGTTTGTTTTTGGCGCCAAAGCAGAACTTTTTGCTAATATTTATCTTGGAATAAGTGTCCGTCTAGGCTATTTGGTCACGAACACCGAAGCAGAACGATTTCCTAATCTTTGGATTCCCGGGTTTAATAAAGTTACCGACCGTAGTAGTTTTGGTATAGGGTATAACTACTCCATCTCTTACTTTTTACCGCTTTACAAAAAGTCGAAAAAGAAAAAGAAATCAGAAGTACCTCCTTCTGAGTAATAACCCAATCGAATTTATTTTTGAGCTTTTTCTTAATTCGCTTTTGTGTAATTTATTTATTTTTTCTGCTTCCTGCGTACATTTCATAATGTACCAAACGTGATTCCAATTTACCATTGTACAGCTTTATTTTTCGCGAAGGCTTTAAACCAACATGTTTAAGGGCTTCCAAATTGGATGTTAAAAACCAAGCATCGGTATTCGGGTAGAATTGTTTCAAAGTATGACCGATCCTGGCATAAAAGGTTTCCGCATCAATAGGCAATCTCTCTCCATAGGGTGGATTGAACACCATATGAAGTTTCGCATCCAAAGGTTTATCGGTTCTAAAAAAATCCTTTCTTGAGAGGGATATGAATTCGGTCAAGTTTGCGAAATCAATATTTTCTTGAGCTTTTCGAATGGCAGAAGGAGCTTTATCAAATCCGATTATCTGATGATTAAAAGACCTAACTTTTTTTAGGCTTATCTCTCTTATCTTTTCGTGCAAATGAGAGTCATAATCCTTCCAATGCAAAAACGCATAGGACTCCCTATTGATATTTGCAGGAATATTACAGGCCTGCATCGCGGCTTCAATTAGCAAAGTCCCGCTACCACACATAGGGTCCAAAAAATCCATACTTCCATCCCAACCACTTAATTTTAAAAGTCCTGCTGCCAAAACTTCATTAATTGGGGCAATATTGGTAAACTGTCTATATCCTCTCTGATGTAGTGATTCTCCAGAACTATCCAAGGACACCGTACATTTATTTTTAGAAATATGAATATTGATTCGGATATCGGGTTCGTGTGAATTCACATTGGGTCGTTGCCCTTGTATTCTTCGAAACTTGTCTACAATAGCATCCTTTGCTTTAAGGGAAACAAACATTGAATTGGTAAAAACCTTGGTGTTCATAGTTGTATCTATAGCAAAGGTTTTATCTGGTGCGAAAAACTTATCCCAATCCATATCGTAAACCTGCCGGTAGAGGTCTTTTTCATTAAATATTCTAAATGTGGATATCGGTTTGAAAATCTTCAACGCGGTCCGCAAGCAAAGATTGGCTTTGTATAAAAACCCCAAATCCCCTTCAAAAGAAACACTGCGGACCCCTTGTTCAACTCTACTTGCCCCTAAATCCTTCAACTCCTGAACTAGAAGCTCTTCAAATCCATAGAACGTTTTGGCCAACATTCTGAAATTTCCTGCCATTTATCTTTGTAATGCTTTCAGTAAAAATAGGTTATTTTTACCCCTTGCAACCTAACTAAGCATCCAATCTTAATGATTCTTGCACTTCCCATACTATCCGTTTGGATAGGTTATTTTTTTGCACTTTTCTTAAAACCTAAAAGCGAAACAGGTATAAAGTTATTACTCGCTTTCAGTGGAGGGTTCCTACTGGCTTTTACTTTTTTTGAACTCTTACCAGAGGTTTATGAAACAGCCCATCCCAGAAAAATTGCAATTTTTATTCTATTGGGAATTCTGATACAAATCTTTCTCGAGTTCTTGTCTAAAGGCGCTGAACACGGTCATATACACCCGCCTTCGCAAAAGACAAGTTTCCCAACCATACTCTTTTTAAGTCTTTCAATCCATGCCATCATTGAAGGAATCCCAATACGTGAAGGTAGCTCGGTAGTTTACGCTATAATCATACATAAACTGCCTGTAGCGATTTTATTGAGTCTATTTATACTAAACTCAAAAATGAAGAAGAGTACAGGTTTGTTATTTATAGCCGCATTTTCTCTCATGACTCCATTGGGAAGCTACATCTCCCAGTATACGGACTGGATTGATGCATATGGAACCCAATTGGTAAGCATTGCCATCGGTGTCTTCTTCCACATATCTACTATTATCTTATTTGAAAGTTCACAAGAACATGCATTTAATCTTAGAAAATTAGGTCTAATTACCTTGGGAATGATTCTAGCCTACTTTGTGTAGCAGCAACCTTTCAAACTTCTAAATCTTCTTTGGAAAAAGCGAATGTATTCTTGCCATTTTCAATACAACCTTCAGGCAAAAAATAATCGCTGGATAAAAACCCAATGACTTATGGCTCCTCCCAACACAAATAGATGCCATATAAAATGATTGAACGGGATTTTGCGAATTGCGTAAAATAAAATACCTATAGTATAAAAAGCACCTCCCAAAGCTAGCCAAAGTAGGTCCTCGCCAGAAACACGTTCCATTAAACCATCATAATCCAGTACAATCAGCCAACCCATCACACCATATAGTATTAAAGAGAAAACTTCAAATTTTCCGGTAAAGAAAATCTTTAAAATAGTGCCTAGCAAAGCAATACTCCAAACCATATAAAACAACAACCATCCTTTGGAATCTTCAAGCAGTAATAAACACACCGGGGTATACGTGCCTGCAATTAAGTAGTAAATACTTATATGGTCAACAACCCGTAGCTTTCTTTTGATCTTAGGGTTTTGGACTGCGTGATAAAGTGTCGAGGCAGTAAAAAGAAGAATCAACGAAATACCATATGCAACAATACTTTTCAGAAGGAAAGGTTCTCGATTCAAATCCTTTTGAAGGAAAAAGATAAACCCCAGAATAGAAAGCAAAATTCCCAAGCCGTGGGAATATGCATTCCATTTCTCTTCTATTAAAACAGATTTGGGGTTTGGAGCCAAGATTTATTTGTAACGTTTACCGTGCTTTATGACCATATCTACATCTTGAAGCAGACTGATATATCTCAAAACATCTCCATCAACAGCAATGATATCAGCATATTTTCCAGGTGTTATGGTACCTACATCATTGGCAACACCCATCCAAAGCGCAGGCCAATATGTAGCGGCCCTGATAGCATACATAGGATCAATTCCAAACTCGTTTACCCATACATCCAACTCGTTCCAAGTGGACTGACTATGGAATTTCATCGGTATTCCACTATCCGTACCAATCATTAGGACTACCCCTGCATCCAATAATTGTTGAATTTTGGTCTGTAATGTTGGCTTTCTAGACGGAGTTAATTGAAAATAAGGTAGTCTATCTGGGTGCTTAATGCTATTTTTTATATCCGCAATAACACTATCTGGCAAACCCAAATGCCACGAATTGTTGTCCAATTTTTCTGGATTATCACGAACATACTCGTAATTGTATAGGCCCTCTACTGTAGGACACCAAAAAAGAGGTCCCTTGTTCATTTGAGCAGTCCGTTCTTTAATGGCTTCCATAACATCACTGGGATATTTTGGAGCAGAAGATAATCCAGTATGTTCAAAACAATCTACACCTACCGCGATTCCCCTCCGAATTTCTTCTGGTCGATGACCATGCGCCACTACTTTAAGATTGTTTTTATGGGCTTCATCTACTACTGCCCTCAATTCTTCTATGGTCATTTGGTCATGGTCAATTAATTTGATCACATCCACTCCAGCATTTGCCAATTTTCTGACTTTTTTCTTTCCATCTTCTGGACCATTTACGCCCCATCGGAAGGCTTCAGTCCCTGGGTAAGGTTTATGCTGGATGAATGGACCTGAAACGTAAAGCGTTGCTCCAGGAATTTCTCCGTTGTTAATCCTATCTCTTACAGAAATACTTTCTCTTAAAGGAGCTCCTAAATCCCGTGCACTGGTTACACCAGCCATTAATAATTGATGCGCCGAAGCGGGCATAATTACATCTTCAAACAATGGTGGATAAACCTTGTCCCAATATGAATAGTTTGCATGTCCGTTAATCATCGTGTGAACATGCATGTCCCATAGTCCAGGAAGAACGCTCATCCCTTCCGTTGAAATTACTTCAGCATTTTCTGGAATAGGCAATGTTTCTAACGTACCTATTTCTTTTATTCTCTCTCCCTCTATAATAATGACACTATTTTTAATTGGATCTGAACCAAAGCCGTCTATCAACGTGCCTCCAACTAATGCTTTTATTGAGTTTTGCTGTGAAAATGAAAATGAAGAAACTAGAAAAAGAAGAATGAAAGATTTAGTCCTTAGCATGGTGTGTAAGTTTTGCTAAAGATAACAACTTAATAAAATAAAAAAGGCCCTTCACATATTGTGAAGGGCCTCGAGGAAGGCGGCTACCTACTCTCCCACCTTGTGTGGCAGTACCATCGGCGCAAACGGGCTTAACTTCCCTGTTCGGGATGGGAAGGGGTGAACCCCGTCGCCATG
>JBCDAX010000008.1:0-128691 GCA_039184805.1 Bacteroidota bacterium | reverse complement strand
TAGGTTTGGCTACGGCAAACTCAATTTCTGGAGTAGTTAATGGAGCAAGACAGATTGAGTGTACTATTAACGGAATCGGAGAAAGAGCTGGGAATACATCTTTGGAAGAGGTGGTCATGATTCTTAGACAACACCCCTATTTGAATTTGGATACAGATATCAACAGTACCTTGCTTTATGATACCAGTCTAATGGTCTCACAAAAAATGGGGATGCCAGTACAACCCAACAAGGCTATCGTAGGTTCCAACGCCTTTGCACATAGTTCTGGAATACACCAAGATGGTGTGATCAAGCAACGGGAAACTTATGAGATTATAGACCCTAAAGATGTTGGAGTAAGTCAATCATCTATAGTATTAACGGCGCGAAGTGGTAGAGCCGCTTTGGCCTACAGGGCCAAAAATGTCGGATACGAATTGACAAAATTACAGCTGGACGTGGTTTATGAGAACTTTTTGAAGTTTGCTGATAGACAAAAGGAAATTTTCGATGAGGATATTCATAAAATCATCGAGACTAGTGATGTAAGCATTGCCAACATCGCATAAATAGTAGTTTACCAAATCGGACAAACCTACTTAACTCAAGAATAGTAGTCGCTAATGAAGCTCAACATTGCATTATTGCCTGGAGATGGAATTGGACCAGAAGTATTGACACAAGCAGTGAAATGCTTGCAGGCCGTAGAAGAGACCTTCAATCATCAATTTATTTATAAGGAAGCGGCCGTTGGAGCTAATGCAATTGACCGTTTTGGCTCTCCTCTTCCTGAAAACACTCTAACGCTTTGTCAGGACTCCGACGCAATTCTATTTGGAGCAATTGGCGACCCAAAATATGACAATGACCCTCAGGCAAAGATAAGACCTGAACAGGGTTTGTTGGAACTTAGGAAATCCTTAGGTCTTTTTGCCAATATACGACCCATTAAAGCCTATTCGGCATTGTTGGAAAAATCCCCTCTTAAAAAAGAGATAATTTATGGCACTGATTTTATCATCTATCGGGAGCTCACTGGAGGTATTTACTTCGGCGAAAAAAAGACGAATGAGAAAGGTACTGTCTCGTCAGACCTTTGCGAATATTCGGAAAAAGAAATTAGTAGAATTGCCCATTTAGCCTTCAAGGCTGCCAAAAATCGTGATGGGAAACTTACTTTGGTCGACAAAGCTAATGTTTTGGAATCATCACGATTGTGGAGAAAGGTCGTTTCAAAAATAGGAGAAAGCTATCCTGAGGTTACCTTGGATTTCTTGTTTGTGGACAATGCTGCGATGCAACTTGTTTTGAATCCGGGACAGTTTGATGTTATTCTTACCGAAAATATGTTTGGAGATATCCTTTCGGATGAGGCTAGTGTAATTGGCGGTTCAATTGGTCTTTTAGCCTCAGCTTCCGTTGGTGAGGAACATGCGCTTTTTGAGCCTATCCATGGCTCTTATCCTCAAGCCAAAGGAATGAATATTGCCAATCCTATCGCTTCCATTTTATCTGCAGCTATGCTGTTAGAGCAACAGGGGCTTTTTGAAGAGGCTATGGCAGTAAAGGAGGCAGTGGACAAAGCGCTTCTTAAAGGCGTTGTAACTCCTGATTTGAAGGAGAATAGTCCTTACGGAACCAATCAGGTAGGTGACTTTATTGCCGATAATATTGTGGACAGCGATGATTCATTTATCATGAACGACGAGAACATCGATTTAGGGAAATCCACCATTATATAGCAGAAACCTCTTCCTGCGTCAGCTCTTGTATCGTTTTTTCAAATTCTATAACGTACTCTTCGTACTTGCTTCCCGTAGCAGGTCCATTAAATCCAGTATGAATTTTTATAACCTCCCCTCTCCTATCGATAAATATAGTAGTTGGATATGAAAGCACATGATTGAGCATTGGCAACTTTTCATTGGCCAATTTTTTGTTCGAAGTTCCGTATTGCGCCAATAAAATTGGATACGGAATGTCAATTCTCCCCTTCAGCCTCTCAATACTTTTCCAAGCACTATCTTCCGTTTTGGCGTATTCAAAAGCCAAGGCAATAAATTCAATATCCAAATCTGGATTTTCTTTTAGATAGTCCACATAAAATTTGGTCTCATCCAAGCAGTTGGGACACCATGAACCCATAATCTGCACCACAACAGGTTTGTTTTGAAATTGTGAATCATTTAAACTGACCGATGCTCCTTGCCTATTGGGGAAAGAAAACTCAAAGGAATCATAGCCCTCTTTTAAATAAGTGAGACTGTTGGCATCCGGAAGTTCAAAAGCTTCATTTCTTTTGGCGATAAACTTTTCTTTTGAATGATTACCGGAAAAAAAGATACCTTCAAGCGAGTCTTTACTAATCTTAGCGGTAAAAAGAAATACATGAGCGCCATCGAACGCAGATAACTTCAAGGAATCACCATCCACGACCCCTTCCAAATAGCGATAATCGCCAGTAGTAGTTCTAAAGGTGCCTTCTATCTTACTTCCTTGCTGTACAAATAATCCTTTTGCCGCATATTGATCATCGGTGCCTGGCTCAAAATAAGTTTCCCAAATACCAGAAATGTTTTGAATGGGCTCCTCTTTAATGGAAAATCTCTCCTTTTTACCATGAATTGCTTCAAATGGAACTATTCTATCCAAACTTTCTTTGATAAAGCTTCCTTCGATTTGCTTTTCAGTAAAAACCCCAGCGATATAGCCTTCAAAGACAGGCATTTGAATGTGAATACTATCGTTTGAAAAAGAGATTTCGTCAACCACTACTACCTCATCCGCATTATACATCTCCAGTTTATATTTACCCTCACCACTCTTAGAGATGTTAAAAGTAAAAGGTAGCTTATGGTTTGCATCAACCTGCATTGTCGCCCACCAATCACCTTCAGCCAATGAAATACTTTCCCTTTCCTTTTTACAAGACCATGCCATAAACAAGGCCACCAATACCAAAAGAACTCCTTTTTTCATAAAATCGTCATTTACCTAAGTATCGAAAATACTTCAGAAAACTTACATTAGGTGTAACTTCACCGTTAATTATTTACATTGAAACTCTTTCCCTATTGTTTTATATTTGTCCACTTTAAATTTGGGGTATGAAAATTTCTTACAACTGGTTAAAGCAATTCTTGAGTATCGATTGGAGTGCTGAGGAAACTGGAGAGCTTCTGACGGACTTAGGCCTTGAAGTTGAGGGCATTTCTGATTTTGAGTCCGTAAAAGGTGGACTTGAGGGTGTTGTAGTGGGTGAAGTCTTGACTTGTTCACAACATCCAAATGCTGACCGTTTGAAGATTACCTCTGTAGATATTGGTTTGGATGAGTCCGTACAAATTGTATGTGGTGCACCCAACGTTGCGGCAGGGCAGAAAGTCCCCGTCGCTACCATCGGCACTACGCTTTACACCGCTGAAGGCGAGCCATGGCAGATAAAAAAAGGAAAGATACGTGGAGAGGAGAGCCATGGTATGATATGCGCAGAAGACGAATTGGGCTTAGGTAGCAGTCATGAGGGTATTATGATACTCAGCGAATCTCTTGAACCTGGCTGCCCTTGTAGTGAGGTGTTTGAAGTGGAACATGACAAAGTTTTTGAAATTGGCCTCACACCTAATCGAGCTGACGCCATGAGCCATTTTGGCGTTGCTAGAGACTTAAAAGCGGGGCTGGAGCAAAAAGAAATACAAAAGGGACTACTAACCCCCTCGACAAGTAATTTTTCCATTGACAATCGTTCGTTGAAAATTGATGTGGAAGTAGAGGATAATGATTTAGCCCCTAGATACTGCGGGGTAACGATAAACAATCTTATTGTTCAAGAATCCCCTGATTGGTTAAAAAACAGATTGAATGCGATTGGACTTTCTCCAATCAATAACGTGGTTGATGCCACAAATTATGTGTTGCATGAGCTGGGGCAGCCCCTTCATGCTTTTGATGCTATTAAGATAAAGGGAGGCAAAATAGAAGTGAAGCGATTGGCCATGGGTACCAAATTTGTGACCTTGGATGGGGTGGAACGTGAGCTACATGAGGAAGATTTAATGATTTGCGATAGCGAAAAACCTATGTGTATCGCTGGAGTTTTCGGCGGCATTCATTCTGGGGTAACCGAAGACACTACAGCCATATTTCTAGAAAGCGCGTATTTTGACCCAGTTTCCATTCGGAAAACGGCAAAACGCCACGGGTTGAATACGGATGCTTCGTTCCGTTTCGAGCGGGGGATTGATATTGAATCTACCGAGTATGCACTTAAAAGGGCTGCTGTACTGATTCGTGAAATAGCCGGTGGGGAAATAAGTTCTGAAGTGGTGGATTTATATCCAAAAAAACCAAAGGAACGACAAGTCTTCCTGACCTTCGAAAAAATAAATTCCCTAATTGGCCAAGAAATTCCAAGGGATACGATAAAGTCCATTTTATCTTCTCTGGAAATTAAAGTGAATAATGTAACTGAATCAGGACTTGGCCTTACCATACCATTTTACCGTGTGGATGTTGAGCGGGAAGTGGATGTAATTGAAGAAATATTGCGCGTATACGGATACAACAACATTGATTTCAAGCAAAAACTCAATGCTTCCATTGCTGTGACTTCCAGATTGGAGAACCACACCATTCAGGATACTATTGGAAACATGCTGGCTTCGCGCGGTTTTTATGAAATTATGACCAATAGCCTGGTTTCCAAAGAAAACTTAGGGGTGTCAACCTCATCCAATGATTATGTGGACATGATTAATCCTCTCAGCATGGACCTGTCCGTAATGCGCACATCAATGCTGCCGTCTGGACTGGAAGCTATAGCGTACAACCTAAACAGACAACAAAACCGTCTTAAGTTTTATGAATTTGGAACTACCTATCACAAAGTAAACGATTCCTATGTTGAAAAACCTCATCTTTCACTCTATCTTACGGGTAATCGTTTGCCTGAAAATTGGTCAGTAACCAGTGCACCCACAAGTTTCTTCTTTCTCAAAGGCACTGTTGAGGCCCTATTGAAACGTTTAGGACTACATGATTTAAAAACACAGCCAATATCTGATAATCCTATTTTTTCCGAAGGTCTTACCACTAAAAAAAATGGAAAAGTTTTATGCAGTTATGGTATAATCAACAAGGCCATAGCCAAAAAAATGGATGTGAAAGTTGACGTAATGTATGCTGATTTTGATTGGAAAGCGATTATGAACACTTTGCAGGGAAATGAAATTGCATATCAAGAAATTCCAAAATTCCCAGAGGTTTCAAGAGATTTCGCTTTGTTATTGGATGACAATGTCAGCTTTCAAAATGTGTATGACATAGCCTGGCAAACGGAAAAAAAGCTACTCAAGAATATCAATCTATTTGATGTCTATGTGGGTGAAAAATTACCGAAAGGAAAAAAATCATACGCTGTTAGTTTCACACTTCAAGACACAAACAAAACCTTGACGGATAAGCAAATCAATAAAATCATGAAGAAGTTACAGGCGAACTACGAATCGAAACTTGGAGCTTCACTAAGATAATTGTGGACCTTTACATCTGAGTGGGCACGATAACACTGTCTATTTCATGCACAACACCGTTACGTTGACTTACATCGGCTTGCGTTATTCTTGCCGTGTTTCCCAAGGGGTCTGTAAGAACAATATCATAGCCGTCCATGTGGGCATGTAACTTTTTCCCTTGAATTGTGGTAAAAGAAGCTTTACCGTTACCACGACACAACGCTTTAAGGATGCGTGAAGCCGTTAATTTACCTGCCACTATATGATAGCTTACCAATGATTTTAGTGCAGATTTATCAGACGAAGTCATTAGCTTTTCTAACTTATCCGAAGAGAAGCGCTTAAATGCGGCATTTGAAGGTGCAAACACCGTAAATGGTCCGGATTCTTCCAAAATCTCGTTGATTTCGGTTGCCTCGACCGCCGCCATCAACAAACTATGATTACTTGATGTGGGCGTAGTTTGAATAAGAGCAGTAGATTGGGCAGAAAGTTTAGAAAAGAAAAATAAAGATACTATAAGTAAACTTTTAACGATTTGGGGGCTCATGTTAAGTGTTCTTTGGGGTAACTAAGATTATTTGGGTTCACTTTTTGTACGACTAAGTGCACAAAACATCGGTAAGTTACATTTTTTTACATCAAAAGCATGTCTACTTGAGAACATTACTATTATTTTAACAAAATGTTAACATTTTAATTTGCTTTTCCTATTGACCTCGACACCTTCCAATGGTTAACTTTGAGATATTGCTAAGAAGAAAACGATGATATTTCAAAACACCAACATTGAGCGTGTCCTATCCCAGCTCAAAAACAAGGAACTTTCCGAAAAACAAATCTTGGAAGAAGTACATGCCATTCTAGATGCTCCCAGTATAGATGAAAAAATAGCCGAGGAACTTATATCACCACAAGGCATTGAAGCAAACAATTTTGTTTTTGATTTACTGGAAACGCCTCGAATATTCCATATTGAACAAATCAAAAAGATATGTATTGACTATCGATTACGATTTTTGGATTCCAAGTATTTTAAAGGGAAAATCCCTCAAAAGGCCATAGACAAAATCAAGAAGATGGAGACTGAGCATGATATTACCATGAGAGGTTTTAAAATTATGGCCCCCTCAAAACTCTTTAAACTGGAAGACAAAGATGACCCCTTATTGTTCGCTCCTATAGGAAACGGCTATTACTATCTTATCCACAAATGGGGCAATGACCTTAGTCCATTTAGAAAGGTATTGGTATGGCCCTTTAAGAGTATTGTAAACCTAACCTTATTTACCTTACTCATAAGCTATTTTACTACCTTATTGGTGCCGAACGGACTTTTTTCCAAGAATGACTCTGCCACCGAGTTCTGGATTATTTACTTTTTCATGTTCAAATGTATCGCCTCCGTGGTAATTTTCTATGGCTTTGCTTTGGGCAAAAACTTTAATCCGGCTATTTGGAACAGCAAGTATTTCAACGCTTAGTTTAGACCGGCGCCATCTCGTACATTTTCTCACGTTGGGCCTTGATGTTTTTATCGGACATGTAATCATCAAAGCTCAAATAACGGTCTATAACTCCTTTTGGAGTAATCTCTATGATTCTGTTAGCAACGGTTTGCACAAACTCGTGGTCATGTGTTGTTAATAGCACAGTACCCTTAAAATTCTTTAAAGAGTTGTTGAAGGCAGTAATACTTTCCAAATCCAAGTGGTTGGTAGGTTCATCCAACAGCAAAACATTGGCGCGCAAAAGCATCATACGGCTCAACATACATCGTACCTTTTCGCCTCCGGATAAAACAGTACTTTTCTTCAAAGCCTCTTCTCCACTGAACAACATTTTTCCCAAGAACCCACGCACGTATACTTCTTCTCTCTCTTCCTCTGTCTTGGTCCACTGTCTTAGCCAATCCACCAAGTTGATTTCTTCTTCAAAGTACTCAGAATTATCAGCTGGCAAATAAGATTGGGTTGTGGTTACCCCCCACCGGTAGGTTCCATTATCCGCTTTAGTCTTGCCGGAAATAATATTGTAGAACGCTGATGTTGCCCTTGAATCCCTTGAAATTACGGCTACTTTATCTCCCTTGGCTAGATTGATGTCAACATTCTGGAATAACACATCACCGTCATCAGAGGTTGCATATAGTTTTTCTACGTTCAATATTTGGTCTCCGGCCTCTCTTTCCCTTTCAAAGATAATTGCAGGGTATCTTCTACTTGAAGGTTTGATTTCGTCAATTTTGAGCTTGTCCAGCATTTTTTTGCGGGAAGTAGCTTGCTTACTTTTTGCAACATTCGCACTAAAACGTTGAATAAATTCTTGAAGCTCCTTTGCCTTCTCCTCGGCTTTTTTGTTTTGCTGCGCTCGCTGCCTCGCCGCTAATTGGCTACTTTGATACCAGAAGGTGTAGTTGCCCGAGTAGACATTTATTTTTCCAAAGTCAATATCCGCGATACTCGTACAGACCGCATCCAAAAAGTGCCTGTCGTGAGACACAACGATTACCGTGTTATCGTAATTTGCCAAGAAATTTTCAAGCCATTGTATGGTTTCGTAGTCCAGGTCATTGGTAGGCTCATCCATTATCAGCACATCTGGATTTCCAAACAAGGCTTGGGCCAGAAGCACTCGTACTTTTAATTTTGAATCCAAATCGGCCATTTGGGTGTAGTGCAAATCCTCAGCTATACCCAAGTTTGACAAAAGAGCTGCGGCATCACTATCTGCATTCCAACCATTCATTTCTTCAAACTGCACTTGAAGCTCCCCTATCTTTTCTGCATTTTCATCCGTATAATCGGCATAAAGTGCATCTATTTGAGTTTTTATATCGAACAAAGGTTTGTTCCCCCGAATCACAGTTTCCAAAACCTGATGCTCATCATGGGCATTGTGATTTTGTTCCAAAATGGACATACGTTTACCCGGTTCTAAATGCACATGCCCTGAAGTAGGGTCAATCTTACCGGACAATATCTTTAAAAAGGTTGATTTTCCTGCTCCATTTGCTCCAATAATGCCGTAGCAGTTACCTTCTGTAAAAGCAACGTTTACCTCATCAAACAATACTCTTTTACCAAATTGAACCGATAAATTGGATACTGATAACATCTTTTAAAATTTTTGGCAAAAATAGCTAAAACCCCTACGTATTTCCAATAGAAACAGAGATATTTAAAAATCAGAAAAACAAGCTTTTACAACATTTAACTAGCCATTAACAAGGCGGTCGTCAGGTATTTTTAATTTTGTAGGTCGAATATGATGGAGATTTTTGTATGACTAGACTTTTACTCGGCCTCTCTTTTATATCCATAGTTGCCTGCTCGGATGGGGTTAAAGAATGTCCTTCTGTAATTCTCAGTGGAGAAATTGTCAATCCTACAAGTGATTTTGTAGTCCTATATAAAGATGATATGATCATTGATTCAGCCAAGCTGAATGAGAATGATCATTTTTCTTTTAAACTACAGGGAATAGAAGAAGGATTGTATCATTTTGATCATAGTCCGGAACTTCAATATGTATACCTACAGGAGGGTGATAGTCTTCTCATCCGATTGAACACCATTGAATTTGATGAATCTTTGGTCTTTTCGGGCGAAGGTTCCGAAATAAACAACTTTCTTGTTGAAATGTTTTTGGCGCATGAAAATGAGGAGATGATGGTCTATAATCTGTATAAACTGGATCCAGATAGTTTTAGCAATAAAATAGATTCACTTCGGGCAAAGAAAATTCAACAACTGGAAGAATTGGTAGAAGAGAACAACCTTACTGAAAAGGTGTTCGCCATGGCTAAAGCTTCCATTGATTATAATACTTATCTCTACAAAGAAAAATATCCCTTTTACCATAAAAAGAAAACAGGAGAGGAAACCATCAATGACCTGGATGACTCTTTTTATGGCTATCGAAAAAACTTAAATCTCAACGATCATAACCTAACGTATTTTAGGCCCTATTTTGATTTTATGAAACATCATTTGGGGAATCTGGCATATATGTCTTGTATGAAAGAGTGTGCCACCCATGGGGAAGTAATGATGAGCCATCTTCATTTTAACAAGCATATTTTGCATTTGGTGGATAGTCTGGTTGATGTGCCTGAGATAAGAAACAACCTCTTCCGAAATGTAGCTATGGATTATTTGCTTAAAGAGCACAATACCAATGAAGAGTCGCGAATTTTTATAGAAAAGTTTAAAAAACTCTCGACCGATGAGGAACACAAGAAAGAAATCGCCTATTTGTATAAAGGTATCCAAAGTCTTCAACCCAATAAAAGTTTACCAAATCTTCAAGTAAGAAACGTAGACAATGAACCTGTGGATCTAAAGGAAATCAGTAAGAAGAAAAAAACCGTTTTCTACTTTTGGACCTCTACCCAAAAGAAACATTTAAAAAACATTTTGGGCCATGTAGCCAAGCTGAAGAAAAAACATCCCGACCATAATTTCGTGGGTATCAGTATACGTACCTCCGAGCCCCAATGGATGAAAACACTTGAGGAATACGGTCTGGACAAAAGCACACAATTCAGAGGGGAAGATTTTGAAAAAGTACAAACCGCTATGATTGTGGACGGACTCAACAAATGTGTCATTGTAGAAGACACACTGATTGTGGACGCCTTCGCCAATCTCTACAAATCCTTTTAAATAAAAAAACCCCGAATTAAAATTCAGGGTCTGTTTTTTTTTAATTCTGTAATCCTACGAATTTCCTTTCTTATAATCCGCTAAGAATTTCTCTAAACCTATATCCGTTAAAGGATGCTTTAATAAACCTTCAATTGCCGACAACGGACCTGTCATTACATCGGAACCAATTTTAGCACAATCAATAACATGCATGGTGTGGCGTACCGAAGCGGCTAATATTTGCGTCTCAAAACCGTAATTGTCATAAATCAGCCGAATTTCGGAGATTAGATTAAGCCCATCCGTTGATATATCGTCCAACCTACCGATAAATGGTGATACATAGGTAGCTCCCGCTTTTGCAGCAAGAAGGGCCTGTCCTGGGGAGAAAACCAACGTACAATTTGTTTTTATTCCCTTATCTGAAAAATATTTCAACGCCTTCACCCCATCTTTTATCATGGGGACCTTAACTACAATTTGCTCGTGAAGGGCAGCAAGCTCCTCCCCTTCTTTTACCATGCCATCAAAATCTGTGGAAACTACTTCTGCGGAAACATCACCATCCACAATGGAACATATATCTACATAGTGCTTAAGAATATTTTCTTTGCCCGTAATCCCTTCCTTGGCCATAAGGGAAGGATTGGTGGTCACCCCATCCAAAACCCCAAGTTGTTGGGCTTCTTTAATCTGGTCTAGGTTGGCCGTATCTATAAAAAATTTCATACGTGTTATTATTATTAAGAGTTGTACACCGATTAAATGCTAAAGTACAACAATAAGAGGCCTTTGCATTCAAAATGATGTAAAATAAATGCAGTGCTAAAGAACCGAAGTATTTTACTCGACCATGATGGTCTCCCTTACTGATATTGGATTTCCTGTTTTTGAGAATCCCTCAACATGCAGTTCAAACTTTCCTTTTACATCTGAAGTGAAAAAAGAAAACACTCTAGAGTTATTCATCGTTACCTTAGGCTCCCATAAAAGTTGATATCGGAAGTCAGGTATTCTTTTACCTTCATCGCTGTCATTGTCCAAATAACGTTGTTGAAAGTACTTCTTTGGTGCTTGGGGCTTTCGAAGCTTTATTCCCAAGGTAGAAATCCCGTCGAATGGTGGGCGATAATCCCTTTGAAAGGTCTCTATGCTGATTACCCCATCATAGACCTCTTTACCAAAAACATATCGACCCCGGCCAATAGATACTTTTTCTATCTGCCTGGCATTATATTCCATAAGCTTTTCGTGATTAAGAACTTGGAGTCCGTCCATAAGCACTAAAGGTTTTTTATCCGATTCGGTATAAGGCGGATTCACTCGTACTTTAAAGACTCTTTTTTCAGGAGACTCCCGTGTTATCCAAAGATGCTCCAAAATCTCTACCACGGTTTCCCGAAAGGTTGCAAATCTTGTATAATCATCCAGTATATATTCCAAACCACTATCCAGGAAAAAAGGGACTTTGGGACTTACTGTTTGTACGGTATCAGGTTTTACACTAAAAAAAGCATTCTCTATTTGATTATGAAAGCTCCGCTCCAAAATGTCCTCTTCCATCTGTTGGGTTATTTGAAATGAAAAGAAGTCCACTTCCTCCGTTGCCAACTTTTCCTTATCCAACATCTCCAACTTATACGCCTCATTCATATCTTGAAGGATTTGGATTGCAGCTATCTCCCCTTCATATTCATTTTGTATCGAAAAATGAAAACTTCCATCCGCATTGGTATGGGCGGTTTTAAAATGCGAGTTGAATTCCGGAATCGAAAGCGAAACTCCTGCCTCTGGAATGGGCATTGACGTTTCTTTGTCCAGAACCTTTCCAGAAAGCAACTCTCCCCTGATTTCTGGTAAATATGGGTAAGAACGGACGGTGGAGCCTTCATTCAGGGCATTTTCAAGCTTAGAATCCCTCAAGGAAAAAGAGGGTATGGGTTTAGGAGAGGGTACCACAGGTACTTTTCTAACCGAGATAGATACATTGTACTCATCGGTTTCATTTGTTTTGGAGGCCAAAAAGAAACTCACCTTTTCCCTAACCCCAAACCTATCGGATTCAAGTTTGATTGTCAAATCATCCCCAAAAAACTTGGATGGCTTGCCCTCCTGTAAAGGTATTGTAGCCGTCTGGATGGATACTTGATTCAGAGAGTCTGCCACTCCTTTTAAAAATACATTTTGATTACTCGAGTATGGATTGATGATAGTAATATTCTGTCTGAAAAACTCGCTTTGGTCAAAGTTTCGCATCCACTGCGTATAGCCAATCAGTTTGTAATTACCGGAAAGCACATCAGTAGGAATAAAAAAGTCAGCATAGGAACGACCATTCTTTAATCTGACTTTATGATGAAAAACCCGCTTCCCATCTTCGCTAATTAAATCAACATACGCAATCTTACTGAGCTTACTTGGCTGCAATGTTTTTTCATCCAAACAATAGATACTGTACAACAAATACTCTCCAACAAATGCGGTTGTAGAATTCACATGCACATATATTTTTTCCTTAGGGAATTGGTCCGTTATAGTTTGGTTGGCACTGGAGATTCCTGTTGACACCATGAAGCAGATAAAAACCGACCCAATCCAATAAGACCGAATATCCTGACTATATTTTCTTTTTGCCCTCATTATTCCTCCCAAAATTCAGGTATTTCATTACTTCCTAATGCTGTGCAATCTCCGCATGGACGATTCACAAGTATAAATGGCCGGTTGTCATCCCCAGTGGCTTCCACATATTTTTGTCTGAGGCTGTTTATGGCTTGTACCAATGGAGATGCCCCACCGGGAGCACTTGGCAAAAGGTCGGGAGTGAACTCAAGACTACAATCACTCGCATAGGGCGGTAATGGTTCCCCGGGGAAAAAATCCTCATAATCAAAAAAGATTCTTCGTGAAGTCACAGAGGATACTTCGAAAAACCCAAGAACACTCTCGGATTCGCTTTCGAGCGAAACTACATTCCCTGTTAAAAAACCAGGTTGCACTTGAGAAAACAAACTTTCCGTTTGTGATGAAAATTCATTTAAAGTTTCATAAAAGGTAAAGGCTTCCCGTGTTTGTGCAAATTGTTTTACGAGAATACTGTACCTATGGGATATGATAAAATTATCACTGCTAATAAAACGAACTGGAAAACGTATAAGTCCGTTTTGATTGGTGTCTTCCGTATCCCCTAAGATTATGGTATTGGAAAGTTCGGTGTTGTAGCACACCCGCTGTTCCTCCGTTTTGGGTTCAAGGACTACAATAGCCGGACTTGGTCGTTCCCTTACCACTACCGCGTCTACAGCAACCCATCTAGGAGCAATAATCTGATAGGTTTCTTCATATTCAAAACGAAAGGATTGGGTGCCCGATTGATTTCCCTGGCTATCAACCAAAATAGCGATACCATCTTGACCATTGGTATTTTCTTCACGAGATGCATATAAATCCAATATTTGGGATTCTGGGGTAAGGGAGGCCGACTCTGAACCATATGTTCTCCCATCCGAGGTTGCTATGGAAAGCTGGTATTCTCTGTTGGGTTCAGCGGCAAATACCTGAGTTGATAAATACCTTCCGGGTTCTACTTCTTCAAAAACAAACTCACGTTGTTGGTCATCAACAATACGGACAGTAGCTGAAGATTCTGGATTAGGGCCGTTTTCTTCCAACCTAAAGGTCCGCGTTAACAGAACCTGCTGTCTTTTGTTTTCATTTGTAATGGTTGCCTCAACAATAAGAGCACTTTCAAAAATCTCGGTTTCAGGCTCAAAAGTCTCTACACACGAAGTAAAAAGTAAAGACAATACCATAGAACCTACTAAAAAAGTAGAGCTAAAATATGTTGAAATAGTGCCTTTTCTCATCTACTAAAATTTGAAATTATAGGTTATCGAAGGAATAGGGATAGCAAAAATGGAACTTTGCAACGCCTTTACTTCACCATTCTCTGTTAGAAAAAAAACGGAGTACGGGTTATTTCGACCTAAAACATTATATATTGAAATTGTCCAAAAGCTATGGGCAAACTTTTTTATTTTATGGTTTCCCTCAATGTTTAGACCAATATCCAATCGGTAGTAATCCGGTATCCGAAATTCGTTTCGGTTACTGAAAAGAACAAACTCTGAATTATTAAAATTAAAAGAGCCTACCGGGAAGGTAATCGGCCTTCCTGTCTGGTAAACAAAATTTGTTGAAAGGCTAAACCTTCTTGTCAGTTTATAGTTGGCGACCAGGCTGACGTCATGTGGTCTATCAAAATTGGAAGGGAAGAAATCCCCATCGTTAATACGCTCTTCTCTAAACTCACTGTCAAATTTCAAAAAGGTACGGGAATAGGTATACCCCAACCAACCATTAAGTTTACCCCTATTCTTTCTCATTAATAGTTCCACCCCATATGCCTTTCCTTCGCCCTGTAAGACCTCTTGTTCTATCTCTTCATTTAACAGCAAATCTGCACCCACTTTAAAGTCCAGTACATTGTCGGATGTTTTGTAATACCCTTCAAGGCTAAGCTCGTACATATCTTCTTGAAGGTTTTTATATAAGCCCAAAGAGTACTGAAAGGCCTGCGCCGGTTCAATGTTCGTATCCGAAAGCTTCCAAGTGTCTATGGGAGATACAGTAGTAGTATTGGAAAGGGTGTGAATATACTGAAACGTATTATTGAAACTGGCTTTGACAGATAAATCTGGGGCCAACAAGTATCGTGCTGAAAATCTGAATTCCGGTCCTGCGTAGGTAGTAATAAATTCACCTGAACCAAATTCGCGCTCCTCCACCAAAGTGCCCTCGCTAAGCGGTAGGCCCTCCTGATATATTCTTTGGGTAGACGGACCCAAGGCTGAAAAAATGGATACTCGTAGCCCTGCATCAATAAGAAGCTTTTCGCTAAACTTAAAATTATCCGAGATAAAAACGGCGGATTCCAGGCCCTTTTCACGTGGGATTTCAAGGGATTCAATGACCGATTCACTATTTAAGGGATCACGATTGCCAGGGTCTACCAGGTAAAGTTTTGAGGAAATACCAAAATCCAGCGTATGCTTATCGTTTAAAATGTGGACAAAGTTCAGTTTTGCCTCTGTTTCGTTTATGGTATATCCCAATTCAAAATCCTGATTCGAATTTCCATCAAATTCAATATCAAAATTGTATTGACTATTAGTCAAAACCAATTGCCCTTTTGTTTTTTCACTAAACTTTCGATCCCATTGCAAAGAGGCCATACGGTTTCCAAACCCGAATAAGGAATCCGAAGTAATGCTAAAATTGTCCCTACTGTAATAGGCGGTGGCACTCAAGCTGTTGTTATCATCCAGTTTGTGCGTGTACTTGGCAATGAGGTCATAAAATGATGCCTCACTGTTATTTAAGGCTTCATCATCTAAGGAACGTAGAATCCAATCCGAATAGGTTCCCCTTCCCCCAATCAGCAAAGAGGCCTTATCTTTTACAATGGGGGTTTCCAAAACCACATTGCTAGTCACTGGTCCAATAGAAGCCTCTGCGGAAAAATTTGACGTATTGCCATCTTTGGTTGAAATATCAAATACCGAAGATAACCTTCCTCCAAAACGGGCCGGGATATTTCCTTTATAAATGATGGCATCTTTTACCGCAAACGGATTCAGTGCTTGAAAAATCCCAAAGAAATGAGAAGGATTATAGATTACCGCTCCATCAAGGAGTATTAGGTTCTGGTCTGTATTCCCACCCCTAACATTAAATCCTGCCGCACCTTCACCTGCCGTTGTAATACCTGGTAAGGTCGTTGCTACTTTTAAAACATCCCGTTCACCGAGAACCAGAGGGATATTTTTGGTCTCTTCAGAAAGAATTTGATTTGAACCGGTAGTGGCATCCTCTACATTGGTCCTAGCGGAACCTTCAACGATTACTTCTTCCAACTGTTCTAAGCTTTCGTTCAAAGCAAAGTCATAACGCCCATTATTGAACATGATAACATGGGTTTCCGTATCTGCAAAACCCAAAGATTTAGTAATCAAGGTATTTTTTCCATAAGGCAGCTCAATCTCGTAATATCCTTGGAGGTTGGTCACCGTTCCGTCCTCACCCCCTTTTACGACAATGGCCAAATTAGGAACGGGCTCACTGGTGGAGTTGGACCTTGCAAATCCTGTCAGTGTATAGGTTCTGTTACCGGCCTGCGGACTGGCCTTACCTATTCGTACCGTCCGGGTTTCCAATGGTCCATCCAACTTATCCAAGTTCAGGAATATCGGGTTGGTATCCTCCTCTGTTCGTATTTCTGCAACGGTATCCAGCAACGTGGTTTTATTACCAAAAAAACCGGTAGGTAATTCATCGTAGATTACTTGATTACGAATGAGATATATCCTTTTATCAGGTCCCAAGTGGTATTGAATATTCGTTTCTTCAAACAGGAAATCAAGTATTTGGGAAAGAGCCACTTCTTCAAAATTTCCTGAGACTCTTTTTGTCCCCAACCATTCCTCAACATAAAAGAACTGAAATTCCGTTTGCTCTTCCACCTGTTGAATAATCTCCGAAGGAGTTTTATCTTGAAGAGTTAGCGAGATAGTAGAAGTGCCTTCCTGGGAAAGGAGCAAAAAAGGGAGCAAAAACGTAAATACCCAGAAAATTCTTTGCATACTTTTCTAACCGATTTTTTTTGTTAAATAGGTTTCTATTTCCCTTAAAAGCACTCGAAGTCCAGTATCCGTAAGTTGATTTCCTTTTCTCTTGGCCAAAAGCTCCCGTTGAAAGTCTTTGGAAAGTGGAAAAATGGTCAAGACATCCCTCTTGTTGGCAACTGGATAAAAAACACCCCTATACTCTACCGCATATTCATTCTTGTCCTTAAACTCGTAATACACTCTGTTTCGGTTGAGCTTACGCACATCTGTTTTTCTGTGTTTCTTTAGTAGAACATAGTCCGAACCTTTGGAAAGCACTTCAAAAAAACCGGTTATGGCCTTGGACTTACTATCAACTGTAGCTTTTTTAATAAACTTTCTATTTTGAACTTGAAAACTATCTACCGCGGCCAGAGTAAGTTTCACGGCTGAGGCACCTTCCAATCCTTTGGGGTATACAATCAATTGGTCTTCAAATAAATCGTATTTCAAAAAAATCTGATGATAAGGGGTCTCTTGGGACCAAAGTGTTCCTGTCAAGTAATTGGGAGACTCAAAAAATCGGTGTTTATCATTGATAACCTGATACTCCTCAACATATTCCTGTGATGCATAGAGCCCGGAATTTAAGAGTCCGATTTGTTCGTCAAACCATAAATAAAGGGAGTCCACTGGCATACTTTGCCCATGCAACATTGCAAACTTACCCAGGGATAGGAATGATAGGAATAGAAATATTGACTTCCTAAAGGAAAGGGGCATCAGTACGGTTCGTTTTTTGGTGGTTGGGTTAATGCAACCTGAATTAGCTTACTTAAATTTAAGGAATAAACTACAAAGTAAAACTACTTGAAAGGCAAAACTTCAATTTATTATAGAAACCCAGATAATATTACCAATACCCTAATTACAAAAGGTGAAAAATACCATATCGACAAACGGCTTTTACGGCAAAACTGACTAATTTATGATCGTGAAAGGTTTGCTTGGGGAACTGCAGACTAAGGAAATCCCGAATGCCAAAAGTTAATCCAAAACCTGAAGGGTAAACTCACGCACGGTAGATTCAGAACAGGTGGGGCTACCATCGAATCCGTTTATGTCAAATCGTTCCACAAAAAGTTCTACTTGGAATCTATAATCACCAGATTCTTCTGGAATCCCGAAAATATCTACAGATCTTCTGTTAAAATCTACAAAAATTCCTGGCGGAAGATCACCAATCACATCAAAAAAATAGTCGTAATCGTTATCGTTGACCTCATTGTTGATTTGAGCAGTGATTCGCTCCCTATATCGTTCCCCAACCACGCCCACAAGTAATTGCCTTTCGTTAATCTCTGGATTGATGTTAAAAACACATTCGAAAATCTCATCGCATCCGCTGAAAAGGAAAGCGAATGAGCCAATGACGCAAATCGTGAATAATCGTATACTTTTTACCATGTTTTTACTGAATCAAAAAACATGCCATCACGCTACAGCTTGTAATGGTTGAGCAAAAGTTTTTCGTATAATTTATCGGGAAGTATGCGTTTTAAGTTCAAGGAAAACTTCTGTAAAAAAGCACCAACGGGGTTATGCACCTTGGGATGGTCCTGTTGGATAATTGAATAAATCTTTTTCGCTACATCAATGGGGTCACCCCCAGAATCCACATGTGCATCCATAGAAGAGAGTGCACTGGAATAAGGTTCCTTGTATGGTGAATCTTCCAAGAGTGGAGCATGATAGCGTCCTGCAGCAATATTAGTGGCAAAATCCCCTGGCGCCACATCGGTTATTTTGATACCAAAACCCTTGGTCTCCATTCGAATGCTTTCTGTAAGTATGCCCAGAGCGCCTTTTGAAGCAGAATAAAAGCCCCGGTAAGGTAATCCCATAAACCCAGCAATGGAAGTAATGTTAATGATAAGTCCAGAATTTTGCTCACGCATCTGCGGAAGCACGGCCTTCATCATGCGTACTGGTCCATAAAAGTTAATATTGAAAACATTATCAATGGCATCTTGAGGGGTTTCCTCGACCGGACCAGTAATCCCCACACCCGCATTGTTAATCAAAATGTCCAATCTTCCCTCTTTTTCCAATACGCGTGCTACAGCCTGTTGAGCACTTGAATCGTTTCGAACATCAAGGTCAATCAGTTTAAAAGCTTTGAATTCTGGATATTTTTGCACGTCCCGTGCTGTACCGTACACCTTAAATCCCTTTTCGGTCAAAAAGATACCGATAGCCTTTCCAATGCCCGAAGAACCTCCGGTTATCAACACAACTTTGTTATCCATGGAACACCAATTTTGCAAGGAAACCGTGCATAGTTAGGTAAATTTAGGGAACAAAAAAAGGCAAGCTACCTACATCGCACCGCTACGACCGCATACCCTTGCTGCGTTCCCGCCCTGGGGGATTTTGCAGGAGCTGGTCGTGTAGGACTTGCCAAATGCAAATATACGACCTTTTAAATTTGCCACAATCCTATTTGATCCTTAATTTCGAGCAAGACTGATTTGTAATGAATAAAGCATTGAAAACCATGACGAAACTAATCTGCGCTGGATTTGTTCTTTTTTTCATGGCCTGTGGCGGAAAGGGGGACCCCACCACTTTTTTTGAAATCCAATTGGAAGGAAACAAGAAGAAAATCCAAAACGGGGAACGAATCGGAGTTGCTTTGGGCAACAAAAAAAATCTGGAAATAAACAGTATTACATATAGCTTGGACAACCAAGAGATATCCCTTTCTGATGGAAAAATTACCTTGGCTTCCGAAACTCTGGGGAACAAGCTCATTAAGGCCAACGTTAATTATGACGATGGTGCTTCCATAGAAATATCAAAGAAAATCCAATTGTTGGCTGCTACCTCGCCAGACATTTATACCTATGAGATTTTAAATACCTATCCCCACGACCCATCGGCGTATACCCAAGGTTTGGAATTTGCCAATGATACTCTTTACGAAAGCACAGGAAAGAAAGGTGCTTCAACGGTACGAAAGGTGAATTTTAAAACCGGCGAGGTCTTACAAAAAATTGACTTGGATGAAACTGTTTTTGGAGAGGGTATAACCTTAATCAACAACAAATTATATCAACTCACCTGGCAGAGTGGTATTGGCTATGTCTACAATCCCAACAACCTGGAAAAAATCAAGAACTTTAGTTATGGAGAAAGCCGTGAAGGCTGGGGTCTTTGCAATGACGGAAAACAAATCTACAAAAGCGATGGTACAGAGCGTATTTGGCATTTGGACCCAGAAACCCTTCAAGAAGTGGGCTATATTGAGACCGTGACCAACAAATCCATCTTTAATAAGGCCAACGAACTGGAATATGTGGATGGTAAAATTTATGCCAATGTGTACCAAAAAGAAAGTATGATGATCATTGATGCCACTTCCGGGGCCATTGAAGGTGTCGTTAATTTTGGTGGACTCAAGTCCCAGGTCACCAAAGGTCCTCAGTGGGATGATATCAATTCTGTACTGAACGGTGTGGCCTATCATAAAGAAAGAGGCTCTTTCTTTGTCACCGGAAAGAATTGGGACAAACTTTTCGAGGTCACTATTCGAAAAAAATAGCGGATGCAATTCTACGAGAAAACGCTCACTGTACAGCAACAGGACTTGGATGAACTCAATCATGTGAACAACATCCGGTACATTGATTGGGTGCAGCAAATCTCAAAAGAACACTGGGAAAAAGTGACTTCTCCCCAAGTAAGGAGCGAGCTCATTTGGGTGGTTCGCAAACATGAGGTGAACTATTTCAAGTCCGCAGTTTTGGATAACGTTCTGATTCTAAAAACCCATATTGCCGAAAACAAAGGCCCTATTTCTACGAGAATCGTTGAAATTTTGGACAATAAAACCAATGCTCTTTTAGTTAAGGCTAGTACGGATTGGTGCCTTTTGGATGCATCTACCTTTAGGCCCAAACGTGTACCAGAGCATATTGCTACCCTATTTCAATAATGTGGCCCAAAAGTTCCTAAAATACACTCTTTTTATCCTGCTGATACTGTCAGCACTCATTTGGGGTTCGTGCCGGGAAGATTTCAATTTTGAACCCAATACAGGCAACCTCACCTTTTCCAAAGACACTGTTTTTTTGGATACAGTATTTACCAATATTGGGAGCAGCACCTACACCTTAAAGGTGTACAATGGGCTCAATCGAGATATTTCCATTCCCTTCGTGGGTTTGGAAGGTGGCTTGGACAGTAGCTATCGGCTTAACGTAGATGGGGTAGCTGGCAAAGAATTCGTTGATATTCCGCTTTTAGCGCGGGATAGTCTTTTTGTTTTTGTAGAAACCACATTTGATGTTGCTCCAACTGGGGCAAATGAGTTCTTGAACACGGACCGTATCCTGTTTGGTGAAGGCACGTCCCAACAGCATGTAGAACTAGTTACTTTAGTAAAAGATGCCGTTTTCCTATATCCAGCCACCGATGCGAATGGAACCCGCGAGACCATCCCTATTGGAACGGATGAACAAAGAAATGAAATTAGGTTGGAAGGTTTCTATCTGGAACCAGAAGAACTCAACTTCACCAATGAAAAGCCCTACGTAATTTACGGCTATGCAGCCGTTGGCACAGGAAACACTTTGAGCATGGATGCAGGAACCCGGGTACATTTCCATAGCGATTCTGGGATTGTGGTCGAATCGGGAGCCTCTTTACAAGTTAATGGGGCGCAGAGTGAGGACCCTGAGCTTTTGGAAAATGAAATCATCTTTGAGGGAGACCGTCTGGAACCTGACTTTGCCAACGTGCCAGGCCAATGGGGCTCCATTTGGATTCGCTCCGGGAGTGTGGGCAATACCATCCAGAACCTAACCCTTAAAAATGCTACGGCTGGATTATTAGTAGAAGGTGAGCTGACCAATCCCTCTCCTACCCTAACCCTAAATAATACGCAAATCACGAACAGTTTGGAGTTCAACCTCTGGGCCTCAAGTTCACGCATAACAGCTTCCAATTCTTTGTTTGGCGGAGCCGGTGGCACCTCGGTAAGGCTAACCGCCGGAGGTAACCATCAATTTGTACATTGCACCCTGGCCAATTATTGGGGCAACGGCCCTAGAGCGGGTGTGGCCCTTTTGTTGGACAATAGCAGTTCCGATTTGGAGCAAGCCAATTTTAGCAACTGTATTGTGGATGGTTCTTCCCGCTTGGAACTTTCTTTGATTGAGGATGCCAACTTTCTGTTCAATTTTGTATTTCGGAATACGGCCATTCAATTTAATGATACCAACAACAGCTTTCAAAGCAACCCTTTGTACAACTTTGATGATGAAAACTTGTACCAGAATAGTATCCTGAATGGTGAAATGGATTTTGAAGCACCCTTTCAGAACCAATTTTCCATTGGACCAAATTCCGACGCCATCGATGCAGGCGATGCTAGTTTTCTTATCCTTTTCCCCAACGATATTTTAGGAACTTTACGAGAGGGCAATCCCGACCTTGGGGCCATCGAATTCACCCCAGAAAACTGATTTTTTGAGGGAAAACTCCCAAATAAGAAAGAAAAATCATAGTTTTTAAGGGAAATCCATAGTTTTTTTAAGGTAAAAGTGCAATGGGGTTTTTTTAGCCCTTAGTAACTTGCACCCAGTGTTTTACGCATGGATTATACCTACACCATAATAGATTCGGATGCCAGTTCCAAGCTCCAACTTCAAGTGTATCTTGAGGAGTTTGAAGATTTTGTATTTGCTGGTTTGGCCCACAACTCGGTGGAAGGGTTGAATATCATTTTAAAATACTCCCCCGATGTCGTTCTGGTCAATTTGAATAATGATAGCATGTCCTACTTTCAAATGGTGACCGAGTTGAGTCAATACATGAACTCACTTCCTTTGATTATTGGGTATTCTTCATCTACTAAATATGCATATAATGCCATAAAAAGTGGCTTTTTCGATTATTGGATTTTACCCCACAACGAGTTTGATATTCGAAAGACCATTTTTAAACTGCGAAAGCAGCACCCAAAAGAGAATTTCCCATCTACAATTTGCCTGAAGTCCTATAACGATTACCGCTATCTGGACACCAAGGAGATTCTCTATTTAAAATCGGATAACAACAGTACGGACTTCTTTTTGGCCAACGGCAATGTGGTGAGTGCCTTTAAGACGCTTAAATCCTTTGAAGAGAAGTTGCCAGAAAACTTTATCCGAATCCACCAGAGCTATATTCTGAACAGCCGCTATGTTTCGCGCATTAATTATGGTAAAAATCTGTGTACGCTTCGTAATCCCAAAGAGCAAGAAATCCCTTTTTCCAAAAAGTACAGGGAGCGCATAGACCAACTCAAAGAAAAACTCTCCAAAAAGGCTGTAGGCGCATCTAATTAAGCTAATTCTCTCAGAATAAGCCCAAATACCCGCATTTCTGCGTTATATACTAAGATGTTTTGTTTAGGACTGGCTAAAAAAGAGGTCGAAAATAAATTAGCCACCAGGAAAACTAAACTTATCTAAACATTAAACGGTAGTATTATGAAAAAAGTATTTGGTATTTTGGCAGTAGCCGTATTTTCAATGGGTCTTTTCTCTTGTGAAGCAGAAACCAATGTAGAAGAAACAGAAGCCCTGTTTGAAACCTTGAAAATTGATGAAAATTCTGTAGATGGCCAAGTTGATAATGACAATGGTAGAACTTAAGGGCTTCCATAGATACAACTAAACATCTTAAATAAATCAAAACCCCAAACTATTTAGTATTGGGGTTTTTTAGTACCTTGTAGTAAAAGAACGAGGCTTTTGCCCTATTTTTCAACCAAACACTATTGAAAAAAATACGGTTACTTCTCTTAGTATCAATTTTTTTCGCTTGTAAGCAATCCACAAGTGATGATGTACAGGCGATGAATTCTCCTATGATACAAGCCGTAAAAAAAATAAAGATAGCCAAAGACAGCTTAGAACTTTCCAATAATGTTCGTAAACAATATTTACATGAAGGCTACAATGAACTAAAACGATTCGAAAGCGACTCTACCTATCTAAAAAATCTATCACAAATTTCAATGGTAGGATATCGTTTGAAAGATTCACTTTTCTTTCGTGAAATAAATCAAGAGCTTTCCAACCTTGCCCTTAATTCTGAAAATTTTAAAATCTTGGGAGAAGCCCAATGGGACATGGCAGCTTTTTTTCGGTACTATGACGTAATTGACAGTTGTTATTATGAATACCAACTAGCTCACCAAAGTTTTAATCGTTTACCAAGTGATTCGTTATCAGAATACTCTAAAGCTAGAATGCTTTATGGAATGGCTAGAGCCCAAAAAGACCTAAAAGATTACCTGGGTGGTGAAAGTAATGCAACAAAAGCTATTAAAATATTTGATGAGTTAGATAATGAGAGAAGTTTGTATGATAGCTACAATCTAATGGGAATAATTTCAAGTGGTCAAAATAATGAAGAAAAAGCTTTAGAATATTTCCAAAAAGCAGGCAGTTATCTAGAAAAAATAGATAACAACAGACTAAAATGGCAAAACCAAAATAACATTGCACATACGCTTGTAAGGAAAGAGGATTATAACAAGGCCATAGACGCCTATGAAGTACTTTTCAAAGAACCTGAATTCAAAAAGACGAACCCTAGTCTATATGGGATTGCTTTAGTCAGTCATACTCGCTCAAGATTTAAGATAGGAGAAATTAGCAAAGACTTAAATCAACGATATTTAGAAGCTATTAAAATCTATAATGATATTGATGAAACCCGTGATATGGGGCGTACCAAACAATATCTGGCCGAATTACTTGTAGCCCAAAATAAAAGAGATACAGCAATAGTTCTAGCCCGAGAAGCCAACGAATTTGCAAAAGAGACCCAAAACAATGACCGACGTTTAGAGGTGCTTAAGTCACTAACAACTATGGACCCCAACAATGCTTTGGCCTATTCCACGGACTACTACAACCTTGCCGAACAAATAAAAGAAGAAGAACGTGCCAAACGGGATAAGTTTGCGCGGGTACGTTTAGAAACGGACCAAATAATTGAAGAAAACGAAGTGCTTTCCCGACAAAAACAGATATGGATAGGCGTTGCGCTCGGACTTATTCTTTTGGGAATTTCCCTGTTTACCATTATTGCCCAACGTGTTAGCAACAACCGACTCAAGTTCCAACAAAAACAACAGGAGAGCAATCAGGAAATCTACAACTTAATGTTGGCCCAACAGGGTAAATTTGAAGAAGGCAAAAAACTAGAACAAAAGCGCATCTCCGAAGAACTGCATGATGGGGTTTTGGGTGAAATGCTGGGCATCCGTCTGGTGCTCACAGGCCTTAACGAAATGGCAGACGAAAAATCCGTAGAGCAACGCGCCGAGCTCATCGAAAAATTACGGGATACGGAAGAAGAAATCCGAACCATTTCGCACGAACTGAACAATGCTTCTTATCAAAAAATTCATAACTTTATTGTTTCCCTAGAAGATATGATCAACTCCATTGGAGCGTCTTCTGGGATAACATGTTCTTTTACTTACGATTCCCTTATGGAGTGGGACAGTTTGGAAGGTGACATTAAAATCAACGCCTACCGAATTGTGCAAGAGTCTTTGCAGAACTGCGTCAAGCACGCCAAATGCAAAAACGCCCACGTGAATTTTGAATGTGAAGAAAATACACTTAAACTGAGCATAAAAGATGACGGTGTTGGCTTTGACATCAACAAGGGGAAAAGAGGTATTGGGCTTCGTAACATCATTTCACGTGTGAAAAAGGTAGACGGGGTCTTGAACATAGATAGTAAAAAAGGAAAGGGCACTACCATAAGGGTGGGCATTCCATTGAATTACACAAAAAAAACGGACATACTTGAGGATTTGGAACTTAAGCAGACCATAAAGGCATAACCCCGGAAAACTAATATTTGACAAATGAAAACACTTCGAATTTTAGCCATTGATGATCATGAAATGACCATGTTAGGCTACAAGTTTATTTTGGAACGCATTGTTTTTGAGGGGCACTCCATAATTGTGGACACGGCCAACACTTTTGAAATGGGAAAACGTATGATTGAGGAATCGGTTAATTCCTTTAAGTACGACATTCTCTTTTTGGACGTGCAGATGTACCCACCCAATGAGCATCAACCGCAAACAGGGGAAGACTTGGGCATTTTGGCCCGTAAACTGGTTCCAGAAACCAAAATCGTATTCATGTCTTCGTTCAGCGATAACTATAGGATAAACAGTATTCTTAAGTCTGTTGACCCGGATGGGTATTTGGTGAAGACCGATATTGATCCAAAGACTTTGGAAGATGCTGTAAAAACAGTTACACTTAGCCCGCCTTATTATTCCTCTAAGGCATTGGGTGCCATTAGAAAGAAAATGACCAACGACATCAGCTTGGACGAAAAGGACAAGAAGATTCTTTATCATCTTTCCATTGGAACCAAGAACAAAGATTTAGAAAAGCATATTAGACTTTCCTCCTCTTCCATCGAAAATAGAAAGCGCCATCTAAAATCACTTTTCGGAACGGAAAACGAGAATGACCTTGCTTTGATTCTTGCCGCAAAGAATAGAGGATTTATCTGACAATTTTTTAAAAGATTTTCCTTGTTGGTCTTTAGGTATCTTATTTATCGTGTGGTAGGTTAAGCCTGCAAACACTAGAAAACCCATAGAATTTTTAAGGATTTCCTGCAATCTCAGGAAAAACATTCGTTTTAACTTTGCTTTACCTGACCTCTACTAAAAGAGTTGAGTATGCAACCAAACAAAAAACGAGATTCACTATTTCCTTTGAGCGGTATCAAAAGCTTTGTTACCTGTAATGGACTTGATGATTTTTTGAAGATACTGGAACGGGATTTTTTCGCTGATGTGGTCGCCCAATGCCGTTATGACGTGGTAAAGGAAAGAACGGACCTTATTTTGGATATCCATTGTAATTTTGGACTTACCGAAAGTCTTCATCATTTCAATAATGGAAATTGGGGCGGAATATCCCCCCAGAATGAATCGTATTCGGTTTCTAGATTTGACGACGCCTTTCAAAAATTGTGCGCCGACAATAATGATAATGTGGATATTTCCGAGTTGTCCCTTCATTTTAAGGATACTTCCCTTATTGTTAGCAGAATCCAAGACTATAGCATTCCCGAGGAGCTTGCAGGTGTTATCACCACGCTAAGTGAACATTTTGTATATTTTACCAAAGGCCTTACGGAAATGCCTTATGAAATTTTTGTTCCCGTGTTTGAGGATATTGAACAACATGCTCTAGAGGCAGAAGGCCAAAGAAGACAATATTACGATTTCTGGGCACTCTATTTCCATGACGATATCAACCATGAGGTGTTGATTTATGACTTGAAAAACAAAGAACTCACCAAAGAAGATTTTTTCCTTTTGGACTAAAAAAATTATTCCTTAGGCTTAACCTAAGAACACCTTCACAATTAGCTATTAAAAAGAGGTCTATGCTTCATCAAAGTGTGGACCTTTTCTTTTATTTTGGAAATACTGGCTTCGTCCTCTGGGTTCATTAGCACTTCATCAATCAAATCCACTATGGTTTCCATATCCGCTTCTACCAAGCCTCTGGTGGTAATGGCCGGAGTTCCAAACCGTATCCCGGAAGTAATGAAAGGAGATTGGTCATCAAACGGCACCATATTTTTATTGGCTGTGATAGCTGCCTTTTCCAAGGCTTTTTCTGCATCTTTCCCAGTAATGTTTTTGTTTCTGAGGTCGATAAGCATCATGTGATTGTCCGTTCCTCCAGAAATCACCTTATACTCCTTAGCCATAAAGGCTTTTGCCATAGCTTCCGCATTCTTTTTCACCTGAAGCATATAGTGGAGGAAATCATCCGTTAGGGCTTCACCAAATGCAATGGCCTTAGCTGCGATGATATGTTCCAAAGGTCCTCCTTGGTTACCCGGAAATACGGCCAAGTCCAAAAGACCGGACATTTTTCTGAGGTTTCCGTTCTTTAATCGAATTCCAAATGGGTTTTCAAAGTTCTCACCCATCAAAATCAAACCTCCACGTGGCCCACGAAGGGTTTTGTGGGTTGTTGTGGTCACAATATGGCAATGTGGGATGGGGTCATTCAATATTCCCTTGGCAATCAATCCAGAGGGATGCGAGATATCCGCCAGCAAAATGGCATTGACGCTATCCGCAATTTCCCGAAAACGGGCAAAATCCATATCTCGTGAATAGGCAGAAGCACCTGCGATGATCATCTTGGGTTTTTCTTTATCCGCAATTTCCTGGATTTTATCGTAATTCAACGTCCCGGTCTCCTCCTCAACACCATAAAATGTAGGACGGTATAATTTTCCGGAGAAATTTACTGGGGAACCATGAGTCAAATGTCCGCCATGGGCTAAGTCAAAACCTAAAATAGTATCACCAGGCTGCAGACAGGCATGATATACAGAGGCATTGGCCTGTGACCCTGAATGTGGCTGCACATTGGCATAGGCCGCACCAAAGAGTTCTTTTGCCCTTTCTATGGCTAGGGTTTCTATTTCATCAACTACTTCGCAACCCCCGTAATAACGTTTTCCTGGGTAGCCTTCAGCATATTTGTTGGTTAGCACGGAACCAGCCGCTTCCATTACCTGTGGGCTGGTAAAGTTTTCCGAAGCAATCAACTCGATTCCTTCTACTTGTCTTTGCCTTTCCTTCTCGATTAGGTCAAAAACAGTCATGTCTTTTTCTATTAGGACTTCAGCTTTCATGTTCCAAAAATACAAAGAGAAATAGGTTTTTCAACCAAAAAATGAAATGGCTAAAGAGATATTATTCACTAAAAAATCAACAATTAAAAGCTCCACGGATTTGCTCAAAAACCATTAAAAAAGCTGCTTTTTATCGAGAATATACTACAGTTGACCGCAAAACGTTACTAAAGTATGGCTTTTTGGCACAGCAGTTGAATACCCCTAAGAAATCATAAAACCAAAAACGATGAAAAAAACTCTACTTTATAGCACAATTTTACTCCTGCTTTCGTGTGGCGGTGTAAAAAAAACCCAAGAGGCAGTAAATAGCGGAAACTACGTGACGGCCATGAACAAGGCCATCAAAAATCTAACGGATAACAAGACCAGAAAAGGGCACCAAGCCTATGTTACCCTCTTGGAAGATGCTTTTGCGAAAAACGCGCAAAGGGAATTGGAACAAATCAGTTTCTTGGAAAAAGATGGGAATCCAGCCAATTTGGAAACCATCTTTAAAAAGTACAATGCATTGAAAAACATTCAAGCTCGGATTCAGCCTTTATTGCCCCTTTCCATTTATGAAGAAGGGCGTGAGGCCCGTTTTGACTTTGTCAATTATGATAGTGCTATTTTGGATACCAAAGAACAACTCTCGTACTATCTCTACGCCAATGCGAGCGAGTTGCTTAAAAATGCGAAATACAAGCAGGATTATAGAAATGTATTCAATGATTTAAAGTACTTATCGGAAATCAATCCAGGGTATAGGCAAACTGTCCAGAAAATGGACCAGGCCTACCAAAAAGGATTGGATTATGTAAAAGTTCAAATTGATAACGAGACCCAACAGATTATTCCAGAGCGATTGGAAACCGAGTTATTGGATTTCAACACCTATGGAATAGATAATTTCTGGACCAAGTTCCATTCCAGACCGCAGACAAACATGGATTATGATTTTGCTTTGAACCTTGGTTTTAGGGAAATAAATATCTCCCCTGAGCGAGTAAACGAAAAGCAAATTGTTCGTGAAAAGCAAATCAAGGATGGATACGAATATCTGCTGGACAATAATGGTAATGCAGTAAAGGATAGTTTAGGAAACCGAATAAAAGTGGACCGTTTAAGAACAGTTACTTGTAACTTTTATCAGTTTACCCAGTTCAAAAGCGCCCAAATTGGTGCCAAAGTGAGTATTACTGATTTGTCCAACGGTCAGGAAATCAATTCTTACCCGCTTTCCAGCGAGTTTATTTTTGAGCACATATATGCCAACTATAAAGGAGATAGAAGAGCTTTGGACAATGATTTAGTAGCCTTATTGGATTTGGCAGCAGTACCCTTCCCATCAAATGAACAAATGGTCTATGATGCAGGTGAGGACCTCAAGGCCCGACTCAAAAATATTATACGAAGACATCAATTTGATTAAATAAAAAAGCCCTGCAGTTGCGGGGCTTCTTTTTTATATGTAATCCTTCAAATTAATATCGGCAATGTTTCCATGGGACGTATGAAAGCTTACATCCCCATCCTTCACAATCAATAACTGGGGAGATTGATGCATCACTCCAAATCTTGAAGCCACTTCATTAGATACATTACGATGGGCGTGTAAGTCTAAAAAATGTAAATCGGCGGATTCTCCTAAATTATAGGACCCCGTAAACATATTCAACACCATCCTACTAATTCCGCAAGTGGTTGAATGCTTAAAAATGAGTTGGGGTTTTCCATTGGATTGTTCCGCAATTTCTTCCAATTGTGCTATGGAAGTCAACGGATTCCATGCCAAAGCATTTGATTCCTTTGAAGTATTTTCTTTCTTCCCGAAGAAACTGTCAAAAATTCCCATACAATATATTTATTAATAGGTCGGCAAGCATTTCAAAGCTTACAAACTGCCGAAATGTCTTTTGTTTTCAGGGGTTTAGCGACATTTTGTCTGTTTCAATGCGATGGTAGGGTTGTTGCGTTTTTCAAACCAAAGCTTAAAAAATGAACTTTAACAATTTTACAATAAAATCACAAGAAGCCATACAACAAGCGCAACAAATTGCGCAGGGCTATGGGCATCAGCAGATAGAAAATGAACATCTGTTCAAAGCTATCATGGAAGTGGACCAAAATGTATTGCCGTTCATTTTAAAGAAATTGAATGTCAACACCAATTTGGTAGAACAAATTTTAGATAAAGAACTGGAAAGTCTCCCCAAGGTTTCGGGTGGGGATATTATGTTGTCCCGAGAAGCTGGAAAATCTTTGACCGAGGCGAGCAACTTAGCCAAAAACTTGGGAGACGAATATGTATCGATAGAACACCTACTCTTGGCCATCTTTAAATCCAAAAGCAAAGCGGCCCAGATGTTGAAGGACCAGGGAGCTACGGAGAAAGACTTGAATGCAGCTATACAGGAATTGCGCAAAGGTGGAAAAGTAACCTCACAAAGTGCTGAGGACACCTATAACTCCTTGGACAAATACGCCAACAATCTGAATCAGCTGGCCGATAATGGAAAATTGGACCCGGTAATCGGCAGGGATGAAGAAATTCGTCGTGTATTGCAAATACTTTCCCGAAGGACCAAAAACAACCCTATGCTGGTAGGAGAGCCTGGAGTAGGTAAAACTGCCATTGCAGAAGGATTGGCGCATAGAATAGTTCAAGGCGATGTCCCTGAAAACCTTAAGGATAAAATCATTTACTCCTTGGATATGGGGGCTTTGATTGCAGGGGCGAAATACAAGGGTGAGTTCGAGGAGCGGTTAAAATCCGTTATCAAAGAAGTGACCACATCAGATGGGGATATTGTATTGTTCATTGATGAAATCCACACACTGGTAGGTGCTGGTGGCGGGCAAGGAGCCATGGATGCTGCCAACATTCTAAAACCCGCGCTAGCAAGAGGGGAACTTCGTGCCATAGGGGCCACTACCTTGGATGAGTATCAGAAATACTTTGAAAAGGACAAGGCTTTGGAACGCCGTTTCCAAAAAGTATTGGTCGATGAACCGGATACAGAAAGTGCTATCTCTATTTTAAGAGGGATAAAGGATAAATATGAGGCCCACCATAAAGTACGTATTAAAGATGAGGCGGTTATATCGGCGGTAGAGTTATCGCAACGCTATATCACCAACAGATTCTTGCCCGATAAGGCGATTGACCTTATTGATGAGGCTGCGTCAAAACTCAGGATGGAAATCAATTCCAAACCGGAAGAGTTGGATGTGCTGGACCGAAGGATTATGCAATTGGAGATTGAAATTGAAGCAATCAAGCGGGAGAACGATTCCGCTAAACTACAAAGTCTCAATCTGGAGTTGGCCAACTTAAAAGAAGAACGCAACGAGATATTTGCACAGTGGGAAAGCGAAAAGACCGTGGTAGACGATATTCAAAAAACCAAACAGGATATTGAAAACTACAAACTCGAAGCTGAACGGGCAGAGCGTAATGGAGATTATGGTAAAGTAGCTGAGCTGCGTTATGGAAAAATCAAGGAATCCCAGGAGCGGTTGGAAAAACTTCAAGAGGAGTTGGCAAACCAACAAAATGCGGGAACTTTGATAAAGGAAGAAGTAACCAATGAGGACATTGCAGAAGTTGTGGCCAAATGGACGGGCATACCTGTGACCAAAATGTTGCAAAGTGAACGTGAAAAATTATTGAACCTTGAAAATGTGCTTCACAAGCGCGTTGTGGGTCAAGAAGAAGCTATTGAGGCAGTTTCCGATGCTATACGAAGAAGTCGGGCTGGATTGCAAGACACTAAAAAGCCTATCGGTTCTTTCTTGTTCTTGGGAACAACAGGGGTTGGAAAAACAGAGTTGGCCAAAACTCTGGCTTCTTATCTTTTTGATGATGAAAACGCTATGACCCGAATTGATATGAGCGAATACCAAGAAAGGCATTCGGTAAGTAGATTGGTTGGCGCGCCTCCAGGATATGTTGGATATGATGAAGGAGGTCAGCTTACTGAAGCGGTTCGAAGAAAACCGTATTCCGTTGTGCTTTTGGATGAAATTGAAAAAGCGCATCCTGATACTTTCAATATTCTCCTACAGGTTTTGGATGAAGGAAGGTTAACCGACAACAAAGGCAGAGTTGCCGATTTCAAGAACTCCATCATCATTATGACCAGCAATATGGGAAGTCATATTATTCAGGAGAAGTTTGAAGATGCTCAAGACAATTTGGAAAATGCAACGGAAGCAGCTCGTGTCGAAGTTATGGGACTACTGCGTAAAACCATACGGCCCGAATTCCTGAATAGGATTGATGACATTATCATGTTCACACCTTTAAGCAAATCCAATATTAAGGAGATTGTTGGACTTCAACTAGATCAGTTGAGGAGATTGGTTTCCAAGCAGAACATCACTTTAGATGCTACCTCGGAAGCCATAGATTACTTGGCACAAAAAGGATATGATCCACAATTTGGGGCAAGACCTGTTAAACGATTGATTCAAAAAGAGGTGCTTAACAATCTCTCAAAGGAGATTTTAGCGGGTAGGATTACAACGGATAGTATAGTTCTACTGGATTCATTTGATGACACCTTAGTGTTCAGAAATCAAAATGAGCTAGTAAAGTAAATTATACCTCATAGATAATGCAATGCCCTTATTTTGTTAAAAGTAGGGGCATTTTGTATTTAAAATACCATACAGTATATGTTTTTCATATCTTAGCCAATACCATACCAACCCTGAACCAAAATGTCCAAAAAAGCAGAAAGAACCACTGCCTACATCATTGAGACTGTTGCGCCCATATTCAACAAGTTTGGGTATGTCGGCACAAGCATGAGCGATATTACCGAAGCTACGGGACTCACCAAAGGTGCCATTTACGGTAATTTTGAAAACAAAGAGGCCTTAGCGCTCTCGGCTTTTCAACACAACCAAAAACAATTACTGGCTATTATTGACGAAAAGCTTGATGTAGAAGGTGAAGCTCTGGACAAACTTTTTTCCTTAATTCGTTTTTACAGACAATATGATGTGTTTACCCTCCCCTTTGGAGGCTGTCCTATTTTGAATGTTGGAATTGATGCACAAAACAACAACCGACTTTTGGCCGCCGCCGTTAAGGAAACTATTAACGAAATTGAGGGTAAAATCGCCTTGGTACTGGAAAATGGCGTCAACGCCAGCGAAATAAAAATACCTGTTCCCCCATTACAATTTGCCAAGCAATTATTTACCATGCTACAGGGCGCTATTGCCATGGCCACCATGACGCGAGATAGAAAGTATTTAGTAAACACAATTGCCTACTTGGAGCACCTGGTACAAAAAGAAATTAAAAAATAAGGGGATTAAACATGATGATAAAACGGACAACACCACATCTTTTTTTAGTTTTTGCGCTTTTACTAACCTTCATTGGTTGTAAGGAGGAGCCCAAAGACCCCGTCATATCCACATTTTATCTTATTCGGCACGCCGAAAAAGATAGAACCAATCCTGAAAACACGGACCCAGAACTTAATCAAGATGGGTTAAATCGTGCTCTTAAATGGGCTGAAGTCTTCGACCCTATAGAATTGGACGCCATCTATTCTACGAATTACGAAAGAACTACAATGACCGCAGCTCCTGCATCGATAAAAAAAGAAATCGAAATAGAATTCTATGACCCAGGCGCAGTGGATATTGAGAGCTTTAAAGAAAACCATAAAGGCCAAAATGTATTGATTGTTGGACATAGCAATACCACTCCTGTTTTTGTCAATCAATTGTTGGGAGAGGATAAATATTCCCAAATGGACGACGATGATAACAGTAGTCTTTTCATCGTTCGGTTCATAGATGACAACATCACCGACTTCAGATTGAAAATGGACTAGTCCTTTAGCACCTCAATCTTTTCTAATTCAATTTTTGACAATAAATCCAAACTGTCTTTGGCAAATAATTGCGCAATATCCACTAAATCGGAACCCTTGTTTTTCGGCTTATAATTGTTGTAGTCCACAAAGCGAATACCATTGATGTATCGCTCATTATAGGCTTCCCTAAAGCGTTGTCCACCTCCGTCTACATGAAAATCATAAGCGAGATAATCCGGCAACATGGTCTTCTTGTTGAACCAATACAGATAAGTATCGTCAAAGTCATCTCCTCCCCCTGCTTGATTAAAAGTGACCTTTACTTTGTAATAGGGTATTTCCATTATAGTTTCTTCTCCCAAGTATTCTTTGTTGACCGCCTTATCGTTCAACCCAAAAGGAAGTTTTGAAAAGTAGTGCACAGAATTCACAGAGTTTGCATACCGACTTACCAAAGAATCCGGTAATTGCACCAAACTATCATTGATAAATCGTTTGAAATCAGTATTTGATTTTTTATCCGCAATCATATTGGAATCCAAAAACGTATAACGTTCCAACATTTTCTGACCCTCCACATAGTATGAGGAATACTTTCGATTTCTAAAAAAGAAAGAAACCTTGTGGTCTTTAAATAATTTTCCGCCACTTTTTACAATCGAACTATCAACAATGGATTGAACATCAAGTTCCTGTTTCACCTCTTTTTTACAGGCAGTTATTAGAAGTGCTAAAAGTGGAATAAGTCGTAGTTTCATGAAGTTTTGTTTTCTCAATAATCGGAAAAAGCACTGCAACATTACAATTTTCTCCAATAAGAGTTTATATTTTTGCCCATCATGCAGAAAAACATCAACATAAAAAATAAAAGGGCCCGATTTGATTTTGAGCTACTGGATACCTACACCGCTGGGATAGTGCTGTCTGGAACCGAGATTAAATCCATTCGGTTGGGAAAAGCTTCCTTATCCCAAAGCTTCTGCGAGTTCAATGATAAAGGGGAACTTTTTGTCATCAATATGCAGGTTGATGAATACAGCCATGGCAGTTATTATAATCATAAGCCTAAGGCCGAGCGAAAATTATTACTTAACAAGCAAGAGCTAAAGAAATTACGAAAGGAGGTAACTTCTTCTGGGCTTACCATTGTTCCCTTGAATCTGTTTATAAATGATAGAGGACTGGCCAAACTGAACATTGCATTGGCAAAGGGTAAAAAGTTGTATGACAAACGGGAAAATATTAAAGACAGAGACAACAAAAGGAATCTGTCGCGAATCAAGAAGAATTTTAACAATTAATTCTTGTCCTCTAGAAGCGGAACAAACCGAAAAACGCCTAATTCTTCCTTTTCAAATTCCTTTTCCGATTTTCGGATATACCTTGTCATTACTTGTTCTTCAGAGCCAACCGGAATGACCAACTTCCCTCCTACTTTTAACTGTGACAGCAAAGGTTTCGGAACAAAAGGAGCCCCTGCTGTGACAATAATACCATCAAAAGGCGCATCTTCAGGCAGACCTTTGTAGCCATCTCCAAAAATTGTTTTTTTAGGTCGATATCCCATTTTTCCAAAAAACAGTTTGGTCTTTTTGAATAGCTCTTGTTGACGTTCTATAGTAAATACCTTAGCTCTAAGTTCCAAAAGAATTGCTGTCTGATACCCACTTCCCGTACCTATTTCCAAAATAGAATGGTTGGGTTTTACTTCGAGCAATGCTGTTTGAAAAGCAACGGTATACGGCTGGGATATGGTCTGACTGGCACCAATAGGAAAAGCCTTGTCTTGGTAGGCGTGGGCTTCAAAACTACTATCCAAAAAAAGATGGCGCGGAACTTTTCGTATGGCATTTAGGACGCCTTTATCGGTTATTCCCTTAGCCTCTATAACCTGCGCCAATTTATTGCGCATTCCGTTATGCTTCAATGTATCCTTCATGGTTGTGGTCTGGTGCTCGAATTTAAAAAGTTCCCGCGAAATTTATACTTGTGAGCCACTTTTTATTTTATGCCAACTGCTAACAGAATCGTATTTTTGGAGAAAATCAGAAAGCATGTTAAAAGTTGGTGTCCTTGGTGCAGGACATTTAGGTAAAATCCATCTCAGACTCTTAAATGAATCCGAAAAATATGAACTAATTGGATTTTATGACCCCGATGAAATAAATGCCAAAAAGGTAGCTGAAGAATTTGGGTATACCTACTTTGAAAACATGAGTTTTTTGATGGATTCAGTTGATGTTGTGGACATTGTAACACCCACTCTATCCCATTTTGATTGTGCCAAAAAGGCCATTCAAAAAGGAAAACACATTTTTATTGAAAAGCCTATCACAAACACTTTGGAGGAAGCCGAAAACCTCCTTCAATTGGTTACAGAACATGGTGTAAAAGGTCAAGTCGGCCATGTAGAGCGCTTCAATCCAGCTTTCATTGCGGTAAAGGAAAAAGTGGAGAACCCGATGTTCATCGAAACCCATCGTTTGGCGGAATTCAACCCTAGGGGGACGGATGTGCCTGTTGTTTTGGATTTGATGATTCATGATATTGATGTCATCCTTAGTGTCGTAAACTCCCCAGTAAAGCAAATCAATGCAAGTGGGGTCTCCGTAATCAGCAATTCGCCAGACATCGCCAATGCGCGAATAGAATTTGAAAATGGTTGTGTCGCCAATCTAACTTCCAGCAGGATTTCATTGAAAAACATGAGAAAATCCCGCTTCTTTCAAAAAGATGCGTATATCTCTGTAGATTTTCTAGAGAAAAAAGTAGAGGTGGTCAAAATGAAGGATGCGCCGGAAAAGCCTGGAGATTTTGATATGATTCTTCAAAATGCAGAGGGCTTGCGTAAACAAATCTATTTTGAGAATCCAGAAATCCATGCAAACAATGCTATTTTGGATGAGCTGGAGACCTTTGCGGATGCCATTAACGAAAATACCACACCCATAGTCAGTCTGGAACAGGGAACCAATGCGCTAAGGGTAGCCCTTCAAATTATAGAATCGTTTAAACAATAAATATAGAATGAATACAATTGCTGTCATTGGTGCAGGCACAATGGGGAACGGAATTGCCCATGTTTTTGCACAAAGTGGGTATCAGGTGAATTTGGTGGATATCTCAGAAGCCTCGTTGGAAAGGGGTTTGGCCACCATTACCAAAAACTTGGACCGTATGTTGGCTAAGGAAAAAATTTCCGAAAGCGACAAATCAGAAACCTTAGGACGGATAACCACCTATACCTCTTTGAAAGAAGGTGTAAAAGGGACGGACTTGGTCGTGGAGGCAGCAACGGAAAATCTCAACATAAAGCTGAAGATTTTTGAAGACCTGGATAACGTATGTGATGCCAATACTATTTTGGCAACGAATACCTCATCCATTTCCATTACCCAAATTGCAGCAGTTACAAAGCGACCTGACCAAGTAATAGGAATGCACTTTATGAACCCAGTACCCATTATGAAGTTGGTTGAAATCATTCGAGGGTACAGTACATCCGATGCAGTGACCCAAACCATCATGGAGTTGTCCAAAAAGTTGGGCAAAACACCGACAGAGGTAAATGATTATCCTGGATTTGTAGCCAATCGAATCCTGATGCCCATGATAAATGAGGCCATTGAAACTCTTTACAATGGCGTAGCTGGGGTAACGGAGATAGATACCGTGATGAAACTAGGCATGGCGCACCCTATGGGACCATTGCAATTGGCTGATTTTATTGGACTGGATGTTTGCCTCTCCATTTTGAATGTTATGTATGACGGTTTTAAAAATCCTAAATATGCCCCATGTCCTTTATTGGTCAATATGGTCATGGCTGGAAAACTTGGTGTAAAATCGGGAGAAGGGTTTTACGATTATTCAGAATCCCGAAAAGCTGAAAGGGTATCAGCACAATTTAAGTAAACATCTATGGCCTTTATCAGACCTTTCAAGGCCATTCGCCCTTCCAAGGACAAAGCCCCTTTTGTTGTATCACGCTCGTATGAAAAGTATGCAAAAAAGGAATTGCGCTCTATTCTAGAGTTCAACCCCTTTTCTTTTCTGCATATTATCAATCCTGGATTTAAGTTCCATAAGACCATTTCAGGTAAAGAGCGTTTCAAATTGGTCCATAACCGGTATATGGAGTTTTTGGAAGAGGATATTTTCGAAAAAGACAAAGAGGCCAGCTTTTATTTGTACCGAACGGGAAAAGGCGATTTTCAAAGTTTGGGTTTTTTCTGCACTTGCAGTCTTGAAGATTATGCCAAGGATGTTATCAAAAAGCATGAAGATACGTTGCGACGTCGGGAAAAACTTTTTGCTGATTATTTGCATACGGTTGGCTTCAATGCGGAGCCTGTTTTGATGACTTATGCCGATAATCCCAATGTAGAACGGATATTGCAGTTGGAAATAGAGAAAACACCAGAATACGACTTTTCTACCACGGATAAGATAAGGCACCAACTTTGGAAAATTCAAAATCCAGAAACCCTCCAGGAACTAATTGAGATTTTTGGTGAAATGGATGCACTTTACATTGCAGATGGACATCACAGAAGCGCATCTTCCCATTTGTTGGCCCAACGAAAAATCAAAGAGAATACAGCCCACTCGGGAACCGAACCCTACAATTATTTTATGGCCTATCTCATCCCAGAATCACAAATACGGATATATGAATTCAACCGTATGGTTCGGGATTTAAATGGGTATTCCGTTGAAGAATTTCTCATTAAACTGGATGAATACTTCCGAATAGAAAAAAAAGAGGACGATCTCTATAAGCCGACAAAAAAACACCATTTTGGCATGTATTTAGGAGGTGAGTTTTATTCGTTATACCTACGACATACAAAATATACGTTCAACGATGCGCTTAGTAAGTTGGATACCCAAATTCTATATAAAACTATCTTGGAACCTATCTTGGGCATTCATGATTTACGAAACGACAAGCGTATCTCATATGGTTATGGCAAGCACAATACCATCAAAATGAAGGATAGTATAGATAAAGGAGACTTTAAGGTAGGTTTTAGTCTTGTACCCATTACTATGGATGAAATTAAAGCTATTGCCGATGCAGGTTTGGTAATGCCTCCCAAAAGCACTTATATTGAACCTAAATTGCGAAGTGGAATGGCCATTTATGAGCTGTAAATGTTCTACAAATGAGTATAGCAGAGAATTTAAATACAATACAAGATAAACTCCCCGCCAACGTGACCTTGGTGGCCGTGTCTAAGACCAAACCTAACGAAGACATTCTTGAGGCCTATAATACTGGACATAGAGTTTTTGGAGAAAATAAAATCCAAGATATGACCCAGAAATGGGAACAGCTGCCCAAAGACATTGAATGGCATATGATTGGACATGTGCAACGCAATAAGGTCAAGTATATGGCGGAGTATGTTTCGATGATACATGGGGTAGATAGTTTACGTTTGCTTACCGAAATCGATAAACAAGCCAAAAAACACAATCGCACCATTTCTTGTTTGTTTCAAATGCACATTGCCCAAGAAGAGACCAAGTTTGGTTTAGACCTAGAGGAGTTGAATGAAATAATAGCATCGGATGCCTTTAAAGCCCTTCAAAATGTAAAAATTGTTGGTTTGATGGGTATGGCAACCTTTACAGAAGACACAAACCAAATTCGACAGGAGTTCACCCATTTAAAATCCATATATGATTCCTTAGCATCAAAATTGCCCCATGTAAACGTATTATCCATGGGTATGAGTGGGGATTATGGTATTGCCATTGAGGAAGGAAGCAACATGGTACGCATTGGAAGTAGTATCTTTGGGGCCAGAAACTACCATTAGAAATCAACTTTATTTTTTATGTACGCCATTCTTGATATTGAAAGTACCGGAGGTCAATACAACGAGGAGGGCATTATGGAAATTGCCATTTATAAATTTGATGGTCATGAGATAATTGACCGATTCATGAGTTTGATAAATCCAGAAAGGGAAATTCAACCTTTTGTATCGAAACTTACAGGAATAAATAACAAAATGCTGCGTACCGCCCCTAAGTTTCATGAAGTGGCTAAACGTATTATAGAGATTACAGAAGGTGCTGTTATCGTGGCTCACAATGCCCAATTTGATTATCGTATCCTTCGGACAGAATTCAGACGATTGGGTTATGACTTTCAAAGAAAGACCTTGTGCACTGTTGACCTCTCCAAAAAATTGCTTCCTGATGCTAAATCCCACAGTTTGGGAAAACTCGTTCGGTCATTGGGTATACCCATGAGCGATAGACATAGAGCCAACGGAGATGCTTTGGCTACGGTTAAATTGTTCAAATTATTGTTGGCAAAAGATTCCGAAAAGAGCATTATTCAAGAGGTAATGCGAGATGCAGAACATGGAGAACTGTCGGCAAATCAATTACAAATGGTTTCTCAGCTCCCTTCAAAGACAGGCATATATTATATGCATGACAAGGAAGGAGAGATTATCTTTTTGGGAAAGACAAAGGATATTCAAAAGCGTGTGAACCAGCATTTCACCAATGTGGGACAGTTGGCCAGAAAACTTCAAAAAGAAACCAAAAAAGTTTCCTTTGAGCTAACAGGAAGCGAACTCATTGCTATTTTAAAAGAGTATCAAGAAGTCAAGCGGACGCGACCCAAGCATAATCATATTTCAAAAAAGCGCCTCTTCTCCCATGCCATTAATTTTTCATCCAATGGATCTCCCAAAATTGAGCTGGATATCGTAAAAAGTAGCCAGCGTAAATCTAAAAGCATTGGGTTTAATGGTATGTCTTCTGCAAAAAGTTTCATCAAAAAAATGTCTGCAGCATACGAATTCGAGATACTAAATGAGAGTATCGAGAATGGGGAAGATATCCCGAATGGGCATCAAAAATGGGAAAGTATTTTTGAAAAGTACAGTTTGCTCAATAAAAACATGGCCCTGTTTGATAGAGGTAGGGAAGTTGGCGAAAACAGTTTTGTCCTTATAAAAGAGGGACAGTTAAAGGGCTATGGTTATGTTGAGCTAAACCACCAAAGGAATAATATTCATATATTAGAATCCCTGTTGACCCCGATGCAGAGTGACGAGAATACAACTTTTATCATTGAGTCTTACTTAAGAAAAAAGAATAGGCTCAAAATTTTAGAGTTAACCCCTGCCCTTTGAAAGCGCAACAAAAACATTCAGGATGGAAACATTCACTTCATGAAGTCATTTATGAAGCCGACACTCCCTTAGGAAAACTCTTTGATATTGTGCTGGTCGCCCTCATTGTTTTGAGCGTTATCCTGGTAATGCTGGAAAGTGTGAAGGAGGTAGATGAGAAGTATCATGAGATTTTATTCGCTTTGGAATGGGTGGTGACCATCTTTTTTTCTTTTGAGTACATCGCGCGTATTATTAGCATTAAAAAGCCATGGAAGTACATCTTTAGCTTCTATGGCATTATCGACTTTTTATCCACCATACCATTATATCTTTCTTACCTCCTAGCCGGTTCTCAAGTGTTACTGGCCTTAAGGGCATTCCGTTTACTTCGTATTTTTCGAATTCTAAAACTGGTCAAGTTTCTGGGTGAAGCCTCTCAATTAAGGGAAGCACTAAAAGCAAGTCGGGCAAAGATTACCGTTTTTATCTATGTAGTTCTTATCCTGTCCATCATCATGGGAACCATTATGTACCTTATTGAAGGAAATGAGGCGGGATTTACTAGTATTCCAAGAAGTATCTATTGGACCATTGTTACCTTGACCACCGTAGGGTATGGTGACATTGCACCCCAAACCAATTTTGGGCAGTTCCTCGCTACGGTAATCATGATAATGGGTTATGGTATTATAGCCGTTCCTACAGGTATTGTCACTGTTGAGTTCAATAAAAGAAAAGACAAACATTGGGTGCACACCAATACGCAATGTTGCCCTAGTTGCTCTGCTGAAGAACATAGGGATGGGGCCAAGTATTGTTATAACTGTGGAGAGTTGCTATGAAGCCAAAAAAATTGATTGTTGTGGTCGGACCAACAGCAATTGGAAAGACCAAACTGGCCATTTCTCTTGCACAACATTTCAAAACGCAAATCATATCCTCGGATTCAAGACAGTTTTTCAAAGAAATGGGAATTGGTACAGCTGTGCCCTCAAAAGAAGAACTCGATGCAGCACCACACCATTTGATTCAACATATCAGTATTCAACAACCGTATTCAGTTGGGGATTTTGAAAAAGACGCCCTAAAGGTTTTAAACGAGATTTTTGAACATAATGACCACGCTATTCTGGTTGGTGGAAGTGGATTGTACACAGATGCCTTAGTTCATGGGTTGGACGTATTTCCAGAAGTACCTACAAATGTTAGGGAAGAACTTAATGTTACCTTTGAAAAAAATGGAATTGAAGCATTGCAAGAAGAGTTGCTCAAGACGGACCCTGATTATTATCACAGTGTGGATTTAATGAATCCTCACCGCATAATTCGGGCTTTGGAAATTATCCGCAGCTCGGGAAAACCCTTTTCTTCCTTTTTAAAAAAGCATACCATTCAGCGACCTTTCCACACGGTTTACTTAGGAATCACTGCTGAAAGAAAGGTTATTTACGGGAGAATCAATTTACGAGTGGATGAAATGATTAAACAAGGATTATTGGAAGAAGCCAAATCATTGTATGACCATCGTAGTTTAAATGCTTTGCAAACAGTTGGCTATAAAGAGTTATTTCAGTTTCTAGATAGCGAAATCACCTTGGATTTTGCCATTTCTGAAATTAAAAAAAATACCAGAAGGTTTGCTAAAAGGCAACTTACGTGGTTACGGAAAAACTCAGACATTCTTTGGGTAGATTACGGTACCGATATAAAGGAAGTTATTCGTCAACTACATTCAAAACTCGACCATTTTGATTAAAAAAACGGAACCTGTCATTATCATTATGGGCGTTTCTGGAACCGGAAAGAGCACCATCGGAAAGTTACTTTCACAAAAATTAGCTATTCCTTTTTTTGATGGGGATGATTTCCATCCGGAAGCAAATATCAAAAAAATGCAATCTGGTCTCCCACTAAATGATGAGGACCGGTATGATTGGTTGGTTTCTTTAAACAAACTATCAAAAGAACACAAACAACAAGGAGCCGTGATTGCATGTTCCGCGTTAAAATCGGCGTATAGGGACATTTTAAATCAAGACATGGGTGGACATTTGACGTTTGTCTATTTGCAAGGGAGTTTTGAACTGATTAAATCCAGAATGGAAAAAAGGGATTCCCATTTTATGCCTATTGATTTGTTGAAATCCCAATTTGACACTTTGGAACCGCCTGACGAAGCAATTACCATATCCATAGAACAAAGCCCAGACAGTATTATCGATTCAATTCTAAGACAGTTGAATGGCTAAAGTTTATCGGGTTTTCTTGTAGTTAACAAGTCTTAACTTTCTTTTAAAGTATATTGCGAAAATTTATACGCAGTTTTTCGTAACGAAAACTTCATGTAAGCGTCTAACTGTATGACTAATTTAATTTAAAGCTTAAGAATGAAAAAACTATGTTTCGTTGCAGCTTCCTTACTTGTATTGGCAAGCTGTAAACAGGAATCTAAGGAAACCGCCGAAGTTGAAAAGATTCCAGGTATTGTCCTTGAAAATATGGACACCACGGTAAACCCAAAAGATGACTTCTACAATTATGTAAATGGAAGTTGGATGAAGAATACCGAAATCCCAGAAGACCGTACGCGCTGGGGAGGTTTTTCTGTACTACGTAAATCTACAGATGCCGATGTTCTCCAAATTTTAGCAGAAGCCAAAGAAAGTGGAACATATGATGCTTCTACAGATCAGGCTAAAGCCTTAGCTATTTTTGATACCAAACTGGACTCAGCTGCCCGTGACGCTGCTGGTATCAAACCTTTACAGTCTGCATTGGATGCTATTGGCGGAATCCAAAATCTGAATGATTTACAAACTGTTTTGGCGACAAATCCTTCAGTAAGCTCTCCTTTTATGGGTATCAATGTATTTGCAGACCTAAACAATAGCGCCATGAATGCGGTGTACATGGGTCCTGCTGGTCTAGGTTTACCTGATAGGGATTATTACTTGGATGAAGATGATAAATCAAAGGAAATCCGTGAAGAGTACAAAAAACATATTGTTCGCATGTTGAAAATGTTGGGCGATAGCGAAGAGACAGCTACAGCCGCTTCGGAAAAGATTTTGGAACTGGAAACTAAATTGGCAGAACCCAGATTGGATAAAGTACAACGGAGGGATGCACGTAATTTAAACAATCCCAAGACCATAGCTGAAGCAGATGCTATGTTGAGCAGTATCGATTTAAACAAATTGATTAAGGATTTAGGTGCCACCAAACCGTTCGACACTTTATTTGTTACCCAGTTGGATTATACCAAGGCCTTAGACGGGTTTTTTAAGGAGACTCCAATTGAAGACTTGAAAACTTTGATGAAGTGGGATACCTTCAATAGTGCTGCAGGACGGCTTTCATCTGAAATAGAGACTGCGAATTGGGAGTTTTACAGCAAGTATCTAAGAGGTGCTGAAAAGCAGAGACCTGCGGATGAAAGAGCACTTGCTACGGTAAACCGTTCTGTTGGTGAAGCATTGGGGCAGTTATATGTGGATGCCAAATTCCCACCAGAAGCCAAAGCGAAGGCCGAAAAAATGATTGCCAACATTATTGAAGCCTACAAAGCAAGAATTCAAAAATTGGATTGGATGGGAGATTCCACCAAATTAAAGGCAATTGAAAAGCTTAATAAGTTTACGGTTAAAATTGCATATCCAGATAAATGGGAAGATTACTCTGCCATGGATGTTTCTTCTGACAAAACCTATTTTGATAATATGGCTGCTGTGGATAAGTGGAGACAAGATGATAACTTTTCTGAGATTGGCGAACCTGTTGACAAGAGCGCATGGGGTATGTCCCCCCAAACCGTGAATGCTTACTTCAATCCGTTGAACAATGAGATCGTTTTCCCTGCTGCTATTTTACAACCACCTTTCTACAACTATACTGCGGATGAAGCTGTTAACTATGGGGGAATTGGTGCTGTAATTGGCCATGAGATTTCACATGCTTTTGACGATAGTGGTTCCCGTTTTGATTCGGATGGTAACCTTAAAAACTGGTGGACTGATGAAGACCTAGCCGCATTTACAGAAAGAGGGGGCGCTTTAGCCACCCAATATGATGAAGTAGAGGTATTACCTGAAGTTTTTGTAAATGGAAAGTTCACCTTGGGTGAAAATATTGGTGACTTAGGTGGAGTTCTTGGGGCATATGATGGTTTACAGAGACACTTTGCTGAAAATGGACGTCCCGAGAATATTGACGGATTTACACCTGAGCAACGTTTCTTTATGTCTTGGGCCACAGTTTGGAGAACAAAAATTAGGGATGAAGCATTACGTACCCAGATTAAGACTGACCCCCACTCCCCTGGTCAAACACGAGCGATTCAACCTCTATTAAACGTTCAGGCATTTTATGATGCTTTTGATATCAAAGAAGGAGATAAGATGTATTTAGCACCCGAAGAGAGGGTTCAGATTTGGTAAAACTTCCTTTACCATTTAAAATAAAAAAGGCAAACCATTTGGTTTGTCTTTTTCTTTTTATTTAGGCCAACCTCATACCTACAATAGAGAATTAGTCCGCATAAAAAAGCCACCTTTTAGGTGGCCCATATACTTAATTACAAATTGTAATTATTGATTTTCTGCTTTGATTACCAATCGGAAACCTTCTCCGTGAATGTTAAGAATTTCTACAACATCATCACGTTTCAAGTACTTTCTTAACTTGGCAATGTAGACATCCATACTTCTGGAAGTGAAGTAATTGTCATCTCTCCAGATTTTGGTCAAAGCCAATTCTCTGGGCATAAGGTCATTTTCATGAAGCGCCAAAAGACGTAATAGCTCATTTTCCTTTGGTGATAATTTAATGGGCTCCTCTTCCTTATATTTCAGGAAACGTAGTTTAGAGTTCAAATGGAAATTACCAATTACAAACTCAAATTGCTTACTATCCGCCAAAGTACTGGAAGCCTTACGTTGAAGTATCGCTTTCAACTTCATCAATAATACCTCAGAATCAAAAGGCTTGTTCAAATAATCATCAGCACCAGCCTTGTATCCCTTTAACACATCCTCTTTCATGGTCTTGGCCGTCAAGAAGATAATAGGCACATTTTCATTCTTTTCCCTGATTTCGCGTGCTAAGGTAAATCCATCTTTATAGGGCATCATAACGTCCAGAATACAAACGTCATAATTGTCTTTTTTGAATTTTTCGAAACCTTCCATTCCGTTCTTTGCCAACACCACATCAAAATCGTTCATGGAGAGGTAATCCTTAAGGACGATACCAAAATTGGGATCGTCTTCCACCAATAGTATTTTCTTGTTTTCTGTTTCCATATTTTTTTAAATTAAAGGAAGCTTGATAAAGAAAGTACTGCCTTTGCCTTTTTCACTTTCCGCATAAACTTCTCCTTGATGATCTTCTATTATTCGCTTCACATAGGCTAATCCAAGCCCATGACCTTTTACATTATGTATATCTCCGGTGTGTTCCCGGTAAAACTTCTCAAATACTCTTTTTAGGACCGCTTTGCTCATTCCAGCGCCCTGGTCTTTCACTTTAATTATGATGTGATTCTTTGCTAGTTCAGTATACACATCAATCTTTGGGGAATCTGGGGAATATTTGACCGCATTATCCAACATGTTTACCATAACATTGGTAAAGTGTACATCATTGGCCAAAACCTCAGAACGTCCAGCGTCTAAATGCGCCTTTACATACCCTCCCCTATCAGCAACTATCAATTCAATATGGGTAATCGCGTCATTAATAATATCATGAGCATCCACCCTATCCTTGCTGATATCCAATTGGTTCTTCTCAAGCTTTGAGATACGCAGTACGTTTTCAACCTGGGCATGCATTCGTTTATTTTCATCTCGAATCATTCCCAAATACCTAAGCACTTTGTCCGTATCCGAAATAGACTTAGGGTTTCGAATCGCTTCTACAGCCAAGTTGATGGTAGCTATCGGCGTCTTGAACTCATGCGTCATATTATTTATGAAATCGGTTTTGATTTCCGAAATCTGCTTTTGTCTTATCAGCTGATAGATAGCACTTGAATAGGCCACGACAATCACCAAAGTAAAAACCAAGGATAAAATTGCCATGCCCATAATCGACCTAAAAAGGAACCGCTTCATTTTTGGAAATGTGAGCAACAACGAAAAATTAGTGCGTCCCTCACTATCCTTAAAAATAGGTGCCCTGTACATCTTCACATCCGAAAACTTAAATTTTTTGGACTGTACTTTGGTAGGAAATCCTTGGCTATAGACTCCGTATTCAAAGTCAATATCTATCTCCCTATTTTTAAGTTCCTGGGTTAAAAGCAATTCAATTTCTTGCTTGGAAACTCTTTTATGAATCGGTCTGCTTTTGGCATATTCCATAAAAACGTCTTCCCAAACTGCCTTATCAATACTGGACAATCCGCCAATTTTTTCGGCTTTTTGAATGGGTGTAAGACTGTAACTCTTACCATCTAAACCAAACTCCTCCTTGAATACCGCTTTGGTACGTTTGCTCGTATAATTCTTAAAGGTGGTGGTGTCCTCCCCACTTTGATTATCAAAGAACGTTGATGTTATATTGTAATCCTCTTCCAAAATTCCATGGGAATAGAAAAGAATCTCATCTGAATTCAAATCCCTATCAACAAACAAAAAGTTTCTGAACTGAGTGGTCTTAGGTTGTCCAATGCTATCTACCAAAGAAGCTAGACGGTCTGAATAGTCCTTCATCTCCCTTTTTTCCACCCTGTTCGCTACCCTATCCAGTATACCGGTAACTGTTCTTGAGAATTGTTCTTCTTTATCTTTTACTGATGTTCTTATCCAATAAACTTGTACAAAGATTATGCCTGTTAGGGACAAGCTCATAAGAATGACGAGAAGAACAAAAAGCTTCTTGTTCATTGCGGTAAAATTAGAAATTTAACATTTAGGCCATTTAGCGTTTAACCAAACCTTAACAAAAATGTTAAAATTTGAGTCTAGATACTCGATTTCATAAGTGTATCATGCACTCTAAGGACTTCTTTTCGTGTAGTTTCCAAGTCCATGTTTTCTATATGAAAATGAGCCATTTCCATTTTTGAGGTATCTTCCATTTGATTTTTAATACGTTTCATTACATCATTGGCATTGCTCCCATCCCTCTTTGTTACTCGTTCTATACGTTTTTCTATGGGTGCCGTTATCAAAATGAGAGCATCATAAAAATCTTCATTGGCATTTTCAAAAATCAAAGCACTCTCCTGGATTACATATTCTGATTCCTGTTTTTCAGCCCAATCCAAAAAATGTTCCCGAACCGCCGGATGTACTATTTTGTTTAACTTTTCAAGTAAGCTTTTATCGGAAAAAACCTTTTTCGCGATATACTCTCGATTCAGGCCTCCATCTTGATAGGCATTTTTGCCTAAAAGTTGTGTAATTGCTTTTCTTATTTTTTTTGATTGAGACATAAGCTGCTTCGCTTGCATATCAGAATCATATACAGGTATTCCCAGTACTTCGAACATTTTTGCTACCGTACTTTTTCCACTACCAATTCCTCCGGTCAATCCTATAATCATCATTTTCTTTCCAAAACAAAATTAATAGTGCGTTGTTGTAAACGTACTCCATAAATAGTACCAGGTTTTTGGGTTACCTGCAAAAAAAGACGATTGTCGACATTTCCACTTAGCTGCTTGTAATCTGCTGTGACTTCAAAACTTTGCGGGGTGATTATCTTAAGTTGATCCAAAGAAGCTTTACAAACCAGGGATACCGAATTTGGAAACATTTTTACTGAATAGCCTTCTGGGAAATTAGCGGGGGTAACCTCTACATCAAATACCTTCTCAGAAAATTTTACCACATGTCCCGAAATTTGAGCTCTATTGGTTGAAAATATGCTATTGTCCAAGCCTTTTGGAAAAACAATAGAAACTTCCGAAGAAAAATCCTCAGAAAGGTCATTTAAAATTATGGGAACGGTCTCCACTTCAAATAAGGTGTCAATCTCATTCGCTGGTCCTTTTACAACAACGGAATCTGGTGATATCTTCAAAACACCATCCAGCAAGTGATTAGGTTGAAACTTAAGTTCAATGTTTGGTTTTATGATTAGGTTCTTTTGAGAAACTTGATATAAATCAACTACCCACTGGGAGCCGTCCAAATCCAAAAGTGAAATATTTTGCGAAAGTTGTCGGTCTATCTGTTTTTTCAAATTGTCATCTGAGAGCAGATATGCTCCATTTTGATATTCCACTTGAGAAAGATTGACATCTATGCGCTTGCTGAAAAACTTGTAGTACAACAATTGAAATCCACTTGTCCGGACCTTAGCCTCTAAAGTTTTTATAGCTTTATTTCCTAAAATGAGGGTATCTGGTAGACTTTTGTAATTAAGGGAAAAAGTTGTCCTAGACTCATAGGAGTCAGAAAGATTGCTTAAGAACCATGCAAAAAAAGAGCATACCAAAAACAAGAAAAAGTTTTTTGCTTTTCTTCTGTTCAATCCAGGGATGAGGTTACGTTCCATTTTTTAGATCTTCTTGAAGAACAATTTTGGAAAAAGCACTTCGGGCTTCTTCTTGCTAAAATTAACCAAGAAAGTGGATTTTAGAAAACCATAGCCATAACCAGAAAATTGAACCAAAGCAGCAAAAATGGAAAGGAAGGCCACTTTTAGGTTCTTATTCTTAAGGAGAGAATCAAAAAACAAGAACAAAAAATAGAGCAAATAAGCCGCCAACGGCCATACAATCCCTAAAAGGGAAAATAGTATTGAAACAAGTAACCCTAGAAGGAAAATAGTGGGAAACCAGTACGTAATTCGTGCTGTCTTAGGGTGCCACTTGGTCAAAATGGGTCTAACCATTCCGAACTTGTTGACCTGAATATAAAACTTATTCCAGTCCACCCTCCTTTTATGGAATACATGGGCCCTTGGAAACAGACGGCTGTCATATCCCGCATCCCAAATCCTGAATGTCAAATCTGGGTCCTCGCCAGGATGAATTTGTCCAAATCCCCCCGTTTTCCCAAACGCTTCTTTTGAAATGCCCATGTTAAAGCTTCTAGGTTGGAACTTACCTACTGCTTTTTTGCCACCACGAATTCCGCCTGTGGTCCAAAAAGAGGTCATAACGTAGTTGATGGCCTTTTGAACTGTGGTAAAAGATGTATCAGCAGCATCTGGTCCACCAAAACAGTGTACAAAATTGGATTTTAATTCTTTGTTGATTTCCTCCAAATAACCGGAGGGCAGAATACAGTCAGAATCCAAGATAATAAAATAGTTGCCCTTGGCTTTTTGCATTCCATAATTTCGTGAATCACCTGGGCCTGTATTGGTTTTAAAATAATAGGAAATCTCTAAACTATTTTCAAATTGAGCAACAACTTCCCGGGAGTCAACCGTAGAACCATCTTCAACTATCACCACTTCATAAGGTCCGGAAAAAGTCTGTTCCAAAAGACTTTCCAGTAGCTCCCGAATCTCTTCGGGTCTATTGTAAACTGGGATGATTAAAGATAATTTTATATTCATCAAAAAAGAAAGCCACCCAGAAAAGGATGGCTTATTATTTTACTTACTTCTCCTTATTTAGAGAATTCATCAATGACTTCCTGACTAACCCCCGTGTTGGAAAAACCTCCATCATGGAATAGGTTCTGCATGGTGACCTTTCGCGTAAGGTCAGAAAACAAGGTCACGGTGTAGTTGGCGCAATCATCTGCTGATGCATTGCCCAAGGGTGACATTTTTTCCGCATAACTGATAAAGCCATCAAATCCTTTCACTCCCTGACCTGCTGTGGTGGGTGTCGGGGACTGGGAAATGGTATTCACCCTTACCTTCTTCTCTTTACCAAAAAAATATCCAAAACTACGTGCCACGGACTCCAGATACGCCTTATTATCCGCCATGTCGTTGTAGTCTGGAAAGGTTCTTTGGGCTGCCATATAAGTCAGCGCTACAATGCTACCCCATTCACTCATGGCATCTGCTTTGAAAAGAGTTTGCATTACCTTATGAAAAGAAAGTGCAGAAACATCCCAGCCCTTTGCCGTAAAATCATATTTCTCGTCCGTATATGCCCTACCCTTTCTTACGTTTACAGACATTCCGATGGAATGCAACACAAAATCCAATTTGCCTCCTAAAATTTCTATGGATTTTTCCACTAAATTCTGAAGGTCTTCCTCATTGGTTGCATCTGCCGGAATAATCTCAGAGCCGGTCTTTTCTGCTAATTGGTTAATTTGTCCCATGCGCATGGCAATGGGAGCGTTAGTTAGTACAAAAGTACCTCCCTCTTCATGAACACGTTCTGCAGTCTTCCAAGCAATGGAATTTTCATCAAGAGCTCCAAAAATGATACCTCGTTTTCCTTTTAAAAGATTGTACGCCATAGTATTTTATTCGCGTTGGTTTAGCCGCAAAGATATTTATTCTTTCTGATTATGCTATGGAATGGCTAAGGTTGTTTTAAGAGCTCGCGAGCATGGGCCATAGCGGAATCTGAGAGGGTCTTTCCACCCAACATTTCGGCCAATTCTTCGATTCGCTCTTCTTCCGATAATTGTCGCATCTGAGTAATATCCACTCCTCCTTGCTCCCCTTTGTACACTTTGAATTGATGTTTTCCCTTGGAAGCGACCTGCGGCAAGTGTGTTATGGAAAAAACCTGCATGTTCTTACTCATTTCCAACATTATCTCGCCCATTTTCCCCGAAATCTCTCCTGATACCCCGGTGTCAATTTCGTCAAACATCAAAGTGGGCAAGTGTTCATATTGAGCCAAAATTGATTTTATGGTCAACATAATTCGAGAGAGTTCACCTCCAGACGCCACTTTTTTCAATTCGCCATAGGACGAACCTTTATTCGCCGAAAAAAGGAAACTCAAATCGTCTTTCCCATTGGATTTGAAATCTTGAGCAGGATTTACTTCTATTTTAAAGGTAGCCGATGGCATTCCCAAAAGATAAAGACTGTCCTGTAATCTACTTTTAAGTTGTGGAATTACAGAATTTCGAGCATCCCTAAGTTGTAAAGCCAATTCTTCCAAGACTTTTTGGGCCTTAAAACATTCTTGCTCCTTTTCAAGAATCGTAGATTCTATATTCTCTACATCAGAGACTTTTTTCTCCAATTCATTCTTTACCTGAATGAGTTCTTCCACGGAATTAACCTGATGCTTTTTCTGTAAATCATAGAGCTGATGCAATTGACCGTTTATACTTTCCAGTCGTTGTGGGTTGGCTTCAACACCATCTTGTATGTTTTCTATTTCCGAAGCCATATCATCCATCTCAATGTATATGGATTCTAGTCGTTCACTGAGCCCCTGGTACTTGGTTCCAAATTGCGAAAGACTCTGTAAAACACGTCTAAGCTCACGTACCTGCTCCGAAATGCCTATTTGGTCCCCATTCATCAACTGATGGCCCTGGGTAAGCAATCCCATAATCTGTTCTACATTGCTAAGCTGTTCATACTCCGTCTCCAATTCCTCTTGAATACCAGCTTTAAGCTGAGCAGCCTCCAACTCTTTTAATAAAAAAGAATTGTAATCATACTCTTTGTTTGCTCCAGCTTGAAAATCCTGAAGTTCCTGTAGTTGAGCCGTCAACCTTTTATAATTAGCCAAGTTTTGCCTATAAATGCCTAACCTTTCCATATTGTTGGCCAAAGCATCCACTACCTTCAACTGAAAATCGTTTTCAGTCAACTTTAGAGTTTGGTGTTGGGAATGTACATCAACCAACTGTTCACCAAGCGATCTAAGAATATCCAAAGTCACTGGGGAATCATTGATGAAAGCCCTTGACTTGCCACTTGGCAGGATTTCTCTGCGTAAAATGGTCTCATCTTCATAATCCAAATCATGCTTATCAAAGAAATGTGGCAACCCGTATTTGGATATAGTGAATTCTGCTTCAATAATGCATTTTTGTTGGTCGTTTTGCAAACTGGACATATCCGCCCGTTTCCCCAAGGCTAATGCCAATCCTCCCAGAAGAATGGATTTTCCAGCTCCTGTTTCACCAGTGATGGTGGTGAAGCCTTCCGAGAAGGAAACATTGATGTCATTTATCAATGCATAATTTTTAATGGAAAGATGGGTAAGCACATTCTATATTTTACCCGATAAAGATAATTGTCTTTGAAGAAATGGACTAGTAATTTATTTCATTCCAGATATTGGAATAAAAAGGAGCCACGCTATTCAAGGTCTCCTTAAGACGCACAATGTCGACTTTGGGGCCATCTGAAAAAATATTCTGAATTTCTTCTGACTTTGCGTCAAAAAAGGTTTGAATTAAAAACGCGTTGGGTCTTCTTTTGATAAGCGTTTCAAAAAGCCTTAAACTTCCTGCTATCACCTGTTTACCAGTACTATTGTTATCGCCTAGAATATCCAATCCTTTACGGTGGTAGTTGTACATCGCTATGCGATACTCCCGGAAAGAATTGCTCAAAAGGTTATCCACCAATTCAAAACGGGAACGGGTTCCGGTTTCTTGACTCCAACCGGCAGAATTGGTTCCCTGCGCCTGAGTTACGATATTTTGTGCCTTTCTGTAAAAATCATCTCCTCCTTGAAGGGAAAAGGTATCAGCATCCAATCCAATAATAACATAGACATAGTAGGCCAAAACGGCTATTAGATTGGATTCAAATACATTTTCATTGTACACCAAAGGCTGGAATTCTTGATAAATAAAATTAAAGGCATTGTCTTTGTAATTGAAGACAGGACTTTCATAAGAGGTATTATAAACAGGTCTAGAGGATTGAATTTGAATGTTGGCTTCAAACCTATCCGATTCATATTGGGTGACCGTGATGAACATTCTGGCATTAATGCGTTCATTCTCCTTAAAAACCCGATTTGTCCATTTGTTCTTGTTTACAAAATCGTTTAGGGAACGTTCCAGTGTTCTAAAAATCTGTTGGTTGGTTTGATTGACTTGGTCGGAATTGACCACTACTTCACAGTTAAGCTCTTGAGCCATTACAAAAGAGCAACTTATTAGAAAGGAAAAAAGGAAAAGTAGTTTACGCATGAATCCTTGCAATGATTTCGTCCCAAATATCCACAGCCACTTCGGACTTCGTCTTCAAAGCAAACGTTTTTATATCCAAATTCTTATCGATGAACGAAACTTTATTGGTTCCTCCACCAAAACCCGCTCCGTCATCTTTTAGGGAATTCAAAACAATGGCATCTAGATTTTTTCGCTCCAGTTTACCCCTTGCATTGTCCATTTCGTTTTCTGTTTCGAGGGCAAAGCCTACAAGGAATTGGTTTTTCTTTTGTTGCCCCATGGATAACAGAATGTCAGGGTTTCTTTCCAGTTCGATGACCAAGTCACCTTCTTTTTTCTTCATCTTTTCTGTATGAACCTCTTTTGGGCGATAATCAGCAACGGCCGCCGCACTTATGGCAATATCTATATCCATATAATACTTGTGGCAAGCCTCATACATTTCTTGGGCTGAAGTAACACGAACAAGCTGTATTTTTTCATTAGCGACATCCAAGTTGGTTGGGCCCGATACCAAGATGACCTCTGCTCCTTTATTTGCAGCAGCTTTAGCCAACTCAAAACCCATTGTACCCGAAGAACGGTTTCCCAAAAACCTCACGGGGTCTATGGCTTCGTGGGTTGGTCCGGCAGTAATCAAAACTTTCTTTTCTCTTAAAGGAAGTTCGGAAAGTATATCCTCCGTAATGAAAGAACATATCGTTTCGGGTTCGGCCATACGTCCCTCACCGTGGAGACCGCTTGCCAACTCTCCTCTTTCTGCTGGAATCATTTTATTCCCAAAAGAAACCAACTTATCCAATGTGGATTTGGTAGATGGGTGCTTGTACATATCCAAATCCATCGCGGGCGCAAAATATACCGGACATTTTGCCGATAGATAGGTAGCCAAGAGTAAATTATCACAAATGCCATTGGCCATTTTGGAAAGGGTATTGGCCGTTGCAGGTGCAATAATCATAACATCTGCCCATAAACCCAGTTCTACATGGTTGTTCCAAGAAATACTGCCATCCTCTTCGTTTACAAAATCCATCAAAACCGGATTTTTAGACAGGGTGGATAGCGTCAGCGGGGAAACAAAAGAGCTGGCACTTGAAGTCAATACAATTTTGACCTCGGCACCAGCTTTTATCAATAACCTCGTTAAAAAGGTGGTCTTGTATGCGGCAATTCCCCCGGTAACTCCCAAAAGGACTTTTTTACCGCTGAGCATAATTTATGCGTCTTTCTCTGTGTTTCTGTAATAGATTTTGTCTTCAAGCCATTCGATGACCGCCAATGCATGTGGCTTTGGAAGCTTTTCGTAAAACTTGGAAACTTCAATTTGCTCCTTGTTTTCAAAAACCTCTTCAAGGCTGTCACTATAAGTGGCAAACTCCTCAAGTTTTTCCAACAACTCTTTCTTTATCTCAGAGTTAATTTGAATTGCTCTTTTTGCTGTGATTGAAATAGCTTCGTAAATGTTCTCCGTTTTATCATCAAACTCGTTTCGATTCAATGTTTTGGTAGAAACCGGAGCTTTTGTATTCTTTAAATCGTGCATGGTCCTTTACGTATGTTTATCTTTATTTACTTTCAGAAAAATTACCCAATTCTTTCTGTATTCTTTCCTTTAAATTATCCGCTCTTTTCTTGAATTTCGAATCAGGAAAATATTTCATTAATGTGTTGTACGAATCTTGGGCCTCTTCCAGACGTTCTTTCTTTCTACTGTCCGTACTGTTCATAGCCAAATTAGTAGTCGCTTCAATTTTGTAAAACAATGCTTCTTCTCGGTATAATGAGCCAGGGTTATCGGAAACAAAATTGTCCAAAGCGGTCATTGCAGATACCAATATGGGGAAATTGAACTCTCCCAACTTGTTGAATTGCTTTGCGATTTCTATCTGTTTCTTTTCCTTTTTAGTGGTCAACTCTTTCGCCATTTTATTTGCTTCAGCGAAAAATTCTGATTCGGGATACGTATTGATAAACGTTTGAAGCTTTGCAAGAGCTTTGTCAGTATCTGTTTGGTCCAAAGAATACTTTGGAGACAACATATAATAACTTTTCGCTCCCAAAAAGGAGGCCTCTTGAATCTTATCACTAGTGGGATAGGACTTCACAAAACGTTCGAATTGGTATCCTGATAAATAGAAATCTTTGTTTTTGTAATAGGTATCTGCAAAGAAAAACATAACTCTTTCCCCCTGAGGTTTCCCTACGTATCTCGGAGCTATCTGCTCAAACAATCGTTGCGCCCGCTTGTAGTCACCTTCCTTGTAATATTTTTCAGCAAGTTCATACTTAGCCTTTACATCAGTCTCCTTAAGTACTTTTTGGTACTCGCTACAGCTTGATAACAAAAAAAAGCCAGTGATTATTAAAAAGAAAAAAGATACCCTCATTTTCAAAAACATTTTGCAAAAGTAGCTATTATCCGCGGATTTAAAAAACGGATTAACATCATAAAAATAAGGCAGTCTTGGAGATATTTATAGACTTTAGCGAAGCTTTAACTTGTGGTTAGGCACTCACTTTACTCATAGACTTTAGAAAATTGGTGATTTTCTCTTTAAGAGTACCGGATGCTTCAACCAAGGGCAAACGAACCCAAGCGGTGCTCAAGCCCAAGTGTTCGAAGATGCTTTTTATCCCAGCTGGATTTCCTTCTTCAAAAATCATGTGCATCAAGGGCATCAGTTGATGATGGATTTGGAATGCCGTTTTGGATTGTTCTTGAAGTCCAAGACGTATCATCTGTGAAAACTCCTGAGGCAATCCTTGGCCCAAAACCGAAATAACCCCAGCACCTCCGGATAGAACTGTGGGTAATGCGGTAAAATCATCGCCAGAAATTACCAAAAAGTCATGGGGCTTGGTCTGTAAAATAGCATCTATTTGAATTGAATTACCACAGGCTTCCTTGATTCCTATAATATTTTCAAAATCCTGAGCCAATCGCACGGTGGTTTCAGATAGCATATTGCTCCCTGTCCTTGAGGGAACATTGTACATAATGATGGGTTTGGGACTGACCTCTGCCAGCACCTTAAAATGCAGATAAATTCCTTCTTGGGTAGGTTTGTTGTAGGATGGTGATACGGAGAGAATGGCATCGTAATCAGACACATCCGTCTCACGCAGCTGCTGTGCAATAGCCATGGTGTTATTGCCTCCGATACCCAAAACCAAAGGCAATCTACCCGCATTCACTGTGCTTACTTTTTGGGCCACCTGTTTTTTCTCTTCTTTGGTTAGGGTAACTGATTCTCCAGTAGTTCCCAATACAACCAAGTAATCTACGCCTCCCTGAATATTGTATTCAACTATGCGCTCCAAAGCGGGAAAATCAATTGAACCATTTTCTGTAAACGGGGTTACCAACGCTACCCCTGTCCCAATGAACTGTTCCACTATATTTCGTTTAAAACTTTTAAATACTTTTTCAACTCACTCTTAAAAAGATTAAAATCCTTGAAAGGGGTATTCAAAATCAAGTCGTTAAATTTGGGGTCCAGAGAACCGAATCCTACCTTCAATCGGGCTGGTGTTCGTATAGAAAGGAGCTTTAACATCAAATTATCCTCCTCATAATAATTGAGGAGCATATCGTATTCCCTTCCTAAAAACTCCAAAACATATCCGTTTTCGATATCCCCTTTCCAGCCTAAATCCTTGTCTGAGAAAATTTGGATTGCATAAGGAGAAGTATTGTCAAAATCCCTCTTATACCCTATTATTTTTATGGCGTTGGGTCTGAGCGAATAATCCTCTATTAACTCATAAAATCGTTCCCCGTCCACAAAATTGTCCAAATCCACAATGCAGCCGACACTTGTAATTCCCTTATCCCTTTTGACAGCGATTTGGGGCTTTTGCATCTCTTCCAACAAAAACTTTTGCCCTGATTTAACTTTAAATTTATCCTGGAGTCCTTTGAAAAACATTTTTTTCATCCATTTTTGCAAAGGTAAATATTCTACCAAGATTACTTATACAAAGATACGAAGGTGCTAAATCTAAAAATAAAACATTTTGTTATAATTATAACATTGATATCTTTCTCTTGTAAAGATGCCAATACACATCTCACCCGAATACAAGGGTCACAATTAAACATTGACAATACCCTTGGAGAGGTTGATTCCATTAGACAGTTTATTGAGCCTTATAAGAAAAGAGTGGATGAGGTGCTGGACAGTACTCTTGCCTATGTTCCGGTTTCCTTGGTTTTTGAAGAGGGCACAAAGAATACCTCCATGGGAAACTTCTTTGCGGATTTGGTTTTTGAGGAAACCCAGCCTATTGTACAGCGAAAAATAAATAAGCCCCTGGATTTTGTAATCATGAACAAAGGCGGAATCCGTTCCATTTTATCCAAGGGAACTGTTAGCGCACGAAACGGGTATGAAATCATGCCTTTTGAGAATTACATTTCTGTAGTTAAACTCAATGGCACTCAGGTTCGGGAACTGATTCTATTTTTGACTCGTTCTGAAAGGGCTCACCCCTTTTCTGGCATGGATATTACTTTAAATGCCTCTGGCTCTTTGGAGTCTGTAAACATTCAAGGACAACCCTTTAATGAAAGTAGGGACTATTATGTGGCCACTTCGGATTATTTAGTTGCTGGTGGGGCCGATATTGGTTTTTTCCCTGCTGTTGATTCTATTTTGGACACAGAGTACTTACTCAGAAATGCCATCATTGACCACTTTAAGAAAAAAGACACGTTAACCGCCAAAGTAGATGACCGTTTTATACAATTGAACTAATATGAAAAGAAGGGATTTTTTACGAAATACTGCGGCAACTTCCACACTTTTGACTTTGAGTGGTTTGGGATTGGACTCTTGCACTACTTTAGGCAAAAAACATGTGACCATACTTCATACCAATGATGTTCATAGCCACATTGAGCCTTTTCCAAGTGAGCATTCAAGATGGGCCAATCTAGGTGGTATTGCCCGTAGAGCGGATTTGGTGGCTAAGATACGAGATGAAAACCCTAATACGTTACTCCTGGATGCCGGAGATATTTTTCAGGGAACACCCTTCTTTAATTTCTATGGTGGCGAACTGGAATTTAAGCTTATGAGCAAGCTTCATTACGATGCTGCAACTATTGGAAATCACGATTTTGACAATGGGGTGGATGGTCTTTTGGCGCAAGTGCCGCATGCTCAATTTGATTTACTTTCAGCCAATTATGACTTTTCCAATACAGCACTGAATGGTTTTGTAAAGCCTTACAAGGTGTATAAGATGGATGGCCTACGAATTGGGATTTACGGAATAGGTATTGAGTTGGACGGACTTGTACTAAAAAAGCTGTACAAGGAAACTCTGTATTTGAATCCTTATGAACTGGCGCTGGATATGGAAAGAAAGCTGAAAGAGGAAGAGAATTGTGACCTTATCATCTGTCTGTCCCATTTAGGATATAACTATCAGAATCCACAGAGACCATCTGATACCCAATTGGCCCAGAGGACTTCACATACGCATTTGATTATCGGTGGGCACACCCATACCTTTTTGGATAAGCCTGAAGTCCGTACCAATAAAGCGGGTAATCCAGTTCTTGTGAACCAAGTAGGCTGCTATGGTATCAACTTAGGACGTATTGATTTCTACTTTGATTCTGGTAAAGTCGCTTCGGAAGGATATAGTATTGAGGTGTAACATACATCCTTTTTAGCTTTCCTTGACAACCTATTCCTCGATATTAGGGATGCCAAATAACTTGTATTGAATCCCTCCTTTGCATTTGAACTCTAACTTTAGAAATCAATAGGATATCTATAAATAAAAAACCATCCCCAAGATTTGGGAATGGCTTTAAGTGTATAGGTTGGTAGTTAATTACAATATTTCAAAAACGTAGATACGTTCGTTTCTTTCCGTGTCTTCAGTTTTTCTACCAAAACGGATATCTCTATAATCGCTGTACCCGCCATAATTATCCCGGTCTTCCAGCAGAAAAGTGATATTGGCATCCTTGAAAGCAATATCCGAACTATTGAATACGCCATTGGTAGCTTCAAAAACCTCTGTTGGGATTGGAGGGAAAGACACCTTATCATCTGGAGAATAGCTATTCCATCTGAAAGTAAAGGTATCACTCGCAGCGATTTGGCTTCTCATATTCAAAAAGTCAAAATCATCTGTGGAGCTAGCTGTGATGCTTAACTCTGACATAGTTTTATTATCAGCAACAAAGGTGGCATCCATTTTTCTCATGGAAGTCAATACTTCATAATAAGCTTCATGGACAAAGGTTTTACCATCGGACTGCAATCTAGCATTGGTGTAATAGTGGTCAAACACTGCGTCTTCTTCACTGGGTACGTGGAAGTTGGCTGCAAAGGCATTACCTCCCAGCGCGATATTTTCACGATATACAGTTGCCGCCGGAGAAAAACGTCCTGGCCCGGTATGCCCTTGTACCAGTAAACTTGCCGTGCTATTTGCACCATCATCTGTAAAAGTTTGCGCTTGCATGGAAGTGTTCATATCATCCAAAAGCAAATCATGGTTGCCTACACCGAATGGGACTGCCAAATAATGTCCTTTATCACCATCTCTTAAATAGATGTACCCTAAATCAAATTTTTCATAAATAGTAAGTGAACGCTCTGTACCTTCTCCGATTGGATTGGTATTCCCTCCAGAAAAAATTAAAGAATACTCATGTTCTGGCAAATTGGTAAAGGTAACATTCGCCTCTCCCAGTTCGCTACCAAAATCAGTCGGTGTTGATGGTGCAGGGCTAAAAATTCCAGGACCAATATTGTGAAAAGTAGTAATCTCACCTTCATCTTGGTCATCATCAATAAACTCCAACAAGTGTACATCAAATGTATCACCATCAAAATCAGCTGGTCGTTGAACGGTTTCAGTAAAGATACCATCTGTAATTTCAGCTACATATAAAATTCTTTTTTCAGGAGCAGGACCGGTGATATAGGTAAAGTTCGTTACATTATCCCCAGAATTCACGAATCCATCGTAAAGGTTATAATCCAACAATACGTTCATTACGTTCACAGTGATGGCTTCCGTTGTCGCATCCCCCTCATTATCAGTTACAGTTGCTTTTAACTCAACAGTGCCATCTTCTACGCTTTTACTGTCCCAATCAAAAGTGTAGGGAGCAGAGGTAAATTCAGTTTCTTTCGTACCGTTGATAAAAAGTTCGACCTTGGCTACAGTACCATCGATATCCTCAGCATTCAACTCTATGGAAACACTATTCCACAAGGTCCCATCCGCAGAAACATCTCCGGATGGACTTATAAATGAAATGGTAGGTGCTTGGTTTTTAGGCTCTGGTGTCTGGGTTGGTGCAGAATCGTCATCTTTGCTACAAGACCATACCGATAAGATGGCTAGACTTGTATAAGCTAAACTTCTAAGTTTCATCTTTAAATTTTTATAGGTTATAGGTGCAATTTCCGCTGTATTCTTTTCTATTTTGAGCGTGGATTGATGGATGACTCATTTGGGTTGATAGGGAGTAATTCAGAGTCAGCATATCGACGAAATACACTTTTTATCGGATGAAACGGCTATTTTAGGCGAAAGTTAAAAACCGTTTTTGCTAAATAAGGTGCTGGATTAGGGGGGGGTGAAGTTTGGATTATTAGATGTTGGTGATTGAGCTTTAATTTATATTGTCAAAAGGCCAACGTTAGTGCTTCGTTTAAGCTATCAATTAAATGAGAGAGATGAACCTATTATGGTTCAAGGTTTTTAGAAAAGTAGTACAGACTTTGGATACATTATTATATTTTTTGCAAGAAATCTTCCTCTGAAATTATAGGAACTCCAAGGGTTTCTGCCTTTGTTTTTTTACTAGGTCCCATATTGGCTCCTGCTACCAAAAAGCTGGTTTTTGAAGAAATTGACGAAGCTACTTTTCCGCCATTATCCTCTATCAACTTCTTTAATTCATTTCTACTAATATTCTCAAAAACCCCAGATACCACAAAAGTTTGTCCTTTTAGCTTTTCGGTTTGTCCTTCCAACTGTTGTTCAGATAAAGAAAATTGCAGTCCGTAGGATTTGAGTCGGTCCACAATCTGTATGTTGGCGAGATTTCCGAAAAACTGCACCACACTCTCTGCAATACGACCCCCAATTTCGTCCACAGCAATCAATTCATCTTCGCTGGCATTCATCAGGGCATCTATGTTTTTGTAAGCCTTGGCTAGCTTTTTGGCCACTGTCTCTCCCACATATCGAATACCTAATGCAAAAAGTACCCTTTCAAACGGAATGGCCTTTGAGGCCTCCACTCCACTCACCAAATTTTCTGCTGATTTTTCAGCCATGCGCTCCAGGGGCATAACCTGTTCCTTGGTCAAGGTGTATAAATCCGCATAATTGGAAATCAGACCTTCCTTAAAGAGGAGTTCTACTGTTTCTCCTCCCAAACCTTCAATATCCATAGCTTTTCGGGAGATAAAATGTTGGATGCGCCCTGTGATTTGCGGAGGACATCCAGTGTCATTAGGGCAAAAATGTTGGGCTTCACCCTCTTTTCGTATCAACTCAGTACCGCACTCAGGGCAATGGGTTATATATTGTGTAGGTTTCGATGATGCTGGACGTTTTGTCAAGTCTACCCCAATAATCTTGGGTATTATCTCCCCGCCTTTTTCTACAAAAACCGTATCCCCTTCACGGATATCCAATTTGGCAATTTGGTCCGCATTGTGCAAAGACGCCCTTTTCACCGTAGTACCAGCCAATAAAACAGGCTCTAAGTTTGCAACAGGCGTTATAGCTCCTGTTCTTCCCACTTGATACGTGATTTCATTCAAAACAGTAGAAACTTGTTCCGCCTTGAATTTGTATGCCATAGCCCACCTCGGAGCTTTGGCTGTATGCCCCAATTCGTCTTGATATCGTAGGCTATTCACTTTAATAACCACGCCATCAGTCTCGTAGGGTAAATCGTGACGGTGTATGTCCCAATACTCCACAAATTGCATCACCTCATCGGTAGTTTTGCATAATTTGGCCACTTTAGGCACTTTAAAACCCCAGGCCCGGGCTTTGTCCAAAGCTTCAAATTGAGAGCTAAGGCCGAGCTTTTCTCCCGCCAAACTATACAGCAGGCATTCCAAAGGGCGTTGAGCCACCAAAGCGCTATCCTGAAGTTTTAAACTTCCTGATGCCGTATTTCTAGGGTTCATATAGGGTTCTTCCCCATTTGCGATACGCTCCTCATTCATTCTCGCAAAACCTTCCAAGGTTAAAATTATTTCTCCACGGATATCAAATTTGGGAGGATAGTTCCCTTTTAATTGCAATGGCACAGACTTTATAGTTTTGATGTTGGTGGTAACATCATCTCCTTGAAAACCATCGCCCCGGGTGACCGCTCTAGCCAATTTTCCGTCTTCATACGTTAAGCTAATAGAGGCACCATCGTATTTTAACTCGCAGGTATATTCAACCTCAACATTACCTAAAATACGTTGGATACGCTTTTCCCAATCTTCCAAATCTTCCTTGGAATAGGAATTATCCAATGAATACATTCGATGCTCATGCTGGATGGTTTCAAAATTCTTGGTTACCTCTCCTCCTACCCGCAATGTGGGCGATGTAGCGTCATAAAACTCTGGATGAGCTTCTTCCAAGGCTTGAAGTTCCTTGAGTTTCATATCAAATTCATAATCTGATATGGTTGGCTTATCCAAAACATAATAGTTGTGATTATGTTCGCGAAGCTCGTTTCTTAGGGTGGTAATTCTTTCTTGGGTGGTCATTATGTTTGTTCTTTTTCAATCCATTTGGTCACATGCTTTGGACTATATGATTTCATTTGTTCCAATAGGTCTTGATATGATTCGGACTGTATAATCATCTCTCGATTTTCTGGTTTTAGAAAGCCTTTTGAAACCATGTTATCCAAAAATTGGAACATAGAGTCAAAAAAACCATTAACATTCAATACCCCAATTGGTTTTTGATGTAGCCCCAACTGCGCCCAGGTTACTATTTCAAATAGTTCTTCCAAAGTTCCAAATCCTCCGGGAAGCGCAATAAAGCCATCGGAAAGTTCATGCATCCTAGTTTTTCTTTCGTGCATGGTCTCAACCACGATAAGCTCCGTTAGGCCTTCATGAAAAATCTCTTTGGATTTTAGAAAGGTGGGAATGACACCTATGACTTTACCTTTATTTTGCAAGGCCCCATCAGCAATCTTGCCCATCAATCCTATTCTTGCTCCACCATAAACCATCATGATGTTTTGGGCGGCTATGTATTTACCCAGCTCAATAGCTTCTTCAGTGACTTTCCCATCTACTCCCAAACTACTACCACAAAAAACGGCAACGCTATCCATATTTAATTTTGAAGTCCTTTTAACATTCTAAAATTTCCGAAGAAATCCTTTCGCAGTTCAATTTCTAAAAAATTATGCGCTTCTAAAAGGTCTTGGGTCTCTTGCCCCAAATATTGATTGATTTCAAGATATAAATGACCTCCTCTCTTCAAATTTCTTTTAGAAAACTGGGCTATGGCCTCATAAAATAGCAAAGGATTGTCATCTGGAACAAAAAGAGCACCATCCGGTTCAAACTGTTTGACATTTTTTCTCATTTCTACTTTTTCCTGCTGCCGCACGTAGGGTGGATTTGAAATAATGATATCAAACTTATGTTCAAGCTGTAAGTTCAAATTAAGAATGTCATATTGATGGAAAGTGACCTCCATTTGATTTGCCTCTGCATTCTGTGTCGCTACTTGAAGTGCTTCCTTCGAAATATCTAACCCGAACACCTCTGCCTTTGGAAGATGTTTTGCCAAAGCAACAGCAATACAACCACTGCCCGTACCTATATCTAAAATCTTGAGGTCTTTCTGACTTGCAACATCATCAAGCACCCAATGCACCAATTCTTCGGTTTCAGGTCTTGGGATAAGCACGTTTTTATTGACAATGAACTTCAATTCCATAAAATATACCTCACCCAATATATATTGTATAGGGGTTTCTTGTTTTAGTGCGGAAAGGGTTTCAAAAAAAGGACGTTCTTCATCCTTGGTTAGGGTAAGTTGAGGTTGCATTACCAAAACAAAACGTTCCAATCCCAGAAAATGCTCTATGGATAAATAGAAGAAATGGTCCACCTCTTCTTTAGGATAGAGTTGGTCCAATTCAGTATGAAAAATGGATTTGATTTCAGTTAATAGCATCCGTCTATAATTCTCTCAACATAAAAACTGGGCAGGAATAATGTCCAGTATCCCCCAAACGCTCTTCGATAAAGTGAAAGCCACTTTTCTCATACAACCGATGGGCCGCGGTCATGTAGGGCATGGTTTCTAAATAACAAGATTCAAATCCAAAACTCCTTGCTTTTTGTATACAAACATCCATAAGCTTTTGGGCTACACCCTGTCCTCTTGCCACTTTGACTACGTACATTTTTTGAAGTTCACAAATTTCGTCCGCTGCACCTTGCAAGGGGGCGATTCCGGCACAACCTAAAATCTCCCCACTTTTTTCAGCTACAATATAACTGGACCTAGCCTTGTCATATTCCAAGTACATATTATCCAACGCCTTATCTTCATAGGCCGTACCCACTTTTGGGACTCCCATATCCAATAAAATGGCACGAATTAGTGAAGCAATTGCCTCATTATCTTTTTGACTGATTTTACGAATTACCAGCTCGCCCATAGTGTACTTTAATGTTCTATTTTTGCTTGGTGAAGATACACGAAAAATATATCCGCCGATGCATTGAATTGGGTGAAAACAGCTTGGGAAACACAGCTCCAAATCCCATGGTGGGTGCGGTAATCGTCCATAATGAAACCATCATTGGTGAAGGGTTTACCAGTCCGTATGGTGGGGCCCATGCCGAAGTAAACGCAGTAGCATCCGTATTGGACAAAAGTCTTTTACCTAAGTCTACCATGTATGTTACCCTTGAGCCCTGTTCGCACTATGGAAAAACCCCTCCTTGTGTTAATTTGATTATGGAACACAAAATTCCAAAAGTGGTAATCGGGATACAGGACCCGCATGACAAAGTTGCTGGAAAAGGCATTAAAAAATTAAGGGGTGCAGGATGTGAAGTTACCGTTGGCGTTTTGGAAAAGGAATGTCGGTGGCATCATAGAAGATTTCTCAGTTTTCAGGAAAAAAAACGTCCGTATATCATTCTAAAGTGGGCTGAAACCCTAGATGGATTTATAGCACCCTCTACCGCTTCCCGCAGCAAAAACCCTGAGCCCTATTGGATAACGAATCAAAACTCTAGACAATTGGTACATCAATGGCGAAGCGAAGAGCAGGCCATTTTGGTAGGAACGCAAACCGTTTTGGAAGATAATCCAAAGCTTAATGTTCGCGATTGGAAAGGGTCAAATCCAATTCGGATTGTATTGGATAGAACACTTAGGATTCCTCATAGTTTTCATGTTTTTGATTCAACTGTAAAGACCATAATTCTAACAGAAGTTGAAGACAAATCTCAACATGCAGAGGCGGTCATGTATGAGATAATTGATTTCTCAAAACCCTTAGTCGAACAGATTTGTACTATTCTACAACAGTATTCCATTACCAGTTTGATGGTAGAAGGTGGGGTAAAAACCCTCCAATCTTTTATAGATTCTGGAATTTGGGATGAGGCTCGCATTTTTAAAGGAACTAAAACTTTTGGTAGTGGATTGGATTCTCCAAAAATTACAGGAAATGTAGTTCATGAGAAAAACATACTTTCGGACACTTTAACCCTACTTACCCCATGATTAAAAATATTATTCTGGATTTTGGGGATATCTTTATTAATTTGGATAAACCAGCAACTGCAAGAGCCATGCAGCCTTTTGGCTTTGAAGAAATTACTCCCGAATTGGATGTTTTGTTCAAAACCTATGAAAAAGGGAACATTTCATCAGAAGCATTTCTCAACTCTGTGGCAAAAGTCTTTCCCACTGCCTCCAAAACGGATTTAATCCACGCATGGAATGCCATTCTTTTGAATTTTCCTTTGCATCGGCTTGATTTTGTGGAAGAGTTGTCCCGAGAAAAAGCATATCGCCTGTTTTTATTGAGTAACACCAATGACATTCACATCGAATTCGTAAAGCAACAGATGGGTAAAGAAGATTACAACCGGTTTAAAAGTGCGTTTGAGGTATTTTACCTTTCCTATGAAATGGGGATGCGCAAGCCAGATACTGAAATCTTTCAGTTTGTCCTTCAGGAAAATAACTTGAAGGCATCTGAAACTCTTTTTGTGGACGACACAAAGGAGAATACCGATGCCGCTTCCACTCTTGGAATAGTCACTTGGAATCTTAAGGTAGGCGAAGAGGACATTACCCAACTCAAATCCCGACTTTAAATGCTGGCTCTGGTTCTAAGTGTGCTTTGTTCAACGCTAATTCTTGTAATATTTAAGCTCTACGCTACCTATGGCGTCCAAACCTTGTATGCCATTATCATAAATTATATTACAGCCTGTTGTACCGGCTTACTTTTTTATACAGGTTCGGTTACTATTGGCGATATCCTGGGAAAACCATGGGTCTGGGGAACAATGGCTCTAGGCATTTTTTTTATAATTGTTTTCAATATCATTGCCAAGACTTCGCAAGTGGCTGGGGTTTCCGTTGCTTCCGTTGCTACAAAAATGTCTCTGGTCATTCCTGTTATCTTCGGTGTATTTCTATATAAGGAGAAACTCTCCGTAATTCAAGTTCTTGGTATTCTTTTGGCACTGGCCGCAGTATATTTTACTTCTGTAAAGGAAAGCTCAAGGCAGATTTCCAAAAAAGTATTGTTGCTTCCATTAGTAGCTTTTTTGGGGTCAGGACTTATTGACGCCCTTATCAAGTATTTTGAGGAAATCCATTTGACAGATGAGGAGCTTCCCATTTTTTCTGCTGTCGTCTTTGGAGCAGCCGCTCTAACTGGAATGGTATTTATCGGTATAAACTCCTCAAAAAAACCACTACGATTCAATATCAAGAATGTATTGGGAGGAATTACCTTAGGCATTCCCAACTACTTTTCCATTTTCTTTTTGGTAAAAGCACTTCAGCATGAAAAATTCACGAGTGCTGCAATTTTCACCCTAAATAATGTAGCTATAGTAATGTTCTCCACTTTAGTGGGTGTCTGGTTTTTTAAGGAATCCATGTCTATAAAGAATTGGAGTGGTATCGCTTTGGCGGTTATTAGTATTATTTTGGTAGCCCTTTTTTAATTCAATGTATGAGTGATTTTTTCAAAACATTGGATAAGCCCTCAACAGAAGTTTTACATAAGGACAGGAAGAGCAAGTTTTTTGGCTATGCTTTTCCGATAGCTACCCAAGAGGAGGTAAAACCTATTTTGGATATTCTTAGAAAAAAACATCCCACAGCAAATCATGTCTGCTATGCCTGGCAATTGGGAGTTGAATCTGTTACATATCGAGCCAATGATGATGGCGAACCCAATAATTCGGCAGGGATGCCCATTTATGGTCAGATTCAATCTTTTGAGCTAACCAATGTCCTAGTTGTGGTAGTGCGAATTTTTGGTGGTGTGAAATTAGGTGTTGGTGGTCTCATTCAGGCGTATCGAGAGGCAGCTCGTTTGGCCTAGGAAGCTTCAGAGACTATAGAAAAGATGGAATACGCCAAAATCACCTTGATCTTTGAATACCCCAATATGAACAAGGTGATGCGAATTTTGAAACAGCACCAAATTGCTATTGTTTCCCAAAAAATGGAATTGAATTGTGAGTTGGAAATCTCGGCACAAAAAAGTAAAGCACATGAAGTACTTCAACTGTTTCAGGAAACTCAAGGAGTCACTGTCAAAAAAAATCCTTAGTTCTTCAGCTTTTCCAAAATGTAGTCAGGACATCTGGTAGGTTTCCCAGATTTCATATTCATAAAAGCCAAAACAGTATTTCCTTTTACCAAAAGCTCTTGCTTTTCATTAAAGATTTGATAATCAAATTCGATTTTAACGGTGGGCGTTTTGACCAAGCTTGTTTCTACTGTGAGCAAGTCATCGTAATATGCGGATTTTTTATATTCCAATTGTAAGGAAATTACGGGTAACATGATTCCATTTTCCTCCATGCTCCTATAACTAATGCCCAGTGCTCTTAACCATTCCACTCTTCCCATTTCCAAGTATTGTGCGTAGTTGCCATGATAGACCACTCCCATTTTATCGGTTTCCCCATAACGCACCCGAAAAGAGTGTGAATTTGATTGCATTTATTAAATGAAAAATTATATATTTAGAAGCTTAGTTAACATTAATGAAACATGCGAAAAAAAAATAAAAATTTCAACTGGATTTTGATTTTTTTTTTAAAAAGTTTGTTCACATATTTGTCACATCCAATGGGTGTCTTTAAACCTTAGATACTCCTAGCAAATAAAGTATTTAGCTAACCAACAACAAGGAAAAACTTTTATGAGTGTAACTGCAAATTCCGTATGGAACAAATGTTTGGCTTTTATCCAGGATAATATCCAACCGCAGGCATTCAAAACATGGTTTGAACCTATAAAGCCTATCAAGTTAACAGATAATGCGCTAAGCATTCAAGTTCCCAGTAAATTTTTTTACGAGTGGCTTGAAGAGCATTACGTAAAACTGTTAAAAGTTGCGCTCACCAAAGAATTAGGAAAAAACGCCAAACTCATCTACATTATAAAGATGGAAAACAAATACGGTAATAAGGAACCATTTACGGAGCAAATTCCAAGTTCCAACCGTACGGCAATGGCACCTCAGGAATTAGATGTGCCCATCACATCAAAAAGTCCAGAATTAAAGAATCCTTTTGTGATTCCTGGAATTCGAAATATCAAGATTGAATCCCAGTTGAATCCCAGTTACAATTTTGAGAATTTCTTGGAAGGAGATTCAAATCGCTTGGCACGTTCCGCTGGTATGGCCGTGGCCAATAAACCTGGAGGCACTTCTTTTAATCCTTTATTGGTGTTTGGTGGAGTTGGTTTGGGAAAAACCCACTTGGCTCATGCCATAGGAGTTGAAATAAAAGACAAATATCCTGAAAAGACTGTTCTTTATATTTCGGCGGAGAAATTTACTCAACAGTATATTGAGTCGGTCAAAAAGAATACCAGGAACGATTTCATTCATTTTTATCAGCTGATTGATGTGTTGATTATCGATGATGTTCAGTTCCTCTCTGGAAAGTCTGGTACACAAGATGTATTCTTCCATATTTTCAATCATTTACACCAAAATGGAAAACAGGTCATCTTAACTTCGGATAAGGCACCTGTGGATATGCAGGATATTGAACAACGTTTGTTATCCCGCTTTAAGTGGGGGCTTTCCGCGGAGCTACAGAATCCAGATTATGAGACTCGCGTTTCTATACTAAAAAACAAGCTGTACAGGGATGGTGTTGAAATGCCTGAAGAGATTGTAGACCATGTAGCAAAAAATATTAAGACCAATATCCGTGAACTTGAAGGCGCGATTATCTCGTTGATTGCCCAATCCTCTTTCAATAAACGTGAGGTAACTCTAGAATTGGCCCAACAAGTCGTTGAGAAGTTTGTAAAGAATACCAAAAGAGAAGTTTCAATTGATTACATCCAAAAAGTGGTTTCAGACTATTTTGAGATGGATGTGGCCACATTACAATCCAAGACGCGAAAGCGACACATTGTTCAGGCTAGACAGCTGGCCATGTTCTTTGCCAAAAAATTCACTAAAGCCTCTTTAGCGAGCATTGGTTCCCAGATTGGTAAACGAGACCATGCAACCGTGCTGCATGCCTGCAAGACCGTGGATAATCTTGCTGAAACGGACAAACAATTCAGAAAGTACATTGAGGACTTAACTAAAAAGTTCTCCTAACCCCTCCTTCAATCGATGAAAATGAAGGTTCTAATGGTTTGCCTTGGAAATATTTGTAGGTCACCATTAGCTGAAGGAATACTTGCGTCCAAAGTTAATCCAGACCATGTTTTTGTTGATTCCGCCGGAACCGCTGGGTATCATGTTGGGAACCCCCCAGACCCTCGTTCAATTGAAGTTGCGAAAACCCATGGTTTGAATATTGGACATCAAAGGTGTCGCAAATTTTCTGTTGATGATTTTGAGGAATTTGACCATATTTATGTCATGGACAAAAGCAACTATGCAAATGTTCTGCATTTGGCTACTTCTGAAAAGAATGCGAAAAAGGTCCGACTACTTTTGAGCGAACTGAATGGAAATGAGAAAGAAGTCCCCGATCCTTATTATGGAGGTGATGAGGGATTTGAAAAAGTATATCAACTCATTGATTCAGTTTGTGATGTAATTGCAAAAAAATTGGACAGTCATGGATGAAAACAAGTCGAGTCCCAGTTTGGTAGCTGGTAAGGTTTATCTCATTCCAACCACATTGGGAGATAATGCTCCTTTGGAAGTTTTGCCTATTTCCATCAAACGTACTATTGAAAATATTGATCACTACATTGTTGAAAACGAGAAAACGGCAAGAAGATTCATCAAAAAAGTAAGCCCTGGTAAGTCCCAAGCAGATATTAAAATTGAGACTATCAATAAATATACTGACCCAGCAGTCATCCCCACTTTTTTAGACCCTTGTATACACGGAGATAATGTCGGTGTGCTTTCGGAAGCAGGTTGTCCTGGAATTGCAGACCCAGGTGCTGATGTGGTACGAATTGCTCATGAAAAACGAATTCAAGTGGTTCCCCTTGTGGGTCCTTCCTCTATATTAATGGCCATGATGTCCAGTGGAATGAACGGGCAGAATTTTGCATTTAATGGTTATTTACCTATTGAAGTTCCGGAACGCAAGGCCACGATTAAACGATTGGAACGCCTTTCCCGAGAAACAGGGCAGTCCCAGATTTTTATGGAGACCCCATATAGAAACGATAAGCTATTGGCAGAATTGACCAAAACCCTTCAAAGAACTACACGTCTTTGTATTGCCACCGATATTACCCTTCCTACTGAGTTCATTCAAACCAAAATTGTCCATGAATGGAAGGAGTTAAATATTGATTTGAACAAAAGACCTACCATTTTTATCATTCAAGCATAAAAAACCCGGAATTCAAATTGAACCCGGGTTATCGTTATTGTTAAAAATTTCTCTGCTAAACTTTTGCGTTACGTTGTTGACGGATTTCTGAAACGTCATACCCACCAAACCTTTTCATATAGTACGAAATAGTAGTTCCGTAAGCATCTGCTACATCATTCTTACCATAAGATCTCAAGTATTTTTTTACGTTACCGGCACCGGCTAAGTGAGCTGCCGCTATGATACCGGATTCTGTAATCTCAATACCACGAATACGCTTACCGTTAAATCGCTTGATGTCACGTCGTAGAATCCATTTGTTACGGGCTACGTTTACTTCGAAGACCTTCTCCTGAAGTGACGCATTATTCAGAAAATCATCGGTGTCATATACACCTATCAATTTCAAAGTGCTTCGTCCAAACTGATACTTTCCAAGATATCCCAAGGTATTAATCACTTGATAGCGTCCTTGTGATTCTTTAAAAGCCAAGGCTTCCTTGAAGCCGTTGTACGATTTGCCCAAGAAGGGCGGAGCGATAGCAGTTTCCCCTAACGAATCAAATTCGCTGGAAACTGTAGGTTCAGTTTCTAATGTCACTCGGAGGTTTTCAGGAACTTTGGGGAATTCCTTTTTTGTTACCGAGTACGAGCCGAAACTCGTTAAAATGACAATCATGGCAAGATGCAAAATAAAACTAATCCATCTTTTCATAATTAACATATTTAAGATTTCGGTGTTATGCGCACCGAAATTTTATTTTGGCCGGCAAATATAGGGGGAGACTTTTTGTTAACAAGGATAAAGCTCCTAATATTTTCATAAATCGGACCTAAATAACGTTAAATCGCTGAAAATTAACGGTAAAGCGTATTAGCGGTAGGTTTTTTGCGCATTTAGCCAACGGACATATTGGGCCTTATTCCGGTTATGTTGCGCTAAAGTCTCGGCGAATTTATGATACCCAAAGTTGGAAACATCCGCTACAAAGAACAAATAATTGTGTTGCTCTGGGTTTAGAACCGCATCAACTGAGGAAATATCAGGCATAGCGATAGGTCCTGGGGGGACACCTTTATATTTATAAGTATTATAAGGCGAATCTATTTCCAAATCCCGGTACAATACTCGTTTGATAATTGTATCATAATTCCCCGTCTCCTTTTTTATGGCATAAATTACCGTCGGGTCGGCCTGAAGAAGGATTCCTTTTTCTATCCGATTCAGATAAACCCCAGCCACCCTAGGTCTTTCATCGGTTTTAGCCGTCTCCTTTTGTACAATTGAAGCCAGCGAAATTACTTGAAGTGGTGTTAAGTTTTGCGACTGGGCCTTATTCACACGGGATTCATTCCAAAATCTTTTGTATTCCTTGAGCATTCTATCCCGAAAACTTTCAGCCGAAGTATTCCAAAAGAATTCATAGGTATTGGGAAGGTACATAGCGAGTTTGGTATCGTCATTAAAACCATTCTCACCTAAAAAATCAACATTGTTGAAAGCCTCCAACAATTGGATACTGTCTGCTTCTATTTGTTCACTAATTCGACCTGCCAAGGACTGCAAGGATTCCTGATTGTTAAAAGAAACTCGAATTGGGATATTATTGCTTCTCAGGGAATTGATAATTTCATTATTGTTCATTCCCTTTTTAATGGCATATTTTCCTCCTTTTATATTGTTGATATAACCCTTTCGCTTGGCAACAGCTTCAAAAGAGAATATATCTTTGACCAAAGGTTCCAATTGTTCGGATACTTCGGAAAAATTAGCATCCGAAGCTATAAAAACAAAAGCTGTATCATTGTTGAACTGGGTATTTGGACTAAAAATAGCCAGGTAGATTTGATAGGTAATAAATCCGCAGATAAGTAATCCAAGAACAGCTACTATCCAAAGAATTTTTTTAATGTACATAGGGGCTTATTTTTTGGTACATAATTTCATTTTTAAAGCCTTCGCTCGTCCTTACCCATTCTTTTTTGATGCCAATTTCTTCGAACCCAAGCTTTGTGAAAAGATTGATGCTTGCCTTGTTGTGTTCCAAGATATTGGCGTACACCTGGTGTAGATGAAGTGTTGAAAATACGTACTCGCATAAAAGGGCTATGGCCTCTCCTCCTACTCCCTTATTCCTGTTTTCAGGATTGGCAATGACGATTCCCATACCTGCCCTCGCATTTTTGGGGTCAAAATCGAACAAATCAATCAATCCCAAACAATGATCTTCTTTATTACAAATACACAACCGTAATTGTTTCACCTCATAAATATCCCGATGCGCATTTTCCAAATAGAAGCGTAATACTTTTTTCGAGTAGGGTTTGGTAGTCCCGCTGATTTCCCAAATGGAACTATCATTCTCCAACTGGTAGAGAAAATCCAAATCTCTTGGCTCCAAAGCCCTAAGGCAAATGTGTTCGCCCTCTAGGTTTACCATTCCACTATACCTTTAAACACTTGTTTGGCAGGTCCCTTTAGAAAAATATTGCTGTACGTACCATTATCTGTTTCAAAACTAACCGCTAGTTTTCCACCGGGCATATTAATATGTACCGTATCCAATGAGGTTTTACCCATCTTATGCATGGCAATAGCCACGGCGGTAACTCCTGTGCCACAAGAAAGGGTTTCATCTTCAACGCCCCTTTCATAGGTTCGGGCATCAAAAGAGCCATCATTGGATTCCGAAACAAAATTGATATTACTACCGGATTGTCCATACATTCCATACCGGAGCTTGGCACCTACACTTTTAACGTCAATCGCTTTCAAGTCTTCTACCATCTGCACATGATGTGGGGACCCCGTATCCACAAAGCTATAGGTAGGTTTTTCCTTTACCTCATCCACATTCCCCATTTTTAGATTGACAATGTCACCTTCTATAGTAGCATAATGCAGTCCATCAATAGCGTTAAAGGTGGTTTTATCCTGGATGATACCCAAAAAATGAGCGAAAGCAACGGCGCAACGCCCCCCATTACCACAAAGACTTTGGCTAGCATCCGAGTTATAGTATACCATCTTGAAATCAGACAATTTGTCATTTTCCAAAAGGATAAGCCCATCTGCTCCTATTCCAAATCTCCTATCACATAAATGAGTAATGAGATCGGTATTGTTTTTGGGGAAGATATTCTGACGATTGTCTATCATGACAAAGTCATTTCCAGTTCCTTGATACTTATAGAATTCAGCCTTCATGCGTCAAATCAAAGCAACAAAGATAGGGCATTATTTAGGGATTTTTTTGTAGTTAAAAGGGAGTTAAACCGGGCAAGGAAAAAACGATTTGATTTAATTTTGTTAAAGCCAAATGTTAAATACGTATTGAATTATGAAGAAAATAGCAAGTTTGTTTTTGGTTTCCCTATTTGCTGGTGCAATTACACTAGGGGCATATAAATTATTTTTTGAGAAAAACACATATACTATTGTCGAAGGTAGTCAAGCGACTCCCTTTATTAGCACAAGTACCTTAAGTGCATCCGCCAAAGGTGCTGGCATAAATGAGGTTGACTTCACCATTGCGGCCGAAAAAACGGTCAATTCCGTGGTACACGTAAAGAATTTGACCATAAGTAAAGGCTCCGGCAACAGTTTATCCGATTTCTTTTACGGATTTGAAAAACAGCAGAGACCCCAAATTGGGACAGGTTCTGGTGTAATTATTTCTCCTGACGGATTTATCGTTACTAATAATCACGTCATCGCCAATGCAAGTCAACTTGAGGTTACTTTAAATAACAAAAAGACGTTTGAAGCCGAAGTTATCGGTGCAGACAAGGATTCGGATATTGCGCTATTAAAAATAAATACCGATGAACCTCTACCCTATCTCGCTTTCGGAGATTCCGATAATGCCAAAGTAGGCGAATGGGTTTTGGCAGTTGGAAATCCGTTCAGCCTAACCTCAACAGTTACTGCTGGAATTGTAAGCGCCAAAGCACGTTCTTTAGGAAGAGGGCAATCCTTTATCCAAACAGATGCAGCGGTGAATCCCGGTAACAGTGGAGGTGCCCTTGTCAACACGAACGGAGATTTAATCGGAATCAATACAGCAATTACTTCCCAAACGGGTTCTTATGTAGGTTATGCATTTGCCGTACCAAGTAATATTGCCAAAAAGGTAATTGAGGATTTGATGGAGTTTGGCAATGTACAAAGAGGTCTTTTGGGCATCAGAGGAGGTGATTTGAATACAGAAATTGCTTCTGAGCTGGGACTAGATGAAATTGAGGGGGTTTATATTTCTGAAATAACCGAAGAATCAGGTGCTTCTGAAGCCGGTTTACAAGAAGGGGATGTCATCAAAAAAGTTGACGATATCTTAGTGCGTAAGTTTTCTGAACTTACTGGATATATTTCTTCAAAAAGACCTGGTGATGTAATTGAGGTCATGGTCGATAGAGATGGTCAACGTCTCACGAAAAGCGTACGCTTAAAAAAGCAGCAGAGCGTGATATTACCTGCTACTGGTTTTATGGTCAAGAACCTTACAAAAGAAGACCAAAAAGAATTTGGTGTAAAAGAAGGGGTAAAAATCATTGATGTTCCAGAAGGATACAACAGATATGACTTGAGGAATAAGGTTATTACCGAAGTTGATGGAAAAGAAATCCGTAATATTAATGATGCCAAGAATGTTTTTGGAGAAATATCCCGATACGGACGTACCAGTTTTACCATGATAAATAAGAATGGGGAAAAAGAACGTTTAATATTACAGTAAGCATTAAAATCACCTAAACAAAAGACACCCTTCCATAGGGTGTTTTTTTATGGAAAAAAGGTTTTACGAAAACGTTTGAAATATCTAATTTTGCCGAAAATTTTTAACATACAACCTAAAAATGAGCGATATCAGGTCCTACGAAAAAGAACTTGCCTTCCAAGCCGATAGAAGAAAAGCCACAACGGAATTTATAAAAATCATCAGTGACCTTTGGTATGACAAGGCCATTGAGGTGGTTCTATTCAAAAATCAAATTATTGATAAGAACGTAAGTGACATCATTAATTTACACGAATACGCAGGGGAGTTTGTCCAAAAACCGATTTCCATTTTTGATTCGGTAGAGATTCTCAGAGCCATCAATGATATTAGCCTTCCACCCGCCAAGCTGGATATTGGAAAATTAACCTACGAATATCATTCCGAAGACAATACCCATCTTAATGTAAAAGCTTTTGTAATTGAAAAGCTAAAGGATGCCCACACCTCTAAAGAAATCAAACCCAAAGATGTGGTTCTTTATGGTTTTGGTCGCATAGGTAGGTTAGTGGCCCGTGAATTGATGACAAAAACAGGAAGAGGAAGTCAATTGCGTTTGAGAGCAGTTGTAGTTAGAGGAGCTTTAAGCAAGGATGTTCTCGAAAAGAGAGCTGCACTCCTCAAAACAGATTCAGTACACGGACAATTTATGGGTACGGTAGATGTAGATGAGAAAAATGAAGCACTTATCATTAATGGGACCACGGTTAAATTTATCAGTGCCATCAATCCCGAGGATGTTGACTATACCCAATACAGCATCTACAACGCTTTGATTATAGACAACACTGGGGCATTTAGAGATAAAACTGCCTTATCTCGACATTTAGAGTCTAAAGGGGCAGGAAGAGTTTTGTTAACTGCTCCTGGAAAAGAAGTTCCAAATATTGTGCACGGGGTCAATCAAAATGAATTTGACCCAGATAAAACAAAGATTTACTCTGCGGCTTCCTGTACAACAAATGCCATCACCCCTATACTTAAGGTCATAGAAGATTCTTTAGGTATCAAAAAAGGTCATATCGAAACCATACATGCCTATACCAATGACCAAAACTTGGTGGATAATATGCATAAAAAGTACAGAAGGGGACGCGCTGCTGCCCTTAATATGGTAATTACTGAGACTGGAGCCGGAGCGGCCGTAGCCAAGGCACTTCCAGTTTTAAAGGGCAAATTGACCTCAAATGCCATTCGTGTACCTGTCCCTAATGGTTCGTTGGCCATTTTAAATTTGGAAGTGAAAACCAAAACCTCCTTGGAAAGCGTAAATACCATATTGAAAAAATATGCTTTGGAGGGTGATTTAGTTGAACAGATAAAATATTCCTTGAGCAATGAGCTGGTTTCCTCAGATATTGTAGGAGCCTCTGCCCCATCCATCTATGATAGCAAAGCGACTTTGGTTTCTACAGATGGTAAAAGTCTAGTACTTTATATATGGTACGATAACGAATACGGGTACTCGCATCAGGTAATACGTTTAGCTAAATACATCTCTAAAGTTAGAAGGTATACGTATTATTAATAGATTAAATAGGGTCAATTTAAAAAGGCTAAGCTGTTTCTTTTGATTTTTGGTTTATTGCCGTAAATTCGCCCTACCCTCAATCTAAATTAACATTTAAACACACCATGAAACGTTCTTGTTTGCTCATAACAGCTACCCTAATTCTAGGTTTTATCACAATCAATGCACAACAATCTGATGCCTCCCAAGAAAATCAGAACCTGGTATCCCAATTTCAGACATTAGAAAAGAAATCTGGTAATTATAGTGCCAATGGAATTCGTTATGAAGTAGTTCGACTAACCGATTTAAACAGAATCAAGAAAAGTATTTTTGATTCCATAAATACAGCGAATACCTCTATTAGGGAACTAACAGCGACTATTGAAGGAAACGCAAGTGAAATCAATAGTTTAAATGCAAAACTTCAGGAAACGACAAGCAATCTTTCCCAAGTAACCAATGAAAAAGATAGCATCTCTTTTTTTGGAGCGCTATTGAGTAAGGGAACATACAAAGCTATAGTTTGGGGAATCATTGCCATACTGACCCTGCTGCTTTTCCTATTCATTTATAAGTTCCGAAACAGTAATTTCTTGACACAACAAGCGAAAAGTGCTCTAGCCGATTTGGAAAAGGAATATGAAGACCATAGAAGAAAAGCTTTGGAACGAGAACAAAAAGTAAGTCGGAGACTACAAGATGAGCTCAATAAGCAAAAGAAATAGTAAAAAGCTTCCCATGGGAAGCTTTTTTGTTTAACTTACTTCCGTTAATGGTGTATTCCTAATCAGAGTACTCCTCCTTTTACCCAAACTCTTACATCTACTTCACCTCCTGCCTGCTGGGTAACTAGTCATCAATCACAAAACATGAAAAGAAAAAATTTAGTTTTTCTTTCGTTGTTTCTATTTTGCCTTTGCTCAAAAGCCCAAGAAATAACGGGAAAAGTAGAAGATGAAAGTGGTGAATCTCTTTCATTCGCCAATATCCTTTTACAAGCCGCATCAGACTCCACTTTAATAAAAGGAGCTATCTCAAATGAAACAGGTGACTACCTGTTTGAAAATGTATCCTCTGGAACCTATTTTATAACGGCAAGTATGGTAGGGTTCTCCACAAAATCTTCAGAAACCTTTGAACATGACGGAGAACAACCTTTGGCGATACCCACAATAACCCTGGTTGCCGGTGTTGAATTGGATGAGGTGGTAGTCCAAACAACAAAACCCATTTTTGTACAAAAAATTGATAGGATGGTCATCAATGTGGAGAACAGTATCGTATCCGCTGGAAGTTCTGCCTTGGAGGTATTGGAACGCTCCCCTGGTGTTATTGTAGACCGCCAAAACAATGCAATATCGCTAGCAGGAAAAAATGGTGTAGTGGTGATGATAAATGGGAAAATAAGCTACATGCCTCAGGAGAGCATTGTTCAATTGTTGGAGGGTACAAGTTCAGACAACATTGAAAGTATTGAATTGATAACAACACCTCCAGCTAATTTCGATGCGGAAGGCAATGCCGGTTTTATCAACATTGTGTTGAAGAAAAGAACAGATTTAGGATTAAACGGCTCTTATTCCCTATCGGGTGGTTTTGGAAATGGTACCACAACATCAAATAACATCAGCTTCAATTATAGAAAGAACAAGGTGAATCTTTTTGGAAACTATTCGTTTTTGAGAGATGCTCAAGGGCAACGACTTGAATTTTCCAGAGTGTTCACAGATGAAGAAAACAATACGATTGATTTGGCAACAGTGTCCGACCGCGACCCCATCCAACGGAATCACAACCTCCGTTTAGGATTGGATTATCAAATAAGTGACAAAACCATACTCGGATTTTTGGTAGGTGGATATGACAACAAGTGGACCATGGACGCTGTCAATAACAATGTGGAATCTGAGGATGGGACTCCTTTTTCAATAGTACAACTGCTGAATACGGAAAGAAATCAATGGCAACACTTTAATTCCAACATCAACTTAAAACATAATTTCACCGAAAATGAATTCGTAAGTCTAGATTTTGATTATTTATATTATTACGATGAAAACCCTACGGACTATGTGAATAGCTTTTTTGATGGTGAGGGCAACTTTCTTAGGGAAGAGCTTACTTTGAGCGACAAAACTACTCCTATCAATATTGCTGTAGCGAAAGGGGATTACAGCAAACAATTCAGCGAAAATGTGAAACTGGAAGCCGGTGTCAAAGCCGTAATTTCCAATTTTGAGAATGATGTGTCCGTGGCCACATTCGATGGCCAAGAGTTTATTGAAGACCCTACACTTACCAACAAAAGTATTCTCAACGAACATATTTGGGCGGCTTACACCTCTGTAGATTATAAAATGGATAAGAAGACCAATCTAAAACTTGGATTGCGCTATGAACAAACCGATTCCGAGCTGGATACTGAGACCGATGGTCGTGTAGTCGACAGGAACTTTGGCAACCTGTTTCCCAGTGTGTTTGTTTCCCATGCAGTCAACGATTCGTTAAGTTTCAACCTTTCGTATTCCAAACGCATTACCCGGCCTACATTTAACGACTTGGCCCCCTTTGTCATTTTTGTGGACCCAAACACATTTCTGTCGGGAAACTCATCCTTGCAGCCATCCCTTTCTGATTCGTATAAATTTGATACCACCTATAAATCTATTTTGCTCTCATTTCAGTATTCGGTCGAGAACGACCCTATCTCGAGTTTTCAGGAACGTTTTGATGAAGAAACAGGGCGTCTGTTTTTTGAAGCGGCTAACAATGACCAGAACCGTTTGTTCACTATCACTTTGGGATTGCCCATCAACGTATTCAATTGGTGGAAAATGCAAAACAACTTTATTTATATCAACACTCAAGTTGATGCTGTACTTCAAGACGCTCCTTTCAGTTTTAAACAAAATACCTTTCGCGCCAATAGCTCAAGTTCATTTACAATTTCTAAGACTTTTAGCGCGGAGCTGAACATGAACTATTTTGGGGCTGGCCTTTTTGGGATACGACGTTTCGACCCCGTATTCGGAATGAACATTGGATTTCAAAAAAAACTGGGTGAAAAATGGGGAACCTTACGATTTGCGATAAATGATGTTTTCGATTCCTTTGAATTCACAGGAAGAACACAAGTTCCCGAACAAAACCTAAACACAGAAAACACGTTTGATTTCAGCAATAGGACCTTTTTGCTAACCTACTCCCGAAGTTTTGGAAACGACAAACTCAAATCATCGCGACAACGGCAAACGGGTTCAGATGATGAACGTAGAAGGGTGAATTGACTACATTTGTCTCATGGAGATAAAAATGGCAACCCAAGGGGATATCAAGCAGATTGTTCCTTTGTTCAATGCATATAGAATCTTTTATGGAAAACCTTCAGAAATTGAAGCTGCGCGCACTTTTCTGATGGAACGTTTCGCCAAAAGTGAAAATATCATATTTATAGCTTTGGAAAAGGAACAGGTTGTTGGATTCACCCAGTTATACAAGACCTTTTCTTCTGTATCCCTAAGACCGTTTTACATTTTAAATGATTTATATGTGGCCAAGGAACATCGAAAGCAAGGCGTTGGCAAGGCATTGCTCGAACATTCCAAATCCTTTTGCAAAACCAAAGGTTTTAAAGGACTGGCTCTGGAGACAGCTCTGGATAATCCTGCACAAAAATTGTATGAAAGCTTGGGATGGGAACTTGATAAATCCTACTTGCATTATTTTTGGACCAACACCAACTAATTCGATTTAAGCATCCAACCTTATATTCATGAGGATAGATATCATTACCGTATTACCTGAATTATTACGAAGTCCTTTTGAGGCTTCTATTTTAAAAAGAGCAATTGATAAGGGCATTGTAGAAGTACATCTACACAACCTCAGGGAGTTTGGCCAAGGAAATTACAAACAAGTGGATGATTATCAATTTGGAGGAGGTGCTGGTATGGTTTTGATGATTGAGCCCATAGATAATTGCATTTCAAAGCTTTTGGAGGAAAGAGATTATGATGAAATCATTTATTTGACTCCAGATGGGGATACGCTCAACCAAAATATGGCAAACCAACTTTCCCTTAAACGTAACATCATTATGCTTTGTGGGCATTACAAAGGAGTCGATCAACGGGTACGGGATAGGTTTGTAACTAAAGAAATTTCCGTGGGAGATTATGTCCTTTCTGGTGGTGAACTTGGCGCCGCTATCCTCAGCGATGCTATAATTCGATTAATTCCCGGCGTATTGAATAATGAAACATCAGCCTTGACGGATACGTTTCAGGATAATCTTCTAGCTCCTCCGGTATATACACGACCCGCAGAATACAAGGGTATGGAGGTACCTAAGATCCTGCTTAGTGGGAATACACCAAAAATTGAAGAATGGCGTGAGGAACAAGCTTTACAAAAAACCCAGGAAAAACGACCTGATTTACTGAAATGACATGGAAAACTTTGAATTTTTTTATTTGACCAGTGGTGTTATAAGTACCATTTTCCAATTAGTGGTTATTGTTGCCACGGGAATGTTGTTCTTCAAAAAGAGGAATCTGGCTTCTGGCCTTATGTTTTTCGGTAGCCTCTTTACCGTATTGTTTTATGGCTTTTCACTTTTGGGAAATACCTTAATGGCTTATGATGGGGCCGAGAGTGTGGTAAAATTCAATGCTATTTTCGGTATTGTCAGTCAAATTCCACATATCCTTTTTGCCTTGGGACTCCTATTTTTTGCGATTCAACACCTAAAAAGAGAAGCAGCGCACAAAAACATCTAATATTATCTTGGGTTTTCATAAGAAAGTGATACTTTTGCACACGCAAAATTAACCTCTGACGAAAGGCGTGAAAGTTAGTTTTGTTAAATCACTAAAAAAGACTCATGGAATCTTTAGTAAAATTTATTGAAGACGAATTTATCCAAAAAAAGGATTTTCCAGCCTTCTCATCGGGTGACACAATTACAGTTTACTACGAAATCAAGGAGGGTGAAAAAACCCGTACACAGTTCTTTAAAGGAGTTGTAATTCAAAGAAGAGGGACAGGTGCCACTGAAACTTTCACCATAAGAAAAATGTCAGGGACAGTTGGTGTGGAGCGTATTTTTCCAATCAATATGCCAGCTCTTCAGAGAATTGAGGTCAATAAAAAAGGAAAAGTACGTCGTTCCAGAATTTTCTACTTCAGAGGATTGACTGGTAAAAAAGCACGTATTAAAGAGGTTAGAGGATAAAAATTCCTCCATGTTACCGAATTGTAAAGGGCATTCCAAGGGATGCCCTTTTCTTATGAACAATTGTTAATAACCAACGTTCATATATTGTTGATTTTTAACCTATTGTAAAATTTGGTTTTTTCAACCTTTATAATAATTTAGTCAAAGAAATAAGAAAGAGAGTTTATCAAATTCTTAATTCTTTTAAAGTCTGACGTTCTTTAAAACTGTTGTTTCTCTTTTAAATTAGTAACACTACTGATCTCAAAAAGAATTTCTATTCGTGATACGCTTTGGCAAATCAAGAGGAGAAAACCAATGGATTTTATGTGCAGAAGGAATGCATTTTCTTTCTTGATAAAATTCAGGAGCAACGGACATACTCTTTAGATGTGGTTTAGTTGAAAGATTAAAAGCATTTAGTGTTGAGTAAACGTCAAAGGGGGCAAAGGATGCAATCAATGGTTGCAAATTTGCGGAAACGTAAGTTTAAAGTCTAATGGCCCTTTTCAGAAAGCCATATCAATGTTCTACATCGATATGGCTTTTGTTTTGTTATGCACTTCTCCTTACCCTTATCATAATTTTAACTTCCAGCCGTTTCCCAATAGTCATAAAATAGCCATAACATTGTATATTTGCACCCTCGAATAACAACACCTATATGGCCAATATTTTTTACACAAAAACAGACGAAGCTCCCGCTTTGGCTACTTTATCATTTCTTCCCATTGTAAAAGCCTTTACCAAAACTGCCAACATTGCTATCGAAACTAAAGATATTTCGTTGGCAGGGAGGATTTTAGCGGTTTTTTCGGACTTTTTAAAAGAAGACCAAAGAATTTCAGATGATTTGGCAATCTTAGGTGAGTTGGCCAAAACACCAGAAGCCAATATTATTAAGTTACCCAATATAAGTGCTTCTATTCCTCAGTTAAAAGAAGCCATCGAGGAACTTCAAAGCAAAGGTTTTGCACTACCTGACTATCCAGATAGTCCCCAAAATGACCAAGAAAAGGAGATAAAGTCTAGATATGATAAAATTAAGGGTAGTGCCGTAAATCCTGTACTTCGCGAAGGAAATTCAGATAGAAGGGCCCCAAAAGCAGTTAAAAATTACGCCAAAAAGAATCCTCATTCCATGGGGGCATGGGCTTCTTATTCTAGAACACACGTTGCCACTATGTCGCATGGTGATTTTAGACATAATGAAAAATCTTTGACTCTTGGTGAATCCCAAGATGTCCATATTGAACTGGTTCATGAAAATGGGCAAATCACAATACTAAAGCAAAAAGTAACGCTTCAAAAAGATGAAATAATTGATGCTACAGTAATGAGCAAAAAGGCTCTAGTGGACTTTTTGAAATCAGAAATTGAAGATGCGCGAACGAGTGAGGTATTACTTTCTTTACACTTTAAAGCGACAATGATGAAGGTGTCCGACCCCATTATTTTCGGACATGCATTAAAAACCTATTTCTCTGAAGTGTTTTCTAAATATGCTGAGACCTTCAAAACCTTGGGTATAAATCCAAACAACGGTCTGGAAACCCTTTTTGAAAAGCTTAAGCAATTACCTGAAAAAGAATGCAGGGATATAGAAGGCTCTATTTCAAAAGCTCTGGAAAACGGACCTGATTTGGCGATGGTCAACTCAGATAAGGGAGTCACCAACTTACATGTTCCCAGTGATGTTATTATTGATGCCTCTATGCCTGCCATGATTCGGAATTCCGGAAAAATGTGGGACAAAAATGGAGGGTTACAGGATACTAAAGCCATCATTCCAGATAGCAGCTATGCAGGAATTTATCAAGCAACTATTGATTTTTGCAAGGAGCATGGCGCATTTGACCCCACCACTATGGGAACCGTACCCAATGTGGGACTAATGGCACAAAAAGCAGAGGAGTATGGTTCACACAACAAAACTTTTGAGGTTCCTTCCTCAGGAAAAGTACGAGTGGTAAGCGCTTTGAACAATGAAACCCTCCTCGAGCATGAAGTCGAAGAAGGGGATATTTGGCGTATGTGCCAAGTAAAAGATGCTCCAATCAAAGATTGGGTCAAATTGGCAGTTACTCGGGCACGTGCTACACAAACGCCGGCGGTTTTTTGGCTAGATGAAGAAAGAGCACATGACGCACAGCTTATTGAAAAAGTAAATGAGTATCTCAAATTACACGATACGACAGACTTGGACATCCGGATTCTTTCCCCCATTGAGGCCACAAAATTCACTTTGGAACGTATCAAGGAGGGTAAGGACACTATTTCCGTTTCAGGGAATGTACTGCGGGATTATTTAACGGATTTGTTCCCCATCCTTGAGGTAGGAACAAGTGCCAAAATGCTATCCATTGTACCTTTAATGAACGGTGGTGGTTTGTTTGAGACCGGTGCAGGAGGTTCAGCACCTAAACACGTCGAACAATTCTTGGAAGAAGGTCATTTGCGATGGGATTCCTTAGGAGAGTTTTTGGCATTGGGCGTATCTCTAGAACATTTTGCAGAGAAAAATGGAAATTCCAAAGCACTCGTATTATCAGAGACATTGGACAACGCCACAGAAAAATTTCTGGAGAACGATAAATCCCCATCAAGAAAAGTCAACGAAAGGGATACTAGGGGAAGTCATTTTTATCTTTGTCTATATTGGGCTGAAGAACTGGCCAAGCAAGATACGGATAGGCAATTGAAGGGAATTTTCAGTAAAGTCTTTGACCAACTTGACGCTAATCAAGCAATAATCGACAAAGAGCTGATTGATGCCCAAGGTTCTTCCATGGATATAGGCGGATATTATTTGCCGGAACCCCAATTGGCCTCAAAAGCCATGCGACCCAGCGCCACATTTAATACCATTTTGGAATCTTTATCGTAAGTTTCGTTTATTAAGGTTAAAGAAACTGTTAAAGCGTACTTTTTCCGATTGCGATTGTCTATTTTAGATGCTTAAAAATTGCTCCTTAATGCGCAAGGCATCGCTGTTTCTCTTTTTGTCTCTTATTTTTTTTGCCTGTGAAGAGGTTATCGATGTTGACCTTCCTACTTCGGAACCGCGCTTGGTGGTTGACGCACTGATTGGGTTTAATACGAGTAATGGTGACCCAATAACCGTAGGTGAGGTTAGACTTACCCTTACGGCTCCATTTTTTGATGAAGAAGTACCTCCAGCTGAAAACGCTACAGTAACCATTACAGATGAGCAAACTGGTGAGGTTTTTCCACTTACCGAAAACGAACCGGGTGTTTTCTCTTCTGGATTTCCTGAATTGCAATTCGACAGGGATTATACATTGACCATTCTATATGCAGGTGAAATTTATACAGCAGTCGAGCGCATGAACCCCTCCCCCGTTATTGACAATGCCGTTCAAGGTGACGGATTTCTTTTTGATGAGGAAGAGGAAACCGAAGTTATCATAACATTTACCGATATTCCTGGAGAGCGTAACAACTACCTTTTCTCTTTTGGATTTGATAATTTCTTGGTGATTGATGACGAGTTTTTTCAAGATAGCGAAATCACCTTTTCCTATTTCTACGAAAATGTGGACCCAGGGGATTTATTGCCTATTACCCTTTTTGGTATCGATGATGAATTTGCTACCTACACAGAACTAGTCTTAACCCAGTCCGGTGAAGATGGGGGTGGGCCATTCGCGGTACCTCCTGCAACCATTAAAGGAAATATTCTAAATACAACGAACAGCGACAATTTTCCGTTCGGCTATTTCGCCATTAGCGAATTTGACGCAAGATTTATTACCGTAGCGGAATAAAATGACTTTCAAAAAACTCTTAGATAAGCTTTTAAATAATATCCAGTTGTTCAAAAAAGCATTGCTGATTTTATGTTTTCTAACACTTGGTATAGTCTCTGCCCAGGAAAAGTATACGCTCAGTGGTACGATATCCGAAGCAGCCAGTAATGAAACTTTGATTGGTGTTACCGTCCTATTTCCTGAGCTAAAAACTGGAGTTACCACTAATGAATACGGCTTTTATTCTATCACAGTACCAGAAGGAGAATACAATGTTATTATAAGTTATCTAGGTTTTCAGGACATTAGGGAAAGAATTTCATTAACCCAGGACATCAAAATGGATTTTGATTTAGAAGAAGAGATGTCTCAATTGGATGAAGTTGTGGTAACGGAAGATGTTGAAAAACTGGACATAAGAAAACCCCAGATAAGCGTAAACAGTCTGTCTTCCCAAACTATAAAGCAGATTCCCGTGGTTCTTGGTGAAGCGGATGTTATAAAATCATTGGTTCTTTTACCTGGTGTAACCAATGCTGGTGAAGCGTCCTCAGGATTCAATGTGCGTGGGGGCGCAGCCGACCAAAACTTGATACTTTTAGACGAAGCCATTGTTTTTAATTCCTCTCACCTCTTTGGATTTTTCTCTGTTTTTAATCCAGATGCCATTAAGGATGTAAAATTGTTTAAAGGAGGTATCCCAGCAAGATATGGAGGTCGTCTTTCTTCTGTACTGGATATTTTCCAGAAAGAAGGAAATAGCAAAGAGCTTAAAGTAAGTGGGGGTATTGGCGCCGTTGCCAGTAGACTGCTTATTGAAGGCCCAATTGATGAGAATAGGACCGCGTTTTTGGTTGGAGGCAGAGCTTCGTATGCCCATTTGTTTCTCCCCCTATTCGATATCAATAACAGGGCCTATTTCTACGATTTAAATACTAAGATAAATCATAGAATCAATGAGCGAAACAGCATCTTCTTGTCAGGTTATTTTGGAAGGGACTTGTTCAGCATCAACGATAGTTTTGTAAATCTGTATGGAAATGCAGTGGGCAACTTCCGATGGAACCATCTTTTCTCCGACAAACTGTTTTCCAATCTCTCTATCATTTACTCCGATTATTTTTATGGCTTGGAGCTTGATTTTGTGGGCTTTGAGTGGGATTCAGGCATTCAAAACTTTAACCTAAAGTATGACCTAAAGCATTACCTCAATGACAAGTTTACTTTAGATTATGGTCTAAACAATATTTATTACGTCTTCAACCCAGGAAAAATAATCCCAAACCGTGAAGATTCTGGAATTGTTGAAGACCAACTCACAAAAAAATATGCCAATGAGACGGCCGCTTATGTAAGTGTGGAGCATAAGGTAAGCGAACGGTTAAGCCTCAACTATGGTCTTCGGGTCAGCCATTTCAATCGCTTGGGACAGGATGAGCTTTTTGTGTATGAAAATGACAATCCTTTAATTTTTGATTCTACTTTCGAAGTATATAGAGAAGCCAGACCTACTGACACCATTGACCCGGGTAGAGGCGGCAGTCTAGAGCGCTTTACCAATTTGGAGCCTCGCGTGTCCTTAGCTTATAACTTTAATGGAAAAAGCTCTTTTAAAGCAAGTTATACACGTTTAGCACAATACCTACACCTCCTTTCCAATACCAATTCCCCTACTCCATTAGATGTTTGGACACCAAGTGGTCCCTTTGTTGAACCGCAGTTGTTGGACCAATATGCTGTAGGATACTTCCGTAACATTAAGGATGGCGAATTTTCTTTGGAGGTGGAAGCCTTTTATAAAGACATTCAAAACAGAATCGATTACATAGACGGTGCAGACTTAATAGCCAATGATGCCATTGAACGAGTTATCCTGAATGGCGAGGCACGGGCCTATGGTTTGGAACTACTGTTACGTAAAAACCAAGGTGCCTTCAAGGGTTGGCTGGCGTATACCTTATCAAAATCCGAACAGAGAACTCCAGGTAGAACCGGTGTTTTGGACCAAAACGGACAACCCGTAGTGGAAACAGGTATCAATTTCGGGGAATGGTACAATACCCCATTCGATAAGACCCATGATATTGCCATTTTTGGGAGCTACGATTTAAACGAAAAGTGGAATTTCAATGCGAATTTTGTGTATCAAACCGGGCAACCCACAAATTTCCCAGAAGGCCAGTTCGAGTTCCGAGGTCTAACGGTTCCTTTCTTCGGGCTCCGCAACCAAGAGCGCTTGCCAGATTTCCATCGTTTGGACGTTTCCGCTACCCTTACACCAAAAAGAAATAAGCGAAAAAAGATTCAATCTGAATGGGTCTTTAGCATTTATAATGTGTACAACCGGATGAATGCAGCTTCAATCAACTTTAGGGAAAATGAAGATACGGGAAGAAACGAAGCGCTCCGAACCTCTATTTTTGGAATAATTCCTTCGGTAACTTACAACTTCAAATTTTAGTTCTTTGAGATTCTAACTCTAGAAAAATAATTTCAGTAGAAGTATTAAAAGTATAGCGACCAAACCTTGAAATAAGGTAGCCAAGCTATGTCCCTTAAGAGCAGTTTTGACGTCCATCTTAGAGAATTGGGAAACTACCCAAAAGTAACTATCGTTGATATGGGAAACGGTCATAGCACCAGCACCTATGGCCAATACAACCAGTGCCTTGTCCATTTCAGAAATCAGTCCAAAGCTTACCAATAAAGGGCCCACAATAGCGGAAGTAGTGATTATAGCCACTGTGGAAGAACCCTGGGCAGTCTTTAAGGTGGCCGCTATTGCAAAAACTATGAGAAGACTTGCCCAACCCGAAACGGAACTTAAATCGAAAATTTTGGCAATATCAACCGTGCGTAGAACCGCGCCAAATGCTCCACCAGCGCCTGTAATCAATACAATGGAGCCCGCTTGTTTCAAAGCTTCGGGCACCCAGCCGGATTTTTTGGTACTGGGGACCTTTCGGGCCAAACCGAAAGCAAAAAAGACACCAATCAAAAGAGCCAGTACAGGATTCCCAATAAAATCAAGAAATGAAAAGACGTATCCTTCGCCCAAAGGATGACTTGGATGATTTACTATGGATTTCATGGCTATTAAGAGGATGGGTACCATAAGGGGTAAAAAAGCCTGAAAGGGACTTAACGACAGCTCTGCTATGGTCTCTTCGGCTTCTACGCTATCTTCAACTTCAGATTGTGATAAGGACTTTCCAGATAAGGTTGCCCATATATATCCGGTCACAGAAACAGGGATGGCAACAGCCAAGCCTAACAACAAAACCAGACCGAGGTCGGCTTCTAGAATAGCTGCAGCTGCCAAAGGACCTGGGGTTGGGGGTACAAAAACATGGGCGGCATATAAGCCTGTGGACAAGGCGATGGCGAACACCAAGACAGGCACCCCACTTTTTGCGCTTAATGCTTTGTTCAATCGAGAAAGTATGATGAATCCTGAATCACAAAAGACAGGAATGGAAACGACAAAACCTGCAAGGTTAATGGCGAGAGGTGATTTCTTATCCCCAACCAACTTCAGGATTGTGTGGGCCAAAATCTGTGTCGCTCCGGTTTTTTCCAAATAAACACCAATAATACTTCCAAAGGCGATGACCAATGCTATACCAGAAAGGGTCTTTCCTAAACCTTCACCCATACTCGAAATGACATCGGCGGGTGACATACCCAAAAAAAGACCTGTACATACAGCAGCTATGGTCAAAGACAAAACTGGATGCATTTTGAAACGTACCGTTGCCAGAATGATAAACAGGATTGCTCCCAACAGGATTAAAAAAACCATGTCTATTTTGGTGAAACACTATTAATTCTTAAGCAATATAAGTACTTTAGACCTTATGCGAACGGATAAAAAACTTTTGGTCAAAGGCATTAAATTTTTGGGGTATACCGCTGGTGTCATGTTTCTTGCACCATTTACCATCTACCAGGCCTTTAAAAATCAAGACCATCCAGCCTATATCCCTGTTTTGATTATTGGAATTATTTTGGCCATTACCGCAATTGCTTTGGGTTTCTATGCCATGAAGGTTTTTATGGATGCCCTTTTCGGTAAAAAACCAAAAACATAACGGTTATTCCTTTTTGGTGGTCGGGTTGTTTTTCCACTTGTTGCTCAAAAGTGCGTAGTCATAGTCCAAAACCGATTTCTGCCGCACCAGTTTATCGGCTGCGAATGCGCGTTGCAATATATCTTCAATCAGGTAATCTTCATGAACATATTCAGGGTGAAATTCCTCTTTGATACTTATCTTAAAGGCCTTTGCTGTAGTGTTGTACCAGAAAGCACGCCAACCACTGCGTAGTTCCTTCACAAGACCAAAAGCTGTCTTACCGGTTTGCCTGTAAATCAACTTTACCAATATTTGACCCTCGGTACGGGTGAGCTTTTTTAGTTCTTCTGCAAACTCTCCCTCAATATATTTCTGAACCTTTTTGGTATATCGTTTTTTATGTCTCTTCTTTTTGATTTTATCCAAACTATCGTTCAGTTCCACCAATCGTTCAGCAGCTAGTTTTGCGTAGGGATAGACCTTGAGAGTCTTTCTTCTCAAGATATAATAGCGTAGCTTTTCTTTTCTATCGGCAAACTCCAGTTTACTGAAAATGAAGACCTCATCCAATTCAATGGAACTCCGTAGAATGGAGTCTCCTTCAAACCGAACATAATAATCGGCTACAGAATCCTTAGAAATCTCCTGGGAAAAAACAGACCATGCCAAAAGGGAAACAATAGCGGTGATTTGGTACTTCAACATTAAAATTCTTTAACAAATCTTTGAGTAAAATTAAGGATAAAGCCAAAAATGGGCTATTAAATAAAAGTGAATATTGTTAAGTTTGTTTTCTAATCTGAATACATGTCAACATCAAAAATCATTACCGACCAATCTCTGGAATTCTTTGAAAAATACCTAAACAATGCCTCACCTACGGGTTACGAGTGGGAGGGTCAGAAAATCTGGATGGATTATTTGAAACCCTATGTCGATGACTTCATCACGGATACTTATGGTACTGCTGTCGCGGTTATCAATCCAGAAGCAGACTATAAAGTGGTCATCGAGGGCCATTCCGATGAGATATCCTGGTATGTGAATTACATTACAGACAACGGTTTGATTTATGTTATCCGTAATGGAGGTAGTGACCATCAAATAGCACCTTCAAAATGGGTTAACATCCATACCAAAACCGGAATAGTTAAAGGTGTATTCGGTTGGCCTGCGATTCATACCCGAAAGGCTGGAAAAGAAGAAGCTCCCAAGTTGGATAATATTTTTATAGACATAGGAGCCAAAGACAAGGAGGAAGTAGAAAAAATGGGAGTTCATGTAGGTTGTGTAATTACCTATCCCGATGAGTTCCATGTGCTGAACGATGATAAATTTGTTTGCAGGGCTCTGGATAACCGTGCTGGAGGTTTTATGATTGCTGAAGTTGCGCGATTACTTCATGAGAATAATATAAAATTGCCTTTTGGCCTATATATTACTAACTCAGTTCAGGAAGAAATTGGACTTCGCGGTGCTGAAATGATTACCCAGACCATCAAACCCAATGTGGCCATAGTGACCGATGTTACCCACGACACCACGACTCCAATGATTGAGAAAAAGACGCAGGGAGATTGTGCCATTGGTAAAGGTCCTGTGATTTCTTATGCTCCTGCTGTACAACAAAAACTTCGTGAGCGCATCATAGAAACTGCTGAAGCCAAAGAAATCCCATTCCAAAGACAGGCATCTTCTCGATATACCGGAACGGATACCGACGCTTTTGCCTATAGTAATGGTGGGGTGGCTTCCGCACTTATTTCTTTACCGTTGCGCTATATGCATACTACAGTCGAGACCGTTCATAAGGATGATGTGGAGAATGTAATTCGTTTGATTTACGAAACCCTCTTGACCATTAAGTCCGGAGAGACTTTTAGTTATTTTGATTGATAATAGATTATTTCAAGCAGAGCCAGAAATCTGACCCAAAAAAGATTTCTCAGTCGCTTAGCTTCTTCGAAATGACAATGTAAAAGATAACATGGATGAACTTGTTGATATTCTGGATGGTGAAGGGAATCCAACTGGGGAATCTTGTCTAAAATCTAAAGTGCATAAACTCGGGCTGTTCCATCCAACGGTTCATGTATGGTGTTATGATAAAACTGGATTCATTTTACTACAACAGCGCGGAAAGGATAAAATCAACTTCCCCTTAAAATGGGACATTTCCGTTGCTGGCCATGTATCTGCAGGCGAAGGTCTGGAAGAGGCTGCAGTTCGTGAAGTACACGAGGAAATTGGGGCAAGCATTAACCCATCCCAGTTGGAGAAAATTGGCATTTTCAAGACCGAACACCAACACGCGAAAGACTTTTTGGATAAAGAGTTCAACCATACCTTCCTATGTGAACTAACTACCCAAACAGCATTGACCAAACAGGAGTCTGAGGTCGAAGCCCTAGAATGGTTTCCTTTGGAAAAGTTTAAAGACTGGGTCAAAACAAATCATCAAAACTTGGTCCCCAATCTTGACGAACGCTATCAAAAAGTAATAGTTGAGATTGAATCGCGTTTATAAAGTTTCAGCGAATTCCTGGGGTTGGTTCAGCGAATACGTTTTATGAGTACCTGTGACCATATTCTTTACTACAAACTCTCCCGAACCAAGTTCTTTTTCTCCAAGCAAAATCACAAAGGGAACCTTGCGCTTATCTGCGTACTTGAATTGTTTCTGAACCTTGCTTGGTGAGGGATACATATCGGCCCGGAGACCCAAACTGCGAAGAGCACTAATTAATTTCAAAGAGGCAGCACCTTCTTTTTCACCAAAATTCAAACAAAGTACATCCAAATAGGTTTCTAAAGACTCTGGAAACAGCCCAAGCTCTTCCAGCACCAAATAAATACGGTCCAAACCAAAGGATATGCCTACACCACTTACATCCTTCAATCCAAAAATACCGGTCAGGTCATCGTACCGTCCGCCACCACCAATGGAACCCATGTTAACATTGGATGGCGCGGCCACTTCAAAAATAGCTCCAGTGTAATAGTTAAGACCTCTCGCTAAAGTTACATCTAACTCCAAAGAGGCCGTGGCAAGTCCGAGTTCTTCAATATGCTCTAAAATAGTATGTACTTCTTTAACTCCTTCCAAGCCCAGTTCAGACTCTGCTAATAAACCTCTTAGTATCTCAAGCTTTTCTTTGTTGGTACCAATCATACCAAAAAGCGGGGTCGCCTTGGCAATTGCACTTTCAGCTATTCCTTTACCTATCATTTCCGCTTTTACGGCATCCTCCCCTATCTTGTCCAGTTTGTCCAAGGCCACTGTAAAATCCACTAGACGGTTTTGAGCCCCTATAACTTCTGCAATACCATACAAAATCTTGCGGTTGTTGATTTTAATGGTAGTCCCGTTAAGGCCCAAATCCGTAAAAACCGCATCGTACAATTGCACCAATTCTACCTCTTGTAGTAAGGAGTTTGCCCCAACTACGTCTGCATCACATTGATAAAACTCACGAAAACGTCCTTTTTGTGGCCTATCTGCCCGCCAAACCGGTTGGATTTGATAGCGCTTAAATGGAAAATCAATCTCATTTTGGTGCATGACCACATAGCGTGCAAAAGGAACCGTAAGGTCGTAACGCAGCGCTTTTTCTGTAATCTTGGGCGCCAAAGAATTGGAATTCTTGGAGCTATAGGTCACATCATCCACTTTGGAAATGAAATCTCCCGAATTCAAAATTTTGAATATCAGACGGTCGCCCTCTTCCCCATATTTTCCTAATAGGGTTTCCGAATTTTCAAACGAAGGCGTTTCTATCGGCTGAAATCCAAAACGCTCAAAGTGTCCTTTGACAATAGAGATGATATGGTTTCGCTTCGCTACTTCGGTTGGTGAAAAATCGCGTGTTCCTTTAGGTATGGATGGTTTCTGGGCCATTCAAATAATATAAAGTTAGGGAACACCTTTATACGCAGTTCGAAGACCGAGACCGGTGCATAGAAAATTTAGGCAAATATCGATTATTCCATGATTCTTTCAAACCACTGGTATAACTCTCCCTTAGTAATTGTCGCTCCTTGTTGAATCAAACCAAACTTATCTTGGTTTTTATCATCCGAATAGGCTTTTGAAGCAGTAAGATATTCTACGAAATCAGATTGAAAGTTGCGTTTGAACCAGCCAAAACCTTCTTGGGTGCGCAGGTCGATATCTGGATTGAGTACCTTAACCGAAAAAAGTTTCATTTCCTTTTCGGTTAGATGGAATAAATGCATGTGCTGTTCCGAAATATTCTCCAAATACTCCACCTTGGCCAGAACTCCCTCCCAAATCAAATCGCTGAATACATCGAGTTCCTCTTCGGCCACTTCAGGTTTTTCTTCTTTGAGACTGGTCCATTCCTCCGCCGTAATGGATTGGGTGGCCAAAAAGTTGATAAACTCTGTATGAAGTTCCTCCAATTGCTGCTGTGTCAAACGTGCATATTTCATCAAAGCTGTTTTTTGATTCCGCAAAAATAAAAAAGGCCGCACTTACGTACGGCCTTATACCTCGTTTTTATTTTCTTTAAAAGATATAGCGAATACCCACTTGTGCCTGCCATCTTGAAATCAAATCAAAATTATCGACAAAAGTTGACGTCTGCGAAGGGTCAAAACTATATACAGGAGAAGGAGTGTCTTGGGAAAAATCAACAGAGACCCCTATAGGCTGGGTAGATCTTGGTAACTGAACCACGCCCCAATCAGAATTCAATAGATTTCCAAAATTCAAAATATCCAAACTCAACTGTAAGGTATTCTGTCCTTCACCTAAGGCATTGAAATTCAAATCTTGAAGTATTTTAATATCCCATCGACCTGTCCATGGAGTAGTTAGATCGTTTCTACCTGCAAAACCACCACGTCTAGAACTTAGATATTCGTCCTGTTGGATAAAGGCTTCAAATGCGTCACGCTGTTCCTGTACCGTTGGGTTGGTTGGAAACTGCGGTGCCGTAAACGCCAATTGCTGCACTTCAGAAGTGGTTGGAATATAAATCAAATCGTTGGTGAATGAACCATCGTTGTTGATGTCTCCTGAATAGGTATATGAAAAACGCTGACCGGAAGCATACTCAAAGAATGCACCGATGGATGTGCCCCATTTCCCATTTCCGTACGTCCATTGTTTGTTAAGTTGACCGATAATACGATGTTTGTTTCCAAACAAGCTTGGTGCTAAAGGCGCTTGGTTCACATTACCTACCGCAGGGTTCAAATCAAACAAGTCACTTGAAATCTCAGCTGACATAGAATTTACGTCCAATGCTTCTAAGAAATTATAAGCTACCATCGCATACAGATTGTTATCAAACTGCTTTTGAAGTTTAAAACTCCAGTTGAAGGAACGACCTTCATCTATATTTGAGATAACATAGGCGTTGGTTGGTCCACCAAAAATTTGCGCACGATCTGCAAGCTGATAAATAGGTCTTGAATCTGGACCTGAAAGTGAACCAGTTGGATTGGCCAAACCAAAGTTATACGTCGTTGCTGCATTTAAATCTTTGGTAAAAATGATATCAGTAGTAGCAATAAGTCCGTTATCGAATCTGTAATCAATTCCTAAGTTAGAACGCCATACCTGTGGAAACTGAAAATTAGGATTGGTTGGGGTATAGAAGAAGAAATCGGTGTTCTGTACCTGATTCCCTACCCATACAAATGGAAATCTTCCTGAAAAGATTCCGCTACCCCCACGAAACTGAAAGCTTTGGTCTCCTCTTACATCCCAATTGAATCCAAGTCGTGGCGACCACAAAATTGAACTGTCAGGTAAATCAAAGCTATCCAGGAAAATGGGGTCACCATTTTCATCAAAATACTGTATATCTGGAGCGTACGTACCTCCTTCAGACAACAATCCTCCTTTTCTGTCTATGTTTTCCTCAATCAAACCACGTGTGTTAAAATAAAGAGGACGGTCCGCACGAAGCCCATAGGTCAACTTAAAGTTATCGGTCACATCCCATTCATCCTGAACATAAAATGCCAATTGACCAACACTGGTCTCAGCTAAATTCCATCCGCCAGGTGCCCCAATAGGCAATTGATTGTTTGCATTGAAGGTAGTTTCCGCATTATTAATTGCTGCCCCAATTAAACCATTGTCAACTGCATCCAAAAATGCATCAACACTTGCAAAATCAGGCGCAAATGTCCCAACGCCTCCGTTTTCATTGAAGAATACGTAGGTTCCCAGGTTAAATGAGTTAAAGAAATCAAACTTTTCATACGAGAAACCAACAGTTACCGTATGATCTCCAGAGAAAAAAGTGAGGTTGTTGGTTATTTGAAACACGTCTTGCTCCAAACGGTTGTTGATGGAAAAAGGCTCATGTCCAGCTACTATGGCACGAACTCCATCTTGCAAAATATTAATGTCGGGAGCTGGTGATGAAAAAGGATCTCTAAAATCGTTAAAACTGGTATACCCAATCTGTAGCTTATTGACAGCAGTGCCCTCTCCAAGTGTAGAGTTCAACTCCGCCAAAAAGGAATTGATTTCATTATTGATTTGGTAACCACTATTGGCGAATTGTAAAGTAGTTGCATCAGGGCCCCTTCTACCGATAGCCAACGGATTTGCTGTCAAATCGCGACTTGCATCCAAAAAGTTATAAATCAATGCCAGTCTATTGTTATCGTCAATATTCCAATCCAATTTAAGAATACCCTTGGTTGACTCAGAACCTAGTAGGTAATTTTCAAAAGGACCGGTTTCGTAACCCAGTCCGGCCAATGCATCTGAAACCAATTGCAAATCATTCGCACTTACCCGAGATACATTATTACCTCCTTGACCTCTGTCCGCAAAGAAGTTGGAACCTAAGTCTTCACGATCATCCACTTCAAAATTGGCAAAGAAGAATAGTTTGTTTTTGACAATAGGGCCTCCAATACTGATACCGTATTGGGTTTGGGTCAGTTCTGGAACAAAAATGTCCTCACCGGAAACCTTACCCCCTGTCAAGTCCTCATTTCTAAAGAATCCATATACGGTTCCGTGGAACTCGTTCGTACCACTTTTAGTGACGGCGTTTACTGCGGCACCTGTGAATCCAGCTTGACGCACATCATAAGGTGCCAAAGAGACCTGAACCTGGTCTATCGCATCCAATGAGATGGGCTGCGCATTTGACTGCCCCCCTGGTGTTGGAGCATCCAAACCGAAGGGATTGTTGAAAATAGAGCCATCCAACGAAAAGTTATTGAATTGGTTATTACGCCCTCCAAAAGAAATACCATCTGAAGATGCGGTGGGTTCCAATCGGGTAAAATCGGCTTGGGACCGACTAATAGTAGGCAACCTTCGCAACTCACGGTCCCCTAGACTTGTTTCCGCACCGGTTCGGTCACTACCAAATGTACCAGAAGCATCTGAGACCACTACCACTTCATCCAAAGCTTGGCTATCGGAAACCATGGCCAAATTATAATTAAAGGTCTTCCCTAAGGATAAAAAGATGTCATTCTTGACAGTCGTTTTAAATCCAACATAGGAAATGGTAACCTCATATGGTCCTCCAACACGAAGGTTCAGTAGATTATATCTACCGTCTTCATTCGTGATAGCTCCATATCGTGTGCCTGTAGGTGTATGCACGGCAACAACATTTGCCCCAAAAAGTGGGACATTTTGATCATCAACAACCGCTCCTCTTATGTTGGAGGTTGTAACTTGTGAAAAAGCAGATGAGCATACCATAAAAAATAGTATACCCAGAGGTAAAAGTCTTTTCATACTGAGTTAGTTATTAAGCTTTAGAGTAGCTACCAATATAGACAAAAAAAAGAGCTATGCACGCATAGCTCTTAACAAGTTATTAACTTACAACTTGATATTATTTCGCCTCCGCAATCACTTCAAATGGGAAATCAACGATAACCTCTCTGTGTAATCTAATTTGGGCGTGGTAAGGTCCTACTCTTTTAATAGTTCCTCCTTTAATATTGATAAACTTTCTATCCAATTGGTGCCCAGCTTTATCCAATGCCGCAGCCAAATCGATATTGCTCACGGAACCGAACAATTTATCTCCGGCACCTACCTTGGCAGGGATACGAATTTCCAGTTGTTTCAAAGCTTCCGCTATAGTATTTGCCTCATCTACTATTTTCTTCTCCTTGTGGGCTCTTTGCTTCAAGTTTTCGGCTAAAACTTTTTTAGCTGAAGGAGTTGCCAAAGTAGCCAATCCTTGAGGAATAAGGTAGTTTCTCCCGTATCCATTCTTTACGGTTACGACATCATCCTTAAAGCCTAAATCCTGTACGTCTTCTCTTAAAATAATTTCCATTCTTCTAGCTTTTTATTTTAACATATCGCCAACGTATGGCATTAAGGCTAAGTGACGTGCTCTTTTCACAGCTTGTGCCACCTTTCTTTGATACTTTAAGGAAGTTCCTGTAAGTCTTCTCGGAAGCAATTTTCCTTGCTCATTCACCAACTTCATCAAAAAATCTGGGTCTTTGTAGTCTATGTACTTGATTCCTGATTTTTTGAACCTACAATACTTCTTTTGCTTGTTGGTCTCAATATTCAACGGGGTCAAATATCTGATTTCCCCATCTTTTTTAGCTTTCGCTTGTTGTTCTATAGATGCCATACCCTTATGCGTTTGCTTTTAATTTAGTTCTTCTTTTCTCTGCCCAAGCAATAGCATGCTTGTCCAATTTCACGGTCAAGAAACGCATGATACGTTCATCCCTAATAAATTCCAGCTCATAAGGAGCGACTACGCTTCCTTCGGCGGTAAACTCAAACAAGTGGTAAAATCCACTTTTCTTGTGTTGAATGGGATAAGCCAATTTCTTTAGGCCCCAATTCTCCTTGGAGACCATTTTGGCACCATTCTTAATTAAGAAATCTTCAAATTTCTTAACTGTTTCCTCTATCTGGGTCTCAGATAAAACGGGATTCAAAATGAAAACAGTTTCGTAATGGTTCATATATACTTATTTTTAAAGGAGCGCAAAATTAATAATAATAAGTTCACGGCGCAAGAAAAGAATTAAATCTTCGTTTAAATCACAAGAGTTATTAACAAAGTGAACCATTCAAACTTATATAACGTATATAGCAAAGTACACAACAGAATATACCATGTTTACATCTTTTGTTGCCTTTAAACGCCATTTTTGTGTAATTTGCCGATGATTTAAAACCCTACAAATCACCCCTTTCTATGAAATTAAAAAGTATAATAGTTGACGACTCCTCCATGCAGCGAATGGCAGTTGCCAAACTAGTGAACAACCACCCACACCTAGCTTTAATTGCTGAGTACAGCAATGCCATCGAAGCCAAGAACGGACTCAAGAACCACGAAATTGACCTTATTTTCCTAGATGTTGAAATGCCTATCATTAGCGGTTTCGACCTTTTGGAAGCTTTAGAAAATCCTCCACAGGTAATTTTGATTACCGGAAAGCCTGATTACGCACTCAAGGCTTTTGATTATGACGTTACCGATTACCTACACAAACCTATCACCTTGGCTCGTTTTGAAGCTTCAGTGAAAAGAGCTGTGACCAAGTACGAGCAGATGAACCGTGTTGATGAGGATGAAGAGCATATTTTTGTAAAAAGCAACCTTAAAAAACGTAAGGTTATCTTAAACGATATTAAATGGATTGAAGCTTTAGGCGACTATATTAAGTTGGTTACTGATGAAGCCAATATCGTAATCCTTTCAACCATGAAATCCTTTGAAAAGCAATTACCCGCTGAAAAGTTCCTTAGGATACACAAATCATACATAGTGAATCTGGAGAAGATTGAAAAATTCAATAGTAAAAATGTAGAAGTAGGGGGCAGACAGATTCCATTAAGTAGAAATAAAAAGACTGAATTGGCCGAAGCTTTGGCCAACGTATAAGTTATATATGGTCTACATTGTAGACCAGTCTTACACTTTTATACTTGGAAATAGCATTAAAAGATTTTTCAATTCTTTTAATGCTATTTTTTGTTTGGGAAATGGATATATTTTTGGGAACCTTGACCAAGATATTTTTAAGATAGTCCCTTCGTATTCTGGAAACCGGGGGATATTCCGGTCCCAAAACTGAGCATTTCAATACATTGGTCAAAGATTGCGCAAACCACAGAGCCGCTTCATTAAGCTTGTTGAAATCCTTATCCTTTAGGGTAATCTTCACAATGCGAATTATTGGAGGATATTTAAACTGCTCTCTTTCATAATATTGCTGTTCAAACATTTTGTCATAGTCATTCGTGGTGACTTGCTGCAATATTTGATGATAGGGATTATAGGTTTGAATGAACACCTTCCCTTGCTTTCGAGTCCTCCCTGCCCTTCCCGCGACTTGGGTTAACATCTGAAAGGTTCGTTCGTGTGCACGATAATCCGGGAAATTCAAAAGGGAATCCGCGTTTAGTACGCCAACCAGGCTGACATTTCTAAAATCAAGGCCTTTGACAACCATCTGCGTCCCGACCAAAACGTCCAATTCTTGCTGCTCGAAAGCACCGATTAATTTCTCATAGGCATACTTACCACGGGTCGTATCCAAATCCATACGCCCAATTTGCGCTTTAGGGAAAAGGGACTTTAATTCTTGCTCAATTTGTTCTGTTCCAAAACCTTTTTTATCCAAAGTATGGCTGCCGCATGCCTGACAAGCATTCTGTAAGGCCATATGATAGCCACAATAGTGACAACGCAGTTCATTTCTATTTTGGTGATAGGTCAAACTCACGTCACAATTAGGGCACTGGGCCACATGCCCACAGGTCGTACATTCCACTATGGGAGAAAAACCTCTTCTATTTTGGAAAAGTATCACCTGTTCGCCTTCACCCAGAGCTTCTTCAATAGCCAAAAACAGGGTTTCGGAAAAATGGCCCTTCATGCGCTTTCTTTTGGTGGCATCTTTTAAATCCACCAATTTCACATCGGGCATAAGCACTTTCCCATATCTATATTGAATATGGGCATAGCCATATTTATTCTTCTTTACATTCTCCATACTTTCCACACTTGGGGTCGCGGAACCCAATAGGCAATTTGCACCATGTAAAGAAGCTAGAACCACAGCTGCGTCCCGGGCGTGGTATCTTGGAGCTGGGTCGAATTGTTTAAAGGAGTTTTCGTGTTCTTCATCAACGACCACCAAGCCTAAATTTGGAAATGGCAAGAACAACGCAGAGCGTGCTCCGATAACAATCTGCGCCTTCTCTACAGTATTGAGCACATTTTGCCAAACTTCGACTCGTTCATGTATGCTGTATTTTGAGTGGTAAACGGCGATTTTATCCCCGAAACAATCCCTAAGTCTCCCTATTAATTGTGAAGTAAGGGCGATTTCTGGAAGAAGGTACAAAACTTGTTTTCCTCCATCAATTACCTTTTCAATACATTTAAAATATACTTCGGTCTTCCCGGAAGACGTCACTCCGTGCAACAAGGTGACTTTACCTTCCTTAAAACTTGAATAAATAGTTTGTAATGCAGATAGCTGGTGTTCGTTTAAAGCCACATCTAGATTTGTAGCTTCTCCCTCAAACATGACCCGGTCTTGCCGGAGTTCATATTCCTCCAGAATCAACTTCTTAACCAAACTTTTTATTACAGCTCTGGAAACGCCGCTTTCATTGAGCAACTCCTTTAGAGAAATGGGTTTTTTGGTTTTTGCCACCAATTGAAACAAGGCCAGCAGTACTTTGCTTTGTTGGGGCGCCCTTGATAAGGTCTCAAGTAAAGCTTCCAATTGGGCTTCCTCTTCATACTCGGGCGCCAATCTTACAAACTTGACCTGTTTGGGTTTGTATTGTTCGTAGAGTTCTTCCTTTAACAGGACTACCTCTTTTTGCACCAATCTATTAACCAGGGGAAGTACATTTTTTTTGTCAACGATTTCAGCAACTTCAGCAATTTTCAAGGCAGATTGATATTGTAATGCCTCATAAATTAGGAACTCATCATCCTTGAGTCCCATATCATCAACGGTCGACTCTTTATTGGGTAAAATCAAAGTCTCACTTTCCAAAAGAAAAGCGGTGGGCAGGGCAGAACGAATAACTTCGCCCAAGGTACACATATAGTACTCCGCAATCCACTGCCAATGCTTGAATTGGATTTCGTTCACCAAAGGGAATTCGTCCAAAATTTGATATATAGGCTTTGCTTCGTAGGCCTCTGGCGCACGATTGTGAACGGCAAAAGCCAATGCCGTATAAATTTTTGATTTTCCAAAAGGCACCGCTATCCGCATGCCTCTTTGAATAAATTGGGCTTCTTCTTGGGTAATTTGATAGGTAAAACGGCGCTCCAGAGGTATGGGAAGCACTACATCCAAAAACCATGACATATTATTCCCCTTCTTTAAATCTATGCCATGTTTGTGTTCGATACAAGAAGGCTACGTACCCTCTTACTCTGAGCTTATCCGCATCATCAGCATCCAACCAAAGCTTACCACGATATGTTGTTCCGCTTTCTGGATCCAACAAATTGCTACCCTTATATTCATTGGAATCGTTCTTCTTGAAATCTTTGATGATATGCATTCCTTTAACGGGTTGATTCTTTAAATCGCCTTTGCAGTTAATGCAAACAGCATCTTCCCTACCCTTTTCCAATACCTGGATGATTTTGGCATTGAGTAGACCATTTTGTTCATACACTTCAACGACTGCTTTGGCAATTCCCGTTTTATCATCAATGGTTTTCCATTTTCCAAAAATGCCTTGGGCATACATGGATTGCGTTAGCACAAAAATTAAGACAAGCAGGATATATCTATTCAGATTGTTTTTTTTCATGTTTCTTTTTCAAAGAGTTCAAAGTTGCGTTCAATTCAAATCCCAAAAGCAATATATTAGAGTTCAACCAAATAAATACCATGAGAATCAGTAATCCCCCCAAAGCTCCATACAATTCGTTGTAGCGGGCAAACTTCTCCACATAGACTCCGAACAGGTATGATGTCAAAATAAAAAGAAGCGTGGTCATCAATGCCCCAGCCGAGAAGAAACGCGCCTTTTTTCCTTCCGCAGTTCCAAAGTAATAGAGAATTGCGGTTGTGAAATACGATAAAATCATAAAGAATAGGATTTTGGCCACTTGAAGACCTAGGGTATCTCCTTTTTCTTGGTCATAGCCTAAGGTCTTCCCCAAATATTCGCTGGTATACTCCACCACATAGAATTCAAAATAGACATAGGCCACTGCCGAGACAATCAACAAAATGGAAAGAATAAGCCCCACCATCAAGGCATAGGCGTATTGTCTGAAAAAATTACGGGTCAATTCCACGTGATAGGAGTTTTCAAAGCCACTGAATATGGCATTTACCCCATTGGCCACCAAAAAAATGGAAACCACAAAAGCGGAAGAAAGTAAACCTCCTCTTCGTTGGTCCTTTATTTGCTGATATATATCGCCAAAATAATCACTAGTCGCTGTGGGTAAAAAAGATTCGAGGAACAACAAAAATTGGGCATCAAAGTTTTCGTTGCCTACACTTGCATAAGGTATAATAAAGGGTAAAAGAGTAATCAAAAAAATCAAAAGCGGAAACAATGCCATAAAAAGACTAAAGGCAATCGAACTGGCACGACTGGATAGGGTTCCCTCAACAATACCAACAACATACATCTCCAGCAAATCATAAAAAGAAAGCCCTTCAAAGGCTTTTAATTTAATCTTCTTTAAAAGCCGAACCACCCAATTTACGACTGGGATTTTTTCCAAGCGTTCTTCAATTGCCACTGACATATTAAATCGCTTTAAGACTTAAATCCATATTATGGACGGAATGGGTCAAAGCCCCTGAAGAAATATAATCCACACCACATTCGGCATATTTTCGAATCGTAGTTTCATTGATTCCTCCAGATGATTCTGTCAAGCATGTATCACCTATTAATTCAACTGCTTTTCTGGTATCTTCATAGTTAAAGTTGTCCAACAAGATTCTATATACACCTGAGGATTCCAAAATTTCCCGTACCTCTCTTAAATTTCTTGCTTCCACAATTATTTTAAGATCGCGGCCTTCCTTTTTAAGGTATTCCCTCGTCTTTTGGATGGCTTTGGTAATGCCTCCTGCAAAATCAATATGGTTATCCTTCAACATAATCATGTCATACAATGCAAAACGATGGTTCTCCCCTCCTCCTATTTTTACCGCCCATTTCTCCAAAGCCCTAATACCCGGTGTTGTTTTACGCGTATCCAATATTTGGGTTTGGGTACCTTCCAATAAATCAACAAAGAATTTGGTCTTGGTAGCTATGGCACTCATTCGCTGCATGGAGTTAAGCACTAAACGTTCTGCTTTTAGAATACTCTGCGAGCTGCCTTCTACATAAAAAGCAATATCCCCATACTTCACCTTTTCCCCGTCTTTCAGAACGTCATCAACTTGAAGGTTGGCATCCACAAAAGCAAAAACCTGTTTTGCAAAATCTATTCCAGCAATGACCCCCTCATCTTTGACCAATAGTTTTGCTTTTCCTTGCGCAGTTTCAGGGATACAGGCCAAAGAACTATGGTCACCATCTCCTACATCTTCACGGATAGCATTTTCTATAATGAAGTCAATTTCTTTCTGAAACTGTGCTTGCGTAATCATTCCAATGGGGTTTGCACGAAAATACTAAAAACATAGTTCGTAAAAAGGACTCTCATAATATTGTTTCACAGCAAACCTTTACTTTTGATTATGCAGATTACGCTAATGGCCATAGGCAAAACCGACTCCAAAGAACTTGCGGTATTAATTGATGAGTATAAAAAGCGATTGGGACGTTACATTAAGTTTCAGTTGTTGGTGATTCCCGACCTAAAAAACAATAAGAATCTATCGGAATCGCAACAAAAAGAGAAAGAGGGAGAACTCATTTTAGCCCAAATTGAAACTTCTGATTTGGTAGTCCTGCTAGATGAAAATGGAAAACAGTTTACCTCGATTTCTTTTTCAAATTACTTGCAGAAAAAAATGAACAGTGGGTTAAAAAGGCTTGTTCTGGTTATTGGTGGACCTTATGGTTTTGGTGAGGATGTTTATAAAAGAAGTAATGAAAAAATCAGCTTATCAACCATGACTTTCTCACACCAGATGGTACGTTTGTTTGCTGTTGAACAGCTTTACCGGGCGTTTACAATTTTACGGAATGAACCGTATCATCACCAATAGTTTCCTTTTCCCTGGGCGTAAGTTTATACTTCTCCAACAAGTTTTCCACTTTGCGCAACACAAAATGATGTGGTTTTTCCTGTTTTGTGGTGTCTTCCAAGGATTTTACCATGTTTTTTGAGACGGTCTTCAATTGGTCTAGCTCTTCGGATATAAAACCATAGATTTCTTTCTGCCGTTCCTGATTCTTCTCAACCTTAAGCACATATTGCAAATCGGTGATGTTTTTCATATGCGAGCTGAACACATGTGACTGGTGCCATGCGATTTCCGACAACTTTTTCTTCTGATCTAAGATTCGATTAATTATCGGGTTAACGATAAATAAAAACTCAAAAAGGATGATTAGAATGGAAAAAATAGCCAATTCCAACTCTACAATCATCATGGTTCTAATACCTTTTTCTGATTTCTTTTGAAACATATTTACAATACCATCCATAATGACCAAAAAGCGATCTACGCGATAACGAACATCATTGAAATTTATGGAATCGAAGTTTTGAAAGTCCTTAAGCTCAGAATACAACCAATCCACATGGGGTCCTAGTCTATCAAACTCCTTTTGGATTTCAGGGTCTTCCAAAGGCGAAATCTTAAGACCTACATTGCCTTTCTGTAAAATACCATTCATCTGGTATAATTTGGTCAAGGTAAGTTTCATTTCGGCATAGTCGCAATTATGAAATCTGCAAGAATAGAGTTCGTTGAGCAATCGCTGACTCAACATACGCTGTCTACCTGCAAGATTTACGACCAATGCGGTTGAACGTTGCTCATTGAGCGTATATTGGGTAAGGCTTTGTATGAGGATAGTTAGCAGAACTACCGAAACTACTAATAAGTAATATGCCCGAAAACCTTTCTTGAAAAGTTTGACTTCCTTAATCTTTATCAAAGCTATTTTATAAGAATTTGCCTACAAAATAGTTCAATTATGTTAGGAGTACCCTAGAAATGTTGTGAACCTGTATTTTGAATAGGTGAAACCTGTTTTTCAGAAGTTAGAATGTACTCGTTTAATACAGCACTCTAAACTTAATCGTGTTTTCCACGTTCTTAAGCGCCTTGACCACTTCCTTATTGTAATCTTTATCCAAATCTGAAATAACATAACCTACCTCACTATCCGTGGACAGGTATTGTCCAGTAATGTTCATTTCGTATTTGGCCAATACCTCGTTTATTTTGGCCATGATACCGGGTACATTTCTGTGAATATGGAGGAAACGGTGGGCATTGTTCTGCTTGGGCAAACGAATATTTGGAAAATTGACTGCATCCACGGTGTTTCCTGAATTGATATAGTCCATGATTTTGTTTGGAACAAAGTCGGCGATGTCTCTCTGCGCTTCCTCAGTACTCCCACCTACGTGCGGGGTCAAAATCACATTGGAAAGTCCTTGAAGTGGGGTTTCAAATCCCCCATTACTTCGGGGTTCCACCGGATACACATCAACAGCAGCTCCTATCAACTTTCCTTCTTTTAACGCAGCCGCCAGAGCATCTATATCCACTACAAAACCACGAGAAAGATTAATTAGGTAAGCTCCATCCCGCATTTGGTTGATTTCCCGCTCCCCAATAAAGTTTTTGTTGGCCTTATTGTCATCCACATGCAGGGTAACCACATCTGAAACGGAAAGCAACTCCTCTAATGTGCTGCATTTGACTGCATTTCCTAATGCCAAACGGTCAGCAACATCATAATAATACACACGCATTCCCATGGCCTCCGCCAATACTGAAAGTTGTTTCCCAATATTCCCGTATCCTACAATTCCCAGATTTTTTCCTCTAACTTCTTTGGAATTGATGGCAGTTTTATTCCATTGTCCAGAATGAATTTCAGAACTACGGGTAAAGACATTACGCATAAGCATAATAATCTGTCCGATAGCAAGTTCCACTACAGAGCGCGTGTTACTATAAGGAGCGTTAAAAACCACTACTCCTTTTTTCTTGGCATATTCCAAATCTATCTGTGTGGTTCCAATACAAAAAGCTCCTACTACCAATAATTTATTGGCCGCGTCCAAAACGTTTTGGGTGACTTGGGTTTTGGAACGAATTCCTAAAACATGAACACCTTTAATTTTTTCGATGAGTTCCTCTTCAGGTAAACTATGTTTTACAAGCTCCACGGAAAAACCATCTTCCGAAAGGTTTTCAAATGCATCCGGGTGTACATTTTCCAGCAGAAGTATTTTAATCCTGTTCTTAGGATAGGATAGATTTCTAGGCAAATCATTCACAAAAAGGAATTCATCTAAACTGGGAGCTACGTGGTCTGCATTATCTGCTGCCTTATCACGGTGTATATTTTCCGTATAGGCAAAAAACTTATGAGCCAAGCCGGCCTCGCGCATTACGTAATCGCTATAGCCATCGCCAATAACCTGTACTTCTCCATCTAAATCTAAATGCTTTAGACATTCAATTTTTCCATTATGTGAGGCCAAAACATTCTTTTCATCAAACCCGATAATATTGCCCTCCTCGTCAAATTTGAAGGTGTTGGCATACACTCGCTCCGAAGGAATGTTGTATTCCTCCACAATGGGGTCGATAAACTCTTTAAACCCGCACGAGATTACATAGATGTCTTCAGAATATTTCTCAAAGAACTCCTTATTAGAGGCAATGGATTTTGATATCTTCTGGCGTAATTCATCCACCAAGCCATCAAGGTTATCCTTATGTGCATTTAACAAGCGAATTCGTCTTTCCAAGGACTCCGTAAATGATATATCCCCATCAATTCCCAAGTTGGTGATTTCCTGGATTTCTTGAATCACCTCATCCTTATTTGATTTCCCTTGGAGTGTGATTTCAGCTAAAACGTCCAAAGCCTCTACCCTGGTCAAGGTACTATCAAAATCAAAAACATATTTACGTGCTGCTCCTACCATGAATGCCTTAAGATTTAAGGGGTAAAATTAAACTATAATTCCTTTTAAATTCCCATTGAACCCAAAATCTAACCCTCTCTGATAATATGACAAAAAAGCTGTTTGAATATTCAAAAATTAAAAATCAAACAGCAAGAATTGAAATTTCCGTTGAAGATTGTGCAAAAAGGTTAAAACCACCTTCGTGTATTCTTTTTGTAAATGGAATAGACCTTACCATATTTTTTTTCAAGTGCTTCTTCCTCAAACCGTATTTGAAAGTGATTCATATAGTAAACAAAACCGGCTGCAATTAGTGTATTGAAAGCATTCCCAAGTTTAAGTCCAAATGCCAAAAGAATCAGTAGCATGGCCAAATACATAGGGTTTCGGGTATACTTGAAAATACCTTGGGTAACCAAGCTACTGGTTTTGGTCAAATCAATGGGATTGGTAGTGGTTTTTACCTTTTTAAATTGAAAAAGAGCTAAAACCATAACCAAAACAGCTAATCCCAACAAGCCCATGGCAAGCTCCCGACGTCCAAAAAAATCAAATAGCCCTACGGGAAGGAATTGAGCTAAAACATACATCGCACCAGCAAAAATTAACATGACTAAAGGAGGAATTATTTTTATTCGCATAGGATCATTGTAAGTTCCCTAAATTAGTATTTTTAGGCCTCCTTTTAACACGCTATTTTGAAACTTGTTTTTGCTACGCACAACAAAAAAAAACTGGAAGAGGTAAGACAAATTCTACCTAGTTCCTTTGAATTGTTGTCATTAGATGATATTGGTTGTCATGAAGAAATTCCAGAAACCGGAGAAACCTTGGAAGAAAATGCAAAGCTGAAATCCGATTATGTTACCTATAACTATGGACTGAATTGTTTTTCAGATGATACGGGATTGTTGGTTGATGCGTTAGATGGGGCTCCAGGGGTATATTCCGCCCGTTTTGCTGGTGAACAGAAAAGCTCTGAAGCCAATATGGATAAAGTATTGCGTTTATTGCAGGGGAAATCAAATAGAAATGCACATTTTAAGACAATCATTCATCTAAATCTTCATGGGAAAAGTCGTGTCTTTGAAGGAAGTGTACATGGTGAGATTACTGAAAAATGGATGGGCTCTGGTGGCTTCGGATATGACCCCATATTTAAACCCGAAGGGTACCAGAAAACTTTTGGCCTGCTGTCTGCTGACATTAAAAATAGTATCAGTCACCGGGGAAAAGCCATTCAGAAACTTATGCAATTCCTAAAAAACAAGTCGTTTTAGTTTCCAAGCCCATTTATTAGGTTACCTTTGCCGCTGATTAACGCCGCCGGTATGGGCATGGTGTTGCAAGGGCTACATAGAGGTATTAAGAATCGCCCAGGACAACACATCATATTTGCGATTTTTAAATTACACACTTTATGTCAGCATTTGAAGTTTTAGGGCTGGACAAACCCCTATTGAATGCCATTACCGATATGGGATTCGAAAAACCTTCTGAAGTCCAAGAAAAAGCAATTCCCTTACTATTGAGTGAAGAAACCGATTTGGTTGCTTTGGCCCAAACTGGTACTGGAAAAACAGCAGCCTTTGGTTTTCCCATGATTCAAAAAATACACGCCGAGAGCAGAACGACACAGGGGCTAATTCTATCCCCAACACGTGAATTATGTTTACAAATCACTCATGAGCTACAGCTGTATTCCAAATACGTAAAAGGATTGAATACCGTGGCCATTTATGGGGGAGCAAGTATCACCGAACAAGCAAGGCAAATCAAACGCGGCGCTCAAATTGTGGTAGCCACTCCTGGAAGGATGAAAGATATGATTGGGCGTGGTATGGTAGATATTTCAAAAATTGACTACTGCGTTCTTGACGAGGCCGATGAGATGCTTAATATGGGGTTTTACGAGGACATTAAAGATATTTTGTCCAATACACCCCAAGAAAAGTTTACTTGGCTTTTTTCCGCAACAATGCCCAAAGAAGTAGCGTCTATTGCCAAGAAGTTTATGCATAAGCCAGCGGAAATAACTGTTGGAGCTAAGAATGCAGGGGCGACTACGGTTCAACACGAGTATTATGTAGTTGGAGGTCGGGATAGATATTCGGCACTGAAACGTTTGGCCGATGCCAACCCAGGTATTTTCTCCGTGATTTTCTGTAGAACAAAAAGGGACACCCAAAAGGTTGCCGAAAAATTGATTGAAGATGGATATAACGCCGGAGCCCTGCATGGAGACTTAAGTCAGAACCAACGGGATTTGGTCATGAACGCCTTCCGTAAAAAACAGGTGCAAATGTTGGTAGCGACCGACGTTGCGGCAAGAGGGATTGATGTGGATGACATCACCCACGTAATCAATTATCAGCTTCCTGATGAAATTGAGACCTATACCCACCGAAGTGGCCGTACGGGTAGGGCTGGGAAATCAGGGATTTCCATGGTCATTGTTACTCGCTCTGAACTTCGGAAAATTAAGGCCATTGAAAAGAAAATAAAACAAGACTTTATTGCCAAAACCATTCCTACTGGCATTGAAATCTGTGAAATACAACTATATCACTTGGCCAATAAAATCAAGGAAACGGAAATCAATTCTGAAATTGATAGCTATTTGCCTGCAATAAATGATGTTTTGGAAGGTATTGACCGTGACGAATTGGTGAAGAAAATTGTTTCGGTAGAGTTTACCCGTTTTTACAATTATTATAGCAAGACAAAGGACCTTAACACTTCCCCCGAAAGTTCACGGGAAAAATCGAGCAGTAGGGATAGCGGCTCTGGTTCGGTCCGTTATTTCATAAACATTGGGGAACGTGACGGTTATGATTGGATGAGTCTTAAGGACTTTTTGAGAGATACCTTAAATCTCGAAAAGGAGGATATTTTTAATGTGGATACTAAAGGTAGTTTCTCATTTTTCAATACGGATGCTTCTCTTACGGAATTCATTCTGCAAACCTTTACCGATTTTAAAGTAAAAGGGCGGTTCATCAATGTAGAAGTCTCTACAAAACCAGGAGGTAGTGGAAAAGGTGGGAAGCGTCGCGACCGAAAAAAGGGACATCGAAAAGGCGGAGATAGCCAGTCTTTCCGCAGAGGTGGAAAAAGCAATAAAGGAAGACGTGGCGGTAAAAAAAGACCTGGCTTTTATTAGTTAATTCTATATTAAAAGCCGTAGGCCAACCATAATTTTTGCTTTGTTTAGTATTTTTATGGCCAGTTTGATTGCATGAAAAGAAATCTACTCTTACTATTTCTACTATTTTCTTTTTTGGGTTTTGCGCAAAATGACGATGAATCAGTGGTTGAAGGTGAAATCACAGCAAAGGTTATCAATGCGCAAAGTGGCTTTACGATGGAAAGTGTTCACGTAATTAATCTAAACAAGGTGGTAGGTACCATAACCAACCAAGAAGGTAGGTTCACTATTCCTGCGGCCGTCAATGACACATTATACCTTTCCTTTTTGGGCTTTAAATCGCAAAAGGTCAGGGTAACCAATGATATGTTCAAGTTTGAAGGCACAGAAATAGCTTTGACCGAATTGGCGTATGCGCTGGAAGAAGTAATCGTGAGACCCTATCAGCTTACAGGTTATCTGGAAATTGATGTAAAAAACCTTCCCATAAACAATTCCTATCAATATAGTATTTCGGGTTTACCCACAAGTTATGAGGCTGGAAGTAAGAATCCAAGCGCCGTGACCAAGGTATTGGGAGCGATATTAAATCCTGCGGATTTACTGCGGAATCTTTTTGGAAAAAAACCCAGACAGCTGAGAAAATTACGGCAAATGAAAGAAGATGAAGATATCAGAAACCTACTTGCTTCCAAATTTGACCGGGAAACCTTGACCGAACTGCTTCAATTGGAAAAAATGGATATTGACGATATTCTGAGCAATTGTAATTATTCCAAATCCTTCATTTCTACGGCCAATGACCTCCAAATTTTAGATGCCATTTCGAGTTGTTATGAAGAATACAAAGTTCTGAATCGTAGGTAGAACCCTATCTACTCCCCTATTTCCATTATCCACTTTCTTAAATAAATTTTAAATTTTGCCTTTCATTTTATAGCTTTAGGCAAAATCCCAACTAATGAGAAAACTACTTATTGTTATGATTGTGCTTTCCTTTCTTTTTGGCTGTAAAAAAGCGAAAAAGACTCCTCCAAAACAAGATGTGGTAGTTGAAGATATAGCGCCTAAAAAGCAAGTCCCCTTTAAATGGGAAGGCGCCAATGTATACTTTCTTTTAACGGACAGATTTCACAATGGCAACCCAGAGAATGATGTGAATTTTGAAAGAACGGAAGAAACCGCTGTTCTCAGAGGGTTTGAAGGTGGAGACATACAAGGAATCACCCAAAAATTAGAACAGGGATATTTTACTGATTTAGGTATCAATGCCATTTGGTTCACCCCAGTGGTAGAACAAATTCATGGAGCTACCGACGAGGGCACCGGAAATACCTATGCCTATCATGGCTATTGGACGAAAGATTGGACAGCAATTGACCCAAATTTTGGAACCCGAAAGGACTTGGAAAAATTGGTCAAAACAGCTCATTCCAAAGGTATACGCGTTCTTTTGGATGTTGTTTTGAATCATACTGGTCCTGTTACCGAAAAGGATCCTGTTTGGCCCTCAGAATGGGTAAGAACGGACCCTACTTGCGAGTTTACCACCTATGAAAATACTACCGCTTGTACCCTGGTGAATAATTTACCAGATATTTTGACGGAATCTGATGAGTCCGTGGAACTTCCAGATGCTCTTTTGGCCAAGTGGAAAGAAGAAGGAAGACTCAGTCAGGAGTTGGATGAACTCCAATTATTTTTTGAGCGAACTGGGTATCCTAGAGCACCAAGGTTTTACATCATTAAATGGTTAACCGATTACATCAACGACTTTGGGGTGGATGGATTCCGCGTAGACACTGTTAAACATGTAAATGAAAATGCATGGGCAGATTTATATGCGGAAGCGGTCTATGCCTTTGAAACCTGGAAGAAAAAACATCCAGACCAAATCTTGGACGATAATCCATTCTATATGGTCGGCGAAGTATATAATTACGGAATAACAGGTGGGAGAGAGTTTGATTTTGGAGATAGAAAAGTGGACTTCTTCGATTATGGATTCAAAAGTCTTATCAACTTTGATTTAAAGGTTGATGCCCATAGTGAATATGAAAAAGTCTTTAGCAAATACAGCAAACTTTTACACACCAAACTTAAGGGCAAAAGCGTTCTGAATTACCTCACCTCCCATGATGATGGTAGTCCTTTTGATAAAGAACGTAAAATGTCAATCCGTTCTGCAAACATGCTTTTGTTGACTCCAGGAGCCTCACAGGTGTATTATGGTGACGAAACTGCTAGAAGCTTAATTATCGAAGGCACTGAAGGGGATGCCACTTTGCGTTCCTTTATGAACTGGGAAGATTTGGACAGTATCCCTAAAATTCAAAATATCCATAAACATTGGCAAAAACTGGGACAGTTCAGAAGAGACCATCCCGCTATTGGTGCAGGAAAGCACAAAAGGTTGTCGAAAGCTCCGTATGTTTTCTCCAGAACCTACACCAATGGGGACTTTAAAGACAAGGTGGCCATAGGTTTAGATTTGCCCAAAGGGAAAAAATCTCTTTCCGTAAAAGGCTTTTTCGGCGATGGTACTATGCTATATGACACCTATTCTGGAACAGATGTTATGGTAACCAAAGGAAAGGTTACTCTAGAAAATGATTACGATATCGCCTTGTTGGAACTGAAAGAATAGGACTTCACCCTACTTTTCCATCAAGGATTTTAGGCTTGCCAATCCTTCTTCAAAGTCTCCTCCAACGGCTTTATCCATGTTCATAAAGAGCATGAAAATACTGGCTGGAAACTTGTTTTTACCCGAAAAACCCCAGGTTACTTTGGTCTTATCTGCAGCTACCGCTTCCGTAGTGAGATAAGCATCTGAGATGGACTTCCAGGGTTTTAGAAAACGAAGTTGTGATTCAATACGTTCGCCATCCACAATTTTGGTAATTTCTTGCTCGCCTTCCCCAACGTCCTTATTGCCATTCCAGTAGCTCATGGCGCCAACTTCACCATCAGTACCTGTAAATTTCTTTTCCATATTGGGGTCTTTTTTGTTCCAGGGCGACCAAGCATCCTGATTTTTCAAAAAACGTAGATTCTCGAATACGTCAGTTTTTGGTTTGGAAATTTCGATGGAACGGGAAACGTTATAACTTTTGGGAGCTATCAAGGCCAAAAAAAGAATCAACAATATAATTCCGCCTAGAATATAAAGTACAATAGTCATTTGTTTGTTTTTGAATTGGTTACGATTAAAAATACAAAAAAATTAATCCTGAAAGTATCTGCTGATAATTCCTTCCACATCCTTGATGGATTTTTTGGTCCAATCCAATCGCTTTTCCAGTATTTCAATAGGAGTCAATTGCCAAGGCATTTTGGAACTTCTTAGTTTTTGCGATAACTCCTGAATGATTATGGCTGCGGAAACCGATATGTTCAAACTTTCTGAGAAACCGACCATGGGAATCTTTAGAAAACCATCGGCCTTTTGCATGACCTCTTCACTCAGGCCCTCTTTTTCCGTCCCAAAAAAAAGCGCTGTTTTCGCATCTACTCCAAACGCTTTCAAATAATTGGAATCAATATGAGGCGTTGTTCCGATGATTTGGTATCCGTTTTCTTTTAGGGACTCTATGCATTCTGATGTTGTTCTGTAACGATGGACATCTACCCATTGTTCTGCTCCCATGGCAATATTTTTATCCAATCGTTTGCCAAAACGGTCTTCCACCACATGTACGTCTTGAACTCCAAAGGCATCACAACTTCGAATTACTGCACTAGTATTGTGCAACTGATACACATCTTCAATAGCGACAGTCAAAAACCGAGTGCGGCGAGAGAGCACATCCATAAAACGTTGTTTTCTACCCTCGGTTAAAAACCCTTCCAAATAGTCCAGTAAATCATCCTCGAACATATGGAACAAGTTAGCAAAAATTGAATTTGTTATTTTTAAACCTGTATGGTAGAAAAACAAAAAATAGTGGTCCTTACCGGTGCCGGTATGAGTGCTGAAAGTGGGCTCAAAACCTTTCGAGATTCCAATGGACTTTGGGAAGGTCATGATGTAATGGAAGTAGCCTCTCCCCAAGGTTTTGCCAGAAACCCTCAATTGGTGCTTGAATTTTATAACCAACGAAGAAGGCAATTACTTGAGGTGAAACCCAACGCTGGTCATTTGGCTCTAGTCGAACTAGAAGCCCAATACGATGTAAGCATCGTTACGCAAAATGTGGACAACCTCCATGAGCAAGCGGGCAGTTCCCATATAGTCCATTTGCATGGGGAACTATTCAAAGTGCGCAGTATGGCTGACGAAAACTATGTGCTGGAATGGGAAAAAGACTTGGTTTTAGGAGATGTGGACGAAAACGGACATCAACTTAGACCTCATATCGTCTGGTTTGGTGAAATGGTACCTTTGCTCGAAACTGCTGCCTATATCACCCAAAAGGCTGATATTTTGATTATCATAGGCACCTCAATGCAAGTATATCCGGCCGCCAGCCTTATTCATTATGTAAACCCTGGGACTCCCATTTACTTTGTAGACCCCAAACCTAGTGTAAATCAGATGGATTTTAAAAATTTGACTATCCTATCCGAAACTGCTGCTAAAGGGGTTCCCCAATTGGTGAAGGAACTCATGAATTCTTAAACTGATAGCCCAAGTTTATGAATGAATTACTATTACTTAAAGAATTAAACTCAGGAAGGCTTTCCAAGGCAAAAATAGATGCGTTGGTAAGTAAACTGGAACAGAATCCAGAACTAACCTTCATCTTACTGAAACAAGTTTTCGAAGAGGATAAAAAAAATGAGTTCAATGCTAGTTGGGTCTTGGACCATCTTTTGCGAAAAAAATTAATATATCTTCTACCTCATTTTGAGGAGTTTACCTTGGGCTTGGCCCAAATGAAATCAGAATCCTGTATTCGCCCAATGGCCCATATCTGTCAAATGGTAACAAAAGCTTATTTTGAAAAGAAGGATAAGACCTTCATTGAGAATATCAACTCCAATCAGTTAGAACGTATGATGACCGCTTGCTTCGACTGGCTCATTGGCCCCCATAAAATAGCTGCTAAGGTTTTCTCCATGACCAGCCTGTATCATTTGGGTATGCAATTTGATTGGGTACATCCAGAGCTTAAACTTGTTCTGGAAGAAACCATCGCACAAGGCACTTCCGGCTATAAAAACAGAGCGGGAAAAACATTGGACAAGCTGGTTGCCATGGGGTATTAAACTCTATAAGTTTGAGTATATTTGCCCCTTTAAAACCAGAGCCAAATGTCCTTGTCCTCCCTTAATGCCATTTCACCCGTAGATGGTAGGTACCAAAACAAAACGGAAGCTTTACAAAATTACTTTTCGGAAAAGGCGCTGATGAAGTACCGAGTTCTTGTGGAAATCGAATATTTTATAGCGCTCTGTGAAATCCCATTACCACAATTGGTCGATTTTGATTCCAAAAAATTCGAAGGTTTAAAAGAAATTTATCTGAATTTTAGTGATGAGGATGCTTCTACCATCAAAGAAATTGAAAAGACCACCAATCACGATGTAAAAGCGGTGGAATATTTCATCAAGCAAAAATTTGATGTTCTGGGATTGGAAAAGTACAAGGAGTTCATCCATTTTGGACTTACCTCACAGGATATAAACAATACAGCCATTCCACTTTCGATAAAGGAGGCTATGAATCAGGTGTATGTGCCTTTGTATTTTGAGGTTTTTGAGAAATTAAAAGCCTTGGCAGCCGAATGGGTTGAAATTCCCATGTTGGCCAGAACTCATGGACAACCTGCTTCCCCTACCCGATTAGGCAAGGAAATCGATGTTTTTGTGGAACGCCTTAAGGAACAACTCAATTTGTTGAATGATGTTCCTAGTGCCGCAAAATTTGGAGGAGCTACTGGAAACTATAATGCACATAAAGTGGCCTATCCTGAAAACGATTGGAAGGCTTTTGGAAAACAATTTGTTCAAGAGAAGTTAGGGCTGCATCACTCCTTCCCTACCACCCAGATTGAGCACTATGACCATATGGCGGCTCTCTTCGATGGTTTGAAACGTATCAACACCATCTTGATCGACTTGAACCGGGATATCTGGACGTATATTTCCATGGATTACTTTAAGCAAAAAATCAAAAAAGGAGAAATCGGTTCTTCGGCTATGCCACACAAAGTAAATCCTATTGATTTTGAAAATTCTGAGGGGAACTTGGGATTGGCAAACGCCATTTTTGAACATTTATCTGCTAAGCTTCCCATTTCCCGTTTGCAACGTGACCTAACGGACAGTACAGTGCTCCGCAACGTTGGCGTGCCATTTGCCCATACTTTAGTTGGGTTTCAATCCACCTTAAAAGGACTGAATAAATTGGTCCTGAATGCTGAAAAATTTGAGCAGGATTTAGAAGATAATTGGTCGGTAGTCGCAGAGGCAATTCAAACTATTCTGAGAAGGGAAGGCTATCCCAACCCCTACGAAGCGCTTAAAGGTTTGACCCGAACCAATGAGAAAATCACCCAAAAAACCATAGCAAACTTTATAGAAACCTTAGAAGTTTCAGAAACCATCAAAGATGAGCTCAAAAAAATAACCCCAGCGAATTATACCGGGGTTTGATTTTGCTTTGAATTCACCATTGGTCTATTGATAAAATGGTTTGCTCTTTGTTAACAAACCTTCATTCTTGGGGTTATTCATATAGTTGGTTTATTAATTTTCTTGAAATCACTGTATCATATATTATCTTCAGCTTTTTTATTTTATTTTCCCAATCTAGCTCCATAACATCTACAACATCAAAAGCTACTTTCCGATTATTCTTCAAAGTCCACTTATAAGAAAAATACAAAACAAACTCATTTGAATTATATTTTTCGAAAACACCTTTTAGGTTAAGTTCGGAATTTAAAGTATCGCTTTTCAATTCAAAATAAAAATCGTTAGCTTTCTTTATCCCGTAAATAGGTGATTCAACAATTCCATTTTCGCTAAATAAGCCAACTACTTTTTCCATATTGCCACTTTCAAGATATTTCAAATATTTCTGAGCAATTTTGTTCTTATCCATATGTTCATTTCATGTTAATGTAAGTAAAATAGTTTCTCTAAAATCCTTCTAATAATTAAAGCTTTTTAAATTAAAACAGGCTAATTTCCATAAGTTGAAGGTCTAAAATTCTACATAAAAACGCTCCTTAAAACTCATGAATGCGTCTTTTCAGTTGACAAATAGATGGAAAACAAAAAAGACGCTCAACAAGCGCCTTTATATGGATTCTTTAAAACAAATCTATGATTCTTTATGTATTTCCACCTGATGTGGGTACGGAATTTCAATTCCTGCAGCGTCAAGCGCTAATTTGCAGTTCTCATAGGTGCCAAAATACACATCCCAATAATCCTCAGGTTTACAAAAAGGACGGACAGCAAAATTGACTGAGCTATCCGCCAATTCCATCACATTCACAGATGGTGGCGGGTCCTGTAAGACCTTGGGATTCGAAGTAAGCACATTCAGTAGTACTTCTTTGGTTTTTTTGATGTCTTCACCATAGCCTACACCAATCACGGTATCTACCCTTATTTTACCTTCTGCCGAATAGTTAATAATGTTCCCATTGGCCATTGCGCCATTGGGTACAATCGCTAATTTGTTTTCTGGGGTGGTAAGCTTTGTAGTGAAAATTTCAATCTCTTTGACTACCCCTAAAACACCTTGGGCTTCAATTAAATCACCAATGCGATACGGTTTAAAAATCATCAGCAATACGCCTCCTGCAAAATTGGATAATGAACCTTGAAGGGCCAAACCAACCGCCAAACCAGCCGCAGCGATGACCGCAGCGAAAGTTGTGACATCCACTCCTAGCTGGGAAATCACGATGATAATTAAAAAGACCTTAAGAGCCCAAGAGATGAGATTCAGTAAGAATTTCTGTAGAGATTCATCATACTTGCTTTTAGCCATCACTTTACCAGTTGCACCAATAATTTTCTTGATGACCCATGAACCAATGATGTATATAAGAATTGCAGCAATCAACTTAAGACCATATTCTTTGGCCAAATCGATTCCGTAGTTAATCCACTCCTGTGCTTTTTCCATTGTAATTAGTTTATTGTTAGTGTTTAAGGGTATGACACTAATATAACAAGAAGGTCACAAATAAAGGAGCATTCCACTTTATTAAAAAGAAAAAAGCACACTAGTTCATAGTGTGCTTTGAAGTTTTTTGATTGAAAAATGTTTATCCTTTAAGAAACTTTCCAATTTCTCCTAGACCTGCCCCATCATAATCCGACTTCTGCAATGCCTGCATCAACTGTACAATATGCGCAGGATTCATGTTTTTTCCCAACACTCGCACCAAAGCGAAGCCCATGTCTTTACTATCTCCATAAATAATAACCTCATCGATGGCATCTTCATCTCCCAAGTATTTTATAACTCCTTTACCATATTGCGAATTGATTTTCATTAACTCCACAAATTCCTCATCCTTAAGGATTTCTTTGACTTTTGCCTTTTCCGCTCGATATTCCGCGACATTATCGGCAGTTTTCTTAAAAGCCAACATATTGAATTTGCGCAAGGACTCCACAGCTTCTTTTTGGGATGTGCTGAGACTCTGCTCATTCAATTTTAAGATGCTTGCAGGAACATCCAAAGCAATAAAATTGGGGTTCTCAGAATTGTCTACATAATATTCCTGAAGACTTTGCTGGGATGAACAAGAAGCCATTAGAATGGCTCCCGTCAAAAAAAAGGTTTTTACTACGTACTTCATTTTCTTGTTTTTTTGATTGATTGATGATAATCCAATAGGCCAACATTAAATATGTTGACCCATTGGAATTTTTGTTACAGTATTTTATAATTAGTTCCGCTCCGCCTTCTTCAAATGCTTGGGAAGCCTCATTTTTTCTGTTAAGGAACCTACTTTGGTCAAGTCGATATCTCCCGTCATGCTGAGCAATACCGTTTCAATATTGGCTTTCCGTCCTTTTTCATCCTCTATACCCGTTACGAACATAAGCAATTCGGAAACATGGTCATCGTCCTTTCCATTCTTGATGTAAAATTTAAGATTGGTGTCCCCATCCTTAATCTTCATCAACTCGTCCAGCCTAGATTTTTTAACATATTGCTTCATCGTAGCTTGCATGTCTGCAGAAGCCCCATCATCTTCCGACATAAAAATCTTAATTCCGTCAAGGTTCTTGGCAAGGTCTACAAAGTCCTGGGTATCCTTGTCTCCGTGATTGTCCATCATTTCTGCAGCTATCTTTAGCATGCCTTTGCTGATGGTCACTGAACCTACGTTTTCAGAATCTTCAAATTTATCAAAAGCCGATTGTGAAAATCCAAATAGCGGTAAGCTTATTGCAATCAGCGCAATTATAAACTTTTTCATCTTAGTTTCCTTTTTTACCCGCTTTGTTAAGCTCTTGGGGCAGGTTCATCTTGTTGGTCAAAGAATTGATTTTGTTCAAATCAATATCTCCGGTAAGCGAAAGCAAAACCGTTTCGAATTTTCTTCCATCCGCTTCCACTTCCTTAAGACCCGTTACAAACATGAGCAACTCGCTTACGTGGTCGGAATCTTTGCCTTCCTTGATATAGAACTTCACATTGGCATCCTTGTCCTTGACTCGCATCAGCTCTTCCATAGTGGAAGATTTAAGATAGCTATTCACAGAAGCTTTCATATCTGCGCCAATTTTTTCATTATCCGTGGTGAAAACCTTCAAGCTTTTAAGGCTACTCGCAATATCCATAAAGTCTTGTGCTTCGGGATCATCTACTTCCACATCAATTTTTGCCAATAGGTTGAACATGCTTTTGTTCACCACTACCGAAGTGACATCGTCCAAATCCTCAAACTTGTCAAAAAGGGACTGTGAAAATCCAGTAACGGGAAGTACCGCAATTAGAAAAATTAAAATATACCTTTTCATTGTTTTTGTTTTAATCGTTATTGTAAATTTTTTGTTTTGCAGCCTCAAACTCCTGTAAATAGGCAACTTTTTCCGTGCCTCGACCAAAATTCTCTGCAAGGAGTTCAAAAGCCTTTTTAGTTTCTTGGTAAGCTAGCAGAGCCGCTTCTTGTTCGCTTCTTTTCTGCTCTTGATATTGATTACCAAAATAAATTCCGAAGGTTAGGATTGCCACCGCAGCAACGGACATCCATTTATAATAGTTTCTTCTAGGTTTTAATGGCACCTGCTTGGTGAAACGCTCTTCCTTAGCAACGGAAAAATAATTGAACATTGGTCTATATTGTTCCAAATGGGGTTCTATATTGTCTTGTGAAAAATACTCATTGAGCACTTGCTCCTCGGCAATTGTGGTGGTCGCCTCAAAATACTTTTCCAAAAGTTTTTCTAATCTATCCAATTCCATAACTATGTTTTTTTGCCAATTCTTCTCTTACTGTTTTTCGTGCCCTGGATAAGGTTACTCGTACTGCCGTAGGCTTCATATCCATTAAGTCACATATTTCTTCAAATTCGTACTGCTCCACATCTCTTAGTTGCAATACCATTTTTTGTTGTTCCGGTAGCGTATCCATAATGCGTTCCATCCATCGCACACTATCCTCAGCTTCCAGTTGTTTTTGTAATGAGGTATTTTCATCTTGATAATTGCTATGCACCAACTTTAGGTTACTGGCCTGTTTTGATTTTAGCCGGTCCAAGCAAAAATTCTTGGTCATGGTCATCGCAAAAGCTTCCACATTTTTATAATCGGACATACTTTCGTTCTTAGACCATAATTTCAGCAACACCTCTTGTGTGGCATCCTCAGCCTCTTCTTTGGATACCAGCAGCCGTTTTGCCAAACGGTAGAGTTTATCCTTAAAAGGCATTACCACATTTAAAAAATCACTTTGTTGCATTGGTTGTTTAGTTATTTGCCTGTTCTTTTTATCAGGCTTCATTATCACGACGACGCATATCGAAATTTGTTACAAAAAATTTGAAATGTCCTAAGATGTCTTTAATTTAAGCCACAAAATTGCTATAATCAGAAATTTCTACCTCTAATTATTTTGTGTTCCAATTTTACTGGAATGGTTATTGATGAATTTTCTTAAAAAATTTTATGCTATGAAGAAGTTGTTTTTTGGACTGTTCGCACTTGCCCTTATATTTTCAGGATGTTCTAGTGATGATAATGGGGGAATCCAGAATCCAGATCCCACTCCGGTTACCTCGGCGGATTTTCCCGTTCAAAGTTTTATGTGGAATGCATTGAACCTTTGGTACTTTTGGCAGGCAGATGTGCCGGTTCTTGCCGATGACCGTTTTGCCAATGATCAGGAATTTACCCAATTCTTGCAACAATTTCCTAATCCATTTGATTTATGGGAGAATGAACTTCTTTTCGTAGAGGACCGATTCAGCTTTTTGAATGAGGATTATACCGAATTGGTAAGTGGTTTGGCCGGCGTATCTAGAAGTAACGGTCTCGAGTTTGGACTGCAATTTATAGCTCAAGGTTCAGATGACGTGTTTGGGTATGTGCAATATATCCTCCCAGATTCTGATGCTGCAAGCAAGAACATCTCCAGAGGTGAATTTTTCACGCATGTTGATGGTGTTCAGTTGACGGGAAGTAACTTTAGAAGTCTGCTCTTCGGTGATAATGCCAATTACACCCTCGGAATGGCGAATCTAAACAACGGTAGCTTTTCCCTTAATGGAAAAGAAGTGGCTTTGACCAAAATCGAAAATTTTGCTGAAAACCCAATACAGATTGCCACTACGCTTGATGTAAACGGAACAAAAGTTGCGTATTTGATGTACAATCGTTTTTTGAGGAGCTTCAATAATGAGCTGAATGATGCGTTTGCGCAGTTTGTAGCAGACGGTGCCACCGAATTGGTGCTGGACATGCGTTACAATCCTGGAGGTTCTGTGGATACCTCAAGATTATTGGCCAGCATGGTTCACAGTACGGACACAGGAAAGTTATATATCAAACAACGTTGGAATTCTAAAATTCAGGTACAATTCACACCAGAACAACTTGAAGATAGATTTGCGAGTTCATTTAGAATGGACCCTTCTGATGAAAATTCACCCTTGGTATCCATTAACACCATGAATTTGTCCCGAGTTTACGTTTTGACAACCGGTAGTTCGGCTTCAGCGAGTGAATTGGTGATTAACGGCCTTACACCTCATATGAATGTTATTCAAATTGGAGAAACAACTTCTGGTAAGAATGAGTTTTCAATTACGCTTGTAGATGATCCTGGAGGTTCTTTTATTTATAACCCAGAACGAGAGGGGTTCATTCCTGCAGACAGTCAATGGGGGCTTCAACCCTTGGTAGGACGTAACGAAAATGCTGATGGGTTTTTCGAATATACAGATGGTCTAGCTCCAGATATTACATTGGAAGAGGACCTGACCAATCTTGGTATCCTTGGTGATGTAAACGAACCGTTATTGGCAAGGGCGCTTCAAGAAATAAATGGGGCCGTAACAAGACGAGGTTTTAATGTCCAGTTCCCAGCGAAGATGATGTCCAGTTCTAGACTAGAAACTGTACTAAAGGATAATATGTTTCTGGATAAACCTCTTGAAATGAACAAATAAAAAAAAGTGGCCAATTGGCCGCTTTTTTTTGCTCTTATTTTGCAATCAAATGGTTTTCCCATTTTACATATTTGTGAGACAGTCGTTTCGGAATATCTACAACTTCAGGGTGGAATAAACCAGCTAAGACCTCAATACCATCAACCAATGTGCCTGAAGACGATTGGGTGAACATATCAAAATCCGCAATGTGGACAGCCCCATTCTTTACGGCCTTCAATGTATCCCAACCTTCTTTCTGCGTTAAGATATGAAGTTCTTCCAATGCTCTGTTCACCTTGAAACCACAAGGTGCAATTACCAACACCTCTGGGTCGTATTTTACAATCTTTTCCCAAGAAGTAACAATACTGTCACCGGAAGGGTTGGAAAGCATATCTATACCTCCAGCATAGCCAATCTGATGGGGAATCCAATGTCCGCAATTGAAAATGGGATCAATCCATTCCAACAACATGACCCTTTTAGGCAATGCCCTAGCTGCCCGCAACCTATCGACTACTTGGTCAATTCTCCCATACAAACCGCTTAGATAGGTATAAGCAAGCTCCTCCTTACCTAAAGCCGTCGCTATGGTTATGGCCGATTGAAAGACATCTTCCAAGGATTCTGGACTTATGGAAATAAGCTCCGGCTGTTTTTTGAGGTTGGCCACGGCTGCAGCCGTACAAGCCGTATCAATCTGACAAATATCACACATATCCTGGGTGAAAATGATATCCGGAGCAATACGTTCCAATAAAGGTTCATCCACGTAATATAAGTCCATTCCTTGGTGCTTGCTTGCTGAAAAAAGTGCATCTATTTCTTTGCTAGAAAGATTTTTTCCTTCCAAAATGCAGCGCACCACAGGTTCTTTTTCTTTTAAAGCCTGCTCGGGGCATTCAAAAGTGACACCATACAGGTGTTCTTCCAAACCCATGTCATAGAGCATCTGGGTAACTGCGGGCATAAAAGAACAGACTTTCAACATGGCTTGAATTTAATACTAAAAACTGAGATTAAAACCAGCATTAATATTTCTTCCTCTTGTGGTAAAGCCAATAATCTCGGTGAACTCCTCGTTCAAAATATTATTGGCATTCAGAAATACCTTTAGCTTATTGGGCATTAATTCATGATCAATATATAAATTAACCAACGAAAATGCGTCCAGTGTAACGTCTTCAAAAATAAAGAAATCTGTATCGATACGTTCGCCGGTATAGGCATAGCCAAGTGAAAGATTTGTGGTTTCGCAAAGTTGATATCCCAAAGTCAAATTCGCTTTATGCTTTGGTATTCTGATTGCGTTATCCCCATTACGCTCCGTGAATGCATAATTAGCATCCAGTGTCAAGGTTTCCAAAGGAGTCCATGAAACTTCTAATTCTACTCCGCTTACATCAATCTCATCAGAAATATTGATACTGATAAAATTTTGGTCAAAACCAATTCTGTTGTTCTCGTTTCTGTCAAAATATACAGCACTGAATCGAAGTTTATCATTTACATAATACTCCACTCCCCCCTCAATTGTAGTATTCTCTTCGGGTTCTAGTTCCTCATTACCGAAACTTCCGAATAATTGTATCAAATTAGGGGTAATGTATGATGTGGCATACGTACCTAAAAGCTTAATATATCCATTTTCAGTAGGGAAAACATAGGATGGGTTTACATTGTACACCACATTATTTCCATATTCGGAGTGGTTGTTCAATCGAAGTCCTGCGTTCAAATTCAAACCAAAATCAGAAACATAGACCAAGTTGGCATAAGGATCTACAATGGTAAAATCTACAGATTCGGCAAACGTGGCTTCGTCCTTAATATAGTTAACACCCAAAACCGTGTAAAATTTGTCGTTAAAGACATACTTGTTGTAAAGATCAAAAACTAAATTCTCACCTTTTGAAATGGATTCTCCAAAAGAACTTCTCGAGTCTGTATCAAAGTCCGTATAAGCTGCATTCAAATGAATAGAACCTTTTCCATAGGTATAATTGGTGGCGATTCCTAATCGTTCCTGGTCTTGCTCCAACTGGTTAGGGGCTTCGGCACGGTCAGCATCAAACTCGGTTCTAAAGTCTGTCTTGTTTCCATAAATGGAAACATCAAAGTTCTCCGAGAATTTGTATCCCAATTTAAGGTCAGCGCTGTATTGTGAAAAATCATCCTCTTCATTTTCGGGAGTCACAGCTGCGGAAAGTCCATTGGAATATCGATTAGAGAAACTGATTCCATATGAGAATTTATCCAAGGTACCACTTACCCTAGCACTATTTGCAAAGCTGGCCAGATTATAGTTTTGGTCGTCGGAAGTTTGGTTCGTTCCAATCATCGACTCAAAATTCCCAGAAATCTTATTTTCCGAATTCTTTTTCGTAGTAATATTGATTACCGCTGTCGCGGCATTGGTACCATAAAGTGTACTGGCAGCCCCTTTAATGATTTCAATGGATTCCACATTGGCAGCAGATAAAAAACGCAAGTCATACTCAACAGAAAAAGAAGAAGGGTTGGTCACCCGGACTCCATCAATAATTACTAAAACCTGACGTCCACGTCCACCTCGGGCAAAAACACCAAGGACATCGCCGTCCCTACCGCGGCTACCCGCGATTTCAATTCCGCTTTTGGTGTTAATAATCTGTGCAACAGTTTTTCCCTGATTTCGTTCTAATTCCTCAGCTGTAATCTTAATAACAGTCTTACCCGAGTTTTCACGTTTTAGTTCGAATCGTGAATCACTGACTACGACCTCGTCCAATTGTTGAACCGAGACTGAATCTTGTTGTGCGTTTTGGGCATAAAATAATTGACCCGCAAAAAGTGTGGCGCACCACCACAAATGAGTTTTTTTCATTTCGTTTAAGTGAATAAACGGGAGAATAGTATGTGCTTCATACGTAAACCTTTATCCCGAAAGTTTAACATTGTTTGTTTGAATTTGGCAGGTCTCCTGACTTGTTCAATGTTACTTGGCCTTCCCATTC
>JBCDAX010000007.1:0-147843 GCA_039184805.1 Bacteroidota bacterium | reverse complement strand
CAAGAAAGATTCCAATGCTTTTTTAGCTGCTGCTTTTGTGATGCCTGCATCAGCTGCCATAGCATCGATTAATTCTGTTTTGTTCATAATGGAAATAAATTAATTGTTGTTAAAATAAATTTAATGCTGAACAAATTTATACGGATTTGCTGTCCATACAAGTAAAACCAAGGGAATTCAGGGTTTTTGTTGATAACTTCAAACGTTTGTTGATAAAGTGGAAGCAAAACCGAGATATTTCCAAGGCCAGTGTTGACAAGGCTTTAGCGCATTTTTGAATTTTCTCCTATTTGGTAGCCTCGAAGTGTATCTGCGGTCTTCATTCTTTTTTTACCGGGAAGCTGAATTTCAAGCAAGGAAACAAGCCCTTCTTGAACAGCTACTTTTAAAGTATCTTTTGTAGTAATAATGTCTCCGATGTTATGCGTGGAATCCATAGCTTCAATCGCACTCTCGAATACCTTTATAGTCAATTCATCCCCATCTTCGGAATTTACGAAGTGGGTCCATGCTCCAGGATAAGGACTTAGCCCTCGAATATGGTTGTGGATTTGCGCTATAGGTTGGTTCCAATCTATTTTGCAAGTCTCTTTATGGATTTTCGGTGCTGCCTTTTGTTCCCTTGTTTGTTCCTGAGGTTGGGTTTTGACGTTCCCCTCTGAAATTAGCGTACAGGTTTTTACTACCAATTCTGCTCCAATGAGCATCAAACGGTCGTGAAGACTTCCTGCGTTTTCGTTTGGTTCTATTTGTACCCTGTCTTGAAGGATGATATGACCCGTGTCTATTTTATCATCAATAAAAAAGGTAGTAACTCCCGTTTCGGTCTCTCCATTAATAATAGCCCAATTGATAGGCGCCGCACCACGGTATTGAGGAAGGAGGGAAGCATGGAGGTTGAACGTCCCGTACTTGGGCATATTCCAAACCACTCTAGGTAACATTCTAAAGGCGACAACTACATGGAGATTGGCTTCGAGTTCCCTCAATTCCTGAACAAAGCTCTCATCTTTAAGATTGGTAGGCTGCAGTACCTTTAGGTTATGGGCCAGAGCGAATTGTTTCACCGCAGATTCTTGAAGTTTTCTTCCGCGGCCCGCAGGACGGTCGGGAGCGGTGATGACCCCTACTATATTGTATGAGGCCTCAACCAAATGTTTTAGGCTTTCCACGGCAAAGTCCGGGGTGCCCATAAAAACAATTCGTAAAGATTCATTTTGTTGCAAGGCTGTACTCATTTTTTTGGTTTAACTCAATCTGTTCTTCTTCCAGCAAATGTTTTAGGGTATGCAGAACTTGATGCTCATTTGAATCCAATTGTGTCACTAACTCTCTTGAGGATAAGGGTTTTACTTTTAGAATGTTGAGAATACGTTCCTTTAAATCAATCGAACCTCCTTCATTTCCCTGTGTGCAAATATCGCATTTACCACAGTCAACTTTACCGTCTTCTCCAAAATACTTTAGTAAAAAACGGCTTCTACAAATACGTGTGTTTTCGATAAAATCGAACATGAACTGTAAGTTGGTTCTTTTTACTTGACGGAGGGATTTTATTTTTTCGGAGAATGTGTTAATCGTTAGGTCATCTTCCCTTGGTACCAGAAAATTAATTTCAAAATCGCTGTTATTGGAGACATAGATAAGTATTTCATCTTTGTGAAGTTGCTGCAACATTTGGTCCAAAACAGTTTCTTGTAATCCTATTTTTTTCGACAGCATTGAAATGTTCACTTTGGTTTCGTATTCCAAAATACCTCCATAAGTGCGAAGAAGGGTTTGAATAAGAGGTTGATAGTTTTGATGTTTTTCCAAATAGGAAAAAGTACTTTGTTTGTCACTCAAAAACTGAATGCTTGTTCGTTGCTTGAAATTTTCCGATAGTGAAATAATGGAATTCTGGTCCAAGATTTTAAGTCCTTGATAGACCAGATTTGAATCAAATTCGTAGCGTTTACAGAAATACCCAAAAGGAAATGGGAAAGGGTCCAAAGGCAATTCGCCATATGGAATCTGAAAGTAGTTGTTTAACTTCCTATACAGCTGTTTTAAAAAAGAAATATCCGGTAATGATTCCAAAAATTGCTGTTTGGCCAAAATCTTATCAGCCTCATTGGTGAGCAAATAGGCATTTGAAATTTCCCCATCTCTACCTGCTCTTCCCACTTCTTGAAAATAACTTTCAAGACTGTCCGGTATCTGGTAGTGGACCACAGTACGAACATCCGGTTTGTCCACACCCATACCAAAAGCGTTTGTGGCCACCATGATTTGAATCTTGTTGTCCAACCATTTTTTTAGTCTACTTTCCTTTTCTATTCGAGACAGACCGCCATGAAAAAAAGAAGCGGAAAGCCCGTTTTGAACAAGAAAATCACTAAGTTGTATTGATGTTTTCCTTGACCTAACATACACAATGGCACTGGATGGGTTGGAAACGAAGATTTGCTTTAGCCGAAAACGTTTATTCTCCCGATGCTCAACTGAAAGTATGATGTTGTCCCTAGAAAAGGAATCCTTAAAAACTTTGACTGTTTTTAACTCCAAGTTTTCTACAATATCTTCAATCACCCTTGGCGTTGCCGTAGCAGTTAAGGCCAAAAAAGGAACCTTAGGAGCTAATTCCCTCAGAATGGAACAGTGTAAATAAGCAGGTCTAAAATCATTGCCCCACTGGGAGATACAGTGGGCTTCATCAATAGCAACCAAATTTACATTCATTCCCTTGATTCGTTCCTGAATCAAAGGTTGTTGCAAACGCTCAGGCGATAGGTATAGAAATTTATAGTTTCCGTACAAACAGTTATCCAGAAGCGTATTTATTTCGTCAAATGAAATCCCTCCCGTTAGCGCTACTGCCTTTATACCCTTGTTTTTAAGTGCTTCCACTTGGTTTTGAATAAGGGCCACCAATGGCGAAACCACAACACAAATACCTTCCATGGCCATAGCTGGGACTTGATAGCATATAGACTTACCACCACCTGTAGGCATTAAGGCTAAGGTATCTTCGCCTTCAAATATGCTATGAATGATTCCAGCTTGTGAACCTCTGAAATTTAAATGTCCCCAATATGTCCTAAGAATAGACTTTGCTTTTTCCAGCATACCTATACATTGAGCGTTCTTAAAATAAAATCAATACGCTCAAGGACTGGTTTTTTAGGAACCAGAATGGGTGTATAACCAAATTGCATATAGGTATTGTGCAATGCGGCATCTATTTTTTCAGCCTCCTCATAACTTTCCAATCGCTCATTGTCCGAAATATATATTTCCTGCCAAGGAGGCAATAAAAAAATATGGTCATAGGGGTTGTTTTCGCAAGTACTAGTGAACTCTTTATCATAAGGTTGGCCAAAGAAATCCATATAGGCCAAAACATCGGGAATACCTCGGTCAAAAAAAATAATAGGTTCCCTTTGTGTCAATGAATCCTGATAGTGTTTGGCCCTGCCATAAAGCAAATCTTTGTTAAACTGAAGGGCGTCGTCCACAAAAACCAAGGGATTGGAAGCAAAAGAATCTGAATTTCCCTCTTTTTTTGCTTTAGAGGTCATATCTCGAATAATCTCGTGGTAACACGGATAGCCCATTTGCTCCAGCCCATAGATTATAGAAGTTTTTCCAGTGCCAGGTCCGCCAGTTATCACAACTCTTTTACTTTTCAAAATCCTTTATTTAGGCGGACAAATTACGGAAATAGGCAGGAGGAAAAAAATTGTAACGTAAGCCATATCTTTGTAAAAAATATGGCGATGGATCAAAACAAATCCGATGAGTTTTACGGTAGATTAAAGGAGCAATTGTTGGATAACTCTTCATGGCCTTCTAGCTATCTGTACAAATTTATTGTTCCTACTGATGAAGAGAAAATAGAACAAATCAATGCTATTTTTGATAACACTGGAGCGGTTATTGAGTCCAAGCAATCAAAAAAGGGAACCTATACCAGTATTTCCATCACGGTTAACATGAAAGACCCAGACGCTGTAATATCTAAGTACAAAGAAGTGTCTGCAGTTGAAGGAGTAATTTCCTTATAGGTCTTCTTTGTCATAATTTTATTATTTTGCGGTCGTTATTGGTAGTACTTCCCATTCCATTAATTTCTTAATACATCTTGATTTGAATTCAGTAGAACATTTAGAATACAATACAGAACGTCCTAAACTTTTTATTCCCGAATATGGGCGTCATTTCCAAAAAATGGTAGACCATGCGGTTTCCATTGAAGACCGTGATGAAAGAAATAAGGTCGCCAAAGCCATAATCAGCGTTATGGGAAATCTGCAACCCCATCTTCGTGATGTTCCAGATTTTCAGCATAAACTTTGGGACCAACTTTTTATTATGGCTGATTTTAAATTGGATGTGGACTCACCATTCCCCATTACTTCCAAAGAAGTTTTACAACAACGTCCTGAGCCGTTGGAATACCCTCAAAACCATCCCAAGTATCGTTTTTATGGCAATAACATCAAGCGAATGATTGATGTGGCCATTAAATGGGAAAAGGGAGATATGCGTACCGGCTTGGAGTACGCTATTGCCAATCATATGAAGAAATGTTATCTGAATTGGAACAAGGATAGTGTTGAAGATGCTGTGATTTTTGGTCATCTTAAGGAGTTGAGCGATGGTGCAATAGATTTAGCTCCAAACGGCGAAAGTCTTACGGATAGCGAACAGTTTTTGAAAAATAGGGTCGTAAAATCCCAACGAAATAGCGGAAGCAACAAAAAAGGACAGCGCAACAATAGGTCTAAAAAAAGATATTGATTCCAAAAGCTTATGGGAACTTTTAGGATAGAAGGCGGACATCAGCTTTCGGGAGAGATTACGCCGCAAGGCGCAAAAAACGAAGCACTTCAGATTTTGTGTGCGGTTCTTTTGTCAGATGAAAAAATAACCATTCATAACATCCCTGACATTATTGATGTCAACAAGTTGATTGCATTACTTGAGGATTTAGGCGTTAAAATCCAGAAAAAGGGAACAGGTTCTTACACCTTTAAGGCCGACGATATCAATTTGGATTATTTACAATCGGACCAGTTCAAACAGGACGGGAGAGGACTTAGAGGATCTATCATGCTAGTTGGCCCTCTTTTAGGAAGATTTGGAAAGGGATATATTCCTAAACCTGGTGGTGACAAAATTGGAAGAAGGCGGTTGGATACCCATTTTGAGGGTTTCATAAAACTTGGCGCAAAATTTAGATATAATAGGGAAGAGTATTTTTACGGAGTCGAAGCAGATAAACTCGTTGGCACCTATATGTTGTTGGATGAGGCTTCGGTTACCGGTACAGCGAACATCGTTATGGCCGCTGTTCTTGCCGAAGGGACTACAACCATATATAATGCTGCTTGTGAACCCTACCTTCAGCAACTATGTAAAATGTTGAATAGAATGGGGGCCAAGATTTCTGGAGTTGGTTCCAATTTGCTTACCATAGAAGGTGTAGATTCATTGGGTGGAACAGAGCATACCATGCTTCCGGATATGATTGAAATCGGTAGCTGGATAGGTTTGGCGGCAATGACACGAAGTGAGCTCACCATAAAAAATGTGAGCTGGGATGATTTAGGACAAATACCTAACGCTTTCCAAAAATTGGGAATTCAAGTGGAGCGTAGAAATGATGATATCTATATCCCGAAACATGAAAATGGATACGAAATCCAAAACTATATTGATGGTTCCATTTTAACCATTGCAGATGCGCCCTGGCCTGGGCTGACACCTGACTTATTAAGTATTTTGCTGGTAGTAGCCATTCAAGCTAAGGGAGAAGTGGTGATACACCAAAAAATGTTTGAAAGCCGGTTGTTCTTCGTAGATAAGTTGATTGATATGGGGGCGAAGATTATTTTATGCGACCCTCACCGGGCTACCGTGATTGGCCATAATTTCAAGTCAACGCTTAAGGCTACAACAATGGTTTCTCCTGATATACGCGCTGGCATATCCCTTTTAATAGCTGCCTTATCTGCTAAAGGGACATCAACAATACATAATATAGAGCAAATAGATAGGGGTTACCAGGACATTGACACGCGCTTGCAGGCTATAGGAGCCAAAATCGTAAGGGTCTAGTTGTGGCTTAGTTGTGTTGGGTTGAAAAGAATATCCTTCACATTGGCAAAGAATGGAATGGCCAAGGTGCTAGGTTTCATAAATGCATTTGATTTTTCGAAGAAATTATCGATTTGTTTTAACTTCAGGTGAGCAGAGGTTCCATTGAGTCCATAATCGTGGAATGCCATGCTCCATTCGTCAAAAAGACGAATAGAAGATTTTTCTTCACAGATGATTTCCATACTGTGATGACGTTTGTCTTTTCTGATTCGTTTAAAAAGTCTTTCAACTTGTCTTTCCTCTCCTTCTAAAAGCTGTAAAAATTTATTGTCGTGATATAATAAGCATCCTGTGATGTTGTGTCGACGGTTAAAAAGTCGCGCATCACTAAGCATTTTATAAATGTCATGTTGTTGAAAGTTTTCGATTGCCACCGAACGGTAAACCAGCGAATGCATTGTAATATATTGGTATAGGTTATTCCAAATATATATTTTTTGTTCAATTTTTCGTAATAAAATCAGGCCAAATGGCGGTTTTCGATAAACAAAATGAGAATTTCAAATGAAAAATGGTCATTTTTTGACCTATTTTGACCTTGCTCGCGTAACTACCTGACTTATCGGTTCCTTTTTTATGCAGAGATGAATTCTGTTTTCCGACGCGGTAACTGTTGGTATATTACTTTACCTTTTCTACCAACTTGCCATCTGGATATTGGGCAAATCTACCTTTTCCTTTATCGTGAACATTATCGGGATAGGGCCAGGGCCAACCTCCAAATTGTGTTAACCTATATTCATCCATGGCCTGTTGTATTTCTTCTTCCGTATTCATCACAAACGGACCATATTTAGCCACAGGTTCATCTATGGGTTTTCCTTGTAACAATAACAAATGAGCTTTTTCATTTCCTGTTTTTATGGACATCTCCATCGAGGGGTCCAAGGCAATCCCAAAATTTGAATTTATTTTTCGGTCATCAATATGTATTTCATCACCCTCATAGAAATACAAGGTCCGAGTAACAAGTGTATTAGAACTCGGTAAAATAAATTCAGAATTTTCTTCAATATGAATGTTCCAGATGGCTACCTCATTTTCATCTTTTGCGGCCCAAGAGTTGGGAGCAGGATCATTAGCATGGGTTCCTTTATAGTTTCCGGCAATAATCTTGATTTTTGTATTTCCCTCGTCAATGACTGGAATATCTTCATGCCAGAGCATCTTAAAATGCGGTTCCACAAATTTATCAGCCTTAGGGAGGTTGAGCCAAATTTGAAATAATTCCAGTGGATTTTCAATATCTTCATTTAAAAGCGGGAACATTTCTGAATGTTGAACCCCTCTACCTGCAGTCATCCACTGCACATCCCCATTACCAAAACGGCCAGCAGCACCTAAAGAATCCGAATGGTCACAATAGCCCTTATTGACAATGGTAATGGTCTCAAAACCTCGGTGGGGATGATACGGAAACCCAGGTATGGTGCTTCCATGATACATGCGCCATCCATCTTTGATGGTAAAATCATTGCCAATGTTTCTTCCTTCCAAAAGTTTAGGGTCTGGTCCCATATTTTCTTCACCTTTTGGATAATGGTCCAAATGATATACGCAGAACAAAAAAGGGTCTTGTGTCTGCCACGGGAAACCCAAAGGAAAAGTTTGAAGAATTGCATTACTGGACATAGCCCGTATTTTTTATAAATGTATGTATTATTAAGGTTCTATCCTGCTGTCTTGCCTCATCTTCTTAAAAAGTGTTAACGGACTGTATGGAATGTCGAGGAAGTACGTCCTATTGAACACTAAACCCTAGTTCATGAAGAAGTTACTTCCCCTGTTTTTGCTGATAAGTTCATTTGTTTTTGCGCAAGAAAAAGTAGACCAACTTGAATTTTCAGGACTAAAACGAACCAAGGAACGTTTTCTTCGAAGGTTGGTGAAAGTAAAACCAAATAGTGTTTACGATACACTTAAAATCAATACGGACATAGAGCGATTGAAACGTTTGCCCGGTATTGCGAATGCATCTTATTCGGTTGAAGAAAAAGAAGGTAAAACCATAGTGAGTTATGAGATTGTGGAAAATTTTACCATTATTCCTGGTTTGCGCATTTCAACGGCCAACAATGGCGACTTCGCCTTTAGGCTCTCCGTGTTTGAATTCAACTTTTTGGGAAACAATCAATTGATTGGAGGTTTTTACGCAAGGGATGTGTTTGATTCCTACGGCTTCTTTTACGAACATCCCTTTTTATTTAGTGATAAACTCGGCGTTGGATTTAGTTATCAAGACCAGACGACTCAAGAACCTGTCTTTTTTGAAGATGGTACAAAAGATTACAGATTCAACAGTCAATCCGTAGAAGGAAATCTCATTTTCTCTTTTGACTTTCACAACGAAGCGGAAATTGGAGCAAGTTTCATCAAAGAGTCTTATGACTTTATTGGAGAAGACCCTGTGCCTGGAGGACCTTTCTCATTGGAAGCGGACCGGTTGGCCTACCGTGCGTTTTATCGTCATATCAATGTAGATATTGACTATCAGTACATTGATGGAATCAACAATGAGTTTACTGCACAATACTTTACCTTTTTAGATGGTGACACGGAGGCAGAGACATTCCTTGGAGATTTTCTTTCGCTTCGAAATGATTTTATCTATTATAAGAAAGTAAAGGAAAGGGGAAATTGGGCGTCAAGATTACGATTGGCTGCCGCTTTTGGAAATGAAGACTCTCCTTTTGCACCCTTTACTTTGGATAATCAATTAAACATACGGGGAGTAGGAAATACTGTGGATAGGGGAACGGCAGCTATCGTTTTGAACACAGAATATCGTCACACGTTCTATGAAAAAGGGTGGTTTGTTTTTCAAGGAAATGCTTTTGTAGACGCTGGAACCTGGCGCAATCCTGGCGAAAACTTTTCCGAGCTTTTTTCAGGAAATAATGTACGGGTGTTTCCTGGTATAGGAATCCGATTCATCCACAAACGAATTTTCAATGCCGTTTTTAGATTAGACTACGGGTTGGGTGTCTCCGAAGATGGGACTAATGGTATAGTGTTTGGGATTGGTCAATACTTTTAATGCTGTGCATCATTTATCTCTATCCAATATCCTTCAGGGTCTTTTAAATAAATCTGTTTTACACCATCTGCCCGATGCGTCACGGAGTTTTCGTTACCAGGCCAATCGTAAAAAGTAATTCTTTTGAGCATTAAACTTTCAATGAGGCTTTCCAGTTTAGTTGTGGCCAAACACAAATGAATACTCTTGTCTTTTTTGAATTCCACAACCTCTTTTTTTATCAGGTGCAACTGCGAGTTTCCGTACATTTTGAACCATCTGAAACCTGGTTTACGTTCTGGATGTGGAATTTCCTCAAAACCAAATACATCTCGATAGAAATCTCCAGTTTTCATGAGATTGGTCACTACTAGGGATTGATGATCAAACTGAAAATCATGTTTTATCTCGGATTCAGCTTTAAATTGAGTCGAAAGATAGATTTGTTTCCATTGACCATTGACGTAATCCCCAACTTTAAAGTTATATGTATTGGCATCCACGTATTCCCACATATCAGTTACCATTGCTTCACCATAGGAATAAGTATATAGAATGTTTTTCGCCTCTTTTCGTAATGTTCCCTGGGTTAAACCTCCAAATACATCAAATTCCCAGAAATCAATGGTGTTGGTTTCAGCATTATACTTTCTAATCCCATGGTTTCTATTGCCGAAAATGGTGTGTTCTGTATTGGTAAAACCTTTTGATTTAGCAACTATAAGTGTGCTGTCCAAACCATATTCAAAAGTAATTTCTTGTTTAAATATTGAACCATCTTCCCAATTTCCTTCCGCTTTCCAGGTTTTATTCATTAATGTTTCAAAGAAAGATAATGGATTGTTTTGGGCATTCAAGCACATGCCAATGAACAGCATACAAAGCAATACATGCTTTTTCATAAGTTTAACTGAGTTTATTCCGTATTAATTTGCGCAGACTATTCGCTACCAATGGGGGGAGGGCCATCAATCATAGCCTCATATTTTTCGTCTCCCTTCCTAGTTTTGAATTCCTCTTTCACTTTAGCGACCAATTTAGGGTTCTCAAATAAATCGGTCATGGTCATTGCCATAGCTTTTGAAGCATATACCATGCCTTTATGGCCAATGCTCATACCACCACAAGCTACTACGGCCCAGGAATGCCATGGCGTACCTTTAGGTGCTGTGGTTACCCTTAGGTTGATATTGGGAACGTTCCAACTAACATCCCCTACATCTGTCGAACCACCACCCGGATTTTCTTCGGTTTCTCTTAAGGGTTTAATGGAGCTATCCATACCTACCTCTTCTTTTCCCGTAGCTTTTTGAATTCCTTTTCCAAACGTAATTTCCTCTTCAGTATATGGAATTGAACCAAGCAGCTCTAAGTTTTTCTGCATAATAGCTCCGCCAGTTCTGTTCACTAGAGTTTCATAGATACCAGATACTAAAGAAATTTTATAATCCACATTGGCCATAATGGCGGCACCTTCTGCCATTTTCTTTACCTGCTCATAGGTAGGCAACATCACTTTACGCTTTGGATCACGAACACGAACCCAAATTTTTGAGTAATCCGGTACCACATTTACCACCTGACCCCCATCTTGTATATGGTAATGTATTCGGGAAGTCGGTTTGATATGCTCCCTGTAATAGTTTATTCCTGTAGTATACAGTTCCAAGGCATCAGAAGCGCTACGTCCGTTCCATGGGTCGGATGATGCATGTGCTGCTTGTCCATAGAATTCCACTATAAAATCAATTAGAGATAAACCCGTTTGCACACTGGCTTCGGTACTGGCCCCCGGGTGCCAGCTGATATTTACATCAACATCATCCCATAGACCTGCTTCAACCATCCATACCTTGGCAAAATATTTTTCCTCAGCCGGAGTCCCCAAAAACTTGACAGTTCCTTTAAGTTTTCCTGCCTCAATCCGTTCTTTAATCGCTATGGCAGCTCCCAAACTTGCAGCACCAAATAAATTATGTCCACACCCATGTCCGGGCGCTCCAACGTTAATTGGATTTTTAGTGGGTTCGGTCTTTTGTGAAAGACCCGGAAGGGCATCAAACTCCCCAAGTACACTTATAACTGGCTTTCCTGAACCATAAGTGGCTGTAAACGCTGTTGGAATGTTGGCAACACCTCGCGTGACATTTAAGCCATTCTTCTCGGCGTAGGCAGCCAACACCTCTGCAGATTGCGATTCATTGAATGCCGTTTCCGCAAATTCCCATATAGAATCACTTATCTTAATTAAATTCTCTTTGTGTGCTTCTACGGAGGCAATAACAGATTTCTTAGTGGAATTTAGTTTTTGTGCTTTAACTGCTGAGAAAGCTAAAGCGCATACGACTAGTAAAAGGAATTTTTTCATAGGGAGTTAAGTTGAAGTTAGTCTCTCAATGAGTTGTTAAATTGGAACTTGGTTCCAAACTCTCCTAAAAATACTAAAAATGAATTACCCTAACGCTGTTTTGTACACAGTAAGACAGCGTTCTCTTGCCATTTTATGGTCAACCATCATATGGGGATACGTAAGTTCTTGCAATTCAGGGAGCCAGATATTGATGTATTCCTTTTGCCTATCAAATTTATCTACTTGGGTCATGGGGTTGAAAATTCTAAAATACGGAGCGGCATCAACGCCACTTCCTGATGCCCATTGCCAGTTTCCGACATTGCTGGATTTCTCATAATCCAAGAGCTTTTCAGCAAAATAGGCCTCACCCCAGCGCCAGTCGATAAGCAAATGTTTACATAAAAAGCTGGCAACCAACATACGCACCCTATTGTGCATATATCCTGTGGTACTTAGCTCTCGCATACCTGCATCAACAAGGGCATATCCGGTTTGTCCTTTTTTCCAAAGCTCAAATTCTTCTTCATTGTTTCTCCATTCAATTCGATCGTATTTAGGTTTGAATGCCTTATCAACGGTATGGGGGAAATGCCATAGTATTTGCATAAAAAACTCTCTCCAAATCAATTCATGCCAGAAAACATGATTTTCTTCGGCAATGGCTTTTTTAATCATTTTTCGAATGGAAACCGTACCGAATCGAAGATGGGGTCCAAGTCTCGAAGTCCCTTGCTTTATAGCTGGAAAGTTCCTAGTGGCCTCATAATTGTTTATAAGCTTTGGTGTCGTAAGATAGTCGGGGACTTGTATATCGGATGGAACAAAACCTATTTCCTTTAGACTAGGATTTGGGTGGTTCTCCAACTTGGTCAAATTACTATAATTAGAGGTATGGTCTACCAAATGTATAGATGGGTTGAACGTCTCTTTCCATCGGTTTTTATAGGGTGTGTAGACCACATACGGTTTTCCGTCATCTTTTACTACTTGATTTTTTTCAAAAATGACATGATCTTTAAATGTTTTAAAACCGACTCCATTTTTTTCCAACAGTACTTTTATTTCGCTGTCCCGTTTTCTTGCATAAGGTTCAAAATCATGATTTGTGTAGACCGCAGTGATGGTGAAGCTATGTATTAGCTTTGAGAATACGTTCAAAGGTTCAGCATGATAAATAGCAATATCACTTTGATATTTTTGTTTTAGTTCCTTTTTAATGTGTTGAAGCTGATTATAAATAAATGAAACCCTGGCATCATTTTTAGGGAGTCCTTCCAAGATATTCGAGTCGAATATAAAAATTGGAAGAACCTCATTTTCTGAACGGAGCGCGTGATACAGTCCAACGTTGTCATCCAAACGGAGGTCTCTCCTGAACCAAAATATGTTCAGTTTTTTATTCATTAATTCACATTTAAAGCTGACATTCCCCCATCAATTTGTAGTACTTGACCTGAAATCCAGCTGTTTTCAGGATGTAACAAAAAGGAAACCATATTGGCAATGTCTTTGACATTTCCTACCCTTTTTAACGGGTGACGGGCAGCCATCATTTCTTTCTTTTTATCGTTATTCAAAAGTCTTTTGGCCAAAGGAGTATCTATCAATGAAGGAGCAATAGTATTTACACGAATTTTGGGAGCATATTCCGCCGCAAGTGACTTCGCAAACCCCTCAATGGCACCTTTAGCGGAAGAAACACTGGTATGGAAAGGCATGCCTGTGTTTACGGCCACCGTACTAAAAAAGACCATACTGGAGTTATCCGACATTCTAGGGAGAATTGCTTTCACAGCTTTGACCATGGAAAAGAAATTTAGTTCCATATCCTGACGAAAATCATCAAGCCCCAACATTTTGAGAGGTTTAAGATTTATGGAACCAGGACAAAAAACGAAGCCATCTATAGTTTCAGGTAGGGCTACAGAAGATAAATCATCAGATAGTACATCAAAGGGTATATGCTGAATGTTTTGAGCAGCAAGGTGTTCATTTGTCCGCGATGCTACATAGATATTGTACGATGGGGACATCTGTTTAGCGACCTCGTATCCAATACCATAAGACCCGCCGATAAGAAGAATATTTTTTTTCATTTTTACATGGATTTAAGTTCAAGAGTAGGGAGTTCACCTTCCATTTTGCCAAAAAGCTCTGTTAATTTTTCTTCCCGATATGTAAATATTTTATGGAGCTGCTTTTTTACCAAAATAGGGTGCATTAATTGTCCGAGTATGCCAAAGGGTAGTTTATAATCCACTACATCCAACATTTCGACTCCATTTTCTATTTCTTTTAAAAAGTGTTTGTGATGCCATAAGGCGTATGGGCCGAAACGCTGTTCATCCACAAAATAATTTCCTTGGTCCACATGGGTAATCTCAGTTACCCATTTTACGGAATAGAAAGGAAAGGGCTTAACGATATACTGAATAATCTGACCCGCAAACATAGGTTGGTCGGCCCCATCCAAAATATGGAATCCCATATGTTCAGGGGTTATGACTTTAAGATTTGATGGACTAGAAAGAAAATCCCAAGCTTCCTGTTTTGATATTGGAAGGACTTGTTTGGACCTCAATTGATAGAGTTGCATATCAAATTTTTCCCAAAGATAAATCTATTTTGTTTAAAGAAAAATTTAAAAAATTAAACAAAATGATAAAACTCATTATGGATTGACCTATTTATGGTTTATGTAAATTACAGTAGGGTAGAAAGGAAAGTACCTAGCCCTTTTAAGGGTTTGTTAACAAAGCCTACCTTCCATAATATTTAGATTTGCTTCACTAATAAATCTAAAACACGTTCAAATGAAAAAATTAATCATTTTCTTCTTTGCTTTGGTACTTACCGCATCCGTTGAGGCCCAATTGCAAACACCACAACCTAGCCCTTCCTCAAAACTTACCCAAACGGTCGGTCTTACTGAGGTTGCTGTGGAATACTCTCGACCTTCCATGAGAGGTAGAGCTATTTTCGGAAACCTAGTACCTGAAGGAGAATTATGGAGAACCGGAGCAAACAAGAACACCGTAGTTAGCTTTAGCGATGATGTTACCGTTGACGGACAGACTCTTAAAGCTGGTGAGTACGCGGTATTCACAAAGCCAGGAAAAACTTCTTGGGAAGTTTTGTTTTATTCTGATACCAATAATTGGGGTACACCCAGAGAATGGGATGATAGCAAAGTAGCTGCCAAAACTACTGTTGAAGTGTTCCCTATTGAGGTTCCTATTGAGACCTTTACCATTACCATTGATGACCTACATAACAATGGTGCAACTTTGGGAATGATGTGGGAGAATGCTTATGCAGGCGTAAAATTTGAGGTTCCTACTTCGAAAAAGGCAGATGCAAGCATCACAAAATTGATGGCTGGTCCCACAGCCAATGAACTGTATGCGGCCGCATCTTACTACTATGAAGAAGGAAAAGACCTGAGCAAGGCAAAAGAATGGATAGATAAGGCTGTTTCAATGAACGACAAAGCGTATTGGGTAATGAGAAGACAGTCTTTGATTTATGCTAAGTTGGGAGATAAAAAAGGAGCAATTGACGCTGCTAAGAAATCCATGGCCGCCGCAGAGACTGCAGGTAACCAAGATTACGTAAAACTAAATAAGGATTCCTTAAAAGAATGGGGTGCTTTATAGGTTAGCGTTGCCTCTTTGAAAAAATAAGCCCACCTTTTGGTGGGTTTTTTTATGTCTTTATCGGAGGTTTTCGAAGATATCCATCAAAGGTTTCCAGTAGAAGGGCCAACACAATTACCAACAAACAGCCAAAGGCATTTAACCAGAGGTAGGACATCCAATCAAAATACCAACCTACAATTACAATAACCTGGGTTACTATGGCGGCAATAAATACTGCATCTCCTTTGACGAATTTGAAGAAAAATGCCAATAAAAATATACCCAGTACATTACCATAAAATATGGAACCGATAATGTTCACCAATTGAATTAGGTTGTCAAAAAGATTGGCCACACATGCAATGAGTATGGCTATAATACCCCAAAGTAAAGTAAAACCTTTGGTAGCTTTTAGATAATGCTGTTCGTCTTTCTTTTCTTTTTGATTTCTCTTGTATAAATCCAATGCAGTTATGGTACCCAATGCGTTGAGCTCAGAAGCCGTTGAGGACATGGCCGCAGATAAAATTACGGCCAACAGCAATCCAATAAGACCATTAGGTAAATTGTTTAAAATAAAATGGATGAATACATAGTCCTTATCATTGGTTTCCACAGAATCATCAGCTTGTTCAATAAGATTTCTAGCTGCTTCCCGATTTGCGCGTTCCTGCTGATTGATTTTCAGAATATTCTGCTCTGCCTGAATAATCGTATTGTATTCCTTAAGCTGCAACGCTGCTGAAAAATCCTCTTGGGCCATACGTTTTTCCTGCTCAAGTGCTAGATGACTTTCTTCCAAAGCTTTATAACTTTCGCTTTGTTCGGATTGCAGAACCGCTTCAGTTGCAGCAGGGTTGAAGTTTAGTGGCGAAGCGTTGTACTGGTAAAAAACAAATACCATGACCCCAACCAAAAGAATGAAGAATTGCATAGGAATCTTAAAGATTCCATTAAAAATAAGCCCTAATTGACTTTCGCGTATAGATTCACCGGATAAGTAGCGCTGTACTTGGCTTTGGTCTGTTCCAAAGTAGGCCAAAGCGAGGAAGAATCCACCAGTTATTCCACTCCAGAATGTATATCTATTTTGGGTATCCAAACTAAAATCCAGTATTTGTAGTTTGTTATTGGCCCCTGCAATTTTAAGCGCTTCTCCAAAAGATACTCCTGTAGGCAAGGAACCTAGGATAAAGAAAAACGCAAAGAACATGCCCACCATAATAATGAACATTTGCTGTTTTTGAGTGACACTAACGGCTTTAGTCCCTCCTGATACTGTGTAGATTATAACCAATATACCAATAATGATATTCAAGGTTCTTAAATCCCACCCCAATACCGCAGATAGGATAATAGAGGGGGCAAAAATGGTAATTCCAGCTGCAAGGCCCCGTTGAACCAAAAACAAAATAGCGGTGAGGCTACGGGTCTTTAAATCAAATCTCCCTTCCAACATTTCATAAGCGGTGAAGACCTTTAGTTTACGGTAAATGGGAATGAATACCATGCAGATGAATATCATGGCCAGAGGTAAACCAAAGTAAAATTGTACAAAACCTAGTCCGTCATGAAAAGCCTGACCTGGCGTGGAAAGAAATGTGATTGCGCTCGCTTGGGTAGCCATTACCGAAAGACCTATGGTCCACCATTTTGCATCATGACCTCCAAAAACGTAGTCATCTACATTTTTGCTGCCTTTGGTTTTCCATACGCCGTAAACTACTATGAACAGTAGTGTACTGCCAAGAACAATCCAATCCAATATACCCATTTCGGTGGTTGGTTAGTTATTAAATGCCATGATTAAATAGAAAATGGTGATGTAGAGTACGTTTAGTAGAAGTACTAAGCTGTATTCCCTTTTCCAACGAAATTCATTTTCCATTTTATCCTTTAACGTTGTTTTCTGATTTCATTTCACTTTTACCGATAGATAGCATGTTGGCAAAGAGCTTATATGCACCGGAAACCCCTGCTGGAAGTTCCCTAAAAAAGCTTAACCCTGTATAAATATAGTGTCCTTTTCCGTAAGGGGCCACCAGTAGACTTCCTTCTTTGGCAGATTCACCTTTGTCGTTCATGGAAAGTATTGGGGTAAACTCCGCTCCCCATTGATTTGGAAAATATAATCCTCTTTCCTGGACCCAATTGTCAAAATCATCTTCAGTAATAGGGTTTGGAAAGTTGACTACGGAATGGTTTTTAGCCAGAACATTTACCTGGGCATTTTCGTTGGTTACCCTATCCCTGGAAATAGAAAGTTCAAAAGGCGCAATATTGTCCATTTGTTTACGCCATCTGTTCGCTGTGTTGTATTGTACGACTAAATTTCCACCGTTTTCCACATACTCAAATAGAAAGGGTTGCTTAAATTTTAGGTTTTCCACAACATTATATGCTCTAATCCCAACCACGACCGCATCATACTTTTCCAGAGAACCACTTTGGATATCGTTGGGGTCAATTATATGAACTTGGTATCCTATTTGTTCCAAGCTTTCAGGAACTTTATCTCCTGCGCCCATAATGTAACCAATATGTTCCCCAGTTTTGGAGATGTTCATGCGAACTACCTTAGCTTCTGAAGGTAAAAGGACGGATTGCTTTGGAATATGGTCATATGCAATTTCAACGAGCTCTTTATCAAAATCCTCCCCATTGATTTTTGCGATAGGGCGCAATTTACCTTCACTATCCGTGCTAGGGGGAGCTACTTTAAAGGTGACAATTTGTTCCTGTCCCATTTTGTCTATGGAAAAGTCTTGACTTTTTGGTGAAACTACCCATCCCTCCGGATGGTTAAGCTGCACTTGCCCAGAAACATTGTCTTTTCCTGCTCTTACCTTGACCAAAACATCTTTGGGTACATTATCAGGAAAAATTAGAACCTTTTCATCAATCTGAGTGGTAACTTCTGGCAAAACCACAAAAGGTTCGTACAATTCTCCGCGGTCTGGTTTAGAAAAACGATAAACTACGGGTTTTCTGAACGGAATATCCAATCCTTTATACGATAGGATGAAATCAACTTTGAAAGCGCTTGGGGTTTCCGCTTTTCCAACCATAAGCGGATTGTCAACCTGATACATTCCCAAACTCCAAGGCTTGTTCAACCAATATGGACCTGAAATATCTTGACTGTCCGCAATGGAAAAATCCAATGTCAACGTCTCCTTCTTATTATTTGATAAGCTTAGGTTAGGGGATAATTTCCTATCGGATTCCAAAAGCTGTATTTCCTTTAGATTAAAGCCGACATCACTACGATTCAGTATTTCAAAATTAAGTTTTACAGAATTGTTTGGGGTAGTGGATGAAGCAGTGGCACTTACTTCTAGGTAAAGACCTGAGCAGGCCAGAATGATATCCTTAAGTTCTTGCGACTTTAGTGCTTTCCAGTGCTCATCATTTACTTTTTGAAGCAGTTTATAGGCCTCAATCAACTGCGGAACATGCATCGCAGGATTTGTAAAATTAAAATTGTTTTCAATCCCATACAGAATATCGCCGATAGCTTTGCCACCTTCTATTCGAGACCAAGTTGTATTGATACCTTCAAAAAGATTGTTTGTTTTGGGCATATCACCTTTAAGGAGTTCCACATACTCATCTTGGGAACCCCGCGTAGTAAGTCTTCCAAACCCTTGGCACAAATGTTGACTGCTGGCCACAGAAGCTATTTCATTATTGGACAATCCCAATTCAGGATAGAATACCCCGGTGTCTACTTTAACTAGATTGGATTTATCCGCCTTTTCAAAATTCTCCCTTCCACCATAGAACCACCATGATGTATTAAAAAATACACGTTTCGGTTGCCAAGTCTCTGTTAGTTCCAGTTGTTCGGGATACACTTTTGGGTCATTGACTAAATCAAAAGCTTCCACACTGAGCATAGCCGATGTGGTATGATGTCCATGTGTTGTTCCAGGAGTTCTGTGGTCAAAACGGTTGATGATAATATCTGGTTTAAGGTTTCTTATGGCCCAAACCACATCAGCCAAAACCTTTTCTTTATCCCAAATGGTAAGGGTTTCATCTGGGTGCTTGGAAAAGCCAAAATCATTTGCCCGTGAAAACCATTGTTCACCTCCATCTACGCTTCTTGCTGCCAATAACTCTTGAGTTCGTAGCACACCCAATAGTTCCCTTAGCTCCGGTCCAATAAGATTTTGACCTCCATCACCTCGTGTTAGCGAAAGGTAAACGGTTCTTGCCTTATCATGATTGGATAGGTAAGAAATAAGCCGTGTATTCTCATCATCGGGATGGGCTGCCACATAGAGTGCGGTACCCAAAAAGTTCAGCTTTTTGAGGTTATGATGAATTTCGGTAGATGATAATTTAGAAGGCTTTTGCGCAAAAGAATAGGATACAACAAGGAGTAAAGTCAGTGATTTGACCCAAAATTTTCGCATGGCAGCGGTTTAAGTGGTTGGCCAAATATAGAAATATTCAATCCAGGCTTAACAAAATTTAGAACATCTTTAACAAGGTATAAGTGAGACAAATTTAGGGTGTAAAACGAAGTGTCACAATCCTAAACTATCCCTTAACACCACGTCATCGTTACCATTTTGACCCCAGTAAGGTGTTTTTAAGGATTTCAATCGTGTCGCTTTGGTTTCAAGTGTTTTGGCGCTTGGACCAAAGCCACTTTTGAATTCTTCGCTCCAACCTTCCACTGTGTATGGAAAAGCGGAAGAGAATGTTATGGATAGCGATCGGTCCAATGTAGGATATGAAATTCTATAAATGCTCAAGTTTCCTTGAGTCTCAAGAGATGCGGTGGCATCATAGGCCCCAAATTCCTTATGTCGCAATCTTATGTATTCTAAAGATGGAACCATCTTAAAATTACCAACGGGCAAATCGTTGGGATTGATTCGGATTTTGGTCCAAATCTCATTTTCCAGAAGGTTTTTATCAATACTTAAACTTTCGTCTGCCTCTCTTTCAAAATAGGAATGTGAGGTAAACTCAAATTTATCTCGATTGTTGATTTGTGAGTACACATGTCCACACCATTCCTGAACCGATAAGCTCGTTTTGATGGCATGTTGATTATCAGTAACCGGATAAAAAGTACTGGACATAATGGAGTAGGGGTAGATACCGGTAAGATACTTTTTAGTAGCGTTTAATTTTAAAACCTGAACGTTGTCTGGATTATTTCGGTCCGCCTTTACCTGTTTGCCCGGGAGAAAAGGCTCAGTTACATATATCAAAACAGATTTACCTGTTCTAATTTCTCCATATCTGGCTTGCTCCAATTCATATGAAGTGATTTCTGCGTTCCCTGCGTACCAGTACTTTTTAAACTCTTGAGAAAGTGGTTTTTTGGGAAGCGTTGTAATTGCCTCCGTAATTTCTTTCTCATCATTTACAGCCAATTCTTTTGTATTGGAATTTGTATTGGTATTACATGAACTGGCCACGACAAGTGCAGCTAAAACGGGAATCCATTGGATTTTGAATATGGCAATCTTTTTCATAATAAAACAGGTTTTTACAAAATTACGCAACGCGAACTAAGAAACCATGTTCATTAACGTTTTGTAAACGAGATGGGTAGGTAGGCCAACTACATTGGTGTAGGAGCCTTTGATTTCGGAAATACCTACTAGCCCTAACCATTCTTGAATTCCATAGGCACCTGCCTTGTCATAGGGTTTGCAGATTTCAGTATAAAATTCGATTTCAGCATCGGTAAAGTCCATAAACTTCACCATTGTAGTTCCAGAAATTGTTTTTTGAAGACTTGTGGTAGTAAAGCAAACCGAGGTGATGACTTCATGCCAATCTCCAGATAATGTTCGAAGCATTTGTATGGCCTCTTTAGCATTCGCAGCCTTGGCTAGGGATTTGTCCTTATGCCAAACGACCGTATCTGAAGTTAATAAAATATCATTCGGCGTTAATTCAGTTTTAAAAGGAGAAGCTTTTAGTTTCGCTAAGTATTTGGATATCTCTTCTCCTTTTAGGTTTTCTGGATAAACTTCATCTACCTCTTTTTTTCGAATTTCAAACTCCAAACCAAGTTCTTCCAAAAACATCTTTCGCCTGGGAGAACCTGAACCTAAAATAAGATTGTAGCCCTTAAGTTTTTGTGACAGTGGATTAAGCCTAGTCATTTTTGGCACTGAAATTATCGTTCCAGTCCCCGCGAACTTTTAATACCTGTTCGATTATATCCCGTACACAACCTTCACCACCATTTTTATGCGAAACGTAGTCAGAAATAGCCTTGACTTCGGCCACAGCATTTTGTGGTGCGGCTGCCAAGCCTACAATTCGCATTGGTGGTACATCAGGAAGGTCATCCCCCATGTACATGACATTTTGAGGGTCAATATTGTAAATGTCCAAATACTCTTCCAATGGGTCTTGTTTGTGGTGAGCACCCAAATAAATATCAGTAACTCCTAGCCCTTTCAAACGTTCCTTTACACCTTCATTGGTGCCTCCCGTGATAATACAAACGTTATACCCCTTTTGAAGTGCGGTTTTTAAGGCATACCCATCCTTTACATTCATTCTTCGCAACATCTCACCTTTGGTGGTCACAAGAATTGAACCATCCGTAAATACGCCATCCACGTCAAAAACAAAGGTGGTAATATGGTTTAAAAGTTCTTTATAGTTCTTTTTCATACGTTTTGGATATTGCTTCACTCAGCAACATGTATAGTTTGATTTGCTTTTCATCTGTCAAAAGTTCCAAATGTCTTTTCATGCTTTCAGAATCCTTCCTTCGAGCAGGGCCGGTTTGAGCCTCCAGCGGAGAAAGAAAATCCAATTTTTTGACAGTTTCCAAAATTAACGGTTTTAAGAGTTCAAAAGATAGATTTTCTTCTTTGCAAAGAACTTCACTGATATGGAAAAGATGATTGGAAAAGTTATTGGCAAATACGGCTGATAAATGTAATTTTTTACGCTGCTCGGAATTGATACCATACACCTTGTTGGAGATACATTCTCCAAGTTGTTGCAGTTTGGTAAAGGACATGGGGTCTTCTGCTTCAACGCAAATGGGAATAGTTGAGAAGTCCAAAACGTGTCCTTTTGTAAAGGTTTGAAGAGGATAAAACACTCCTCTGTTTTTTGTTGGAATAACCTCCATTGGAGTTGCCCCTGATGTATGTACGACCAGCCCTTCTTGAGTTATTTTCTTTGAAATCTCTGGTATAGCATTGTCAGATATCGCTATAACATAAATATCCGCTTGGACTAAATTTTCAAAATCTGATGAAACCTTGGTTTTATCCTGAAATTTTTTGAGAGACTCCTCGTTTCTGCCAACGACTTGTGTTAGTCTTATAGATGTTGATTCATAAAATGCGTGAAACAAATTTTCAGCAACATTGCCTGTACCGAGAATTACTACCGAGAGCATTTTCAAAACTACAAATTTGAGTCTAATCCCTTTTTAAAAAGAATTAACAAAACTGTTTAACTTTTTAAAGTAGACCGATTCTTCTAAAATGTAAAAAGGTGGTAATTTTGCAAGCCAAATATAGCTTCGTTTACATGGTCGATATTTTAAAGAAGACACTCTTTTCCACAAAACTTATGGCCGTTCTGTTTTTGGTTTTTGCTGCGGCAATGGCCATTGGAACTTTTGTAGAAAGTTCTTATAGTACTGAAACCGCTCGAATTTATATTTACAATGCTACCTGGTTCGAGGCCATCATGGTATTTTTTGTCATCAATTTCATTGGAAATATTTTTCGGTATCGACTTCTTTCTTGGAAAAAATGGCCTGTTCTTGTGCTTCATCTTTCATGGATTTTAATCATAGTTGGTGCCTTCGTTACAAGGTATATTAGTTATGAGGGAATGATGCCCATTCGAGAAGGGGCTTCTGAGAATCGTTTTTATTCCGATAAAACCTATTTGACGGCCTATGTGGATGGTGAAATCAATGGAGAGATTAAGCGAAGAATATTAGAAGATGATATTTTGGTCACTGCAGAAGGAAAGCGCTCCAGTTTACCTTGGAAATCTGATTTCAATGGACAAGGTTTCTCCATTAGTTATGTAGATTTTATAGAGGGTGCCAAAGAAGGACTTGTCCCAGATGAAAATGGAAAATCCTATCTAAAAATTGTTGAAGCTGGGGATGGGCAACGTCATGAACATTATTTGGAAGATGGCCAAATAGCTAGCATCCACAATATCATTTTTGCGCTGAACAATGAAACGCCTGGTGCCATCAATATTTTTGCCTCAGAGGATTCGGGATATCGTATTAAAACTCCTTTTGAAGGAGGATTTATGCGTATGGCAGACCAATTTCAAGGGGATGTTGTTCGGGATAGTCTTCAAATATTGCAATTACGGTCTTTGTATACTGTGGCTGGAATGCAATTTGTGATTCCAGAACCCATGGTTAGAGGAAGCTACGGAATTATAAAAGTGCCGGAAGAAGAAGTTACGGATGCTACTTTGGATGCTCTTGTGGTAGGTATTTCGTCAAACGGAGAGACCAAGGAATTGAAGTTATTGGGTGGCAAGGGAACTTCAGATTTTTCAGATAAAATATCTGTGGGAGGATTAGGGTTCTCCTTGAGCTATGGTTCTAAAATCCACGAATTACCTTTTGCCATACAATTGAATGATTTTATTGCGGAAAAGTATCCAGGTACTGAAACAGGGTATGCTTCCTTTATGAGCAAAATTTCAGTTGAGGATGAACGTCCTTTTGATTACGATATCTTCATGAATCATGTTCTTGACCACGAAGGGTATAGATTCTTCCAATCCAGCTTTCATCCTGATGAAAAGGGAACCGTTCTTTCTGTCAATCATGATTTTTGGGGTACCTGGATTACCTATATTGGATACTTCCTATTGTACGTTGGGTTAATGGGAATAATGCTTTTTGGTAAGACACGATTTAGAGATTTGGCTATTTCACTGAAAAAACTACAAAAGAAAAAAGCTGCATTGACGGCATTCGCCTTTTTTGTTTGCTCTGTCTCTTTCGCCCAACAGAATTCCCAAAGTCATATCACGGCCCCTACCAAAGCACAAATTGACTCAGTTATCAAGGCAACTACGGTTTCTAAAGAACATGCTGAAAGATTTGGCGCTTTAGTGGTCCAGGATGAAGGAGGGCGTATGAAGCCTTTACATACGTTTACTTCTGAACTTCTAAGAAAACTGAGCGGAAAAGATAAATTTCAAGGACTTGATTCTGACCAAGTTTTCCTGTCCATGATGCTTAATCGAGTGGCTTGGTACCATACCGAATTCATTGTTACTAATTTGGGTTCGAAACAAAATGATAGTATCCGCGAAATTTTAAAAGTAAAGAAAGGAGAGAAATACGTTAAGGCCACAGATTTGTTTGACGCCACTGGAATGTATCGCCTAAAGCCCTATTTGGAAGAGGCGACTTCTACTACAAATCCAAATAAATTTCAAAGAGACTTCATTAAGTTGCATGAGCGTTTCAGCTTATTGGAAACGGCTTTAAGCGGTCAAATTTTAAAAGTATTTCCTTTGCTCAATGATGAGAATAATAAGTGGATATCCGCGGTAGAGTTTCGTGCAGGGCAGTATCAGGTGCAAGACTCATTGTACGCCAACTTTATGGCCAACGCACTTCCGTATTACCTAAATACGCTTCAGAATTCAATAAGCACAGGAGATTATTCCCAAGCGGATAAGCTTCTTGAGGCGTTTAAGCAAAATCAGATAAATCATGGTTCCGAAGTACTACCCACTGAAGAAAAAGTGAAAGCAGAGATAATTTATAATAAGCTCGATATATTCAATCGTCTTTATAAATATTACATGGTACTTGGTGCCCTGCTGTTTTTTGTATTGGTATTCAGAATTTTCAAAGAACGGGAAGTTTGGAAAGCGACCACCTATTTTTTCAAGGGCATTATCGTTATCTTTTTTATTTGGCATACCCTTGGGTTGATATTACGATGGTACATATCTGGTCATGCTCCATGGAGTAATGCCTATGAAAGTATTCTTTATGTGAGTTGGGCAACCTTAGGACTGGGATTGCTCTTCATTAAAAAAAGTGACTTGACTTTGGCAGCGAGCACATTTGTTGCTTCCATGTTGCTCTTTATTGCCCATCAAAGCTGGGTAGACCCGGCCATTGGAAATCTTGTTCCCGTTTTGGATAGTTATTGGCTTATGATTCATGTGGCGGTGATAGTAGGTAGTTATGGTCCTCTGACCGTAGGAATGATTTTAGGAGTTACCGCCTTGCTTTTGATGATACTGACGACCAAGAGGAACAAGAAACGCATGGAAATCAATCTGAAGGAGCTGACTATTATCAATGAATTGGCTTTAACCATTGGATTGGTAATGTTAACTATTGGAAACTTTTTAGGTGGCCAATGGGCAAATGAAAGCTGGGGTCGGTATTGGGGTTGGGACCCTAAAGAAACCTGGGCTTTGATTTCCATTATGGTTTATGCCTTCGTACTTCATATGCGATTTGTTCCTGCTCTTCGGGGAAGGTGGTTTTATAATTTTATGAGTGTTGCCGCGTATGGTTCCATTATGATGACCTATTTCGGAGTTAATTTTTATTTGGTCGGACTTCATAGCTACGCCCAATCGGGTTCTGCTGCAATTACTCCAGACTACGTAAAATATATCGTGTTGGGGATAACTATATTGGGTGGAATCAGTTACTGGCGATATAGAGCGCACTATGCCCAACCTTCAGCAAAAAAGGAACTGGCAAGTGAATCCCTGACTTAAGCAGAAATTTCTCGGATAATTAATGAGTCAAGTACCTAGTCATTAAGTAGTAATTTCATTAATTCTTCTGCAGCTACCTTACCTTTTTCTTTTAGAAAGTCTCTTGGTGTATTGTCCCCTAGTTCAAAAACAATGGCAGGCATGTCATGTTCTACAAAGAAATAAGTCCGTGACACCATGGTAGGGCTTAGTTTATCGGAAGGTTTCACATTGGACTCTTTCTGGGGTAATCTGTTTTCAATATTTTTTATCCAGTCAAAAACGATTTTCCCTCTCTGTCCTGTAACGGTTGTGTCTATCGGGTAATAAATATCATCCCAGGTGGAATGAAAATCAATCCCAAAAACAAACTCATAGCCTTCTTCATCTTTCTTTTTCAGGAATTTTCGAATACTCTGTGTTTCAGGCTGATTGAAATTTTGCCAATCCCTGTTTAAATCTATACCTCCCATATTGTGTCGCCAATGACCATTATCAACACCGTCAGGATTCACCGTTGGCACCACGAAAATGGTAAACTTATCCCTAAATTCTCTGGCTTGTTCAGAATTTCCAGAAATAGTTTCTATAAATGATTTCATAGCTAAAAATCCGGTTACTTCAGGGGGGTGTTGTCTAGTCATTATCATAACCGCCTTTTTCTTGGGTGATGCTGTTGCAATTTCCATCAGATGGATAGGACGTTTTTCATGACTTTTCCCTATTTCATACGATTTTATGTATGAGCTTATTGCAAGGGAGTCTACCCAGCTTTTAACCCGTTTTGAAGTGTAAAGTTCTTGAGCTGAAATCCATAAAGGGTTTTCATCAACTTGCACTTTTAACTCCACAAATTCAGGGGCGGCATTTATTCCAAAATCTCCTTCTCCAGGATTTATCGCCTTAAATTGAGTACTATCTAAAGGCTTAAAATGGATACCATCTCTACTGAGTTTGGGGTAATATCGACTTCTTGAATCCTGATAACTTAATTTAATGGTTATTTCTTTTGACTCCTTAGACCAAACTTTGAATGCATACCAAGGGCTTACATTGATAGGTGTGTTTTCAGCTGTAATCCAGATGGTATAGTGGTTATTTCCATCGGATGCCACCCCATTTAATCGAGCTCCATCAAACTCATTACTAAAGAAAACAGACTCTTCCTTAAAGGACCAAGTACCCTTCCACTGGCGTTGTACAGGTTTGTCCACAGTAGGAACAACAGGACTTGGCGCTTGACCTTGATATCCCTGTGGAGCTGGTACTACAGGTTCTGATTCTGTTACTGAACTAGAATTCTTACAGGAGGTCAAAAGGAGTAGGATAGTTGCAAAGAAATAACTGTAGATTCTCATAGGTCTTTGGTTCCGTTAAAAGAAGGTTGAAAATAATTTATTGGGTAATTTACAGTAAAATTGAAAAAAAATACCATCTTTGCAGCATCATGAAGTTATAAGAATTATGTCAGCTATAGATGTCATAGCCCTTCCGGGCAATTGCTAATCGGTATTTTACCGAGCTGACTCGCTGTTTACTTTTCTACAACATAATTCTTATCAATAATGACGAATTCAAATACAAATTCATTTAAAAAATTTTTTAATTACTTCTGGATTGCGGTAACTGGAAAGGAAACCAATTTTACTTCTGGAAGTATCCGTAAGGCAATTTTCATGCTTTCCATTCCCATGATTTTGGAAATGCTAATGGAATCCATCTTTGCCTTGGTGGACATTGCATACGTATCCCAAGTTAGCGTCAATGCTGTTGCCACTATTGGACTGACGGAGTCTGTTATAACCTTAATTTATGCACTAGCTATTGGACTTAGTATGGCGGCAACTGCTGTTGTGGCCCGAAGAATAGGTGAGGAAGATGTCCCAGGTGCCCGAGTAACTGCAGTCCAAGCTATTTTGCTTGGAATATTGATAGCAGTTTTACTAGGTCTTGTTGGCATTTTCTACTCTAGAGAAATTCTAGGACTAATGGGTGCAGAGCCCGATTTGATAGCAGAAGGCTATGGGTATACCCAGTTTTTGATAGGGGGTAATATCACTATCATGTTGCTATTCTTAATCAATGCTATTTTTCGCGGTGCGGGTGATGCCTCGATTGCCATGTGGACCTTGGTACTTTCCAATGGTTTGAACATTATTCTGGACCCCATTTTCATTTTCGGTTGGGGGCCCATACCTGAGTATGGAGTAATGGGGGCAGCAATCGCAACCAATATAGGACGGGGAACGGCTGTACTTTTCCAAATAGGCATTTTGTTCTTTGGTTGGGGTAGAATCAAACTTGTTCTGGCTGATATTGCGGTAAACCTAAAGGTTATGGTGAATCTTATTAAAGTATCTCTGGGAGGCATAGCGCAGTTTTTAATTGGAACATCAAGTTGGGTGTTTCTTATGCGTATCATGTCCGAATTTGGGAGCGAGGTACTTGCAGGATACACGATTGCAATACGAGTAATTATGTTCACATTGATGCCATCATGGGGTATGAGCAATGCTGCGGCAACGATGGTAGGTCAGAATCTAGGAGCCAAGAAGCCGGATAGGGCAGAAAAATCGGTCTGGATTACTGGAAAGTACAATGCGTACTTCATGGCATTAATTTCTGTTATCTACTTTTTTGGAGCTGAATACATCATCTCATTGTTTAATTCGGAACCGAATGTAGTAGATAGTGGCGCGTTATGTTTGCAGGTAATTGCTGTTGGTTATGTTTTCTACGCCTATGGAATGGTAGTGGCAAACGCCTTTAATGGGGCGGGGGATACTACCACGCCAACAAAAATTAACTTAATTGCGTTTTGGGCATATCAACTCCCATTTGCTTATTTGGCGGCACTGAGTTTTGGATGGGAAGCCAAGGGAGTTTTTGTGGCGATTACCTCTGCCGAAGTATTGTTGGCCGTTATAGCAATTTTTTGGTTTAAAAAGGGAAAGTGGAAGGAAGTTCAAGTATAGCTGGTTTCGTATATTTAATCAAATTTTGATGCCATGACGAAATCACCTAAAGGAACAAATACAGTATGCACCCACGTGGGTACTCTGGAAGATAAAGAGTATAAGGGTGCTGCATCTCCATTATATATGAGTTCTTCCTACGCCTTTGAAGATGTAGACGTAAAACGATATCCTAGATATTTTAATACACCCAATCAAGAAGCGCTGAGCAAAAAAATGGCTGCTTTGGAGCATACCGAAGCGGCCATGATTTTTGGTAGTGGTATGGCAGCTATTAGCACAGCCTTAATGGCTTTTTTGCAAGCTGGCGACCATATTGTCTTTCAACAAACACTATATGGAGGCACGTATAATTTTGCGGTGACCCAATTGGAAAAGTATGGCATAAGTTACTCATTTACGGAAGGTTGGGAAGTTTCGGACTTTGAAGCTGTATTAAAGCCAAATACTAAGGTAATTTATGTGGAAACCCCATCGAATCCCCTATTGACCATTACGGATTTAAAAGGAGTTGAGGAACTAGCCTCAAAGCATGATATCCTCACTATGATTGACAATACGTTTGCCAGTCCAATCAATCAAACTCCAGCAGATTTAGGCATTGATGTTGTGATTCATAGTGCTACAAAATACATGGGTGGGCATTCTGACATTTGCGCAGGTGTTGTTGCATGTTCCCAGACAGATATGGATACGATTTTTCAAACAGCCATATGCTTTGGAGGGAGTTTAAGTGATTATACGGTGTGGTTGCTGGAGCGCAGTGTAAAAACTTTGGGATTACGTGTGAGGGCGCAGAATGAGAATGCTATGAAGATGGCTACTTATTTGAATACAAATAACGATGTAGAAAATGTATATTACCCCGGGCTTGAGTCACATCCCAGTCATGATTTGGCCAAATCCCAAATGATAGGTTTTGGAGGAATGCTTTCTTTTGAACTGAATTCCGATATTGATGTTTCGTTGTTTTTCAAACATTTGGAACTCATCAAACCTAGCATGAGTTTAGCAGGTGTTGAAAGCACAATGATTTCCCCAACCAAAACATCCCATGCACTTATGAGTCCCGAAGACCGGCTAAAACAAGGAATCAAAGATTCTTTGATTCGTTTTTCGTTAGGTATTGAAGAAATAGAAGACTTAGTGCAAGATATTGAGCAAGCGATTTCCAAAACGAAATCCATGTCTGTACCCGCATAATCACGAATTGATGAAATTAGACATTTTAGTTTTTGGCGCCCACCCTGACGATGCAGAGCTGGGAGCAGGAGGGACCATAGCCAAGGAAGTATCCCGAGGAAAAAAAGTAGGCATAATTGATTTGACCCGAGGTGAACTTGGGACTCGAGGTACTGCTGAAATACGCGACCAAGAAGCGGCCAAAGCAGCTAATATTTTAAATATTACCGTTCGGGAAAACATGGAATTTGCCGATGGTTTTTTCATCAACGACAAAGCCCATCAAATGGAAATCATCAAAATGGTACGCAAGTATCGTCCTGAAATTGTGCTTTGCAATGCCGTGGATGACCGCCACATAGATCATGGAAAGGGAAGCAAACTAGTGAGTGACGCCTGTTTTTTAAGTGGTTTAACCAAGATAGATACTAAAATGGAAGGGGAAGAAGAATGGCAAGAGGCATGGAGGCCGAAAGTGGTATACCATTTTATTCAATGGAAGAATTTGACCCCTGATTTCGCTGTGGATGTGTCGGGGTTTATTGAAAAAAAGACAGAAGCAATTTTAGCATATAGCTCACAGTTTTTCGACCCAGGCAGTGATGAGCCTGAAACTCCGATAAGTAGTAAAAACTTTATCGATAGTGTAAACTACAGGGCGAGAGATTTGGGTAGGTTAATTGGGGTTGAGTATGCAGAAGGTTTCACTGTGGAACGTTTTGTGGGTGTTGATTCGCTTGATTCACTCATCTGATTAACTCGCCTGCTGATATCTTTTTTCTGCTTTAGGGATAGTAAAAAAGAATGTGGAGCCTTTTCGAAGGGTACTTTCTACCCAGATTTGCCCTTTATTCTTGTTAATCATTTCTCTACATAGGGTTAGTCCTAAACCTGTTCCTTTTTCATTGTTCGTACCATAGGTAGTGATGTTATTGGTGTTGGCAAAGATTTTTTTCTGGATTTCTTGGTTCATGCCAATACCGGTATCCTTTATCATTATTTGCCAAACGTCGGTATCTTCCTTGGCTTCAATGGTAATCAGGCCATCATCCGGAGTGAATTTTATCGCGTTGCTCAATAGATTTCGAACCACAATATCAAGTTGGTTATAGTCGGCCCATACCAATATGTTATCAGGTAGTCGGTTAATAATTTTAATGGACTTTCCAGAAGCGATTTCCGATAAGAGTTTCACATTGCCCAGAACCAATTTTTCAAGATAGACCCTCTTTGGCTTGGTGACTACGCCATTTAGTTGTGTCTGGCCCCAGGATAGTAGATTATTCAAAGCAAAGGAAATATTCTCCACGTCACCTCTCAGCTTGGGCATAAAGGATATAAATTCAGTTTTACTTATTTCCCCATCGGAGAACAGTTTCAACATGCCTTGCAAAGCTCCAATGGGACCACGCAAATCATGTCCAATGATAGAAAAAAGCTTGGTTTTTGTCTTATTGATTTCAGTAAGCTGATTTTCCCTTCTACTAACCTCGATGGATTTTTCCTTAAGCTCCTTATTCAGCTTTCTTTGTACTTTTTCACTACGACGAATCAGCAATAGAACGGTCAAAAGAATCAACACGGTCAATACTGAAAAGTAGATGTAATTTCTTTGTTTGGCTAGTGCTAGTTTGTTGGAGTCAATGAGTTCATGCTTTTCCTGTTGATATTGAAGTTTTGTCTCCAGAAGTGCCAGACTCTGCTTGTTTTTGTCTTTGGAGAGTGAATCAGATAATTTTTTGAAGGTTTCAAGATAACCCAGTGCTATGGTGTTCTCACCTCGTTTTTTATGAATTTGATAGAGTGTTTCGGCACAGTCAATTTGTCCTTGCAAGGAGTTGATTTTCTTAGAGAGAAAATAACCTTCGTTTACAGATACCAAAGACAAACTATCACGGTCAAGTCCCAGATACACTTTGGCCATTCCATTCAATAGATTGATTTTTTCCCTATCATCTTGAACATGTTTCTGATGGAGCATATTACTTTGGTCGAACCAATGCAAGGCCCATTGGTATTTTTCTTGCTCCAAATAGATACTTCCCTTTACCTCATAGGCATAAGCAAGCCATTCATATATTTTTTCCTTTTCAAAGGTTATGATACTCTTGTTAACATTGAACATAGCGAGTTCATAGTTTTTTGCTTCCTTATATAATGAGGCCATATTACTTTGGGTCTCCGCATGGAAAACATCATCTTTCAGTTCCTCATTGATAGTTTGAATTTTGTCGTAGAAGGTCAAGGCATTTTTAAAATCTTTCTGATCTACGTAAAGATTCGCAATGTTTTCATTCAGAATGGAGAGCATCCATTTGTTATCGGTTCGTTGGGCAACATCCAAACCTTTTAGGTAAAGATTTAAGGCCTTGGCGTAATTTCCAGTATACGCATAGTCATGACCTAAATCGTTTATTAGGTCCAATTCAGACTTGGTGTCTTTAATTTTTCGTGCCAAAGCGAGTGCTTTTTCAAAATGGTCTTGTGCTTTTTCATAGCTCCCTTGGTCCGAATGAAACAGGCCTATATTTTCCAAGGCTTTTATTTTTCCGAGATTGTAGTCAATCTCATTACTTAAAGACAGAACTTTTTGGGAAATTTTGAGAAGGCTATCCTTATTAAGAAAACGATAATAACTGGCATAATTTGCCAATAAGTCGACATGGGTAGAATCTTTGGAATTAAATTTATGGGTAGATTCAAGATGCTTGATTCTATAGGAAATACTGTCTCTTTTCCTTTCCTGACCATTCATTTGAAAGATGAGCAAAAAGAGAATCCCAAAAAAAGATATTTTTTTGAAGGAATAGGGTAGGTTGGTTTTCTTCATACTAGTGATTTGGGACATTAGAATTCAATTTCCAACAGGCTAAAATTAAGGACAATAAGGACCATGGAGAATTTTATGTTGTGAACAGTATAAATTATGTAGGTCTGTTAGACGAACGCATAAGATTTATCGATGTCTGACGCATAATAGTATAAAATAGATGTAAATCCCGACAAGAAATCTTTTGATAGAATAGATAAAAAAAATTAACTTTGCCTCCGCTTTGAAATGGTGGTTGTAGCTCAGTTGGTTAGAGCGCCTGATTGTGGTTCAGGAGGTCGTCGGTTCGAGACCGATCTTCCACCCATTAAAAAAGCCCCTTTTAAGGGGCTTTTTTGTTTTAAGGCACTACTTTATTACTCAGTAGGTTTATCCACAATAATCTTGTTTTCTCTGTTGGCTACTTCCCAAGCCGTATGGAAGACTAGTCTAGTTCTATTTTCAAGAAGATCATAATTTATTTTATCAGGCGTATCTCCAGGTTTGTGGTAGTCTTCATGGGTGCCATTAAAATAAAAGATGATGGGAATATTGTTTTTGGCGAAGTTGTAATGGTCGCTTCTATAGTAAAATCTATTAGGGTCATTATCATCGTTGTATTTATAGTCCAATTCGATTTGCATGTATTTCTCATTTATCGCTTCGGACAAATCATGCAATTCAGTACTTAACTTATCAGAACCAATAAGGTAAACGTAATTTCTATCTCCTTCCCGCTTGGGGTCAGTTCTACCAATCATATCAATATTTAAATTGGCTACGGTTTGTTCTAGAGGAAAAATTGGGTCGTAGTCCGTGTAATACTTAGAGCCTAACAATCCTTTTTCCTCTCCGGTAACATGAAGAAAAATAATGGACCGTTTAGGGCCCTTACCTTGGTTTGCTGCTTTTTTAAATGCCTGCGCAATTTCCAAAAGAGCTACACTTCCGGAACCATCGTCATCCGCGCCGTTATTGATTTGCCCATCTGGAGTAACACCGATATGGTCTAAATGAGACGAGATGACCACATATTCATTGGGCTTCTCGGAACCTTTTAAGACGGCCACTACATTTTCGGAGTCTACATACCCCGTATTTATTATATCAAAAGTGATATCCGTTTTCAAACCTTTTGGCACATCATCTGACTCAATAGTTGGAAGAAGGTTTTTGGCAGCTTCCAAGTTTAGCACTAGGAGTAAAGTGTTATTTGCTTCGGCTTGCAAAGACATTCGATGGTTATTACTGTTTTTGATAAATGAATAGTATTGGGAATACCGTTCATAGTTCTTGGAATCAAAATACAAAACCCCCTTAGCACCCTTATCCATAGCAAGTTGTGATTTTTTTCCGATGGCTTCAGACATATTGCTCCACACCGAAGCACTAGCTGAGCTAGATAATACATAGGTGCCATCATCATTTTTAGGCTCACCGTCTTTAATCAAGACTAATTTATTCTTTACATCAACATTTGTATAATCCGAATAGTCTCCCTCTTCGATACCATAGCCCAAAAACACAATCTCATCGTAATTTCCTTCAGCTGATGCAAAGCAAACAGCAGTTTCCCCAATCGTAAATGCTTTTCCGTTTATTGTAACACTTCCTGTAGGAACGCTTGTCTTTTGTAAAGGAACTTTTTGAAAATAATCCCCATCCGGCTTGGCGGCAGGAATACCTAAAGATTCGTAGTGTTTTTTAATATATTCTACCGCCTTTTTTTGACCTCGTGTGCCTGTTTCTCTGCCTTCAAATTCGTCAGAAGCATAGACATACAAATGGTCTTTTAAATCGGTTTCTGTGATGGTTTGTGCGTAAACCGTAGGATCTCCTTTTTCGGGTGAAGGCTTGTACTGCGATATTGTTTTTTGAAATGGGATACAGGAAAGAATCAAAAATAGGATTCCCCAGGAAACGTTTTTCATTGTATTTTCTGTTCAAAATTTCCTAAAAGTAGTCAAAAGAATGCGAATGGGTTGCGGTACATTGGATTGCCCGAACATAACAATTTTATAGAATGTCAGTTTAAAAATGGAGGGATACGGGAATATTTCTAACTTCGATTTCTAATAAAACATTAGCTTGTCTATGTCAGCTCACACTTTTGAATGTATTGACGCACACACCTGTGGAAATCCTGTCCGTTTAGTGGTATCTGGAGGTCCTGAACTCAAAGGGAATACAATGGAAGAAAAGCGTCAACATTTTATGCACGAATATGATTGGATTCGAACGGGGCTGATGTTCGAACCAAGGGGTCATGACATGATGAGTGGAAGTATTCTATATCCTCCACACCAACCCGAAAATGATGTTGCGATTCTTTTTATCGAAACCAGTGGATGTCTTCCCATGTGCGGCCATGGTACCATAGGCACTATCACAATGGCTCTCGAGGAAGGTTTGATAAAACCCAAGACCTCTGGCAAGGTACGTATGGAAGCCCCTGCCGGCCTTGTTGAAATTGCATATCATAAACCTGGTAAAAAAGTAGAGTGGGTACAAATCACCAATGTCAAAAGCTATTTAGCCCATGAGGAGTTGACCATTGAATCGTCTTTTTTAGGTGAATTGGAGTTTGATGTAGCCTATGGTGGTAATTTTTATGCAATTATAGACCCTCAAAGGAATTTTACAGGCATGCAAGATTATTCCGCAGGAAATCTGATTCAATTTTCACAAGAACTCCGACAACGAATTAATGAAAAGTATGTGGACGCCTTTGTTCATCCTGAGAATTCAAATATTAATAGGGTGTCACATATTCTATGGACAGGAAATCCACTCCACGAAGGTTCCTCAGGGCGCAACGCTGTTTTCTATGGTGATAAAGCCATAGACCGTTCCCCTTGTGGTACGGGAACTTCCGCACGCATGGCCCAACTTCATGCCAAAGGTGAATTGGCAGAGGGGGAAGAGTACGTCCATGAAAGCTATATAGGCTCCAAATTTGTGGGTAAAGTTGAAAGGTCCACAACTTTGGCGGACAAAAATGCCATTATTCCTAGTATTAAGGGATGGGCCAAAGTGTATGGAAGAAATACAATCACGATTGATACCAATGATGACCCTTACGCAACAGGTTTTCAGGTAATCTAAAAATGCCCAAAAGTAAAGAACCTGATATTTTTGGGTTATTTTTCCAATATGGCATTCCTTTTGATTTTTTTATTGTGGTCATAAAACTAATTTTGCGGTATGGTAAAAAAATACGCGTACTTTTTTATTCTAGCATTATTTTCCAGCGGGATTACCCAATCGCAAGAAATCCAGATTTTTAAAGTCGAGGATTTTGATTTGCGTGGTAAAGTCAAATCCTGCTTAGTTATTACGGACTATGGTAGGGAACTCTTTGAGTTTGACCAGACTGGAAGACTTATCCGTACCATAACCCAGTATAACGAGTCCGACCAAGACATCACCTTATATAAATATGAGGGTGATGACCTTATTGAGAAACGAATGGAAAGCTACAAGGACGACGTACTTGACGCTGCTACTTCTATGGTTAATTTTTATTCTGTTGATACCGTAGCACCGCGTAAAGTGTTAGAAAAAATAATATCATACGATAAACAGTTTCTTGAACAGCAAGAATATTTGTATGACAAGGAAGATAGGTTGCAAAAAATTATAATTTCCAATGCGGAAGGGGTAGATGAAACCACGATCGAATATCAACAATACAAGAATGAAACCACGCAAAGTGTATTTCATAATGGGGTTATTGAAAAGATGGAAAGAATATCTGAGAAAAAGGTTGGAAACACATTGTTTAAAATATTTCTCACCAAAGAATTCGTGGATGGGGAACCAACTCATGCCCTTGAGAAGACCTTTGATACTGCAGGAAAATTACTGAAGACAGAAACATTCGACTACGATGTTTCCAAAAAGCAGTTTGTATCTGTTCAGAAAGTTCGTATGGGGTACGATAACGAAGGTATGCCCATAAAGGAGACCACAGAGACAAAAAATGCAAAAGCTGAAAAAGAATTCATTTTTCAATTTGACAGTAGCCCGGAAAAAAATTGGATAAAGAAAATCGTTACACCAAGTAATACCTATAGTACGAGAAGAATTACGTATTACCCTGAAGAAGAGGCTAAGGAGGAAGACAAGAACCCAAACTAAATCAAGTTTAAAACAATTTCCGGCACTATTTCATGACCTCCATCAAATTTGATTAAGTCGTAGTTTCCCTGGAATAAGGTGTTCAACTTTTCTTTTTCAACTTGTAGTCTTCCTAGATTCAAGAATTCATCTTTATCCCCATAAATTGATTTTATACTGATTTCGGAGTAATTGAGATACTCAAAATCCTGTTGTCGCAGCTCTTTGGGAGTACCTCCAGCATAAAGTGCAAGGATATGCGGCCTAATTTGGTTTCGAGCCATCCATCGGAGTGCAATGGACACCCCTTGTGAAAACCCGAAAACTATCAAGTTTGGGTGTTCCAATATATTTTCCGATTTGAATACTTGTTCTAAATACGACATTACATTCCCCGTTTCCATAGAAGTGTTTTCTTTGGTCAGCCAACTTGCTCCCACATACTTGTATTCATTTTTTAAATAATACTTGGATGGAGCCTGAGGAGCAATAACGTAATGCTGCTCTGAATTCAACTGTTTGAAATGTTTTAAGAAATAGCGACTCAGATACCCAATTCCATGGAACACCAACCAGACATACCTTGTCTTTTCACTTAATTGGTTCAATGTGGTATAGGTATTTTGGGTAGTATAAGAAACCTTCTTTTCTTGAATTGACATAACTTTTGAAAAGATGTATTGTAAAAGCTTTCCGTAATTTTACAAAAAAATGAAAGATGATTGAGCACAAGGAAAAAATTCTATCCATTTGCAATTCCATATGTAAAAACACCTTGATGGAAACATTAGAAATTGAATACGTTGATGTTGGGGAAAACTACCTTACCGCGCGTATGCCTGTGACTCCCCAAGTACATCAGCCAGATGGCGTTCTACATGGTGGTGCTTCCGCGGCACTGGCCGAGAGCGTAGGTAGTGCAGCTTCATATGTTTTTTTGGATGCCCAAGAGTTTTTTGTGCGAGGCATTGAAATTTCTGCCAATCATGTAAAATCCATCAAAGAAGGATTTGTATATGCCAGGGCAAGCATAATCCATAAAGGACGAACCACCCAGCTTTGGGAGATTAAAGTTACCGATGAAGAAGAAAATCTGGTATCCAATTGCAAATTGACCACCATTGCGTTACCCAGAAAATAAAGGCTTTCCTATTCTACTGGATAAAGTAAAAAATGCAATAACGCATGAACTTCCGTTTTGCCTTTACCGAAAACCCAACCAAGAAGAGGTTAAAGCCATTTTTCAGGAGTCGAATGAGCTTTATTTTAGTAAGGATTTTGAGGACTCAGGTTTTGTTTTTGCACCCTTTGACTTAAACAATGACACCATTCTGATTAAGCCGGACAAAATAGTAAGCTCTTCTTATAAAAAGGGTGATACCAAACACAAAACGGCTGAACCTGAACCTATAGAAAAGGATAAATCAACTCATTTGGATTTGGTAAAGGAAGGACTTAATGCAATTGCTCAAGGACGTTTAGAGAAAGTAGTGCTATCCAAAAAGATAGCAATAGAACGACAAACCTATCCTGAAAAAATTATTATCCGCTTATTAGATACCTATCCTTCAGCTTTTTGTTATTTGTTTTACCATCCCGAAGTAGGAATTTGGTGTGGTGCCTCCCCAGAAACATTTCTACAATTGAGAGGTAATAAACTTAAAACTATGTCTCTGGCCGGTACCTTACCTTATCAATCAGACATAGAACCCAAATGGGGGAAAAAAGAGTTGGATGAGCAAAAAATGGTGACTGATTTTATTGAAGACAGATTATCAAACAAAGTGGATGAAATAAAGACTGTGGGGCCCGAGAACTCAAAAGCAGGATTGCTTTGGCATCTAAAAACCGAAATCACAGCTTCGGTCTCATCCAAGTCTTCATTAAAAGATATTATCAAAGTATTACATCCTACACCTGCGGTTTGTGGCTTACCATTCGATAAAGCCAAAATATTTATCCTTGAGAATGAAACCTATGACCGTACTTTTTATACAGGTTTTTTGGGAGAATTGAATATGGGTGAAAACAAAGACTCATCGCTCTATGTCAATCTTCGTTGTATGGAATTGACCTCAAAGGGCGCTTCAATCTATGTTGGTGGGGGAGTAACTGCAGATTCTATTCCCGAAAACGAATGGGACGAAATTCAAAGCAAGAGCAAAACCATGCTACGCCTGCTCTAAATTCCAGCAGAGTTTTGGGGGAATACAGTTTTGGGCCGTATTTTTGTAATGCATGATGTACTCAGAAATCCCCTCAGCGCAACTTCTCGTATTAAGTTTTAAAGCAAAGGGAGTAAAAAACATTGTCATTTCCCCAGGCTCGAGAAATGCGCCTTTGATCTTGGGCTTTTCAAAAAACTCCTTTTTTAATTGTTTTAGTATTGTAGATGAACGGTGTGCGGCATTTTTTGCTTTGGGAATGGCGAGACAATTGCAAGAGCCGGTAGCTGTGGTTTGCACATCAGGAAGTGCTCTTTTGAATTACTATCCAGCGGTGGCCGAGGCGTTTTATAGTGAAATACCCTTGATTGTGGTCTCTGCAGACCGACCTCCCTATAAAATCGACGTAGGAGATGGGCAAACCATACGTCAGCCCCATGCGTTTGGCAAACATATCGGGTACGAGGCGAACCTGAAACTGGATGTAAGTCATTCTTCTGAAACCATTCAATTATTTGACGAATCCCTTTTGTCACATTCACAACAAGAAATGGAAAAATACAATCAGGAAGAGATTTTCAAAGCATTACAGTTTACGGATTTGCACAGCCTACCAATTCATATCAACATCCCATTTGAGGAACCATTATATGGCCAGACCGAAAAAATAAGTATTGAAGTACCAGACAAGATACCTATCAGTGAATTGGATTTGGGAGAATACAACAAAAAGGCATTCTCGAATATCTGGTTGGAATCTAAGCGAAAAATGATTTTGATCGGGGTGCAGCAGCCAAATATTTTGGACCGAGTTGTTTTGGATAAATTGGCGCAAGACCCAACGGTTTTGGTCTTTACAGAAACGACTTCGAATGTTCATGAAAACCGTTTTTTTTCTAGCATAGATAGCATTATTGCTCCCATTGAAAAATCTGCTAGTCGAAAAGAGTTGTTTGAAGCCTTGAAACCGGATTTGCTTATTACGCTTGGCGGTTTGATTGTTTCGAAAAAAATCAAAGCCTTTTTGAGAACGTACAAACCAAATCATCATTGGCACGTGGGTAAGAACAAAGCCTATGACACCTTTTTTGGTTTGTCCTCTCATATACAAACGGACCCCAATATTTTTTTAGAGGGGTTACCAATTCCAGCGCAAGAAAGTGGCTTTAGATTGAAATGGGATAAAGTAAAGCAACGGTATCAAAAAAGAAGGGAAGCGTATCTCAACAAAATTGGATTTTCGGATTTTTGGGCGTTCAATGACATTCAAGGTTCTATTCCAGATAATTATCAGGTTCACTTGGCAAATAGTTCTACGGTTCGATATTCTCAATTGTTCCCGATGAACCCGACGCTCGAGGTATTTTGTAATAGGGGAACAAGTGGAATAGATGGAAGCACATCTACAGCAGTAGGGGCATCGATATATCACCCAAACCCAACCGTTTTAATTACAGGAGATTTGAGTTTCTTTTATGACAGCAATGGTCTCTGGGTAGAAAAACTGAGAAAGGATTTTCGGATTATCTTAATCAATAATGCGGGAGGAGGTATTTTTAGAATCCTACCTGGCCGAGAGCAAACTGAGGAATTCGCTTCTTATTTTGAAACAGTACATGATTTGAACGCAAAGAATATAGCATCAATGTTTGGATTGGACTACAGTAACGTCTCGGATAAAACGGAGCTACGAAAAGAGCTAAAAAGTTTTTATGCAAACTCTGGGAAACCAAAGATTTTGGAAGTCTTTACGCCAAGAATGGAGAATGATAAAATTTTGCTTGAATATTTCGATTTCATATCTTAGAACCAAGAGTAATATTTCTTTTTAACCTTTAGAACACTAACTATTATGAGCAAAAGAGATGAGTTGGTAGTTAAATACGCTGCCGATATTAAAGATAAGTTTGGACAGGCTCCAGATATGGATTTATTAAACAAAGTTGCCATCGGTTTGGGACCTGCGATTTATAATGCAGATGCTTCCAAGGTATCAGGTTCAGACGAAAAAGAACTTGAAACGGTGAAAAACAACTTTTTGATTAAAAAATTGGGATTATCCGATAGCGGTGAATTAATGGATGCCATAAACAGTGTTATTGACAAGTATGGTAGATCCGATAAAAACAAGCATAGAGCCGTAATATATTATATGTTGGCCAAGCATTTTGGTAAGGAATCTGTTTACAATTAACATCAAAAAAACACATTCTTAAAAGCCACCTAAATGGGTGGCTTTTTTTGTATCCGAATTGAACTACCTTTGACCCGTGATAGAACTTGGAAACTTTAATACGTTGAGGGTGCTTCGTAGCACCAGGATTGGACTTTTTCTTGGAGATGACGAAGGAACAGAGGTTCTGCTTCCGAACAAATATGTTCCGGAAGATTTTGAGATCGATGGTAATCTTGACGTTTTCTGTTACCTGGATAACAATGAACGTCCTATTGCGACGACTTTAAATCCCTATATAAAGCGGGGTGATTTTGCTCACTTAGAAGTTAAAGAGGTAGGTGCTTTTGGTGCTTTTTTGGATTGGGGTTTGGAAAAACACCTTTTGGTTCCCTTCAGGGAACAGCAAGTACGCATGGAGGAGGGTAAAAAATACGTGGTTCATTGTTTTTTGGACCAAGAAACCTTTCGTCTGGTTGGCACTAGCAGATTGAATCGGGTTTTATCTAATGTGGATGTTACACTTTCGCTCAATGATGAGGTAGATATTTTGGTTTACAGGAAAACTCCTCTGGGATGGGAGGTCATTATCGAAAATGAATATAAAGGACTTGTTTTTGAGAGTGATGTTTTCCAGCCCTTAAGTGTGGGTAAAAGGTTAAAAGGCTACATCAAAAATATTCGTCCGGATAATAAAATTGATGTGAGTTTGCAACCTATTGGAGCGTCTATGCTTGAGCCAACTGCCGCAATAATTTATGAGAAACTACAAGAAAATCAAGGGTTTTTAGGACTTCATGATAAATCCTCTCCAGAGGAAATAAAGGAAAGATTGCATCTAAGCAAGAAGGCTTTTAAAAAAGCCATTGGAGGTCTATATAAGGCAAAAAAAATCATCATAAAAGATGATGGTATCTATCTGACATAGTGTAGGTTGTTTTTTGGTTTATATTTTTTGAGCAAAATCATTTGCTGAAATTTTTTTGTGTTTACAAAAATTTTACATTTGTATTTATCAGAGTAAGTATCTGATGTGTATGTTCTTACGTAACATCAAAACAAAAAAGCCTCCCTAATATGCCGTTTATTGAAGAAAGTGATTTGCTGGAATTACACAAGGATGTCGACAAAGCCCAAATAATAAATGAAAGGCTCCTTGACCAAATCAAATTCAAGAATAAGGATTTAAAAAGACTAAAACTGCAAAGAAATATTTTTGGAGGGATTACCGCGGCCATTCTTTTGGGCATCTTTGGGCTTTGGTCCTACTTTTCTGGCCTTACAACTTCCGCGAACTTTAAGAATGAAGAAATCTTGTCTGAAGCTGTGGATAGTTTGGATACGTTTAGAACTAGAATAAGCAATTTACAAAAACAGAATCGGGAACTTAGTTTGGTAAAGGAATTCTATTTGGCCAAAGAGTTTCTGGATAAGGAAACCATATATTCGGTTCAGGTGAAATCCTTCGTTGATAACAATGTGACCCTAGCCTCTGAAGCACTTACCAATACCCTATTTGTAAAGACCAATCCTTTTTATGCTTACTCCTTAGGGACATTTGAAACACTGGGGGAGGCCCAAAAATTTAGGAAGCAGCTGGTAAATATGGGCTTTAACGATGCTTTTGTCGCTTCATACAAAGAAGGGAAAAGGCTAAAAATAGAAGACCCGTATTAGTATTGAATTCTTTTAAGGCCTGGTTGATGGCCGCTCGTCTGCGGACACTTCCTTTATCGATTTCCGGAATACTTATGGGTACAGCCCTAGCAATTTCTGATAATGCATTCAACGGCTACATCCTGATTTTTGCCTTACTGACCACAATAGGATTTCAGATAACATCAAATTTTGCAAACGATTACGGGGATGGTGTTAAAGGAACGGATAATGAAGATAGGATAGGACCCTCTAGAGCATTGCAATCTGGATTGCTTACCAAACAAAATTTAAAAACGGGAATACTAATCTCGTCTTTGGTTAGTCTCGTGTTTGCATTATCACTTCTCTACATAGCATTTGGACTCGAAAACATAGTCTACTTTTTGATTTTCACCTTTTTGGGTATTCTAAGTATTTGGGCAGCCATAAGGTATACGATGGGTTCTAAACCTTACGGCTACCAAGGGCTTGGAGACTTGGCTGTTTTTGTGTTCTTTGGTCTTTTAGGTGTTTTGGGAAGTTTATTTCTCTATACCAAATCCTGGGATTGGGTTGCCTTTCTACCTGCAATGACCATAGGATTTCTATGTGTGGGGGTTTTGAACCTCAATAATTTAAGAGACGTGGTTTCTGATGAAAAATCGGGAAAAAACACCTTGGTCGTACAAATGGGATTCCAAAATGGAAAGACATACCATTTCGTTCTGATTTTATGCAGTTTTCTGGCACTTTTGACCTACAGCTGGATTCAAAAAATACCTTTTAACGGATGGTTATTTTTTGTAGCATTTGTTCCCATTACACTTCATTTAATAAAGGTGATGCGAACAACAGAACCGGTTAATTTGGATGGTGAGCTGAAAAAATTGGCCTTAAGTACATTTCTGTTATCCGTCCTGTTTTTAATTGCCGTAAATTATTTTTTGTAATTTTGAGTGCTAACTATCTAAACAAGAATTGACTTGGAAAACCCCATTAAGATATTGATTGTAGAGGACAACGTAATCATTGCTGATGATATGCAGTCCATGTTGGAGGAAATAGGTTACGAAATTGTGGACAATGTTATTGTTTACGAACAAGCCGTAGATGTACTGAAGAATAATGAAGTAGACTTGGTCTTGATTGATATTATTTTAGCTTCGGATAAAACAGGTATTGATTTAGGAAAGCACATCAGACAGCACTATAACATTCCGTTTATTTTTGTAACGTCCAATTCCGATAGAGCTACCGTTGAGAATGCAAAGACGGTCAAACCTGATGGCTATCTAGTTAAACCTTTTGAGCAGCAGGACTTATATACCTCGATTGAGATTGCACTTTCCAACTTTAACTACTCACGTAAGGAAAACACAAAAGAGATTGCCGGAGCTGAAGGCGATGCCTTTACTTCAAACTCTGTATTGAAAGATTCCATCTTTGTAAAGAAGCAACACTTATATTACCGTATACAGTTCAGCGATATTCAATTTATTAAGGCAGACAACGTATATCTTGAAGTAAACACGGCGGATAAGAAGTTCTTGGTACGCTCACCTTTAAAAGACTATTTGGAGAAATTACCAAAGAATAAGTTCTATAGAGCACATAAATCCTACATCGTAAATGTGGACCATATTGATGCAATCAACTCTAAGGATATTGTGATAAACAACAACCTCATTCCAATTTCAAAGGATTTTAAAGAGTTTATTATTTCCTCTATGAACAGCTAGTAGGGATAACGAAAAAGATAAAAAGTGCCATTCGGCACTTTTTTTATGCACTAAATCGAGCTCACCACAACTTTTTTCGCTTTCGCAACAATTCTTTTCGGAAAAAAAATTCTGGGCCTACTTTAGCTATGTATTTAAAACAGAAAGTAATTTTTTCATTTTCATATAGTGTTCTCGTAAAAGGGTCTTGTTTTAGTTAGCAAGGCCTTTTTTGTTTTTTAGTGTTTTTTGAGACGAAATAAAGCTCTATTAAACGCCTAAAACATCGATAAAATGCATTTTCATATACAACCAGATGTTTTTCACAACAGAATTGAACACTTTCACAACAATACTCCACATCTCAGTTCTCTACAATTTAATTTTGAAGTAAAATAATCGTTCTATATCAAGGTGATGGTAAAATTTTTACTTCCCCATATCTGATAATATTTAGCCAAAATAAATCTTGAAAAGAACGATTTCATATACAAAGCAAAATAAGAACACTTTTACTGAATTTTGGTTCAGTGAGGAACGCTATCTATCAAGGAGAATGAATAGTTTTTTTAAGGGAATCACCATAGGATTTTTAATTTTCTTTTTCTCCACTTCATGGATTTACTCCCAACAATCTGATGAGTCTTCGGTCTTACAAGAATTTCAGAATGCGCAAGCCCCAGAGGAGCGGTTCAATATTTTCTTCAATTCGATGGACCGCTACAACATAAATTCCGCATACGATTGGTTGGATACGGTTAAAGTCTATTTAGGCAATTCGCAAAAAACAAAGGATGATTCCGCAGAGCTCCAGTATAAATTGATGCAAGCTCAGATTTATAATGATTTGGGCGACTATGACAAAAGTATTGTGCTTGCCAGGGAGTTGTTTGAATCTAGCGATACCTTGGACATTACTTCCCAAAAATTGATTTTGGACGTGCTTGATGACAATTATGCCAAATTGCAACTGTACGATAAGCAAATCATAATCCGTAAGAGGAAGAGAGAACTGGGGATAACCGAGAATGTGGCCTTTTATGATATCTATAGCAACTTAGGTCTTCATAGAAAAGCTCGCAACCAATACATTATGGAAGTAAAGCCAACCATAGCGGATAATGATTCTTATGGTCTGGCCAAATACCATAGTAAGGTTGGAAACTATCTGCGGTTGGATAACTCGGCACCCACGGCCTTAAGTGAATTAAAAAAGGCCAAAGCGTATCTAGATGTCTTTATCAATGATATTTCCAAGCAGAAAACCGAAAAAGAACTATTTGACACCGAATTTTTAAAAGCTGAAATAGAAGGCAATATTGGAAAATGCCATGTGCTTTTGGCGGAGTTTGAACAGGCCATCCCACTTTTGGAAAGCAGTATAGAAGTTTTAAAAACATCTCCGGTCAATTCGCATCAAATAGAAGTTGTGGACAATACCTTGAATCTGGCGGATGCCAACTTACAACTTGAAAGGTTTCGGGAAGCCAAGAAGCATTTGGATGTGAGTTTTAACAACACTTCCATTCTTCAAGACATAAAAAGAAACAGACTCTTGGCCTCTTTTTATGACAAAGTGGAGAATTACAAGAATGCGGCCACCTTTTATCGCAGAAACGACCGCATTAAGGACTCTTTGAACCAGAAACAAGCTTCTTTGCTCAAGCAGCAATTGGTGACCATTGTGGCCAATGAAGATTTGGAAAACTCCCAACGCCTTATTGATGAGCAGAAACGAATTAATGAGCAGGCAAGAAATGAGATGAAAGCCAAGGATGAACGCATTAACCTTGTGTTTATTTCCTTGATTTTTACACTTCTCGGCTTTGCTGGATTGGTTTACGCCTATTTGAAAAGTATCAAAAACCAGAGGTTGATTGCCGAACAGAAGCACATTATAGAAAATGCACTTGTTGAAAAAGATTCTCTTTTAAAGGAAATTCACCATAGGGTAAAGAACAACTTGCAAATGGTTTCCAGTCTTCTTAGCCTTCAAACAAAAAATACACGAAGCAAATCTGCTATTGTTGCTCTGGAAGAAGGAAAGAGTAGGGTAAAGGCTATGGCCCTTATCCATCAGAAATTGTATCAGAACGATGATCTTTCCGTGATTGAAATGCAGGGCTATATAGAAAGTCTTATCAACAGCGTGCAATCCGTTTACAAAAAAGGGGGACACAATATCAGTATTACCATAGATGCCGAAGGAACGGAGTTGGATATTGACCGTGCCATTCCTTTCGGATTGATTCTAAACGAATTAGTATCAAATTCCTTTAAATATGCCTTCCCTGATAGTGACGAAAATGGCAAGATTTACATCCATTTACGTAAAAATGGTGATCAAGGCTATTTTGAATATACAGACAATGGAGTAGGTTTGCCCGAAGATGCGGACGAACGTACCAACTCATCCATGGGAATTCGTTTAATGAACCGATTGGTAAACCAGCTACAATCCAAATTAAATATTGACCGCGCCTCAGAGGGTGTTCGTTTTTGGTTTAATTTCAGCTGATTTCCCTTGTAGTCTTTGTCCCATTTTATACCTAAATTTGGGAATACTGCATGAAGGCTACTTATACACCTTATACGCTCCAATTTAAAAGACCTAGCGGTACTTCCCGAGGGATACTCAATGAAAAACAAACTTGGTTTATAATTCTTGAAGAAGACGGCAAACAGGGTATTGGCGAATGTGGGCTTTTGAGAGGCCTCAGTATTGATGACGTTCCCAACTTTGAAGAGAAGTTGGGATGGGTATGTCAAAATATCCGGATGGGATTTGAAACACTCTTTTCAGATTTGGATGCATTCCCATCTATTCAGTTTGGCTTAGAGCAAGCCTTTTTGTCCTTAAGAGCTAATAATCCGTATGTTTTGTTTCCTTCGGATTATGTGGACAAAGAGTTGCCCATTTCCATAAATGGTCTCATTTGGATGGGGGATGAAGCTTTCATGTTGTCACAACTGGAAAACAAATTGGAAGAAGGATTCCAATGCATCAAAATGAAGATTGGTGCTATTGATTTCGAAAAAGAACTTTCTATACTGGAATCCATACGAAAGCGATTCTCACCTTCAGAAATTGAACTACGGGTAGATGCCAATGGAGCTTTTTCTCCTGAAAATGCCTTGGAAAAGCTAAAAGAACTGGCAACCTTTGAAATTCATTCCATAGAGCAGCCTATAAAACAAGGCCAATGGGAAGAAATGGCTCTTTTATGTCAAGAAACTCCTTTGCCCATAGCTCTGGATGAAGAACTCATCGGAATTTTTGACGTAACAAAAAAGGCAAGCTTGCTACAAACGATAAAGCCACAATACGTTATTTTAAAACCTAGTTTGATGGGTGGGTTCAAAAAATCACAAGAATGGATAGACTTGGCTAAGGAGCATCGAATTGGATGGTGGGCGACCAGTGCTCTAGAGAGCAACATTGGATTAAATGCCATAGCCCAATGGACCTATACCTTAAATACTAAAATGCCTCAAGGATTGGGCACGGGTAGTCTTTATACCAATAATTTTGAAAGCCCACTTGAGGTCATGGATGGTAGATTGTACTACAGGAAAGATAAAAACTGGAAGAAAAACTTAATTAAAGAATTATGTATATAGAACAAGGTTATAAAGGACATCACGAATTTTGGCGATATATTCTCGGTTTTTTCTCTGTATTCGCGGTCTGGCAATTTGTGGGGTCTATTCCTTTACTTGTTGCCCTTTTTATGAATTCTGGGATAAATGCTATGGCATCAGGTGACATTGGAGCTATGTCACAGGCCCTTGGGGTCAACACCTTTTTGTTTCTTATGTTGTTGACCTTTGCTATCGGATTGATTGCTCTGTTCTTCTTTGTAAAAGTAGTACACAGACAAGGCTTAAAATCGTTGACTACATCACGAAGGAAAATTGATTGGAAAAGGATTTTTTTCTCTTTTTTGCTTTGGGGCATTATTTCAGTGGCATTTGTAGTCATTGATATCTATTTGTCTCCAGATGATTATGTTTTCAATTTTCAATTACAACCCTTCCTAATTTTATTTGCAATCGCGGTCCTCATGATTCCAATTCAAACCAGCATGGAAGAATATTATATGCGGGGCTACTTAATGCAAGGTCTAGGAATTGCTTCAAAACGAAAGTGGATTCCGTTGGCGGTTACCTCCTTACTTTTTGGTTCTCTACATCTATTTAACCCAGAAGTGGAAAAGTTGGGTTACGGTATCATGGTTTTCTATATTGGTACTGGGCTTTTCTTTGGAATTTTAACCCTAATGGATGAAGGCTTGGAACTGGCCTTAGGCTTCCATGCCGCAAATAACTTAATTACGGCATTATTGGTTACTGCCGATTGGACGGCATTTCAAACGGATTCAGTATACAAAGACATATCTGACCCGGTTTTAGGATGGGATGTATTAATTCCCGTGTTCGTAGTTTTCCCGTTGTTGCTTCTCTTCTTTTCAAAGAAATACAAATGGAGCAATTGGAAAGAAAAGCTATTTGGACGTGTGTTGACAGAAGAAGAATTCTTGGCTATAGAAGAACGTGAATCCCAGTTGGCAGAACATTCATAGGTCATTTCGACTTAATGGTCTTTTTTACTCCAGAGATACGCTAAAAGAGGTAGCGTATAGCTTGGTAAAAGAAGGCATGGATTTTGAAAAAGATATTGGGGATTTTCTTTTGGACTGGTGCTCAAACAAAGATTTTGTAGAAGTACCGACTTCGGGTTCGACTGGAACTCCCAAGAAGATACCACTCCAAAAATCCCAAATGGTTAATTCTGCTTTAGCTACGGGGCAGTATTTCAATTTAGCTCCGGGTAACTCAGCATTGCTCTGTCTCCCTGTTACTAACATTGCTGGAAAAATGATGCTAGTACGCGCTATGGTTTTGGGTCTACATTTGTATTATGTAAAGCCTTCGTCCCAGCCTTTACAAGAAACAAACAAGACCTATGATTTTTGCGCTATGGTACCGCTGCAAGCTGAAAAATCTCTGGAAGAGCTCAGTAGAATACAAACTTTGATTCTGGGTGGGGCTCCAATTTCTTATGCCTTGGAGGAACGGTTACAAAAGCAGCACAACCGGATTTTTGCTACCTACGGAATGACAGAAACCATTACCCATATAGCAGTAAGACAGATTTGTCCTCAAAATATGTCAAGCTTTGAGTTGTTGACCGATGTTCAAATATCCCAGGATGATAGAAATTGTCTGATTGTAGATGCTCCCAAGATTTCTGATATTGAAGTGGTAACGAACGATATTGTAGAGTTAATATCAGAAGCTAGTTTTATATGGCTCGGACGATATGATAATGTAATCAACTCAGGTGGGGTCAAACTAATACCTGAACAGATTGAGGCAAAACTATCGCCGTTGATTAGTACTAGATTTTTTGTCACGGGAATTCCACATGAAACTCTAGGTGAAAAGCTGGTGTTGATATTAGAGGGAAACATCCCAAAAGAAAATAAAATCATAGCTTCGATACGAAATGAAAACCTACTAGATAAGTTCGAAATTCCAAAAGAGGTTTTCGTCGTTGAGAAGTTTACGGAGACAAAAACAGGTAAAGTGAATCGTGGTAAAACCATGAATACCTTAAAAAGTTCACTTCCCTAATTCAAAAGGATACTTCCCTAATCCTGACTTTTTATTTATCTATCTCCAGCGTAGATTCGTTTTAAATGTAAAAACAAGCCTTATGAAAACACGTATCCTCATTCTTTTTTTTGTAACTCACTGGTTGATTTTTCCTTTGAATGGTCAAACTTCAGACAAAACAAATAGTCAGCAAAAGCATGATAATCCACCATTAACCACCGTTCAACAAACTCTTACGTTGGATGATGTCCAAATTCCCAAGAGCAGTGAATCCAATGATATCTCACCCGTAAACGGTTTAAATCAGAAAAGCATAGATACTATTGATAAAAAATCGGGCAAAAAGGGTTTGGTAAGTATCCATACCCAGAAAGCCAGCGATTCCACGAAAATCAGCAAACTCGAAAAACTTCCTTTTCAAGTGTATTCTATAAAAAATACGGGATGGGTTATCCAGCAAGACATCTACAACGCCCTGAGAGCAAAAGTTCCTTCTCTAAACATTTCAAATACTAGCAATCTAAATTCAAGACCTGTCTTTAGGCTGCGAGGTAATGATGCTCCTGTTATTTTACTTGATGGTATTCGGGTAGACGCTTCAATACTAAATACCCTAAACCCAGAAGACATTGAATCAATTCATGTGGCACCATCTGCAGCTGGGACCAACTACTTTTTAAACGGCTACAGAAGTAACTGGAACCAGTGATTTAAAGAATAGGATGATATAGCGATTTATGTAGTTTTCGGTCTACTTTTTTAATACAGGTAGATGATGTATTTTCAGAGTTATAAAACCAGAAAATGAAGAAAATTATACTACTAATTGTTGTTATTACCCCATTACTATCTGTGGCACAGCAAATTCTTCCTGAGGTCGAACGGGCAAGGGTTGTAGATGAAATCTTGGATGAACGTTTCAATACCCTGCTTCCTAAACTTATGGATGATACGGGGATTGATATGTGGATTTTGATTTCCAGGGAATATAATGAAGACCCGGTCCTTAAAACCATGCTGCCATCCACTTGGTTGAATGCCAGAAGAAGGACCATTTTAGTATTCTTCAGAGATAAGTCTAAGGGAATTATGGATAAGTTGGCCGTGGCTCGCTACAACGTTGGGAAAAGTATTGTCTCTGCTTGGGATAAGGAAAAGGAACCCAATCAATGGAAGCGATTGATGCAACTTATTGAAGAGCGTAATCCGAAAACCATCGGCTTGAATTTTTCTAAAGACCATAACATTGCGGATGGACTGGACAAGACAGATTACGAAGAATTTATGGCAAACTTGCCCAAAAAGTACCATTCCAAAGTGACTTCTGCGGAACAACTAGCTGTACGTTGGATTGAAACTCGAACAGAAAGAGAAATGGTGATATTCAATCAACTAGTTGATATTACCCATGACATTATTGCTGAGGCATTTTCAGAGAAGGTAATTACGCCAGGGGTGACCAAGACCTCTGAGGTGGTCTGGTGGATGCGACAGAAGATTACAGATTTGGGTCTAAAAACCTGGTTCCATCCCACAGTAGATGTCCAACGTACTAGTGAAATAGAAGAAGGGTCATTTTACTCTTTTGCCGGAAGGCCTGAAGATATGGTGATTTTACCAGGAGACTTGGTGCACTGCGATATAGGAATTACCTATTTAAGACTTAATACGGATTGTCAAGAATTGGCTTACGTCTTGAAAGCTGAAGAAAAAAACGCTCCAGACTTTTTGGTTGAAGCCATGAAAGAAGGTAATCGGGCCCAAGATTTTTTAACGGCGAATATGATAAAGGGAAGAACTGGGAACGAAATTTTGGCCAAGTCGCTGGCAGACGCACGAAACGCAGGTCTAGGTCCAGCTATTTATACGCATCCTTTGGGGACCTATGGACATTCTGCTGGGACTACCATTGGTATGTGGGATGCGCAAGAAGGTGTTATGAAAGATGATGGGGAAAATTATCCTCTAAATCACAATACCGCCTATGCTATTGAATTGAATACAACGGTTACTATTCCTGAATGGAAAAGGGATATTCGAATTATGTTGGAAGAAGCTGGATTTTTTGGGGAAGATGGGTTTCGTTACATCAATGGAAGACAAACGGAACTATTGCTTATACCAAGAATTAAGAAACATTTGGGAAATTAAAATTGCCCTTGGTAAGAAGTTTGATTATCTTTTTGAAGTGTAATTCCTTCACATCCATTAGGTTAATTAAAAACTTCAAGCTATGAAAAAACAATTTTTCCTTTTAGTCGCCCTGTGCATTTCCTTCACTGGTTTTTCACAAGAGCGATGGGTTTCTGGGACCATAAAAGATGGTAACAGCCCAATCTCCGATGTCAATGTTCAAATCATCAATCAAGGCACTTCGGTAAAGACAAATGCCGAAGGTAAATATAAAATTCTTGCTTCTGCAGGGGATGTTTTGTTCTATACCAGCCCAGGCATGGAGCCCCTTCAAATTCGGGTAGAAGACGTAACTCGTATTTTAAATCTGGACATGTTTCCAAAAATTGAAAAATTGGAAAATGTAACCGTGACCAAGAAAAGAAGGGCCAGTCAAAAAGAGTTGGAGGAGGACTATTATTTTAACACAGATATAATCAATACGGTATTTGGATATCTCGATAGGGGTCGAGTTGCTTATACAGTCAGAACTATTGATGCAGATAGAATTCTGCCCGGAGAATATGACTTGGCGAACGTACTAAGGAATAGATTCCCAGGAATTGTTGTTTCAGATGGCTTTGGATTTGGAACCACATTTGGGGCGCGTTCCTCAGTAGGTTTTGCTGGCGCTTCAGCCGTGAATGTAGGCAGAAGTGTACAGATACGAGGGCGTACGGCAATCTATGATATCGATGGTCAAATTTTCACACAATTTCCAGACTTCATTGATGTTCAAAATATTGCACGAATCGGTATTATTTCTGCTCTAGCGGGAACCACACGGTATGGAACGCTTGGGAACGGAGGTGTGGTAGTAATAAATACCAAAAACGGAATCGGTGTTCCAAGAAGGGACGCAAAAGGATTCATCATTGACAGAGCAAGATTGCGCAACAATTTTTATGACGGTAAGGCCCTTACTGCAGAGAATGCAGCAAACAATGCCCCAGAATATCTAAAAGAATTAAAACGCGCTAACAGCTTTGATGAGGCTAAGGCTTCGTATCAAGTAAATGCACAGAAATATACATCATCACCCTATTTTCTGTTGGATTCCTACAAATACTTTTATGACACATGGAATGAAGAGGATTTTGCAGACCAAATCATTGAAGAAGGGTATTTGGATATCAGTAATAATCCTGTCCACTTAAAATCCTTGGCTTACATCTATGACGAACAAGGGCGTATTGAAAAAGCCAATGAGACCTATAAAGAAGTGTTTATACTGCGACCCAATTACTTGCAATCCTATATGGATTTGACCAACAGCAATCGTAGGGTGGATAAACCAAAAAAGTCAGCAATTCTATATGCCCGTTATTTTTATTTGTTGCGGGAAGGGTTCTTGAATACTGATACGTCAATGTTCTCTACAATGATAAATAGAGAGTTCAACAACCTATTGAGTTTGGAAAAAACCGATGTTGTAGGGGTCTCAAAAGGCAAAAAAATAAAAGTAGATAAAGAAGATTTTGAAGGTACTAGGTTGGTTTTTGAATGGAGTGATAGTGAGGCTGAGTTTGAATTGCAGTTTGTCAATCCCGAAAATCAATTTCATACATGGACACATAGTCTTGAGGCTAGCCCAAAAATTATTGGTAGGGAAAAAGATTTTGGGTATTCCACAGCTGAATATCTAATTGATGATTCTTTGACAGGAACCTGGGGAATAAATGCAAAATATTTAGGTAATAAAAGTCTGACCCCTACCTATTTGAAGGCTACGATATACCATAATTACGGTACCAAGGCGCAGCGTGAGGAGATTAAGGTATTTAAATTAGACATCAAGAATATCAACCGCGAATTATTTAAAATTACCAAAACGTCCAAAAGCGGTAGTTGAGATTTATGTTTCGGTTAAAGGGCGTCTTACTGTTCTGGGTTGCGTTCCCTTTATTAGTTTCAGCACAGAAGGATTATAAGGGAAGGGTATTGGATGCGAAAACCAATACCCCTATCCCTTATGTTAATATTGGGATTGTAAATAGGGGAATTGGTACGGTCAGCGATGAGGACGGCATCTTCCACCTACCTTTGGACACTTCCAAATTTGCCCCAGACGAAAAAATTCTATTTTCTTCTTTAGGCTATAAGCCGTTGGAAATACCTGTAAACGAAATTGAACTTGTTTACAACTCTTATCCAGAAATAAAACTAAATCCAGAAGCAGTGCGACTTAATGAGGTGGTGGTTACAAATATTGAGGGAGAATTTATCGATGAAGCCATAGGGTATAAGAACAAAGGGGAGGCCATTTTCGGTTATTGGAAGGATAATGTGGCCTTAGGAGGACAACTCGCTACCAGGATAAGGGTCAAAAAAGGGCTCAGAAAGTTAAATGAACTTGGGTTTGAAATATGGTCAAGTACTTCAGATAGTGTTTTGATACGAATTAATATCTATAATGTGGATAGTTTTGGAATGCCTGGCAAAAACCTAAATACTTCTAATGAAAATATACTTTACACAATAAAAAAGGGACAAAGATTTGCGGACTTAGACCTCCGACCCTTTTCTTTATTCACAGAAGATGATTTCATTGTTTCGCTGGAGTTGTTGAAGGTGTATGGAGGGGAAGAATTAGGTTTGATTATGGCAGCCATCAAATTTGATACGGACTCATTTCGAAGATTCGCCAGTCAAGATGAATGGGAAAAAGTTCCTTTTTCGGCTATGGCTTTTTATCTGAAATCTTCGGTTTTGGTATCAAAAAAAGCCGCGGAGCGAATTAATCGTAGAAATCAGAAGAAAAAACGAAACCTTCCTATGGTTTCCGGTTTTTCAATCCATCGAGGACGAATGGTAGCTGATGTTGGAATACGGAATTTGCGTACCAAAGAATTGGTGCACACTGATGCTTCTGGCAGATATAGTATCCATGCGGCGTTTAAAGATGTGCTGTGTTTTGAAAAGCCTGGATACGAGACCAAATGCTATGAAATTCAAAAAAAAAGAACTCTAAATGCACAGATGTACCTGACCGAAAAATGATTCTTAATTTAGCATAGTTTCACACTTTACCCGCATTGCCATGAGAACCAGCCATTTCCTGCATCTTAAAAGTAAGATACTTCTACTTTTCACCCTTTTTTTTTCAGTTGGGCTTAGTTTTAGTCAAGACTATCAAGAAACCGCAATTTTTTGGGATACCTCTTCCTCTAGAATGGAAAGAGATGCTGAATTGGAGCTAAAATATTTAGAAGCTTATTTTGAACGATTCGGCAATCTCGAGCTTACCCTTATCGGGTTTAGTAATTCGGTTCATTTTAAAGAAAATTACACCATAAAGAATGGAGATTGGTCTGCACTCAGAGAAAAAATCATAGGTCTAAACTACGATGGAGCTACTTCATATAGCGGATTGGACTCCTATGCTGTGAATGGATATAATCTCGTTTTTTCGGATGGTTTTCAAAATGCTGGAACAACTACGCCAAAATTACCGGGGAAAACGTTGATTATCAATAGCTCCAAAAAATACGACAAGCGAACAATGAATTTGTTCTCCATTGTGGGAGGAGCAGATTTTCTAAACCTTATTAAGAAAAAGCAGAGTGCTTCGAACAACGAAAAGGTTGCATTTGAACAAAAACAACAACAAGTAGATTCTTCAGTCCAAGGTATACGAGAAGGATTTCAGTTGGAAGAAGTAGTGGTAACTGAAGAGCGGGAAAACCAAGTGCAATTAGAAAATACCGCTTTAGGTTTAAAAGATAAAGATGCTTTAGGCTATGCGGTTCAAAGCATTGACTCAGAAAAAATATTAGATGCAGCTACAACCTTAAACACTGGGGTTCAAGGAAAGTTTTCCGGGGTAACAGTCGGACAAAATGATGACTTGAGTAGGGTAGTTATGAGACCAAGCAACTCATTGTTGGGAAACAATTATGGATTGATTGTAGTAGATGGAATCCCTTTACCTCAATCTCAATCTAGTTCAGATGGACTTTTTTATCCAACTAATTTTCTGGATCCAAAAAATGTGGAAGATATTACTGTTTTGAAGGGCTTGGCCGCAACAAATATATATGGAACACTTGGGGCTAACGGTGTGCTTTTGGTTACTACAAAAACAGGTAGCTACGGTAAAGTCGGGGACGGCACTTCAGATGCGATGCAATTAAAGGACAACTATTACGATGCAAAAATCAAGATTGACAATAGGGCTCTGGTGACCCCTTATTTAAAAGAACTCAAAAAAGGAAAGGACGTTCAAAGTGCTTATGAAATATATCTAAAGCAAAAAGAGGAGTTCCAGAATGCTTCAAGTTATTACATTGATATATTTGACTTCTTTTATAAATCTTCCCCCAATGTTGCTTTCAGAATACTTTCGAATGTATTGGAAATTGATTCCCCTAGCTATGAAACGCTACGTGCGGCCTATTTAAAAAGTGACCAAACCAAAAATCATACATTGGCTCTTGCAATTGCCAATCGGCTAATGAAGGTTTACCCTAAGAAACTACAGAACGATTATGATTATGCAGTTACCAATCGAAAGCTTGGAAATTATCAAATCGCCTTGACCACGCTTGATAAGTTGATGGGTGAGAAAATCAATGGAAACCCTAGCCTCAAAAACTTTGAGAAGTTAGTAGGTGCTGAAACTCGAAACTTAATCAACAAACAAAGAAAAGATTTGGACTTGACAAAGACAGACAGCAAGTATCAAAATAACATTACGTACAATGCTAGAATTGTCCTGGAATGGAGCAATCCTGGGGCCGAATTCGTGGTCCAATTTGTTAATCCACAAAAACGATTCTTCGATTGGGAACACAATAGGCAGTTCAATGGACAAGGCCTGCAAGCTGAAATTGAAAACGGGTTTTACGCTGAGCAATTTGAAATTGTTGGCGTTGACACGGTTGGAGAGTGGATACTAAATGTTACTTCACAAGGAAACATAAGCGTTGACAATACAATGCCCACCTTTGTAAAATGCACTGTGGTAAAGAACTTCGGAAAAAACAACCAAGAAAGTACTTCTTACATGGTCAGACTGCAGGAAGCTGAAGAAAAAAAGCAATTGGCGAAGTTCACTATACAATAGCTAAACTTGCAACACTCCCATGTTGAATGGTTTCTCAATAGGAGCATGGTTCGCTGCCTCAATTCCCATGGAAATCCAAGTACGAGTGTCGAGGGGGTCTATTATGGCATCTGTCCATAACCGCGCTGCGGCATAGTATGGGGAAATTTGATTGTCGTATCGTTGTTTGATTTCGTCAAACAGAGCTTTCTCCTTTTCGGAGTCAAAGGCTTCTCCTTTTTTCTCCAATGCCGCTTTTTCAATCTGCAAAAGTACCTTAGCAGCTGAGTTTCCGCTCATAACCGCCAACTCTGCACTGGGCCAGGCCACAATCAACCTGGGGTCATACGCTTTTCCGCACATAGCGTAGTTACCTGCGCCATAGCTGTTACCGATTACTACGGTAAATTTGGGAACTACCGAGTTACTTACGGCATTCACCATCTTGGCACCATCTTTTATAATGCCTCCATGCTCACTTTTGCTTCCTACCATAAAACCGGTTACATCCTGCAGAAACACCAGAGGGATTTTCTTTTGATTGCAATTGGCGATAAATCGGGTGGCTTTATCCGCAGAATCAGAATAAATGACCCCACCAAATTGCATTTCCCCCTTGTTGGTTTTGACTACTTTTCGTTGATTAGCTACGATTCCAACCGCCCAACCCTCTATTCGGGCATAACCCGTGAGGATACTTTGACCATAGCCTTCTTTATACTGCTCAAATTCTGAATCGTCTACTATGCGTTTTATGATTTCCAACATATCATATTGGTCACTTCGCAACTTGGGTAGAATTCCATAAATGTCTTTAGGATTTTCTTTTGGTTTTTTTGCAGTTACCCGATTAAATCCCGCTTTATCAAAATCACCAATTTTACCAACTATATTTTTAATGGTATCCAGCGCATCTTTATCATCTTTGGCTTTGTAATCAGTAACACCACTTATTTCCGAATGGGTTGTAGCCCCACCCAAGGTTTCATTATCAATACTTTCGCCTATGGCCGCTTTGACCAAGTAACTGCCTGCTAAAAAGATACTTCCAGTTTTGTCTACGATAAGCGCTTCGTCACTCATAATAGGCAAATAGGCCCCACCAGCTACACAACTTCCCATTACTGCAGAGATTTGCGTTATGCCCATGCTGCTCATTATGGCATTGTTTCTAAAAATTCGTCCAAAGTGCTCTTTGTCTGGAAAAATTTCATCCTGCATAGGTAAGTACACGCCAGCGCTGTCCACCAAATAGATAATGGGCAGCCTGTTTTCTATAGAAATCTCTTGCGCCCTTAAATTTTTCTTTCCAGTGATAGGAAACCAAGCGCCAGCTTTTACTGTGGCGTCATTCGCGACCACAACGCATTGTTTGCCTTGAACATATCCTACTTTTACTACAACGCCAGCAGAAGGGCACCCTCCATGTTCTTCATACATACCGTCTCCAGCAAAAGCCCCTATTTCTATGGAATGTGTGTCATCATCCAGTAAGTAGGCTATCCGCTCGCGTGCCGTCATTTTACCTTTGACGTGATGTTTTTCTATACGTTTTTTCCCACCTCCCAGTTTTACTTGTGAGAGTTTTTTCTTTAAATCTGAAAGCTGTAGTTTGTTGTGGTCTTCGTTCTTATTGAAGTTTAAATCCATAGTCATTAAAGCGTTTTCTAACGGCTTGCTAAAGATACGGAGTATTAATCATTACTTTTGATTTGTATGGAATTGAAAATCAAATGGGGAATTGTTGGCCCTGGTAAAATTGCTCGAAAATTTGCTTCTGATTTATTGCTAGTTGAAGACGCTGAAATTGCTGCGGTCGCTTCACGAAATTTGGACAGAGCAAAGGAGTATGCTGCCGATTTTGGTGTTACCCACACTTTTGGAGACTATGATGCTCTCTTTGATTCTGATACTGTGGATGTCGTTTATATTGCTACACCCCATAGATTCCATAAGGAGCTGGCCATTAAGGCTATGCAAAAAGGTAAGCATGTACTTTGTGAGAAACCTTTAGGTGTAAATTCAAGAGAGGTTCGAGAAATGATTGAGGTGGCTAAAATTGAAGAGGTCTTTCTTATGGAAGGGCTTTGGTCGAGATTTAATCCATCCATTCAAAAGACAAAGGAACTTGTAGAGAACAAAGCAATAGGCAAAATCACCTACCTTCACGCGGACTTTGCCTTTTACGCGATGGACAGGGGAGAAGAATCTAGATTGATTAACCCAGAATTGGCTTCAGGTTCACTCTTGGACATAGGTATTTACCCTATATTTCTATCGTATCTTCTTTTGGGAATGCCAGAGAAGATTCATGCACAAGCTAATTTTCTAGAAAATGGAACCGAGGGGCAAACGTCAATCTTGTTCAAGCATAAAAATGCACTCTCAGTACTTTACTCAGGCCTAAAGGGAGAATCCAAGATGGAAGCCGAAATTTCTGGACCACGAGGAGAAATCTTTATACACCCTAGATGGCATGAAGCCGACGGTCTTACTTTAAAGAAAGGTAAAGAAGTAAATGCGCTTGCACTTCCAAAGCAAGGAAATGGGTTTGTCTATGAGATTCAAGAGGTTCATAACTGTTTGAAAAACAAATTGATAGAGAGTAATCTTTGGTCACATCAAAACAGCATGGATTTGTCTCAATTGTTGGATGAAATACGATTTCAAATAGGAGCAAAGTTTCCATTTGAATCTTAAGCCTTCCAAAATCACCTTTTTTCCCTTTTTTTACGATATTTGATTGACTAACGAAACCTGAATTATGGGAATGAACAAGAATACTGTTTTGGCCTGGGCTACATGGATAATGATTTTTGTGGGCTTGGGTATGATTGCATTGGGAGCTTTTAAGTATGATGAAGTTGCAGGATATGGATTTGCTGCCGTTGGTGTTGGCTTCTTCGCTATTGCTTGGGTATTCAATGCTTTGAAGGGCAGGGTTTAGCTTCCTTTTTACACTTTTCACTTTAAAACCACCAAAAATGTCAGACGATAAAAAAGTCATTTTTTCTATGTCTGGGGTTACCAAGACCTTTAAAACGGCAAACACTCCAGTACTTAAAAATATTTACCTCAGTTTTTTCTATGGTGCCAAAATTGGAATCTTGGGTCTTAATGGATCAGGAAAGTCCACTCTCTTGAAGATTATCGCAGGGGTAGATAAAAATTATCAAGGTGATGTTGTTTTCTCTCCAGGATACACGGTAGGGTATTTGGAACAGGAACCCCAATTGGATGAAGAAAAAACGGTTTTAGAGGTGGTAAAAGAGGGTGTGGCTGAAACTGTGGCCATACTTGATGAGTACAATAAAATAAATGATATGTTCGCATTGCCCGAAGTCTATGAGGATGCGGACAAGATGCAGAAGTTGATGGACAAGCAAGCTGCGCTTCAGGACCAAATTGATGCTTCAAATGCATGGGAATTGGACACCAAGCTTGAAATTGCCATGGATGCACTTCGCACGCCAGATTCCGATAAAAAAATTGGGGTGCTTTCAGGAGGTGAACGAAGACGGGTAGCCCTTTGTCGTTTGCTTCTCAAGGAACCTGATGTGTTACTTCTGGATGAGCCTACCAATCATTTAGATGCGGAATCTGTTCACTGGTTGGAACATCATCTGGCACAATATAAGGGAACCGTTATTGCCGTAACACACGATAGGTACTTTTTGGACAATGTAGCGGGATGGATTTTGGAATTGGACCGTGGCGAGGGTATCCCATGGAAAGGAAACTATTCCGGTTGGCTGGACCAAAAGGCCAAACGCCTTGCCCAAGAAAGTAAGCAAGCTTCTAAACGGCAAAAGACCCTTGAGCGCGAGTTGGATTGGGTGAGACAAGGAGCCAAAGGTCGGCAAACAAAACAAAAGGCACGTCTTAAGAATTACGACAAGCTTTTGAGTCAGGACCAAAAGCAACTGGAAGAGAAATTGGAAATTTACATACCCAATGGGCCTCGTTTGGGAACAAACGTGATAGAATCCAAAGGGGTGAGCAAAGCCTATGGGGAGAAACTATTGTATGAAGATCTAAACTTCAATCTACCGCAAGCGGGTATCGTAGGGATTATTGGCCCCAATGGTGCAGGTAAAACCACCATCTTCAGAATGATAATGGGAGAGGAAATCCCGGATAATGGTGAATTTGTGGTAGGGGATACCGCTAAATTGGCCTATGTGGACCAAAGCCATTCGGATATTGACCCAGAGAAAACGATTTGGGAAAACTTTAGTGACGGACAAGAACTTGTAATGATGGGAGGGAAGCAAGTAAACTCTAGAGCCTATTTAAGCCGCTTTAATTTTTCAGGAAGTGAGCAAAACAAAAAGGTCAATATGTTATCTGGTGGAGAACGAAATAGACTTCATTTGGCCATGACCTTAAAGGAGGAGGGAAATGTGCTGCTTTTAGACGAGCCCACCAATGATTTGGATGTAAATACCCTACGGGCTCTCGAAGAAGGGTTGGAAAATTTTGCGGGATGTGCGGTAATTATTTCACACGATAGATGGTTTTTAGATAGAATATGTACCCATATCCTAGCCTTTGAAGGAGATTCACAAGTATATTTCTTCGAAGGTTCTTTCTCTGATTATGAAGAAAATAAGAAGAAACGGTTGGGCTCTGATATCATGCCAAAACGCATTAAATACAAAAAATTGATACGGTAATTTCTGGATTACTCCCTTTCCAGAGCTTGTATTCCTTCTTCCAAAATCTTTTTGGCCTCTTTTAAATAGGCTCGTTGCTCCGCAACTAATTTGTTGGCATCTGCATTTGAATGCGGATTGTTCATTTTAGAAAGCAATACTAACTTCTCAACAGCTTTTTTAGCTGAATCCAATCTTGCTTGCGCATGATCTTGGAACACTTGGATCATTTCGTCATCCTGTTTTTCTTGAGTATCGCTATAAGCCTGATTTTCAATTGTAGACTCATCACTATCCGAAACAACTACAGGACCAGGGTCATTTTGAGTACACTCATCTATTGCAGTAATAAGTTCATTAATTAGCCCTATTGATTTTTTGGTATAAAAGCGGCCACCTTCCCAGTCATATGGTTCAATGGCTTTTTCCAAGACCTCCATGGCATCCAAAGTCTTGTCCTTAAGTTTGGCGCAGCCACATTCGGCTTGATATTGTTTTGATTTCTCCAAGGCATCATAGGCTCGTTCCGCATAGTACATTTGATGCTCAAAATTGGTAGCGGTCATCCCCTTTTTGGAGTGGCTTAGACTATAGGTGACTTTAGCGTAGAGATTATCACAACGGTTGGTTTGTGAAAATCCAAGAAAAGAGAACAGCATAAAAACACTGACCAAGATGGTTTTTTGTGCCATGGTTAAGTCGATTTGGGTTAATCTTATGGGAGAACGACGAGAACGAAGTAATATTATGTGAGGTTAAAAATCATCGTTAGGATACCAATCTAATCGAACAACGGTAATATTTTCACTTTTTGCCTTAATAATGGATTCAAATTTGCCCACATCACTAACAGTTGGTTTTCCGCGATAATGATAGGGATACACCTTTTTTGGCGCGAACTCCAAAACAGCATCAGCAGCGCTTTCAACAGTCATTGTATAGGGGAGGTTCATGCATATAAAAGCCATATCGATGTTTTGCAAGGCTCTCATTTCAGGAATGTCTTCTGTATCCCCAGAAATGTAAACCCGTTTACCCCCTATATTCAATACATAACCATTGCCCCGTCCTTTAGGATGATATTTCAACGCCTCTTTTCTAAGATTGTACATAGGCACGGCTTCTACTCTAATCCCATAACGCACCTTGCTATCCCCGTTGTTTAGAACATCAATCTGTGGTGTAAACACATCAGGTATCTTATCTGCGACGGCTTGGGGAACCATGATTTTGGCATTATGGGTATCCAATTCTTCCAAGGTCTTTAGGCTAAAATGGTCTCCGTGCACATCTGTAATTAGAATTAAATCAGGGAGAGGCATGCCCGTGAAGGCATTCTTTCCACCAATAGGGTCAATATATATGGTAATGTCGTTCCATTTTAATACGGCTGTGGCATGTTCTATAGGAATAATTTCAATTTCGTTGATTTCTAACCCCTGGGAATCTTCATTTTGCGCATTTATGAACGAAACTTGGCCTACTAAAAACAAAAGAATCAGGGAGAAATAAGGCATTTTTTTCATAAACCAAGGTTTCACGGACCCTTAAAATTAAGGTATTGAGAGTATTAAGGATTATTTTTTTGAATTTATTTAATCTTCAAAAATCCAAATAGTAAACCCGAGCGTATATAAACCGAACACACTTGACAAACACACCAAATTAAGTGTCAATTAATTACTAAGTTATGACTGAAACAAAAAGTAACAACGGATTAAAGGTAATAGCAGGTCTACTAGGGGTAGTACTTTTGGGAACCATCATCTACACTGTAAGTCTTTACCAAGATAAAAAGAAGACTACCACAGCCCTTCAACAAGAGAAGGATTTGGTTGTTGAAGATTTAAATAGCTTGAAGTCTGAATATGACAAAGCTATTTTGGAAAGCAACGCTACCAATGAAGAATTAGTTGCTGCCAGAGATAATATTGCCAAGTACATCGACTCCGTACAAGCAATGAAGACAGATATAGCCTCGCTTTCACGTTACAGAAGACAAGTAAGCGTATTGAAAAAGGAAAGAGAAGAATTATTGAAGCAAGTGGATTCTTTGACGCAATCCAACACCTTGTTGGCCATGGAGCGTGACAGCACATTTGTTGAGTTGGAAAAACAAACTGTTTTCAACGACTCTTTGATTGTACAAAATACCCAATTGGCTGATGCTGTTGAAAGAGGTTCTGCTTTAAGCCTTTCTACTTTTAGTGTAGACGCAGTAAGAGAAAGAAACAATGGTAAATTGGTTTCTACTTCAAGAGCTAAGGCTACAGATAAATTCAAAGTTTGCTTTACAGTTGCTGACAACGTAATTGCTGATGCTGGAGATAGAGAATTCTTTATCGAAGTTCTTGACCCTCAAGGTAACGTATTGGGAGATAGCTTTTCAAAGTCTAGTGAAGAAGGTGCTTCCATTACCTACAGCAAGGGAACTAACTTCTACTATGAAAACAGTTCTTTGGATGTATGTGATTACATTAACAAGCCCGCAAGTAACTTCCAAAAAGGAAATTACATGGTTAATGTTTATGACAACAAGTTGAAATTGTTGGGTACTTCCAAGTTCGCATTGAAGTAATATACACTATCCATCATACTAAAAAAGCCCGTTCCTTGTTGAACGGGCTTTTTTTTATTTGGTCATTAGCGTTGAAAACTTATTTCAAACTCCCCACCATATCTTCAGGTTTTACCCATTCATCATATTCCTCGGCCGTTACATATCCAAGGTTTATGGCTTCTTCCCTTAGAGTTGTACCATTTTTATGTGCTGTATTGGCTATTTCTGCAGCTTTGTAATATCCAATTTTCGTGTTCAAAGCTGTTACGAGCATCAAGGAATTATTGAGCAAGGTTTTAATTACCTCATGATTGGGTTCAATACCTACAGCACAATTCACATCAAAGCTTACACAAGCATCTCCAATAAGTTGAGCAGATTGTAAAATATTGGCGGCCATCATCGGTTTGAATACGTTTAGCTCATAATGCCCTTGTGTGCCTCCAACGCTAACGGCCACATCATTACCCATTACCTGAGCACAAACCATGGTCATAGCCTCGCATTGTGTTGGGTTTACTTTACCTGGCATAATTGAACTACCTGGCTCATTGGCCGGAATAATAATTTCTCCAATTCCAGAACGAGGTCCGGAGGCCATCATTCGAATGTCGTTGGCAATCTTGTTAAGGGACACAGCCAATTGCTTCAATGCTCCATGACTTTCCACAATCCCATCATGGGAAGCTAGTGCTTCAAACTTGTTTTCCGCAGTCTTAAAAGGTAGCCCGGTGAACTCGGCAATATATTTGGCCACTAATACATCATAACCTTTGGGCGTATTCAATCCCGTTCCGACAGCAGTACCTCCCAAGGCCAATTCGCTAAGATGGTCCAAGGTGTTTCGCAACGCTTTTAGGCCATGGTCCAATTGGGAAACATAGCCCGAAAATTCTTGACCCAAGGTGAGGGGAGTGGCATCCATTAAATGGGTACGTCCAATCTTTACCACCTCGGCAAAAGCTTTGGATTTGGCGTCTAAAGTATTTCTCAATTGCTCAACACCGGGAATGGTAACCTCCACAATTTTCTTGTAAGCAGCAATATGCATCCCGGTTGGAAAGGTATCATTGGAAGATTGACTCTTATTCACATCATCGTTGGGTTGTATGGTCTTTTCACCTTCCCCAATGGTTTTTCCAGCGATTTCATGGGCACGGTTGGCAATAACTTCATTAACGTTCATATTGCTCTGTGTCCCAGAGCCCGTCTGCCAAACTACGAGTGGAAATTGGTCATCATGTTTGCCTTCCAGAATTTCATCACATACTTGGGCGATTAAATCTCTTTTTTCAACCGCAAGAACGCCTAATTCGTGATTGGTATAAGCAGCAGCTTTTTTAAGGTAGGCAAAGCCGTATACTACATCCAAAGGCATTGAAGCCGCCGGACCAATCTTAAAATTATTTCTGGAACGCTCCGTTTGAGCGCCCCAATATTTGTCTGATGGGACCTGTACTTCGCCCATCGTATCTTTTTCAATGCGATACCCCATGATTGCTAAAATTTAAGTCTTACAAAGGTAGTGATCGTATCAATCATCTTAATATGCCAGGAAAACAATTCTGTATTTTTTTAAACAGATTTGCTTTTTTGAGCGAATTCAAACTATCTTTGTGATGCAAAAAGAAAGACCATGTTTGAATTTGACCAGTATTTAGGATTTTTAGCGTTCTTGACTATCTTGACCATTGGCTTTTGGCTAATGATTTTCTTGTTGACGTTTGTAATTCCTTACTGGCTGTTTGGGAATCTTATTGAAATGTTCAAAGAAAAACGTGAAGCCAGAAGAGCGGCACGCAACGAATAAAGAAAAGGAGCTTTTAAGCTCCTTTTTCATTTTGATTAAGTCCCAAATTCTTCACCACCTCCGTCAAAATCGCGGTTTCTTTCCCTGCCGCGTTTTTTCTTCTGATTGAATCTATAAGTAAAGGAAAGATTATAACTTCTTACCCTAAACTGAAACTCACTATCCGTATTGAAAAAGGGAGTTACAGTTTCACTGACCCGTCTTCTACTATTAAAAACATCATTGATGTTAAAAGCTAGTGATGCTTTCTCCTGAAAGAAATCTTTGCTAAAGGCCAAATCCAAGGAAAAGATACCTTGATTTCGAGTTTGTGCATTTTCTGTAGGTCCCCTGTAAAAAACTCGGGTTTGCCAATCAATACTTTTGGGGAGGGTTATTTTATTATTTAAGCGAATGAACCAGCTCAAATTTTCTGCATCAAAATTTTGTCCGTTGAAATCACCCCGCGTGATGAGATTGAAGATGTTGACATTTCCATTGAGATTCCATTTTCGTGTAGGGCGGTAGTTCGTGGTGATTTCAAAACCATAGCGTTCATTTTCAGCCAAGTTAACCGGAGTACGACGTAGAATATTCACTATTTCACCATCAAAAAGGGTGGTTTCCCCTGTTTCTTCTGTAATAAAGGTGATCACATCCGTGGCCCTTTGGTAGTAAATAGAGCCATTTAAGGTTAATTTCTTAAATCGCTTCAAATACCCTAAATCCACTTGATTGGAAAAAGAAGGTGCCAGATTAGGATTCCCTTGGAATAAATTGGTCGGACTGGACCGTGAAGGAAAAGGATTCAGGAAAAATGAACGAGGTCTTCTAATCCTTCGGTTATAACCAAATTGAAAACTTTCTTCTTCATTCAATTCATAATTTAGGTTGAGCGTTGGAAAAAGACCGTTGAAATCATTTTCATTGAAATCATTGGTTTCCAGTTGGTTCACAATTTGTTTGGTCGCTTCGTACCGCAACCCTCCCAAAAAGGAAAATTTACCAAACTTGTTACCGTATTGGGAATAAAAGGCATTTATCCGTTGTTCGAAATCCAACAGATTACTGGGGTTGGTAATTCCTAGCTCATCTAGAGTTGGATTAATGAAAATCACATCATAGTCTGTATCCAGTTGGTTAAAATCCCCACGGTATCCTAATTCAAACTGGGCATTTTTGCCCAACGGAACCACATAATCCATCTGAAAGAATAGTCTTTGCTGGTCCTCTGCGGTCCGAACACTCTCACTATCAAATCCATTTTGGATAATCAAGGATTCCTCAACCTCGTCGCTGGTTTCATATTGGAAGGCAAAGGTCAATTTATGCTGGGAGTCGCCATTGAACTGTGTATCAAAATTAAAAGCATATTGAAAAGTGTTATCATCTTCGGTCTCGGGGTCAAATCGAAACCCACTTGAGGTGTCCCCAGCTGCATTTGCTTGGCGAAAGTTATTGGTCGTTTCGCTGGAATTATTTCTATCCCTAATAAAAATGGAGTTAGTAATCGAAGTGTTCTCACCAACATACCACTCAACACCAAAATTGGCGTTCAATCCTTTTCGTATTCGTTCAAAATCCCGCTCTTCGCGAATGGAATTGGTAAAAAAACCGTCCTGGTCAAAAAAATCAGTATCGTTTAATGAATTCCCAGGACTTTCCCGGTAGTTATACCCTGTATTGGTAAAGATGTTGAAGGCTCCCGTTCTAAAGTTGAGATTACCATTAATGCCCGCGGACAAGGGATAGCCCAGATTACCTGTAAGTGCCCCGTTCAATCCTAGTAATTTACTTCTTCGCAAGATAATATTGATAATACCCCCTGAACCCTCAGCATCATATCTTGCGGATGGCGAAGTAATTACCTCTACTTTTTCGATGGATTCTGCCGGGAGCTGACGTAGAGCATCGGTACTATTGAGTCCTGTGATTGCCGAAGGCTTACCATTAATCAAGATACGAACATCATCGTTTCCTCGAAGCTGTACATTCCCTTCAACATCCACAGATACCGAAGGAACATTGTCCAGGACGTCACTGACCGTTCCACCACGAACGGTAAGGTCTTTTCCAACATTGTAAATTTTCTTATCCAGACGAAGTTCCACAGTAGTGCGCTCCGCAATAACCTCAACTTCATCCAATTGCGAAACATCAATTCCCAATTGAATCTGTCCTAAATCCGTGTTGGACCGAAGTAATTGATTCTCTAGTCTGTATGTGGTATAGGAAATATATTCTACGGAAATAGTGTATCTACCTGCTATGGTCTCTATTTCAAATTTCCCTTCGGCATCGGTAATCCCACCCGTTATCACTTCCGGGTTACGAACACTTTGTAAAACCAATGTGGCATATTCCAAGGGTTGCCCCGTGTCTTTGTCTATAACCGTTCCTGTAAGTTTTATTTGAGGAAGGTTTTGGGGTCTTTGTGCTGTTACGAACAAGCTAACCAGTAAGGTAAGACCCAAGAACAGTTTTTGCATAAACTACTCTTTGTTTTTTTTCTTTTTCTTCTTCTTTTTTTTCGTTGGCTTAAATCTATTCTTTTCAAGCTCTAAATATGCTTCGTATTTGTCTGGTGGTAATCCCGATTTCATTTCTTCGTTTTGGAGCTTGCCCAATTTTTCATACTCCTCCTTCATTTTTTGCGGCTCCAATTGAAGAATTTGCAATTCTAATTTTTTCTGAACATACTTGGTCAAGGTCGTTCTAACAACGGCTTCTTCAAAGGCGTTTAGTTCAAGGGCCTCTATAATAGAAGGCATTTGCTCATTGACAACCCCTTCTGCAGTGATAGGTTCCGGCTCCGGTGGAGGCGCTTGAGATTGCGGAACCGTGCTACGCTGCCTACCGAATCGATTGCCGAATTGTGCACTTACCATTTGGATGCCTACCAACCCTATCATTAGGAAAACTGTAGTTAGAAGTCGAGCTTTTTTCATTTTTTCAAGTTTTTCATTCTGTCATGTCTAGAGGATAGGCAAAAATCATTCCCAATTGGATTATAAAAATACGCTATTCTCAAGGGAGCTTAGAGTATTTCCATAATTTTTTCGGCCGGTCTTGCCACTACAGCCTTGTTGGCATGAATTACAATAGGTCTTTCTATTAATTTAGGATATTGGACCATTGCCTGTATAATGGCATCATCCGTAAGCGGTTTTCCTTTAAAATTTTCTTTCCAAATAGCTTCTGAGGTTCTAATCAGTTGAAGAGGTGAAATTCCCAACTTGTTGATTATATCAATCAATTCCTCTTTGTCCAAAGGATTGTCCAAATATCGAATTTCCTCAAATTCTAGTCCCTTGGTTTCTAAAAAGGCTAGCCCTTCCCTTGATTTTCTACATCTAGGATTGTGATAAATTTTAACCATAGCTCAATGAACAATTTTCAATTAGTAATGAATAATTTCTTTATTATTTATAGGACATCAGACATCAGACATCAGACATCAGACATCAGACATCGGACATCGGACATCGGACATCGGACATCGGACATCGGACATCGGACATCGGACATCAGACATCATCTTTTTGCCCCATCATCATCAGATATGATTTAAGAAACGGATTCAATTCCCCATCCATAACAGCGTCCACATTTCCAGTTTCCTCACTGGTTCGAACATCTTTTACCAATTTATAAGGATGCATCACATAATTCCGAATTTGCGAACCCCACTCAATCTTCATCTTGGATGATTCAATTTCTGCCCGTGCTTCTTGCTTTTTACGTAACTCTATTTCGTACAGCTGTGATTTAAGCATTTTTAAGGCGGTGGCCCTATTGTCGTGTTGGGACCTAGAGTCGGAACAAGAAATTTGAATACCTGTGGGTTTGTGCACCAATTGGACCTTAGTTTCCACCTTGTTCACGTTTTGCCCACCCGCCCCGCTGGAGCGTGCTGTAGTTATTTCGATATCAGAAGGATTTACCTCAATTTCAATGCTGTCATCCACTAGTGGATACACATAAACGGACGCGAAAGAGGTATGGCGCTTTGCATTGCTATCAAAAGGAGAAATACGCACCAGACGATGTACTCCATTTTCTCCTTTTAACCATCCAAAAGCAAATTCCCCTTCTATTTCAAGGGTTACGGTTTTTATTCCAGCAACATCACCTTCCTGATAGTTGAGCTCCTTAATTTTATAGCCATTTTTTTCGCCCCACATGATGTACATTCGCATAAGCATGGCTGCCCAATCGCAACTTTCTGTCCCTCCAGCACCTGCTGTAATTTGAAGCACTGCGGTTAGCTCATCGCCTTCATCCGATAGCATGTTTTTGAACTCAAGGTTTTGAACTGCCTCAATGGTTTTTTCAAACTGCTGTTGTACTTCAGATTCTTCAACTTCTCCAGCTTGGTGAAATTCAATAAGAACTTCCAAATCCCCGGCAAGGGTTTCTGCAGTATTAAAATCCTCAACCCATTTTTTTTTGGATTTGAGGGATTGCATCTGGATTTGTGCTTTTTGGGGATTGTCCCAGAAACCGGGAGCCAAGGTTTTTTCCTCCTCGTTTTCTATTTCTATGAGTTTGGCATCAATGTCAAAGATACCTCCTTAACGCACCAAGGCGTTCAATAAGATCTTTCTGCTGATCTGTAGTAACCATTCTAAAAATTTGTGCTAAAATACAGCCTTCGGACAAAAGAATTATTGTTGGGACGCTCGAACTTCTATGGAATGTGCCGTTTTGTTACCACCCGAGGAATAAACCACTCCCTTGAGCGGTGAGCAATCCGAATAATCCAGTCCGTGGCAGATTTTTATGTGATCATTTGCAACCAGGATATTATTGGTAGGGTCAAAACCAACCCAACCTGCTTTTGGAACAAAAGCCTCCGCCCAGGCATGCATTTGGGAATCTCCAAAGTACCCATTGCCTTGGTGTAAATAGCCGGATACATATCGGGTCGGTATGTTGTTAGCCCTGGCAATGGCCAGAAACAAATGTGTAAAATCTTGACATACCCCATGTCGCTTTTCGATGATTTCTTGTAGAGGGGTATCAACATCGGTAACACCAACCTTAAAGAACAAATGCTCAAATACCCATACATTCAAGGCAATAAGATTTTCAAAGAGGTTCATATTGGTGTCAAATGAAAAGATATCTAAAAAACCCAAAGGTAAAGCAGTGAAATGCGTCTTACGGAGGTATATTTCATATCCAGCTTTGAAACTTAAAGATTGGATTTCATCAAGGTCCATTTGCCAGTTTTCATTGGGTATAAAATCAAAAGGATTACTTGATTTTTTCTGTACTTGAAAATGTGCCTTAAAATTAACACCGATAAACTTTTCGTTGGTTTGCGCATGAATTGATTTGAAACCTAATCCATTTACGGATTCATTTTGGTTCAACTCAAGATTGGATTCCAAATCCCAATGTATTACTTGCTGGGTTTCATTGTCCACAGGAATTATCAGAAATTGCCAAAAAGCCCCGTTGACCAAAGAATCATACTCGTTTTGGGTACTATATGTAATGGTGTATTCGGTAAGCATTGAAAAAATATGGGACAATATAAATGAATAGTTTTCAATACTGGAAAAATTCCTCTTCCATTCTTTTGGAGATATTATACAATGACTCCAAGATTTGCTGGATAAACTGTTTTACATCCTTTTCAATATCCTCCACGTTCATAAACTCAATTTCTGAGCGAAGTTTTCCAGCAAGAAAAGCGGTGGAATTCTTTTTTGGGTTTTTATCCAAGTCCAATGTGTGTAGATGTTTGCTAACTTGGTTGAGGCTGTTCATTACCGATCTAGGACAATTGCTGTTTAGGACCAAGAACTCCAGAGTACAGATGATGTTTGGCGTTTTTCGATAAAAACGTCGCATCATATCATAGGATTCAGCACACTTTAATAGGGTAGACCATTCAAAACTATTTCCCATTTTATTCCCGTAGCTGCCTTGAGCCAAAAGGGCATCATGGTATTTTGCATTTATAATTCGGATTATCTGGGTAGCCCTTTCAATGTTTACCCCAAGCATAATAATCGAGTACACCTCATCGTGCAACAAAGTTCCCCGGATTTTACCTCTTAGGATGGCACTACGTTCCATGACCTTTATGGTGTAGTCGTACAGACCTTTTTTTACAAAATGTTCTGGACAATAATTCAGTACAAAATGATAAAACCTATTTATAGATTCATATAATTCTGTGGAGATTAAATCCCGGGCACTATTGGCATTTTCCCTGGCTGCCTTAATGCTATTGATAATAGAATAATTTGAGTTTGGGTCCAATCCAATGTTGAAGAGTACCTTTTCTTCATCCAATACTTTTTCCGAATCATTTTCGGGTTCTCCTATCATAAATAAAAAGGAGCGAAGTACAAATTGTCTGGATTGGGAAAGCTCGTTAGGTGCATCAAGTGAAGAAAAATAATTGACATTGAGATATCTTGCTATATGTTCGGACCGCTCAATATATCGACCCATCCAAAAAAGATTGTTTGCTACTCTAGCCAGCATACTATTCGTCGTTTTTTAGTACCCAAGTATCTTTGGAGCCTCCACCTTGGGAGGAATTCACAATAAGATTACCTTCTTGTAGTGCAACGCGTGTTAGACCACCCCTAAGCACAAATTCAGAATCCTTGCCCAAAAGCGTGAAGGTCCTTAAATCAATATGACGTTGTTCAAAAGATTCTTTTTCGTCTATGTAAGTAGGATGAACGGAAAGGGATAATATGGGTTGTGCTACGTACTTACGAGGTTCCTTCTTGACCTGTTCTTGTACTTGTTTGATTTCCTGTTTGGATAATTTATTCCCAATTGAGATGCCATATCCACCAGCCTCATCAACAGGCTTGATTACTAATTTGTCCACGTTTTCAAGAACGTATTTCAGTTCGTCTGGTCTACTACAATGGTAGGTATGGACGTTGTTTAGGATGGGCTCTTCGTTCAAATAATACTTTATGATTTCCGGCATATAGGTATACACCGCTTTGTCATCGGCAACACCGGTTCCAGGGGCATTGGCCAGGCAAACATTCCCTTTTCTATATGCGGCAAACAAACCCGGCACACCCAAAGTGGAATCTGGCCTGAATTCCAAAGGGTCTAAAAATGCATCATCTACACGTCTGTATATGACATCTACCTTTTCAGGACCATTGATGGTTTTCATGTAAACGAAATTGTTTTCAACAAACAAATCCCTTCCTTCGACCAACTCTACACCCATAGCCTTTGCCAAATACGAATGTTCATAATACGCAGAATTGAACATTCCAGGAGTGATGACCACACAATTGGGATTATCCACGCCATGAGGTTTAACACTCTCCAAAATCTGAAGCAAATTTTCTGCATAATCCGTTACAGTATATGCCTTGTAATGGTTAAAGACCCCAAAAAGAGCTCTTTTTAAAGCAGTTCGATTACAAATTACATAGCTTACACCCGAGGGGCATCGTATGTTATCTTCCAACACATAGTATTTCCCATCGGAATGTTTGATGACATCAGTCCCTGAAATATGATTGTACACTCCCCCAGGTGGATTAACCCCCATCATTTGGTGTAGATAATTTGCCGATGAGGAGAGTAATTCGAGGGGGACAACCTTGTCCTTGATTATTTTTTTGTCGTGATAAATATCCTGTAAAAACAGATTCAAGGCCCTACTACGTTGTATAGCCCCAGATTCAATGATTTCCCATTCACCGGGGGCAATAATTCGCGGAAACAAATCAAAGGGAAAAATCTTCTCTTGGGTCTTTTCTTGATCGTACACCTGAAAGGTGATACCTTGATTAAAAAAAGAGGCTTTTGCTTTATTGTTCAGATTTACGTAATCCTCAATGGAATGTTCTCCATAAAGACGTAACAATTTTTCATAAATCGCTTTGGTGTTTCCATCTTGCTTAAAAACCTCATCAAAGAGCTCAGGCTTCTTTAAATAAGAGGAAAAGAGGGAGTTTTTCGAAGTGCCTTCCATAAGAATTGAAAAATTAGTGGATTTTTAAGGAAAAATCAATGAGATATTTATAAAAAATCCATTGATTGTCAAGAAATCTTTTAAATCATTAATCATTTATTGCGAATTATGCTTTTATCATCTACGCTCTGAATTGACTAAAGAAAGTTTTAGTTTTTGGTTACATTTAGAAGATAATTGAACACTATGAAAAACTATTGCCTCTCGTTATTTCTTTTTTCTTTTGGAACACTCTTCGCACAGACTTTTGATAAAACCAAGGACTACCAAAAGTTTGATGGTTTTTTTGATTTTTATTACGATGATTCCCAAGACAAAATTTATTTGGAGGTTGAATCTTTGAATCAAGATTTTCTTTACGTGTATTCCTTAAGTAGTGGTATAGGAAGCAATGACATTGGTTTGGATAGAGGTCAACTTGGAAATGAACAACTCGTGTATTTCAAAAAGGCAGGAAATAAGCTTCTTTTGGTTCAACCTAACCTTAAGTTCAGGGCCTTGACCAAAAATGAACTGGAGCGAAAATCAGTGGAGCAAGCTTTCGCTAAATCTGTCCTTTTTGGCTTTCCCATTGTTGAGGAATCCAAAGGACATTATCTCATTGATATTACGGATTTTTTAATGCGGGATGCCCATGGTGTTTCAGCTCGTTTAAAAAGCCGAAAACAGGGAAGTTATGGTTTGGATAAATCCAGAAGTGCTTTTGCTTTTGAGCGTACCAAAGCATTCCCAAAGAATGTGGAATTTGATATGACCTTAACCTTTAAGGGAACCCCACAAGGGGAATGGATACGTTCGGTGACCCCAAATCCTAACTTAGTTACGGTTGCCCAGCATCATTCTTTTATTGAACTACCGGATGATGGATACAAAAAAAGAGTTTTTGATCCACGCTGCGGTTCATATCCCTTTACGTATTACGATTACGCCACACCCGTACAAGAACCCATTTTAAAACGGTTTGTGCGACGCCATCGATTGGAAAAGAAAAATCCGAATGCTGATATTAGTGAAGCCGTGGAGCCTATAATTTATTATTTGGACAATGGTACCCCAGAACCGGTGCGTTCGGCCCTTTTGGAAGGAGGCAAGTGGTGGAATCAAGCGTTTGACGCAATTGGTTATAAAGATGCTTTTCAATTAAAGGTGTTACCGGATGATGCGGACCCTTTAGATGTAAGGTACAATGTGATTCAATGGGTGCATCGTTCCACAAGAGGTTGGAGTTATGGAAGTAGTGTTACAGACCCAAGAACTGGGGAAATCATCAAAGGTCACGTTAGTTTGGGAAGTCTTAGAATCCGTCAAGATTTTCTAATTGCTCAAGCTTTGATGAACAAACCTTTTGCGCAGCGAGATGATAACTACCAGCCTATGTTGGAATTGGCTTTGGCTCGTATCCGACAGTTATCAGCCCATGAAATAGGGCATACTTTGGGTTTTGCCCACAACTTTGCGGCAAGTACCAATAATAGGGCTTCTGTTATGGACTATCCGCATCCGCAATTTGAATTAAATGGAAACACGATTGATTTTTCAAATGCCTATGATACAGGAATAGGAGCGTGGGACAAGGTTACTGTGGCCTATTCTTATGCAGATTTCCCATCGGGAACTTCAGAAAAGGAGGGTTTGAATGCTATTTTGAAAAAAGCCCAAGATGATGGATTACGGTATATATCGGACCAAGACGCAAGACCCATGGGTGGAGCTCATGCCTATGGTCATTTATGGGATAATGGAGCTAGTGCTTCCCAAGAACTAAAAAAGGTTCTTGACATACGCAAAGTAGCTATAGCTAATTTTTCAATCGACAATATCCGTTCCGGAGAAGCCAATTCTACTTTGGAAGATGTTTTTGCTCCCTTATATTTCTTCCACCGGTACCAAACTGAAGCAGTTTCCAAAATGATAGGGGGATTGGACTACAACTATACCGTTAAAGGAGATGGACAACGAACGGTTTATGCAATAAATGCCAGTAATCAGGAGAATGCGCTGGAAGCTATATTGACTACCTTGGATGCTTCTATAATAGCCATACCTGAAAACAAATTAGAGCTTTTTCCACCACGCGCCATTGGTTATGGACGGACTAGGGAATCCTTTAAGGGAAGAACTGGGGTGTCTTTTGATGCGCTTTCAGCTGCAGAAACTTCTGCAGATATGGCCCTAGGATTGTTACTACACCCTGAGCGAGCTTCGCGCTTAATTCAGCAAAAAAGTTTGGATGATAATCAAGTTGGCCTTGACGATGTTTTTGATATACTTACTGAAAATACCATTCTAAAAAAACATAGAGACGAATATTTCGCCGAAGTTCAAAATACCATCAATTTTAGAGTGCTTTATCACATCATGAATTTGGCGGCTCATACCCAAGTACATCCTCAGGTTAATGGTCAGGCCATTCAACACCTTAAGGAAATTCGTAAAAATGTATTGGAAGGTGCTAAGAGTTCAGCTTCGGAAGAGATGGTACGACGAATAGATGCCTTTATGAAGGCGCCCACAGCTTTTAAAGTCATATCTGCTCCCAAAATCCCAGATGGCTCTCCTATTGGGATGGACTGTTTAGACTAAATAGAAAAGCTTCTTAGCCCATGAAGAAAAATCGGAAGAATGCTGAGCACTATCAATGGGGTGAAAACTGTCATGGATGGCATTTGATTAAAGGAAGTGAACTCAGCGTAATTGAAGAGCTAATGCCACCAAAGACAAAGGAAGTCAAACATTACCATTCCCAAGCTCAACAACTGTTTTACATTCTTAAGGGAGAAGCGACTTTTGAGATTGAAAATGAAGTGTTCAAAGTGCCAAATCGAGAAGGGATTCATATCCTACCCAACCTGTCTCATCAAATACGAAACGAAGGTGATACGGATCTAGAATTTTTGGTCATCTCCCAACCTACAACACGAGGTGATAGAACCATCGAGAATACTGCAGAATAATTGACTACAATGAATAAAATAAAACTATACTCCATATTGATGGGTTGTTTACTTTCTCAATCGTGTTTACTTTCTCAAGAAAAGGCGACAACTGATAGGGCTTTTACAAATCTGGTTTGGTCTGATGAATTTGAAGGTGATGGACCTATTGACTCTGAAAAATGGTTTCATCAGATACAACTTCCTCCCGGTGGTAGTTGGTGGGGCGGAATTATACAGCACTACACAGACCGTGAGACCAATACCTTTGTGAAGGATGGTTATTTAAACTTGGTGGCAAAGAAAGAAAAGTTTAGAACTCAAGGCGTAAAAAAACAATACACATCAGCAAGGCTCAATTCAAAATTTGCTTTTACCTATGGGAAGGTGGAGGTAAAGGCAAAACTGCCAGAAGGAAGAGGAACATGGCCCGCGATATGGATGTTAAATACCAATATTGATGAGGATGGGGCCTATTGGGACGACAAGTATGGGACTACCAAATGGCCTAATTGTGGTGAAATTGATATTGTAGAACATTGGGGTAAGAATCAAAATGTGGTTTCCAGCGCGGTCCATAACGGGGATAGTTTTGGGGATAAAGTGGAGAACTATGGGGAACAAAAAATAAAGAACGCTTCAAGTGAATTTCATATCTATACCATGGAATGGACCGAGGAAAAGATGGTGTTTCGTGTGGATGGCATTGTCCATTTTGAATATAATCCAGAAATAAAAAATAATGATACTTGGCCCTTTGATTCAGATTATTATTTCCTCTTCAATATCGCTATAGAACCTGATATTGACCCTGAGTTCATTGAAAGTACCATGATGGTGGATTATATTCGGGTGTTTCAGTGAGCAAATGCGATTCTTAAAAAAGGTGTCCAATACGGACTTTCTAATTCGTCTCCTTAAAAAGAAAGTAACATGAAAAAATACTCTAATTGTTTGCTTTTGTGCATTTTGCCCGTAATACTATGTTTTGGTCAGACCAAGGATGAAACCAAGCTATTTGCAATGATTTATTCACCTGGCAATGAATGGAATCACAATATTACGTTTGACCAGCAGTCTTTTTTTATGGAACACTCAAAACATATTCAGAACTTAAGGAAAGAAGGTAAAGTAGTAGTTGGGGGTAGATACTCGGACAAAGGCTTTATGATTTTACGAGCGAAAGACAGTATTAATGCAGTTGCCATTGTACAGCAAGACCCTTCTGTAACGAATAGCGTTTTTGAGGTGGAACCATTTGAGTTCCGCCCATTCTACAGCGGATGTGTAGAAAACAAATAAAGAAACAATGGAAGACTTTAAGAATATGTTTGAACCGAATTCCAAAGCCTTGGCTATGGGTCTCATTCTACGTGACATTGTGAATCAATCGTTTCAGAATATTGAAGAATCTATTGTTGGAGGAGCTAAGGTTAAATTAGCACTCTATAGCAGAGGAGGCACGGAAAATGTTCTTTGTGGTATTCAAAAAGGGGCTGAGGATACATGTATGCTTTATGTACATCATGTAGATTCCATAACTCACAACAGATTAAAGTTTACTGGTAAAGGAAAACATGCGAAAAGAATCAAATTCTCAAGTGAACGGGATATTGTTAAAGAAGATGTTGAATGGCTGTTTTCTCTGGTAAATCAAAATTCTTCTTACTAATAAGCTAAGGGTCAAAAAGGGATTATCGTCAGGTAATTTGCAATGGGCCCTTAGTTTATTTGTTGTACTGCAAATAGTAGAATGTGGTACCAATGAAGGAATGGTTTTAAGAACGGGACTTGTCTTTGTTTTTTTTATGGTTTCTATCCATTTTTCGATTGGGTAGGGCAATAACAAAAGTTGAACCCCTATTTTTTCCTTCAGATTTTGCAGAGATGGAACCATTGTGGGCCTCAACTATTTTTTTTACCATGTAAAGTCCAAGCCCTGAACCTTCTACGGAACTATCAAAACGTTCAAAAGGAACAAAGAGTTTATCAAGCTCTTTTTTATCGAGTCCTGAACCATTATCTATTATCATAAACTGATTCTCGTTTTCAAGACCAGTTGCTTCTATGCGAATTGCAGGGGCGTTTTGGTTGCCCATGTATTTAATAGCATTATCTAAAAGGTTTTCAAAAACTTGAATCATCCTATTTCTATCCCCATGGATTTTTGGGAGGTTTTTGTCAACATATAATTTAGTGCCGGTCTCAGCCATCCTACCTTGTATAAGGCCTCTTGCTATTTCCAGAATCTCGTTGGTATCAAGTAGCTCTAATTTATTTTCGATTTTTCCCAGTTTTGCAATTTTTGTGATGTCAGTTATCAAGTTGTTCATAACATCACAAGTTTCATCAATGTAGGTAACGTATTCCTGCATTTCTGGATGTTTTTCCATATCCATTTCCATAGGGATTAGACTGGCAATCCCTTTTATACTGCTCAGCGGACTTTTTAAATCATGGGAGACGGAAAACGCAAAGCGTTGAATTTCCTCATTTTTTAGAGAAAGTTGGTCGGCAGCTTCCATTAGTTGTTCGTGTTTTAGCTTAAGTTCTTTTGTCCGTAGATGAATCTCTTTCTCCAATTTTGCTTGGTTTTTTTTCAACCTTTGGATTCGTAGTTGGTAGACCAAATAGACCGCAAAAACCGTGATTGTAATTAACAGGGCTCTAAACCACCAGGTTTCCCAAAAAGGAGGGGTGATTTTAAGGACTAGTTTTATTTCATTCTCTACCCAAACGCCATCTGAATTTGTCGATTTAATACGTAAAGTGTAGTTTCCTGGACTGAGGTTGGTATAGGTAGCATGTTGATTTCTTCCAACATAATTCCACTCGGTTTCAAAACCCTCCAAAAAATATGCAAATTCAACTTTTTTAGGATGTCGGTAGGTCAGGGCATGGAATTCAAAATCCACTACATCTTGATCATAGGCTAATACCAAGGTGTCTGTTTGGCTTATATCTTTTTTTAGTACTTCAAATTCATCATTCGGAAATATGGGCTTGTTGAAAATACGTAGATTGGAGATAAAGACTTTGGGGATATCCTGTCTTTTTAATACGTCCTGTGGCATAAAAACATTGAAACCATTGCTGCCTCCAAAAAGTAATTCTCCCGCACTTGTTTTATAAAAAGATGCTGCATTAAACTCATTGCCCTGTAAACCATCGTCTGCATCATATTCAACAACCTCATTTTTGCTTGGATGATAACGTACTACACCTTTTCCGGTGCTGAGCCATAAATACCCTTTGTCATCTGGAATAATGCCCTTGATAGCGTCATTTGGAAGTCCATCTTTTTTGGTAACAGAGATAAATGAATCGGAATCAGCTGAATATTTATTTAATCCAGCTTGAGTACCAACCCAAAAAATACCACTACTATCTTGAGCCATAGTGTTAATGAAATCATTACTTATTTTTCTCTTATTATGTAGGGTAAAGTAATGAATGGGCACCCATTTATCATTAGATTCTTCAATTCTGAACAGCCCTGTGGTTTGGGAACCCACCCAAATCTGCCCTTTTTTATCTTCAAAAAGTCGTGACAGGGTAATAGATTCAGACCCATCCTTTTCCGACCGGACACTAATATGCTGGTACTCTTTGTTTTCTGGATTATATACGTGTAGGCCACCAAAAAGCGTAACTATCCAAATTCTGCCCTGCCGGTCTTGAAGCATATCGGTGACATTGTTCGAACCTAGAAAGGAATTTGACCTGTCCCAAGTTTCAAAATCATTTGTTTTGGGATCGAAAATGGCTAAACCGTTGGCCCAGGAGCCAATCCAAAGCCGGTTTTCATTATCCTTCATCAAGGAAAGAACTACATTTGTGTTTAGTTTTTTATTGGCAAGTGAAAAGTATTCGAAGCTATTTTTTTGTCTATCCCAATAATTAAGGCCACCTCCATCCGTTCCAATCCATAAATTTCCTTTGTCATCTTCCAAAAAGGTATTTATGATATTGTTGTTAAGGGAATTGGGGTCAAATGGATTTACCTTATAGTGTTTGAACTTATAATATTCAGGGTCATAGAAACTCAATCCTTTTTTGAAAGAACCCATCCATATTACACCATTTTTTGCCATGTGCAGTGACCAAATGGAGTTGCTTGAAATAGAGTTTGGTTTTGACACATCAGAGGTTAGGGTTGTAATTTCTTGTGTTTTTGGTTCATAAATTGACAATCCAGCGTTTTCACTTCCCATCCAGATTTTCCCTGAATTATCTTGGGTAATTGATAATATGGCATGGCCAGGGCATACGGTGGTACGTTTGGTATTCAATTCGTAACCATCATGTACTGTAAGTTCAATGAGTTCCCCATCATGAGCACCTAGGATAAACTCATGTTCTGAAACTCTGAATGCGCTGCTGATGTCCTGCGGCTCAGGGATTTGTGAGATTACTTGTAGTTCGTTGTTGATGATATATATTGAGGCCTGTGTTATAATTATTAATTTTTCCTTATCAATAGGAAACAACTCTACTATGTAATGATTGCTTGGGCCATTTCTGTAGATTTCATCAAAAATTATCTGTTTGGTTTCACCCTTATCAAGGTCATATCTATAGACACCACTGTTATCTGTTCCCAACCAAAGCGAATTATATGATCGTGCAATAGCCCCTATATATTTAGTTTGTAAAAATTCTCCTTTAGATTTAAAGGAAAAAGGTTTAACTATATTGAACTTGCGATCATATTGGTTTAAACCTTGATTTGTTCCAAAATATAGATTCCCCTCATAGTCTTCATAGATACTTTCGATGTATCCATCGGTCAAGCCAACGGTATCATCCATACTTTTATCAAATACCTGAAATTCAGTTCCATCGAATTTATTAAGACCATTTGGTGTTCCCACCCAAAGAAAACCTGAACTATCTTCAAAAATTTGAGTAGCAGAATTTTGGGACAACCCAGTTTCAATATGTTGAAAAGATAGTGTGTCCAAAATAGTTTGCGCTGAAACTTGGAAAAAGGAAACGCTAAAAAAGCATGAAAGAAGAAGTTTAAGCCGAAAATTGTTCATGATGGAAATTTGATAGGTACAAATCGTAATAAACTATACTGCAAGTAAATAGAAACATTGATAATTAGGAAAAAATTGTGGACAATGTTACTAAAGCTGTTGTCAGCACATTGCTGCACAACTGAAAGAGATATGTTCAAAAAGAAACCTTTTAGCCACAATCAAAGTCTATAGTTTGATTTTGGTGAGTATTCTAATTATTTTTCCTTCCAGAACAAAATAAAATTTCAAGAAAGGAGACACTAATTGAATTTTATGATTTGAAATTCTAATCTGTATGCAAATAAACCTGATTAGCGATACGGTTACAAAACCAACTTCTGGAATGTTGGATGCTATGATGACCGCACAAGTTGGAGATGACGTTTTTAAAAATGACCCTTCTGTAAATACTTTGGAAGAAAAGGTGGCCGACTTCTTTGGTATGGAGGCTGCGCTCTATTTTCCTAGCGGAACTATGACAAATCAGACTGCTATCAAATTGCACACACAACCTGGTGATCAGCTGATTTGTGATAAATATGCCCATGTCTACAACTATGAAGGTGGTGGAGTAAGCTTCAATAGTGGGGTTTCGTGTAAGTTGGTGGATGGTCATAGAGGTATGATGACCGCGGAACAAGTGGAAAAAGCCATCAACCCACCCGATTTTTATCATAGTCCTTTAACCAGCTTGGTCTGTATTGAAAACACAACGAACAAGGGGGGAGGGGCTTGTTGGGATTTTGCAGAGTTGAAAAAAATAAAAGCGGTCTGTGAAAGTCATGGACTAGGTTATCATTTAGATGGAGCTCGCTTATGGAATGCTTTGGTGAGAAAGGGAGAAGACCCAAAACAGTATGGTACACTTTTCGATTCAATAAGCGTGTGTTTCAGTAAAGGGTTGGGCTGTCCCGTGGGCTCTGTTTTGGTGGGTAGCGCAGAAATGATTGACAAGGCCTTGCGAACCCGTAAAGTGCTTGGAGGCGGAATGCGTCAATCTGGCTTTTTAGCGGCTGCAGCAATTTATGCTTTGGACCACCATGTTGAGCGCCTTGAAGAAGACCACCAGAAAGCACAGGAAATAGGAAAGGTACTCGGAAAACTTGAGTTTATCCAGAAGGTAGAACCTATTGAAACCAACATCATCATTTTCGAGTTGGATGAATCTCAAATATCTGAGAAGGCGTTTCTGGAAAAGCTGGCTGAAAAACAGATTTCCATTATTGGCATGGGCCAAGGAAAGTTAAGAATGGTTACACATCTGGATTATACAGATGAGATGCATTCTAAACTTTTAAAGGTACTTAAAGAACTAAACTAGATTTCCTATTTAAAAAAAGAATCCATCCCGGGAATGTTAGGCATGCCCTCTTTGGCAACGGCTCCTAACCCAGCTTCATTGACTTGTGTAGCTTTTTCTATAGCCTTATTTAAGGTCAATACTAGGTAATCCTCCAATTGCTCTTTGTCTTTTAGCAAGGAATCATCAATGGAAATTGATTTGATTTCCCTGTTTGCGGTTAGGGTAACATGAAGTAATCCGTCTGAGGATTTCTCATCCACCATTACTGTGTTTAATCGCTCTTTTGTAGCCTTTACTTTTTCTTGGGTTTCTTTCAATTTACCCATCATTCCCATTAAATCACCAAACATAGTTTTGTTTAAGTTTTTTCAATTTCAAAAGTAGTAAATTGTCCAAAAATCATCCAATGAAACTTTACCAACCACCAACTCTACTTTTGATTTTCTGCCTTACTTTTGTCGGCTCTTGTAAAAATGATACTTCTATGGAAATAAAGCCCCCAGTGGCCAATAAGATTCCAAAATCTTTGGAGATACATAATGACATCCGTATTGACAATTATTATTGGATGAATGATAGGGAAGACCAAGCCGTATTGGATTATCTGAATGCGGAAAACACCTATTATCAAAAAATGACTTCCCATACGGTTGACTTCCAAGAAACCCTTTTTCAAGAGATGAAATCGCGAATTAAGGAAGACGATTCCTCAGTCCCCTACAAATTGAATGGCTACTGGTATATCACTAAATATGAAACAGGTAAAGAGTATCCTATTTATTCAAGAAAGGCTGAAACTCTGGAAAATGATAATGAAGTTATGTTTGACTGCAACATGTTGGCAGAAGAACATGATTTTTTCAATTTGAGAGGTATCTCCATAAGCCCAAACAATGCGATGGCCGCTTTTGCCGTGGACACGGTTTCACGGAGACAATACACCATTCAGATTAAAGACTTGCAAACCGGTGAAGTGTATTCGGATAGAATCGAAAACACAACGGGAAGTTCCGTGTGGGCGGATGATAACAAAACGTTATTCTACACCAAGAAAGACCCAGTTACACTGCGTTCGGATAAAATATACAAGCATATTTTGGGTACTTCAGCAGATGAAGACGAATTGGTCTTCCATGAAAAGGATGATACCTTCAATACATTTGTCTATAAATCAAAATCTCGGGAATATATCATAATTGGTTCTTTTAGTACACTTACTTCGGAATACCAAATTCTAAAGGCAAATGACCCAGAGGGTAATTTTAAAATCTTTTCGGCAAGAGAACGAGGCCTAGAATACTCTATTTCGCACTATCAAGACCGCTTTTATGTGTTGACCAATAAAGATGGAGCCACCAACTTTAAATTGATGGAAACCTCCTTGGATAAGACAGAGTCTTCAGAATGGCAAGAATTTATTCCGCACAGGGAAGATGTGCTACTGGAAGATGTGGATATTTTTAAGGAGTATTATGTCCTGTCCGAGCGTAAAAATGGCTTGAATGAGATGAAAATAACAAAATGGGACAATTCTGATAGCTACTATTTGCCATTTGACAGTGAAACCTATGTTTCCGGGGCTTCTGTAAATCTTGATTTTGATACTCAGACTTTACGGTATTTTTATAATGAAATGGGTGCTCCGTATGCCATTATTGACTTTGATATGGCTACGAAAGACAAGACTATTTTGAAAGAACTGGAGGTGCTTGGAGGCAAGTTTGATAAAGAAAATTATCAAACAAAACGTGTTTGGGCTATCGCAAGAGATGGAGTTGAAGTTCCTATTTCAATGGTTTACCATAAGAATACCCCCGTGGATGGCACAAGTCCGCTTTTACAGTATGCTTATGGTTCTTACGGAAGCACAATAGACCCATATTTTTCTTCTATTCGATTAAGTCTTCTGGATAGAGGCTTTATTTATGCCATAGCCCATGTGCGGGGAGGGGAATATTTGGGTAGGCCCTGGTATGAAGATGGTAAACTGTTGCGAAAGAAAAATACGTTTACGGATTTTATTGATTGTTCTAAGTTTTTGATAAAAGAAAATTATACGAGTTCTGAACATTTGTATGCTAGTGGAGGTTCGGCAGGAGGCTTGTTAATGGGAGCCGTAGTCAATATGGCACCTGAGTTGTACAATGGAGTAATTGCGGCAGTACCTTTTGTAGATGTAGTGACCACCATGTTGGACGACACCATTCCTTTAACTACTGGAGAATATGATGAATGGGGCAATCCTGCTGAAAAAGAATATTATGATTATATGAAATCATACTCACCATATGACAATGTAGAGGCAATGGCCTATCCAAATATGTATGTTTCGACGGGATTACATGATTCGCAGGTCCAATATTGGGAACCCGCAAAATGGGTGGCAAAGTTGCGGGAAATGAAAACAGATGACAATCTTTTGTTCTTGGATACCAATATGGAAGCAGGCCACGGAGGTGCATCAGGTCGTTTTCAATCCTTAAAAGAAACCGCAAAGGAATATAGCTTTATACTGGATTTAGAAGGAAAATCCTTGTAAAATAAAAAATACTATTTTTGCACCGATGATTTTCAAGCTATCAAAAATCATCCCTTATCTAAGCCAATATGAAGAAACAGATAAATGCGCATAGCAGTATTCTTGATTTAATTGGAAATACCCCTTTAGTTCATCTTAACCGGATTACTGAACCGTTAACCGGTAATTTCTACGCAAAGTTGGAAGCCTTCAATCCTGGACATTCAGCGAAGGATAGAATTGCGTCCTACATTATTGAAGAAGCCGAAAGAAAAGGAATTCTAAAACCAGGTAGTACCATTATCGAAACTACCTCTGGAAACACAGGGTTTAGTTTGGCGATGGTAAGCATTGTAAAAGGGTATGAATGTATCCTAGCAGTAAGTTCAAAATCCTCTCCAGATAAGATTGATATGCTACGTTCCATGGGGGCCAAGGTATATGTTTGCCCTGCCCACGTGAGCGCCGATGACCCACGTTCCTATTACGAAGTGGCCAAGCGACTGCATAGTGAGATTGACAATTCGATTTATATAAATCAATATTTCAATGAATTAAATATTGAAGCGCACTATAGAACAACCGGACCTGAAATTTGGGAGCAGACCAATGGCCATATTACACATTTGGTAGCTTGCAATGGAACGGGAGGGACTATTTCTGGAATAGCTAGGTACCTAAAAGAGCAAAACCCGAATATTAGAATTTTAGGTGTTGATGCTTATGGTTCGGTACTTCAAAAGTTTCATGAAACAGGAGAGTTTGACCGAAATGAGATTTATCCCTATCGTATCGAAGGTTTGGGTAAAAATCTGATTCCTTCCGCCACGGATTTTGACGCTATCGATAAATATATAAAGGTTTCCGATTCAGATAGTGCCCATATGGCTAGAAAAGTGGCAAAAACTGAAGGTATTTTCGGAGGATATACAACTGGAGCGGCTGTGCAAGCCTTATATCAACTGGATAAAGAAGGTGAATTTAATGAAGAAAGCAATATTGTGGTGATATTCCCTGACCATGGTTCACGGTATATGAGTAAGGTATATAGCAATGAGTGGATGGAAAATCAAGGTTTCTTCGACCATAAGAATACAGAAGTTGCCGAGAAGATTGAATATGTAAAATAGACATCAAACTGTAAGATAGTGAACGGCAATGGTTGACATTGTCGTTTTTTTATGGAAAAAATTCAATTATGTCGGCAAACCAAAAAATATATATTTTTGCACTTGAAACAACTATGCGGTAGATGAGAGATTTATTTGACAGAATTATCGAGAATAAAGGTCCATTAGGGAAGTGGGCATCACAAGCTGAAGGCTATTTTGTATTTCCAAAATTGGAAGGGCCAATATCCAACAGAATGAAATTCCATGGTAAAGAAGTGATTACGTGGAGTGTTAATGATTACCTTGGATTGGCCAACCTGCCTGAAGTGAAAAAGGTGGATGGCGATGCGGCTTATGAACATGGTTCTGCGTATCCTATGGGTGCTCGTATGATGAGTGGACATACCGATTATCACGAGCAATTGGAACAGGAATTGGCCGACTTTGTAAATAAAGAGGCTTCTTATCTATTGAATTTTGGGTATCAAGGGATTATGTCCGCTATTGATGCCTTGGTTGCAAAAGACGATATTATTGTATATGATGTGGATTGTCACGCCTGTATTATTGATGGTGTGCGTCTGCATGTAGGAAAACGATTTACCTTTAAGCATAACGATGTTGAAAGCCTGGAGAAAAACTTGGAACGTGCTACCAAATTAGCACAAGAGACGGGTGGTGGAATCTTAGTGATTTCCGAGGGTGTTTTTGGTATGCGTGGGGAGCAAGGAAAACTAAAGGAAATCGTTGCGCTCAAGGAAAAATTCAAGTTTAGACTGTTGGTAGATGATGCTCACGGTTTTGGAACGCTTGGAAAAACAGGAGCAGGAGCAGGGGAAGAGCAAGGTGTTCAAGATGACATTGATGTATACTTCGCCACTTTCGCAAAATCTATGGCAGGAATAGGCGCATTTTTGGCTGCTGATAAAGAAATTATAGATTACCTAAAATACAATCTACGCTCTCAAATGTTCGCTAAATCATTACCCATGATTTATGTAAAAGGAGCATTGAAGCGTTTGGACATGTTGCGTACCATGCCAGAACTTAAAGCTAAGCTTTGGGAAAATGTGGACGCACTTCAAAATGGACTTAAAGAACGTGGTTTTGATATTGGTACTACTTCGAGCTGTGTTACCCCGGTATATTTAAATGGTAGTATCCCCGAAGCGATGGCCTTAGTAAAGGATTTACGTGAAAACTATGGTATTTTCTGTTCTATTGTAGTGTATCCAGTGATACCAAAAGGATTGATACTTCTTCGTATGATTCCTACGGCTACACATACGATGCAGGATATCGTGGAAACCTTGGATGCTTTTTCTGCCATTCGCGATCGATTACAAAACGGTACATACAAACGTCTTTCAGCTGCAGTAGCGGCAGCTATGGGTGAGTAATCCTTTAATCAAAGTACTTTTTGATAATAGTTTCTACGGAATTCCTATAGGAACTTCCGAAAAGATTCAGGTGCACCAATAAATAATAGAGCTGATAAATTTCGATTAAGTATTTTTGTCTGGGATGAGGTTTGATTCGGTCATGATAGGCGGCATAGAAGGATTGGCCAAAGCCGCCAAATAAACGACTCATCGCCAAATCAACTTCCGAATGTCCAACATACGTACTTGGGTCGATGAGAACAGGTGTTCCGTTTATGGCAATCAAAAAATTGCCTCCCCATAAATCGCCATGCAAAAGTGATGGCTGCGCTTCACCTATAATCGAACGGCATACTTCTCTCATTTTTGTTTTTGAGGGAATAGCATCATCATTCAAGAGATCTCTTTTACTGGCCAAATCAATTTGAGGAAGTAGTCTTTGTTCAACATAAAACGTGACCCAACTACTTTCCATACTATTGCTTTGGGGCAAATGTCCAATGAAATTATCATGTGAATCTCCAAATTCATTAGTCTGGGGGACAAGATGTAATTCTGCCAATTGTTGACCCAATCGTTCAAAATCTCTTGAATCAGGTCTTTTACTTTCAATAAACTCAAGAACTAAATACCCTGTTTCGTTAAACCCGCCATGAGCTTGTACTTTTGGCACCTTAACGGTTTGCGTCGCTTCTAACTGTTTTAAACCCCTTGACTCGGAAATAAAGAGTTCTTCCGCCCAAGGTTTAGTTGAGGTTTTTAAGAAAAAACGGTCGGTGGCAGTTTCAATTACTTCCGCATTAGCAATGTCTCCCCCGCTAACAGCATTGTCTCGCAAAATAAAGGAACCAAGAACGGTTTCAAGATGGTGTTTTAGTTCAGGATTCACTATTAATCATTAGTCATAACTAAAATACTATTTACAAATCCCTTCGATACGTTCTTCTACGTTTATGGGTTACTGGATTGAAGCTCTTCCACATTTGTCTAATGGCCACATTATCTTCTAATTCGGGAGTTCTAATACAATTTACAATGCCTCGTTCCTGAAAGACCTTGTAGTATTCGTTGAAGATAATAGCGGTCACCCCCTTATTTTGATAATCTGGATGAATGCCTATCAAATAGAAAATAACATCTTTACTATGCTTTTTTGCCCTTAAAAGATGGAAAACTCCAGTTGGGAACAACTTTCCATTGGCTTTTTGAAGTGCTTTTGAAAACGAAGGCATTACAATGGCGAAGGCTACCAAATTGTCATCTGAATCCACCACAAATTTGATATATTCTGGATTGATGAAACTGATATATTTCTTTTTAAAATACTCCTTTTGGATATCAGTAATTTTAACAAAGGAAGATAGCTTAGAGTAGGTTTCATTAAAAAGGTCGAACATTTTGTCTACCCAAGGCATGATTTCTTCACTTTTGGTAAAGTTCATTTCCTTTAGACCATATCGTTTTTTGATAAGTAAATTGGCCTTGGTGAAAATCTTCGGGTCTGCACTGGCAAACAGAAATTTATTCTCCAAATACTCTTTTTCTTTGACCAAACCGTGATGTTCAAAATGTGATTGGTAATACGCATGATTATACCATGTAATCATGGTGCCAATATGGTCAAAGCCGTCAATCAGTACGCCTACCTTATCTAGATTGGAAAAGCCCACAGGCCCCTCCATATACTCCAAATCATTTTCTTTTCCTATACGGCCCACTTGGTCCAATAATGCTTTTGATACCTCAAAATCATCTATAAAATCAAACCATCCAAATCGCATCTTCGGGAGTTTTTGTTCCTTAACCTCAAGCCAATTGATTATGGCGGCAACCCTTCCCACAATTTTATTTTCTTTAAAAGCCAAAAAGAAGGTGGCTTCTGCATTCTTAAATGCTGGGTTTTTATCTGGATTGAAGGATTCCATCTCATCTTTGATGATAGGTGGCACCCAATACGGAGAGTTTTTATACAGCGAAAAAGGAAACTTCACAAAACGTTTTAAATCAGCTTTGCTTTCAACCTTTTGAATGGTAATCATACAGTGAGTTTTGTAAGCCCAATAATAGGAATAATTCCAGTCTGGACAACAATGGAAAGAACAAATCCTTAGAAGTCGTCTTTTTTCTTTTTCCTTTTACGCTGCTTCTTAAAATTCTGTTTTTTGATTTTGTTCTCTTTTGATGGTTTTTGGTCAGCTATCGGAACCAATTTATCCTTATGAAAATCAAGACGGTATGAAAATCCTAGAACGGCGAATACGCGAGAAGGATCATTTTTAAAATTCGAACCTAAATGGAAATCGGCTTGAAAGTTCTCATTGAACAAATGAGCCACCCCAGTTCGTAAAAGAATATCGTTTTGTATCCCAGCCAAAAAGCCCTGGTTCTCAAAAAAGACGCTCCATTTGGGGTTTCTGAAAGCATGGGTCAATGAAACTGCATAACTCCATTGTGAAAAATCGGTCCCAATCCGGTCATATGCCACATTCGAAATAAGAACGAATCTTGGAGAAAGGCGGCTTTGTGTTGCAATGGCAACCCGAGGTGAAACAGTGGGTACATCTACAAAAAAGGGATTTTCACCCAAATTGAAGGTAGCTCCCGCATAAATGGAGACTGCCGGTATTAAATTCTTCCACTGAAAAACGTTGTTGGCCCTCCAACTATATAGATTTGGTTTATTTCTTTCCGGGTCTTTAAAAGGGTCGAATATTAAGTATTTTAAGCCAGCCCTGTTTCTGGAAAAATCGGTGCGTGTTTCTTCCAATCCAGTTTCAAGGAAGGTAAGATTTTGGTTTATAAACGAGCCCTCATAAATTATTTCCAGTTGTTCAAACAAAAAACCATAGCGTATGGCAAAGTCTGCACCGAAAATGTTGGAATCTGAATTTAAAGACGCATCATCTTGCTGTTCATATAAGATTCCAACTTCCGCTTGTACAACCCCCGTACCAACGGAATAAGCACTAGCGGCTCTTCCAGGCCTATTTGAATTAATTACATCCGTATATTGACCTGCAGCCAAAAAGGGAAGAAAAAAAAGAACAAGGAGTTTGCTATACATTTGATTGGTGCCCATATAACTTTAATACTATTTTAAGATACTTTATTGCTTTTGGATAGACTTACAAGGTAATTTTGATGCAATAGTTCAGTCATATGGTTTTAATACAAACGATTTTACTTCTCATATTAGTATACTATGCGGTAAAATTGCTGGCGCGATGGTTGGCACCCAAATTGTTTGGATATGCCATGAAAAAGACCCAAGAAAGGTTTGGCGGTCAGTTTACGCAGCATGATTATCGAGAAGAAAACAAATCTAAAGAAGGAGAAACCTCTGTTTTTACCAGACCTTCCAGAAAATCAAACCCCTCAAAAAAAGTTGGAGAATATATAGATTTTGAAGAAATTAACTAATATTTGTTTTCTCAAAATCAGTTCATGAAGCTATCTCCAAAATATGCTATTCCCCATCTTGGGGCTTTAGTTTTTTTCATTTTAGTGGCTTTGGTCTATTTCTATCCCGTTTTGCAGGGAAAGGCCATTTTTCAATCAGATATTGCCCAGTACAAGGGTATGGCTAAGGAAAGAAACGACTATAAGGAGCTGACAGGGGAAGAATCGTATTGGACAAACAGCGCTTTTGGAGGAATGCCAACCTATCAGCTCGGGGCCAACTACCCCCATGATTATGTGAAGAAGTTGGATAGGCTTATTCGGTTTTTACCTCGCCCAGCTGATTACCTTTTTCTATACTTTATAGGGTTTTATATTCTTATGATGTGCCTTAAAGTCGAATTCAGGCTAGCTGTTTTAGGGGCACTGGCCTTTGGTTTTTCCACGTATCTGATAATCATACTGGGAGTTGGACATAATGCAAAGGCACATGCCTTGGGCTATATTCCTATGGTTTTGGGGGGAATCATTCTGGTATTTCGTAAAAAATATCTACTTGGCTTTGTTTTGACGGCATTGGCAATGGCTCTTGAAATTAGTGCCAATCACTACCAGATGACCTATTATTTTATGTTGTTGGTTTTGATACTAGGAATTGTGTATCTGATATATGCCATCAAGAAAAAGCAGCTAAAGCATTATTTCTCATCCGTAGGTCTTTTGATTTTGGCTGTGGCTCTTTCCATTGCTACCAATGCTACCGGACTTTTAGCAACAAAGGAATATGCTGACTGGAGTACACGGGGTAAATCAGAATTGACCATTAATCCAGACGGAACACCAAAAGAAATAGCTAATGGACTGGATAGGGAGTATATCACCGAATATAGTTATGGAATTTCAGAATCATTGAATCTATTTTCTCCTAGACTTTTTGGGGGCTCTCGAAATGAAGACTTAGGTACGGGTTCCAAAGCTTACGAATATCTAGTGGGACAAGGGTTGCAGCCAAATAGGGCTCTGGAGTTTGCGAGTGGATTACCCCTATATTGGGGGAGTCAACCTATCGTAGCAGGTCCAGCTTATGTTGGAGCGATTGTCTTATTTCTGTTTGTATTGGGTTTATTTCTGGTCAAAGGAAAACGCAAATGGTGGTTGGTAACCGGAGCACTACTTTCCTTACTTCTTTCATGGGGTAAAAACTTCCCCGAGTTAACCAATTTCATGATTGATTATTTTCCGCTATACAATAAGTTTCGTGCTGTTTCTTCTATTCAAGTAGTGTTGGAATTATGTTTGCCGCTGCTAGGAATTTTAGGGTTAAGAGAGATTTATAGGGCCAAAGTTCAGCGTAAAGACATGCTGAGGGCACTTAAATGGGGTTTTTTCATTCTTTTGGGACTGGTGATTTTCATCTTTGTTTTGATGGGCTTTTTTGATTTTGTGGGGGCTCAGGACGAAACCTACCGGTCCTATTTTGGAGACGAACTGATATCCATGATACAAAGGGACAGGGAAGCAGTATATATTAATGACACCATACGGTCATTTATCTATGTTGCGCTAGCAGCTTTTGTTCTGTGGTTATTGATTAAGGAGAAAGTCAACAAAAATGTTGCAACTATTGCTTTGGGCGTCCTTATTCTATTTGATTTGGTAGGTGTTGCACAACGTTATGTAAATGAAGATGATTTTGTGAGACAACGGCAAGTTAATACCCCTTTTCAGGCAAGTCAGATTGACAACGCGATTCAACAGGATAAAGGAATCTACCGCGTTTTCGACCCACAGGAAGGTATTAATGGAGCAAGAACTTCATTTTTTCATAAATCAATCGGCGGGTATCATGCTGCAAAACCCAAACGTCTTCAGGATTTATTTGAGTTCCATTTGTACAAAAACAACACAGAGGTATTGGATATGCTGAATGTAAAATATGTAATTCAGCAGGATGCCGAAGGGAATAGTGTTCCGGCAATAAATGATAACAGGAATGGAAATGCTTGGTTTGTAGAAAGCATTATACCCGCAAATTCTTCTGATGATGAAATTCAGAAACTTAGTTCATTTACCTCAAAAGAAGAAGCTGTTCTCAATACGAAGATATACCCGAAATTAACAAAGCATAATTACCAGGTTGATTCCCTAGCAACAATTGACTTGGTGGAATACCGGCCTGACTTTATAAAATATCGTTCTGATAATGCCAATGAAGGGTTCGCTGTTTTTTCTGAAATGCATTATCCTGAAGGCTGGAAGGTTACCATTGATGGAAAAACGCAAGAACATTTTAGGGTAAACTATGCTTTGCGTGGCTTGCGAATTCCTTCAGGACAGCATGAGGTGATTTTCGAGTTTGAACCGGAAGTTGTTCAAATGGGTAGTCAAATAAGTATGATTAGCTGTATTGTTTTGGCGGTTATTATTCTTGGAGGGTTCGGATTTACTTTGTTTTCCCGGGACAAAAAGAAAAAAAGCAAAGCCTAATGCAAAAGGTTTTGGTCATAGCATATTATTGGCCTCCTGCTGGTGGGCCAGGTGTGCAACGTTGGCTCAAGTTTGTCAAATATTTACCCTATTTCGGGATTGAACCCATAGTCTATGTTCCTGAAAATCCGAATTATCCCATTGTTGACGCTAATCTGATTGAAGAAATCCCAGAGGGTATACAGGTTTTAAAGCAGCCTATTCGGGAACCTTACGCTTTTGCTTCGCTTTTATCCAAAAAGAAAACCAAGAGCATCAGTTCGGGAATGATTCCTGAAAAGAAAACTTCATTACTTGCGAATTTCCTGTTATGGGTGAGGGGTAATTTTTTTATTCCTGATGCCCGTAAATTATGGGTAAAGCCATCTATAAAAGTCTTATCCAAAGTTATTGAGGAACACAACATCAATACCATAATCACAACAGGGCCACCTCATAGTATTCATCTTATTGGATTAGGTCTAAAACAGAAGTTCAACATTCAATGGCTCGCCGATTTTAGGGACCCTTGGACTTCTATCGGTTATCATAAAAAACTGCGCTTGACCTTATCCTCACAAAGAAAACACAAGCACTTGGAGAAGGTGGTGTTGGATAGCGCAGATAAGTTGATTGTAACCAGTAATACCACGAAAGCAGAATTCAAAGAAATTACAAACACTCCAATTCAAACGATTACCAATGGGTTTGATGATATTTTTGAGGTGGGGCAGTTGGATTCCAAGTTGACTATTTCACATATTGGATCTTTACTTACAGGAAGAAATCCAAAAAATCTCTGGGAAGCAATTAAAGAATTAATCGATGAACATAGTGATTTTGCGAATGCTGTACAGCTTAGATTGGTTGGAGTGGTAGGAGAGGAGGTAAAAGACTTCATTAACAGCAAGGATTTATCGAAATATGTGGATTATAAGGGCTATGTATCCCACGAAGAGGTATTGAAATTACAAAGGCAGAGTCAAATCTTACTTTTGCTCGAGATTGATTCGGAAGAAACACGTGGTATAATTCCAGGAAAACTATTTGAATACTTTAATGCTAGAAGGCCCATTTTGGGAATAGGCCCTAAAGAATGGGAGGCTGGGCAAATGATTTCTGAAACCCAATCTGGGGAAGTTTTTGGGCATTCGGATACGGAAGGAATTAAAACTGTACTTTTGAATTGGTTCAAACAATATCAGAAGAACCAGTTACATAGCAAGCCGGAATATATTGAAAAATACCATAGAAAGGTTCTGACCGAATCTTTGGCTAATTTCATTCAATGGGAATCGTCCTAAAACAATCCTTAAAGAATATTTTCACGACCTATGCAGGATTCCTGTTCGGTGCTGTAAATACCATTTTTCTTTATACAAAAATCCTTCCTGATGCGTATTATGGGCTGGTAACTTTCATTCTTGCCTCTGGGGCAATTTTAATGCCGTTGATGGCTTTTGGAGTACATAATACCATGGTCAAATTCCATAGTCAGTATCAAACATCAGAAAAAGATGGATTTCTAACTTTAATGCTTCTTACTCCTTTTCTTGGGATAATTCCTTTAGGTGGAATATTACTGATTTTCAATGAGCCCTTGGGAGAACTCATTTCGCAAGTAAACCCAATGGTTAAGGATTATCTGTGGTACGTATTTTTTGTAGGATTGGCTATGGCCTATTTTGAAGTGTTTTACGCCTGGTGCAAGGTTCACTTAAACTCTGTTTTTGGGAACTTTATGAAAGAGGTTTTCGGTAGGGTAGGTGTTACTATTCTTTTACTATTGCTGTATTTTGAAGTCTTCTCCTTAGAATTATTCTTTAAACTCCTGATTGGATTATATATGTTGAGGACCATAATTTTAAAGATTTATGCGTACCGAATTCACTTCCCGAAACTAAGCTTAGTATTCCCAGACAATACAAAAGAGGTGCTTTCGTATTCTTTCTTAATTATTTTAGGAGGCTCGGCTGCGCTCATACTTTTGGAAATAGATAAGGTGATGATAAATCAATTTGTAAAGATTGAGAATGTGGCCTATTATGGGGTAGCTGTCTATATCGCAACGGTTATCATTGTGCCATCTAGGGCCATGCATCAGATTACATATCCTTTAACCGCCGAATTACTCAATAAGGGTGATTCCTTTGGATTGGAAACTTTATATAAGAAAACCTCTCTAACCCTTTTTATAGCATCAGGAATTCTCTTCCTATTGATTATCCTCAACTTGGAAGATTTGTACTTGCTATTGCCGGAAACCTATCGAAATGGATTTTACATCGTTTTTTTGATTGGAATGGCCAAAGTGTTTGATTCCCTTTTGGGAAACAACAATTCCATTTTGTACAATTCCAGATATTATAAAACCATTTTGTTTTTTGCACTGGGATTGGCCGCTTTGACCATTCTTTTAAATTTACTGCTCATTCCAATATATGGGATTGCAGGTGCTGCTTTGGCTAGTTTTATTTCGATTTTTCTATTCAACATTACCAAGTTGGTTTTTGTAAAATTGAAGTTTGGCATGTTACCTTTTTCCAAATCAACATTTAAGGTGTTCGCGACCTTGGTTCTGTTGGGAGCACTTTTTAGCGTATTTAATTTTGAGTTTCATCCTATTCTAAACATCCTATTGAAGTCTAGTATTATCGCTGTTATGTATTTAGGCATTTTGTACCGTTTTGACATATCTGAAGACATTACTGGTGTGCTTTCCAAGTGGTTAAAAAAACAGGAATAATGTGAAAGAAAAACCCCGTGGCGGATAAATCCAACCACGGGGTAAACAACTAACCAACCTAAAAACTACATTTTATCTTGTTCTAGAACTTCGCGTTCTTGATTTCAAATTACTAGTACTGCTTCTACGTGAAACGGAATTTCCTGAACTTCTTTTCACAGTAGCAGAAGAACTTCTTTTTACAGTTCTGTTTCCAGAATTACTTCTACCGGCCACACTTTTTCTGGAAGTGTTGGGCGCTTTCGTAGTTCTGGTCGTACTCCTAGTAACACTTCTATTATTCGGCGTAGTAGTCACTTGTCTTCTATTTACCGTTCTAGAGTTTGGAGTACGGGTTACCTCTCTTCTGGTAACCGTTCTACTTACTGTGTTTCCACTTCTGTTTCCATTTCTATTCGCACTTCTATTTATAGTACGTTCATTATTGTCATTTCTTCGCACCGTATTCTCCGATCTATTTACTGTATTTCTTCTACCGTCATCTGATCTTCGTACCGTTCTGTTGCGATCTATATTGGAAACTCGATTTCCATTAGATCTTGAGATAGACCTTTCTACAGATCTATTTGATCTTCCAACTTCATTTCTCCTGAAATTACCGTTGTTTCTTACAGCAACTCTTCTGTCGTTTCTATAGATGTTAGCTCTACGCGCAACTCTGTAATCATTTCTATATGTTCTTCCAATTCTGGCGTAAGCCCTTCTATAGTTATTTCTGTAGGGTCTATAAAAAGTGTATCGCAATGGTCTGTAATACCTTCTATAGGGTGTTCTCCATACATTACAGAAACCAACTGCCGGTCTTATAAAGAACCTGTGAAATGGTCTATATACATAATGCCTGTTATACACATTAATGAACCCTGTGTAATGGCTAAATACTCCGCCATTATAGAAAACGTTAAGTCCCCCTACACGTCTCACTAAACCATTTCTGTACCAAACATCAACACTACCAATTTGGCTAACTCGACCCCAGTTATCATAGAAAATCGGAATATTTTCTACCTGGATGACAGCACCATAATCATCATACTGTACAAAAGGATTATAGTTGAATCCAGAGTTGAATGTAACTCCAACATTTCCTATTCTAGCACCAACTCCTACGTTTACCTGATTATCAATAAAGAAATCAAATTCACCATCAGGGTATACTGAAAAAGTTATCCCACCTTCCGCAAAGATGAAGGAGTTTCCGTATCCGAAATTACGCGTGGTGAAGTTGTTATCTTCAACTATGGATGCCTGAGAACTAAATGTTCCAAAAAGGACTCCCGCTAAAATGAGTACAAACTTTTTCATATCCTACTGTTTTAAGTTATAGAATGCAACTATTTACATTCTGGTATTTACTAACCAAACAGCGTGCCAAAAAAATAAGACATGATTTAAATAATTGAAAATGAACAAGTTATAATTTATTCACGAAGCAAGAAAACTGATCTACGATTCAATTGATGTTCCTCCTCCGAACATTTTATTCCGTTTTCACACTGGTTTAAAAGTTGTGATTCGCCATATCCTTTAGAAGAAAGTCTGGAACGGTCAATTCCGTTTTTGACGAACCATTCCATAGTATAATAAGCCCTTCTTGAAGAAAGTTTTTTATTGAATTCTGAGCTTGATCTGGAATCGGTGTGGGATTCAATATGAATTTTTATTTCGGGATAGGTTTTCATTGCCTCAAGTATTTTTGCCAATTCTACTTCGGCATCTTTTCTTATGGTATATTTTCCATAGTCGAAGTATATAGGTTGGAGGTTTAAACGGCAGCCCAAATCATCATTAGGGCAATCTGTCGGGGTTAATTCTAGGTTGACTTCCAAAGTATGGGTTCCCCGAGGTGTTAGAATACGTTTTTCTACGGGGACATATGAATTGTCTGTTGTTTCAGCACGTAGCGCATAACGTTTTCCACAATCCAAGGAATCTTTGAATACAAAGTATCCTTTTGCATTGGGTTTCATTTTGCCAATTTCAATATTAGTGTCATCCAGAAGTGTCACAATGGATGCTTGGAGTGGTGTACCCGTATCCAAATCTGTGACCAACCCATTTATAATAATGACTCCACATCTTTCCCATACGCGATAAATATCATCCGATGCACTTCCAGCGTCACCATCCCTGTTGGAAGAAAGGTAACCAATTTGCTTTTCTTCATCCATAATAAAACCGAAATCATCTTTACTGGAATTTATTGGCTTTCTTAAATTGGTTACTTTTTCAAAGACTCCGTTTTCATCCAATGAAATTCCAAAAACATCCAATCCACCCAAACCTAGATGCCCATCGCTCGAAAAATATAAATTGTTGCGCTCGCTTATATATGGAAAGGTTTCTCTAGCTTCTGTATTAATTTCTGCACCCAGATTTGTAGGCTGGAGTAACCGCCATTAGAACCAATTTCCACATACCATATATCGGATTCGCCGTAAGTTCCATCCATATCTGAAGAAAAATACAAGCGACTCTCATCAGGACTTAAGGAAGGATGGGCTACAGAATATGAATCATTATTAAAGGGTAGTTCTACCACATTTTTCCATGAACCATCTTGACTCTTTTGGGCTCGGTAAATCTTTAGAGTCACCAGTTTGTTCTTATTACTTTTTTTCTTTCCGTTTATATAGTTGTTCCGGGTAAAATACATAGTATTTCCATCTTTTGTAATTACCGCAGAGGATTCGTGATAAGGCGAGTTGATATCTCCTTTTAAAGGTTTTGGTTTTGATAGCTGATAGTCTTCATCAATTTCTGCCTCATATAAATCCAAATAGGGCATACCGTTCCAATCGTGGATTTTATCTCCTTGGGGATTACCCGAAGATGATGCATATATTATTTTGTTTCCTGATAGTGAAGGGCCAAAATCAGAGACTGATTGGGTATTGGTAATATTCTCCACTATAAATTTTGTAGACTCAAAACCGACCAAACTATCCAAATAAGGATAGTTTTCTACAAAATTCTTGGCGATATTGGAATTTGCGGTCAAGGAGGCATACTTCCCCATCATTTTTTTGGAGTCATGGTATTGGCCAATACTTTTATAAGTTTGGGCCGCGCGATAGTAATAATCGGACTCTAAGTTATTTGGAAATTTTTTAATTAGTTTTTTATACCATTTTATGGCTTCATGATACTCACTGTTGAAATAATAAGTGTCACCTAGTTTTTTAAAGAGTTGAGGAGATTCATATCCAGATTCGGCTACTTTCAAATAAATCTTACGGGCATCGATGTAAGCATACTGGTCAAATTCCACGTTGGCCTTTTTAAGTTTGGATTTTTGCGAATAAGAACAGTGACTTATTATGAAAAGAAAGGTGAAAATGAATATAATGGATGAGGGAAGATTTTTTTTCATGCAACTTTCATTTTAAAAAAATCGTGGAATCAAAATCTTATCAGCTCTATTGAAAATATCAAATCGAAGAAAGACCTCATAAGAGCCATCACTATAGGCTTCTAGATTGGTGGATTGATAATCATAGGCAACTCCTGCAAAAAATGACCTAGAGATTTGGAAACCGGTCATTGCACTCAGTGAGGCATCCCAACGATAAGAAGCACCTAAAACAAATTTGTCATTGAACATAAAGTTGGCGGATACATCCAATTGAAGGGGGGCACCACTTACCGTTTTTAAAAGGGTAGCAGGCTTAAATTTTATAATTCTTCCTAAATCAAATACATGGCCTAAGATTAGAAAGTAATGTAGACGTTCCACCGCAATCCCACCTACATCGGTATCTTCCAATGCATTTTCATCAAAGTGTTTTGTATTAAGAAAGTTGGGGACGGATACTCCAGCGTAAAACCTATCATTGGTAAAATAAAGTCCAGCGCCAGCTTGGGGTTGAAGTTTTTGGTCAATTTCTGCTTGAAAAATAGGGTCCGAGGCCTGGGCCAAAGTAAGTCTATTATAATCCACATCCAGCATATCCAGACCGCCTTTTAGTCCAAAAGATAATCTACTGGTTCGGGAGACATCTATGGTATATGAAAAATCAATATTTACGTTAGATTCTATGGCAGGGCCAATTTGGTCATGTACAATTGATAGACCCAATCCCATACTATTATACAATCCAACAGGGGCATTGGCGGTAAAGGTAAAGGTCTGTGGAGCTCCATCAAATCCTACCCATTGTGTACGCCCTAATACCCCAAAACTAAGAGTTTCCCTAGAACCAGCATAGGCGGGGTTTACAATCTGAGTGTTGTACATATATTGCGTGTATTGCGCATCTTGCTGAGCATGTAAGCTAGATAATAGGGTCAGAATAGTACTTAATGCAAAGAACAAGGCACTGGTTTTCTTTTTAGGAAAGGGTAGCAGGTTAGTCATGATTTGGTTTGGATGGCTTTATTCTCGATTGATATACAAATAGCCTGTATAATTGGGTTGACCTGGATTTTCTTCAAAAAAGGTTAGAATATAATAGTAGGTGCCAGAGGGAAGTTCCTTGCCTGAAGCTATAGTGGCCCTTCCAAAAGAAGTTCCTCCAAATAAATTGTTTCCTATCCCATATTCTTCAGCTTCATACACCAATACACCCCACCTGTTATAAATCTTGAGGCTATTTTTAGGATAGTTTTCAATGCCTTTAATGGAGAAATAATCATTAAGCCCATCGCCATTGGGAGTAAGTCCATTGTAAATTTCAAAATCTCCGACCGGCGTGGGTGGTTCAGGGTTGTTCGGAATCAAACACTCATCCACTAGAGGGGTTATAGTAGGTCTGTCATCCCAATTACTTTCAAAGTCAGATATATCTAAAACTTGGATGTCCGTGTTTTCTTCGTAGGCAATTACACTTGCTTGATTTTCCACTTCGCCTAAATTGATATCGTCTTGGGTAATGGGGTAGAGTACGACATAAACCCAATATTCTCCTACCGATAAAATACCATCACTATTAACGTCTACGGCAGGCAAGGGACCATCAATGGATATGTCTCCAGATAAAAATTCATCCATAATGGAGACTCTGTCCAAGTCTCGAGTTCCAATATTGGTTACAACAAATGTATATTGGATGGTATCAGGACAGTCATCTTGGCCTACCAAATCCTTCAACTCTCCAACTTTTACCAATCCAATCCCTGGGCCAAAATCACATGCTTCTCCCGTTAGAGTGAGTGTCGGGTCATTCTCAGCAAAACTATTGTCATCAGAATCATCTTGAATCCCTAAATCGGAAGCCATTGCAAAAACTGTTGCCTGATTCTCTATAAATCCGACATCAATGTCTGCTTGGAATATGGAATATGGAGCTTCAAAAACCCATTCTTCGCCAATTGAAAGTATACCATCATTGTTTGTATCCTCGTTAGGCAAGGGGATATCAATAGGTTGGTCACCAAACAAAGGCTGGTCTTCTATGGAAATCTGTTCCAAGTCTTCAGTCCCTGTATTCTTGACTATAAATCGATAGATAATAAGCTCGTTACAGTCGTCATTATCCAAGTCTTCCAACATACCTACTTTAATAAGCCCTATGGAAGGACCAGCAGGACAAGCACCATCCGTAAGTGTTTGGGTAATGCCATCCAAGGTGATATTGTCAGGATGGGAAGCATCCATAACCTGAATGCCAGTACCTTGTTCATTGGCAGTCACTTCAGCTTCATTATTCACAATGCCTGCGTCAATGTCCACTGAAGTAATGGAATACAAGCCTTCAAAAGCCCATGTCTCTCCCATGGACAATACGTCATCGCCTTCAACATCCTGACCTGGTAAAGGTCCGAAGGATTCATTTTCAAATAAATCCATATCAACAAGTGAAACGTTTTCTAAATCCCCGATTCCGGTATTTATAACTTCAAACCTATATAGAATGGTTTCTGGACAACCATCACCACTCAAATCTATGAGTGTTCCACTTTTGATAAGCGAAATGGAAGGTTCGGATACGCAGGCACCTACGGTAATGGTTTCAGTATCTCCATCGTCAAACAAATCTGTAGGGTGGGAGGAATCGGACACAGGAGTACCTTCGTTCCTTTCTACAGCAGTGACAAAGGCTTGATTGATTTTTATACCTGCATCAATATCTCCATCGTTAATGGGATACAAAACAACATATTCCCAATTTTCACCTACGGAAAGCACATCATCACCGTTTTCATCTTGCTCAGGTGCTAAATTGTCAATCGGTTCATCCCCAAAGAGATTTCCATCAGTTAACTGAATGTTTTCTAAATCAACCAAGCCGATATTTTCAACAGTAAATATGTACTCTATAGTTTCGAAACAACCATCTTGGTTTAAATCACGAAGGTTACCTTCTTTTCTAAGCCCAATATTTAAAATGGAGCAGTAGTCGGACACGTCTTCAACTGTAGCATCATTTTCCTCAAAGTCGTCATCATCAGAGTTGTCGAATATCAGGAAATCAAAATCCTTTACTTGACCAGTCACGGTAGCCTGATTACTGACTTCGCCTATATTTACGTCCTGCTGAGTAACAAGGTATTGAGTAGTATAGGTCCAAACCTCGGTAGATTCCAAAATACCATCGTTGTTGTCATCACCATCAAAAGGACCGGTAAACTCTAACCCCAACCTATCATCAACCAATTCAATATTCCTCAAATCTACATCTCCACCATTTTGTATAGTAAAGGTGTAGTTTATGGCATCGAAACATGAATCAGTATTTAAGTCTGTCGGGTTTGATTCTTTTACGAGTTGTAGTCTGGCAAAACTGCTGGTACAGACTTCGTCATAGGGAGAAATAGTGTCTCCATTTAATTCATATTCTTCATTATGTGATAAATCCATTACAATTTGCCCATCTTCCATGGACTCGCCCTGAACGGTGGCTTGGTTCTTAACCTCACCTGTAATTTGCAACTCTATAGCATAAAGAACTTGGTAGGTCCATTCCTCTCCTGGATTTAGGATTCCATCATCATTTATATCACTACCTGCCACTGGGCCTGGCACAACGCCACCAAGAAGATTATCTGTAACCACAATGTTTTTTAGTGGTAGATGAGCCACATTACCCACGGTAAAGCGATACAAAACGCTTTCAAAGCAAAGGTCATTGTCCAAATCTTGAGGAAACTCCTCTTTTATTATCCCTATTCCAGGTTTACGACATTGGGTAAGGTCAATGATTGTAGGAGCTTGACCTGATATGTCTGTTGGATGAGAAACATCACTTATGGGTATACCTTCACCTTGTACAGTGGCACTTACATTTGCAGGGTTTTCTCCAAATTCACCATTGATAATGTCCTGACTGGTTATGCCATAGGTGGCAGAAAATATCCATGTTTCTCCAGGTTCCAAGAGACCAATAACATCCAAATCTCCAGAGTCTGGTCCAGCAATCAACCCACCTAGGTCAATATCTGTTACGGCAACATTCGTCAATATTTGACCTTCACCACTTTGGTTGGTCACCTCATAGGTAAACCGAATTTCGTCACAACCAGGGCTGCCACCGGAGTTTGTCGCTATTCCCTTCTTCACAATTGCAATGGCAGGCACAAATAGTTCAGAAGGTTCAGGTTGTGGCATCTTGTTTTCTAAAATGTTTTCCACATGGTATGAAAAGGAAGACTTGGAAGGAAAGAATAAACAAAAACCGTAGATAAAGAAAAAAAAGAGGAAGACAAGAGGTAAACACTTATATCTTTTGGAAAGTTTATCATTAAAGCCCATGTAACCTTAAATTTTGTTGAGTTTGAATGGATTTGATAATCCAAAGTGTAATGGAAACTCTATAGCGCATAAAGCCTTTTCTAAGATTGCTAAGCGATAAAACATTACTTTTTTACGCTTTAAGCGATTAGGGCGAGAATATGTTGTGCAGAGTAAAAGTGCCGTCAATCCATAGGGTTTTTGTGCAATTCCCTGAGGATGTATAGCCGATAACTATAAGGATTCGCTTTTGGACACAAATATTTGATTTCTATCAAAGAATGGCCGAGCGGTATTTATAAAAAGGCCATTTGAATTGATGAAAAGGAGATATGGATTGATGTATTTTTCTTTAAACTACTTCTCATGCAGCCTAATTTGACGAAATACATTACGTAAGGTAAAGAAAAGTAGTATAACTAGACATAGTTGCTCTCCAATCACTATATCTTGAATGGCTCTTTCCTTTGGGTAAAATCTACAGCTTCTCCCTAAGATATTTCGCTGTATACGATTCTTTTATTCGAGCAATTTCTTCTGGGGTGCCTTCTGCTACTAAATTTCCTCCCTTTTCACCTCCTTCAGGCCCAAGGTCAATGATATAGTCTGCACATTTAATAAGGTCGATGTTGTGCTCTATGACAATGACGGAATGGCCTTTGGCCATCAATTCAGTAAAGGATTTGAGGAGTTTATTAATATCATGGAAATGAAGTCCCGTAGTGGGTTCATCAAAAATGAAAAGTGCTTTTTCCTTAGTATCTCCTTTAACTAAGAAAGAAGCCAGCTTGATGCGTTGGGCCTCTCCTCCCGAAAGTGTTGAAGAAGATTGTCCAAGGGTTACATATCCCAATCCCACATCCTGTAAGGGTTGGAGTTTGGTCACAATCTTTTTCTGGGTATGGGTTTTGAAATGCGCAATGGCCTCATCAATCGTCATATTCAGAATGTCATCAATGTTCTTGCCTTCAAATTGAACTTCCAAAATATCCTTCTTGAAGCGTTTTCCGCCACATACATCACATTCCAAATGCACATCAGCCATAAACTGCATTTCTACAGTTATTTCACCTTCACCTTTACATTTTTCACATCGACCACCATCTACATTAAAGGAAAAGTGCTTCGCTTGGTATCCTCGTAGTTTGCTTAGTTTTTGTGAGGCAAACAGCGCGCGAATATCATCGTAAGCCTTTATATAGGTTACCGGATTTGACCTAGATGAACGACCTATTGGGTTCTGGTCAACGAACTCTACATGTTTGATGTGAGCATACTTTCCTTCAATCTTGGTGAATTGTCCGGCTTTTTCGCCATAGCCTCCAACTTCTTTTAAAATAGAAGGGTATAATATGCGCTTTACCAAAGTACTTTTTCCACTTCCCGATACTCCGGTAACTACTGTAAGCATATCCAAAGGAAAGGTTACGTTGATATTTTTTAGGTTGTTCTCTCTTGCACCAACAATTTGAATGTGGCTTTTGGAAGTTCTGCGCTCTTTTGGAATCTCAATAGCTTGAGTTCCATTAAGGTATTCTGCAGTTAGTGTTTTGGCCAAAAGTATTTCCGAAAAGCTGCCTTCAGCGACCAATTGTCCTCCGAGCGTTCCGGCCTTCGGCCCGATATCGATGATTTTATCAGCAGCTTTCATGATGTCCTCATCATGTTCAACAACGATGACTGTATTTCCCAAATCTCGTAAAGACTTCAGCACATCAATAAGGTTTTCGGTATCCTTGGGATGCAGTCCAATGCTAGGTTCATCCAAAATGTACATGGAACCTACCAGGCTACTTCCCAATGAGGTGGCCAGATTGATACGCTGACTTTCTCCCCCGGACAATGAATTCGATTTTCGGTTAAGCGTGAGATAGCTTAAACCTACCTTATGAAGAAAATCCAATCTTGTATTGATTTCTTTAAGGAGACGTTTCGCTATTTGCGAATCATGTTCTGAAAGTTGAAGGTTTTCAAAAAAAGGAATCAGTTTTTTAATGGGTAGCTCAATAAGGTCTGAAATGGATTTCCCATCAATTTTCACATAATTCGCTTCCTTTCGTAACCGTTTTCCCTTACAAACGGGGCATTTTGTTTTTCCTCTATATCTAGAAAGCATCACCCTGTTTTGGATTTTATAGCTTTTCTCTTCGAGCTGTTCAAAAAACTTATGTATCCCGATGAAGTGGTCGTTGCCATTCCAAACCAATTCCTTTTGTTCCTCACTAAGTTCAAACCAGGGTTTGTGGATTGGGAAATCAAATTTGTAGGCCGAGTTTACCAATTGGTCTTTATACCAACTCATACTTTCCCCTCGCCATGGAAAAACAGCACTCTCATAAATGGAAAGGGAAGTATCTGGAATCACCAAGTCAGCATCAATGCCAATAATATCGCCATACCCTTCGCATCTAGGACAAGCTCCATAAGGGTTATTAAAACTGAAAAGGTGCACATTGGGTTCCATAAACTTCATTCCATCCAACTCAAATTGATTGCTGAAACTGGCTATAGTGCCATCTGCCAAATTCTCAATGGCACATGTTCCCTTTCCTTCAAAGAAGGCATTATCCACAGCATTACCAAGTCGATTAAAAAAATCTTCATCGTCTTTGACGACAATTCGGTCAACAACCAATTCGAACATCCTACCGATATCTTGGGGTGCTTGATCAATTCGTACAACTTCGTTGTTGTACTTGATTCTGGCATAACCTTGTTTTGAAAAAAGTAGAAGTGATTTTACCGGGTCTCTATCTTCCTTAATAGTAATAGGAGAAAGTAGTAAAAGTTTGGTTCCTTCCGGAAAACTTTTGACGTGGTTTACAACGTCAGTCACAGTATGCTTTCTTACCGCTTCTCCTGAAATAGGGGAAATGGTCTTACCAATTCTGGCATATAATAGTTTAAGGTAATCATATACTTCCGTAGTTGTGCCTACCGTAGAACGCGGGTTGGTCGAGTTTACTTTTTGTTCGATGGCTATAGCTGGAGCTATACCTTTAATATAATCTACCTTGGGTTTGTCCAGTTTCCCCAAAAATTGCCTGGCATACGAAGAAAGACTCTCTACATATCTACGTTGACCCTCAGCATAGAGCGTATCAAAGGCCAAACTCGACTTGCCCGAACCGGATAAGCCCGTAATCACCACCAATTGATTCCTAGGAATAACAACATCCATGTTCTTAAGGTTATGGAGTTTGGCACCTTTTATGATGATATTTTTTTTGGAATCGATGTTTTGGATGGAGGCCATTTGTTAAAATTAGGGGTGTAAAGATACAATACCCCCCACTTAATACGTATATTGTTTGAGTTAACATCTAAAAATGCCCAAATCACAACATAAGTTTTCATCTGGGTATCTGATTTACATATCTTTGAGTTGTAATTAAAAACCTGATAGGCCTATACAGCGATAATTACTTTTTTTAAAAATTAACTAATTGACTATGCCACCTTAACTGGTAAGGAGGCGAATAGTGTTAACCAAAAAAGTAATTTGTATGGAACTACAGATTGACGACTCGATTTTAGTAAAGAACTACATTGGCGGAGACGAAAAAGCTCTCGAAACTCTCATTAATCGTTACAACCAAAGAATTTCCAGCTTTATTTATTCTAAAGTTTTGGACAGGGATGTTGCAGAGGACATCTTTCAAGATACCTTCATCAAAGTAATCAAGACTCTTAAAAGAGGTTCCTATAGTGAAGAAGGTAAATTTCTTCCATGGGTAATGCGAATTGCACACAACCTAATTATAGACCACTTCAGAAAAAATAAAAGAATGCCCAAGTTTGAAGGAAGTGATGACTTCAACATCTTTTCTGTAATCAAGGATGATAAGCTAAATGCAGAAAAGCGCATTATAAAAGAACAGATTGATAAGGATTTGACGCTGCTTATTGAGGAATTGCCGGATGATCAGAGAGAGGTTTTGGTAATGCGAATCTATAAGGATATGAGTTTCAAAGAAATATCAGAAAATACAGGTGTTAGCATCAACACTGCCTTAGGGAGAATGCGTTATGCTCTTATTAACCTAAGAAAAATCGTAGACAGACATAATATCGTTTTAACGAATTAATCTGCATTCCATCGAAGCTTGCAATATTTCCAAATCAGCGCCGTTATCTAAGTGTAACATTAATGCTGAAATATGGAAAATATTTACTCTGAAGAACAAAGACTTACAAGAACAGTAAAAGCGAGACGGGAAACTATCGATTTTTTACTGAGCTACTCAAAGTCACTGCAAGTAGTGGATGTTAAAAATCAAAAGTTTGAGTTGAGCTTAAACTAAAACTTGTAGACCGTACTAAAAAAGACCGCAATTAGCGGTCTTTTTTATTTTTGAGGTATTCCTTGATTACGGCTTTTCTTCCTACGGTCTTGGTAATGATATCTTTTTCCAAATCCCAACCTCTAGCTGGGGAATATTCCCGACCATACCAAATAATCTGTAGATGTAATCTGTTCCATATATCCTTAGGAAACAGCCTTTTACAATCTTTTTCAGTTTGCACTACGTTTTTGCCATTGCTCAATCCCCATCGATAAATTAATCGATGAATATGTGTGTCCACAGGAAATGCAGGAATCCCAAAAGCTTGGGAAACCACTACACTGGCCGTTTTGTGCCCCACCGCTGGTAATTCTTCCAACAGTTCTATATCCTGGGGAACTTCTCCATCATACTTATCAATGAGAATCTGGGAAAGTCCATGAATTCCTTTAGATTTCATTGGGGAGAGGCCCACAGGTTTTATAATTTCCCGAATTTCATCCACTGTCAGTTTTACCATGGCATATGGATTATCTGCCTTTGCAAAAAGTAGGGGGGTAATCTGATTTACCCGAACATCCGTGCTCTGTGCTGACATTAACACGGCAATCAATAAGGTATACGGGTCCTTGTGGTCAAGGGGTATGGGAATTGTCGGATAAAGTTCATCCAAAGTGGTAATTATAAAATTTACTTTATCCTGTTTTGTCATTTTTGTTTAAATTTACTCGAAATAAGTTAAACAATATTAAAATACGAGACTACTATGAATATGCTCAAAGCAGGAGATAAAGTACCTGAATTTTCAGCAAAGGACCAAGATGGTAATACAATAAATTTAGAAGATTACAGAGGTAAAAAACTGGTTGTTTTTTTCTACCCAAGGGCCAACACGCCAGGATGTACCGCAGAAGCTTGCAATCTTAGGGATAATTATAGTTTATTGCAGGAAGAAGGGTACGAGCTTTTGGGAGTAAGCGAAGATTCCCAGAAAAAACAAGCCAATTTTAAAAACAAATATGATTTCCCTTTTCCATTACTAGCTGATGAGGACCATACAGTAATTGAGTCATTTGGTGTATGGGGCCCTAAAAAATTCATGGGTAAGGAATATGATGGTTTACATAGAACCACCTTTGTTATTGATGAACAAGGTATTGTAGAACGCGTGATTGAGAAAGTAAAAACCAAAGACCACGCCGCACAATTGCTAAACTAAACCAAAAAAGGCACCTAAAAGGTGCCTTTTTAATTTATAGTCGACTTGGCCTTTATGCTTTTTCTTTGCTTGCGAGTTCTTTTCTTTGAAACAAATGTTTCTGCTTTATCATCTCCGCAATACCCTCAGGTAACATTTCTTCCCAGCCCTCTTCACCGTTTCCAATACGCTTCAATACATCTCTTGAGAAAATGTGCATAATATCTGGGTCGTAATCAATAATGTCCATCACCTTTCCATTGTATTTGAAGAATTTATACAGTTCTTTCATACGAGGGTGCACTTTCACATTGTTACTAGTCATGATTTGACCTGTTTGCGGGTCTTTCATGGGATATAGGTAAACCTTCAAATCCTTGAAGAACAATTTTCCAAAGGCTTCAAGAATACCTCCACTTAAATGACGGTAATACTTTTCGTCAAATACATCAATTAAGTTATTGATACCCATAGTCAAGCCCAGTTTGGCCTTGGTGTAATTGTTGAAATATTCTACCAGTTTATAATACTCTTGGAACTTAGAAATGAGAACTGTGTGGCCTAATGAGCTTAACAATTCGGCTCTGTCCATAAAATCCTGTTCATCAATCTCCCCAGAGGCTTTTAGGTTAGATAAGGTAATTTCAAAGACCACAATAGTATTTTCGTACTCTACCGTTTGTTCCCGGATGAAAATATCATAGGATTTCTGAAACATATCCATATTGACCTTGGTTACTGGACGAAAGCTACCTCTAAGGGCAAGAATATTCTTTTTGTATAGTACCGCAGCGGGCAATAGGTTGTTTCCATCAGGTCCGAACATGACCGCATCAGTCATATCGTTTCTGATAAGCTGCAGACTCATTAAGCGATTATCCACATCTTTGAAGCTTGGTCCAATAAAGTTGACCATATCAATTTCCAAGGTATCCTTATCAATGTGGTCATATAACTCCTTTAAAAGTACTCTGGGTTCTTTGTGTTTAAAGAAAGCCCCATAAATGAGATTGACTCCTAAGGTTCCTAAAGTCTCTTGCTGCAGTCTGGCTTCATTCTGCTTAAATCGAACATGGAGAATAATTTCATCAAATTCTTTTTGCTTCGGGTCCAATTGAAAACGTATTCCAAGCCATCCATGACCTTTGTAACGTTTGGAAAAATCGATGGTCGCTACCGTATTTGCATATGTAAAGAATAAATAATCAGGATTACTATCTCGACTTATACGTTCTTCCACCAAGTTCATTTCATGGACTAACATTCGTTTCAATCTCGCCTGAGTAACATAACGCCCATCATTTTCTATACCGTAAATAGCATCACTAAAAGCCTTATCATAGGCGCTCATCGCTTTCGCAATGGTGCCTGAGGCTCCACCAGCCCTAAAAAACTGTCTAGCAGTTTCTTGTCCTGCTCCAATTTCAGCAAAAGTGCCGTAAATGTTTTTATTGAGATTGATTCGGAGGGTTTTCGCCTTTATTGAGAGGATATTCTCAAAAGCGTTTTCTTCGCTGGGAACGTTAGACATAACGGAATGGTTTAGCTAAAAACAAAGTTACATTTTCATTCCTTCAAATTACATAAATAAGTTATAATTTTGATTTTAATGGATGATATGATGACCATTACTTTTTTAGGTACGGGAACCTCACAAGGAATCCCAGTAATTGGTAGTAATCATCCGGTCTGCTTAAGCAAGGATTCTAGGGACAAAAGGCTACGTGTTTCTGTTTTGATCTCATGGAAAGAACACAATTATGTTATTGACTGTGGCCCAGATTTTAGACAACAAATGTTGAGGAATTCCGTAACCCGTTTGGACGGTATTTTATTTACCCACGAACATGCTGACCATACCGCTGGCATTGATGATATTAGGCCATTTTTTTTTCGGCAGGGCGATATTCCCATTTATGCCCATCAACGTGTAATTGAATCCTTGAACCGTCGTTTTGATTATATCTTCGCTGATGAGAATAGATACCCAGGTGCCCCTGCAGTTCAAGTCAATAAAGTAGAAAAAGACGTCCCTTTCGAAGTTGGAGATCTTGAAGTTGTGCCCATAGAAGTCTACCATAATCGTCTGCAGGTTTTTGGCTATCGATTGGGGGATTTCGTGTATTTAACAGACGTGAAGCGGGTGGAAGAGGACCAAATACAGAAAATCTTAGGAGCTAAGGTTTTGGTGGTAAATGCGCTGCGAGAAGAACCTCATCATTCCCATTTTAATTTGGAAGAGGCACTTGAATTTGCAGAAGTCATAGGAGCCGAAGAGACCTATTTTACCCACATCAGCCATCTATTGGGATTCCACGAAGAAGTGGAAAGTAAATTACCTGACAATGTGCACTTGGCTTATGACAATCTTAAATTGAACATACCCATTTCATGAAAAACAAGATTTTTTTATACTTATTCGTTTTTGCAGCCCTTATTGCATTGTATCTATTTGTAAGTAGCAATAAATATCAGAAGGAAGTTGATTCTGATATTAAAAATTTGGAAACTGAAAATCAAATACTCAAAGATTCTATACAAAAGGCACAACTTGAGATTTTGGACATTCAATATTTCTCCTTGGAGAATAATGATGACGCGTTGGCCTATTACGAGCATTTGAATTTGAAAAATCCTGCAAGGTATATTGCTGATAAACTATTGGAGACTAATGAAAGTTCAGGAGACAATCCATTAATTCCCTATGCCGGTATGAACAGTGACTTCAAAATCAATAAGATAAAGGTGTTGAATCACAGGTGGTTATTAGCCGACTTCTCAGATGGAAAATTCTGGGGTGATTTGATTATCCAGTATGAACTAAAGGATGATTTAAGTGTTGATTTTACCTTATTGGACCATCTTCTTTATACCCGTAGCAATTAAAGACGCTTTTCCAACCACGCTTTAAAAGAGTAAAAGTTTTGTGGGGATACACCATGACCCACAGGAAACTCTTCGTAGATATGCCGAACCCCCAATCTTTTTAGTATCTCAGGAGCTTTTTGAGCCCATTCCACAGGAATAACCTGGTCTACTTGTCCATGGGACGCATAGAAATTCAAGTGGTCCATATTTTGGGTTTCATATCCATCCAAAAGAATCTTCTCATTGATATATCCGCTGAGGGCTATCACATTTTTTATTTTATTGGGATAGGAGAGAGCAACCGAATAACTCAAAATGGTTCCTTGGCTAAATCCTAAAAGTGTGATGTTATCCGCATCAATGTCATAAGTTTCTAGAGCCTCATTGATAAATGCCAAAATCTTATCCCTCGACTCTTTAGCTTGTTGGTCATCACTCCATTTCCCATATTCTGCATCAAAATTAATGGCATACCAAGCGTACCCGAAAGGTTCCAGAGCGTAAGGGGCTCTTACTGAGAACACGGTAAATTCTTCGGGAAGTTCGGGAGCGAATGAAAACAAATCCTCTTCATTGCTTCCGTAACCATGAAACATAAAAATGGCTGGAGATTTGGATGAAATGTTCTTGGCGGGACGTACCAAATAGGTAAGCGACAATGGGGTGGGGGACATTGAATGTTAATTTATGGAATAAAGGTAAACCATTTTTGAAAAAACTGTCCAACACCAGGAATAGATTGCTTCTTTAGATTCAAAGCTCCAATAAGACCCATGACCAGTGCAATCCCATAAAGGACAAAAAGCCAAAAGGAGGCCTGGACGATTCCAGTAAAAGAGATCACTATAGCTAGACCGTGATACAACAAATGGATTCCAAAGGCTTGTCTGATATGAAACCTAGCGAACGCATTTTTAGGTTCCATATTCATCGTTATGGCTATCAAACTACCTACAATGGTAATATAGGCAATACATGCGGTAGTCTTTCCTTCCTTTTCGGTTGTCAAAATACTACAGGTTTATGGTGTTGTTGGAAATAGTCCCCAGCACCCTACCTTTTAGAGGCGTTTCTAGGAACATACTATTTTTTGATGTGGACATAATATCATCTTTGGTAAATGTCCAATCTTGATCAGGAATAAAAAGCGTTAAGCAAGCTGACTCTCCGACTTCAATAGTTGGTTTCTGAATACTAAATCGTTCCCATCCTTTTGTGAGTAGCCCAATAGTTTCTTCCAAGGGGAAAATCTTGCTTAAACTACCAAAAGCCGACTCCATCCCAATGGTTCCTGAAAGAGCATTGTCAAACTCCAACCGTTTTTCCTCGATGTCTAGAGGTAAATGGTCTGAAGTTACAAAGTCTATCGTACCGTCCTTTAAACCTTTTATCAATACTTTATTATCCTCTTTTTTCCGAAGCGGAGGACTTACCTTGAATGTAGTATCAAAATCCGTCAATGACTCATCGGTAAACAAAAGATTATGGATGGCCACGCTACAGCTTACGTCTAATCCTTTCTTTTTGGCAGCTGCAATTAGCTTAACTGAATTCGCCGTCGAAATAGTCGGGATGTGAAGTTTTCCACCAGTATATTCGAGAATAAAAAGGTCTCTGGCAACTTGGAGTTCCTCTGCTAAATCAGGAATACCTTTTAAACCAAGAGAGGTTGACATTTCCCCTTCGTTTACAACTCCTTTTCCCTTAATCTGGATATCTTCGGGGAAAGACAAAACCAAGCCATCAAAGCTTTGTGCGTACAACAAAGCTATTTTTAAGAGATTGGGATTGGTGATTTGATGTTTAAAATCGTAGAATCCAACTGCTCCTGCATTGTGCATGTCAAAAAGCTCTGCCAAATCGATACCATTAGCGTCTTTTGACAAGGAGCCCAAGGGATGTAGTCTTGAACCACCTATTTTGGCGCGCTCGATAAGAAAAACAATGTCCGAACTGGTATCAGGGACCGGCGTAGTATTTGGGTTTAGAACAATATCAGTGAAGCCACTCTTGGCCGCAACATGGAGTCCTTTTTCAATAGTTTCCCTTTCTTCATGACCCGGCTCACCGAAACTTACGCTAGAATCCAACCACCCAATGGAGACATGTAAATTTTCATGTTCAAATACCTTGATATTGGTCGGAGCATCTGTTATGGAAGCGGCGATTTTTTCTATTATCCCTTTTCGGATAAGAATATCCCTTTTCTTTAAGTGTAGTGCTGTGTTTTCTGGGGATACAATTTTAGCCGACTTCAACAAGATGTTCATGTAACAAATTTTTGGATGATTACCTCCACTAGTGCTAACAGCAGCGCTAAAATAACAAACCATTTCCAATATGAAGTAATACTACTTTCTTTCTCCAATAATTGGAATAAAGAAGCAACAGACTCTTTCACCGTTGAATTGGATAAGTTATCTAGGTTGATGTATTTTAGCACACTTTCCTCTCTTGGATAGTTAAAGCTAATGTGCTTCACCAAGCTTTCTTGACGCAGGACATCGTATATCCCATCACTTGTCGGGTTTTCATCAAAAGTGAGGCGTACTTTGTTTGGAAAGGACTGTTGCAAAGGAATAAATTGGTCTTCTGATTTTCTCAGGTTCAATATACTTTCACTACCTAATTCAATTCCAATATCCACAATATTGGTTTTACCTAAGGTGTGGTATAGTTCAGGAGGTTGAAGCCCTGACAGCGCCATATTGTAAAAAGTAGGAACAATCAAGGATGAGCTTTTAAAATTGTTCAACTCCCTTTCCAGAGAAGAAGTAAAGAAATAGAATCCGTCAAGTCCAATTAGAAAGGCATCACCTCCTTCAAATGAAAGAATTTTAGGTGCTCTGGTACTGACCTTAAAATAATGAGTGGTTTCTGGGTATTGAAAATTATCAATTCGTCTTTCAAATACATTTTGATACAAGGGATGATCATAGGATATGTCTGCAATTCTTTTTTGAATGGCAAATCCATTTAGGATGCTAGTATTAAAGTATTGATTTAGTAATTGGTTATACGAAGCAACATCACTGGTTTCTGAGGGTATGACAATAAGGCTCCCCCCATTCGCCTTAAAAGCAGAAAGGATACGGGTCAATCCAGTAGGAATAGCATCCAAATTGTCCAAAATAATCACATTCTGAGTGTCTATTAAACTGTAATCCAAAGAACCTAGGGGATATTGCATCAGGATAAATTCGTCATTGCCAAAAAGCCGGGTCAAATAATTATTGGACTCTACAACATTTGAAATACTCAGTACCTTAATTTTTTCCTTGGCATCAAGATTGAAATAGAAGGAATTGTCAAAGGATAGGTTACCATCCGTTAGTTCTAAATGACCATTTATGACTTGGTCTTTAGGAATGGAAAAGTTGAGTTGTGTCTGAGGTTTTTCCTCAAAATCAGTTGCAGATTTTGCAATAAGAACATCGTCATCAAATAACGAAACGGGTATTGGTTCAGTGACGTTGGAGCCAGCTAGAAAAACTTTCAGATTAAGTTGTTCTGAATTTGTATCCTCAACAGCTACGGAATCAATCGAGACATTAGCCAATCTGTCGGGTCTGATTGGGACGTAGTATGTACTTTCAAGTTGGGTTGAATCTCTAGTTTCGGAATCCATGTTTTCCTGAAAGTCAGAAACAACAATAAGGTTCTTTTTGGAATTAGTTCCTGTGCTGAACAGCGTATTGGCCTTTAAACGGATTTCATCCAATTTTAGCTGTTTGAATGAAAAAGGAAGGGATAAAAGGGTATTTTGTATGTCTTTTATTGAAACATCTTTATACGTATTGGTGTTGGTAAACAAACTTATAGTTTGCTCCCTATCAATGTGTTTCAGTAAATCTTGAGTTGCCTTTTCCAATAGATTTACGCCATTGTCCATGGCTTGCATGCTAAAAGAATTATCCAAATAGACTACGGTCTCCTTTTCTTGCAACGCATCGCTGTTGGCACCAAATGGTTGGGCAAATGCAATGATAATGGATGCCAATAATAACAACCGGGTAAAAAGCAACAGCCATTTTTTTAATGTATTGCTTTTTCGAGACTCGATGACCACGGTTTGAAGCATGGCCACATTGGTAAATGGGGTTTTTTTAAATCTTCTAAGCTGAAAAAGATGAATAATAATTGGAATGATGAGCAAGAGAAGAGCCCAAAGAATTTCTGGATGTTTTAATTGCATTCCCAATTGTGTTGAGCAAATATATTGATTAAAATACGTAAGCCGACAAGGAAACGCTGTTAAGACTTCTATAATTTCATTTGACTATGAACAATTAATAATGTCCAATCGGGGATGGACTTAGCAGAAGAAGAAATAATCCTTTGTCTGAATGTAATCCAAACTTGCTAAAAAGGATTTGATTTCTTTTTGTTCATTCTCATTGGCGACGGTTATTATGCTTTGCGGTTTGTGCAATTCGCACAATTTGGAAAAATGATAAAGTGTGTGTCCGTATATTTTCGTTCCAATCTTTTTTTGGTTATCGCAAAGCCAAACAAAGTCCAAACTTTTTTGTTGAAGTTTTTTGGCAATTTCCTTTCCCTTTGAACCTGCTCCCCATAACACCAACTGCTTATTGGGTTGATAATCCAACTTTACAAAGTAATCTAACTTAATATCCAAAAAGTAGTTTTGTTTATAATGCTCACTGGTTCTTGAAGCACGATGGTCATAATCGCGCCATTGATGTAAAACCTCGTCACATGGAATGACATTCAATCCATTCTCATAAAATCGAAAGGCTAGGTCATAATCTTCGGGATACCTATTCGAATTGAAACCTCCACACTTCTCGAAATCTGCTTTCGAAACCATCCAACAAGGGGAGGGAATGACACACTCCTTATAGATTTCCAAATAATTGGTACCTGCTTTTGTCAGAGCATTGAGCCAGATTTCATATTTCCGATAACCGTTGCCGATACCATTTTCTGAAAAATAGTTGACTTGCCCAACTGCTAAATATCCTAGGCCATGCTTTTGTAACGATTCAACCATTACCTGAAGACGTTTGGCCAACATGACATCATCAGAATCCATCCGGGTAATGTATTGTCCGATGCAGTTGGAATAGGCAGTTTGTAGGGCGGGAATAACTCCGTTCCCCGTATTTTTTAAAACCTGAATTCTGGGGTCTTTTTTGGTATAATTAGAAACTAACTCAAAACTGGAGTCTTGTGATGCATCATCTACGGCAATGACCTCCCAATTGGAGTAGGTCTGTGCTAAAATGGAATCTAGACATTCGGAAAGATATTTTTCCGTGTTTTTAAAAGGGATAAGAATACTTACTTTGGGATCCTGCATTCAATCAGGACCATTAATTGTCTTCAGTGCCTGATCTATGGATTTAGAAGCTAAGTCTCCCATAACCGAATACCCCTCCTTGGTCAGATGAACCTCATCTGTAGTATATTCTTTTGGCAACCCGTTTCTTTCATCAGCCATCTTGGTAAAATAATCCAAATAGCTTACCCCTTGTTCTTTGGCAAGTTTCTTAAGCAAGGCATTTAATGTGGGTATTTTAATATTGGGTTGAAGACCAGGACGCCATGGATAATCATAAGCGGGTAACACAGAACATATAATAGGATGTATGTTATGGGCTTTTGCCAACTGAATCATGGAAAGGATATTATCTCGTATTTGCTCCAAAGTCATAGCGCCAGTGTTTCCTGCAATATCATTCGTTCCTGCTAGAATAAGAACGAGTTTCGGATGTAAATCAATAACATCTTGTCTAAAACGAAGCAGCATTTGGGGCGTGGTTTGTCCACTTATACCGCGATTTATATATGGCTTGTTAGCAAAAAACTCAGGATGGGCCACCAACCATCCTTCAGTAATGGAATTCCCCATAAAAACCACGCGTTGTTCATCCGCAGCGGGCTTTCCTAAATCGATATTTTCCTGATGATATTTTGATAAATTGGGCCAGTCCTGAGCAGTCATGATACTAGTTAAAAACAAAAGGAGTATGAAAATATGTTTTATGCCATTCATAAGCCAAAACAGATTTTAATTTGTCAAATAGGATTAACTCTTTGGCGGTGTAATCATGATATGCGCCCTGTGCGTCCCTGGGTCCATCAACCATGCATGACCTGGAGGAGTAGGAGTGGTCGGTAATCCTGTGGATGCTCCAGTAGCAAAAGGGATATAGAAAACGTATCTCACATAAGGATTTTCTATCTCCTTGGTTTCCTGGTTTACGGTTCCTGTAAAAACGCAGAGGGTCGCCTTATCCGGCATTTTTAGTTTCCCAGATTTTACCTCATTCTCTCTGATATCAAAAATCTCTTGGAATTCCTTTCCTTCGGATCTCAATTCCCTGCCTCTCGCTATGAACGGTTCTAAATCCTTATGATATGCCGCTGTAGAAAATTTGTTGTCTTTCGGATTGTCGGCAAGGGCAATATAGTCGTTGGTACCTTCTTGAAGCGTTGTGAAGTTTCCATCTGCATCATATCCGTATACTTTGACCCCTTCTTTGTAATCATTGGGCACTGCCATTAACGCCGTTTTAATTTGCCATGCTTTGGATGGAATCTCCTGGGAAATTCCAAATGCACAATTCAATACGAGACAAAAAATAAGAACAAGAGATGTTTTCATGAGCTGTTATTTAATATTTGGCACTTTTTCCGTTGGTAGTCGTCCTTAAAATAAAGGCGCGGATGTCATCGTTGGCTTTCTTTAAATCTTCCCGTCTCAAATACATCATATGTCCTGAACGATATCCTCTAAATTCGAACCTATCTTTCATCCTACCACTTGGGTCAACCTGCCACATAGTGTATTTGGCATTAAAATAGGTTGTCGCTCCATCATAGTATCCGGACTGTACCAATACATTAAGATAGGGGTTTTGGGCCATAGCCTGTCTTAAATTATCGCGTGTGTTATCATCTTCGTTGTTCCATGGACGTACCGGACCGAACATATTATATTTTATGTCAGTCTTGAACTTTAATTCCTCTTGCAAATAATAATTGATGGCCGGGGTGAAACTGTGAAGCCATGAAGTAATCTCTGAATTATAATCAGGCCGTGCACCGAACAATTGTCGGTCTATACCCCTGTATCTGCTGTCCAAACGCCCAACAGTATATCCACCTTTATCTTTTAAGAGGTTTTTCCAAAAGAAACGTGTAGGGACGACCAAATTATGGTCTAAAATATCTTTCTCTTTTAGACCGGTAAAATAGGCCATTTTTTTAGCAACTTCAGCTCTCTCTGCGTTTGGAATGAAACCTCCTTTCGCAATTGCAGGAATTAGCGTGTTTACGGTGTAATTCTCCGCTTCCGGAAGTACCTCTAATAAATCTTTGTTCTGTAAAGTAGGAGGAAGCACTTTATGATGCCATGCAGCTGCTGTAAAATAGGGAAGGTTCAGAGCATCCGATACAGGTCCGCCTACACGGATTACTTTATAATCTGCAGGGGATACCATGATTACGCCGTTCAAATACATCCATTGCTGGTTTTGTAAGGCTAAAGAAAGTCCCATTACTCGGGTACCTCCATAACTCTCACCAATAATGTACTTTGGAGAACGCCAGCGATTGTTTCGGGTAACAAATGTGTTGAGCCATTCCGCCAAGTATTTAATGTCTGCATTAATTCCAAAGAATTTGTCGCGATCTACCTCATCGCCTTTTTCTGGAATAGTTCTGGAATATCCCGTGTTTGCCGGATTCACATAAACAATGTCAGTCACATCCAGTACTGAAAATGGATTTTGTTTTACGCCATAAGGTTGAACCGGATAGCCCTCATCATCAATTTTAAGAACACGGGGGCCTGTGTAGGCTAAATGCATCCACACAGAACCTGAACCAGGACCACCGTTGAACGAGATGAGCAAAGGACGCTCAGCTCTGTTTTTTACACCATTCCTAGTATAGTAGGTATAATGTAGGGAAGCTATGGGCTCTCCCATTTCATCCCATACGGGTTGTGTACCTGTAGTTGCCGTATAATTGAAAGAAGTGCCATTGACAGTGACATTATGTTGAGTGGTAACAGTGGTATCTACCGGTAATTTTCGGTTTTGGGAAAAAAGAATACCGAAAGAAAATAGAAGGCAGAAAGAGAAAATGTTTTGTTTCATTGAGTGATTAATTAGTCGATTCTAAAAATAACCATTTTAGGTGACTTCCTGTTTTGTTATATTTCTTATAAATAATAGATAATAGACAAGGCTGATACTGTTTTAACCGTACTTTTAAATAACCATCACAAAAGACGCGTATCATGAAAAAACTTTCCAGAAGAAAATTCAACAGCACATTTTCCAAAGGTTTGGGCGCTGCAACTTTGGCTGCATCTTTACCTGTTAATTGTATTGTAGCTAATCCATCCCAAAAGAAGAAATTGGGAATTGCCTTAGTCGGGTTAGGAGGGTACAGTACCTATCAACTGGCTCCTGCACTCCAAGATACCGAACACTGCTATCTGGCAGGAATTGTTACAGGTACGCCATCCAAAGCAAAATCTTGGGCCAATACGTATGGAATCCCTGAGAAAAGCATCTATGATTATCAGAATTTTGATGACATTGCAAACAACGAGGACATAGATATTGTATACATAGTATTGCCCAATAGCATGCATGCCGAATTTTCGATACGAGCAGCTAAAGCGGGGAAGCATGTAATTTGTGAAAAGCCCATGGCCATGAATGTCGAAGAATGTGATGCCATTATGGATGCTTGCTCTAAAGCGGGGGTAAAGTTAGGGATGGGATATCGATTGCATTCCGAACCTTATACAAATGAAATCAAGCGTTTGGTAAGGGAGAAAACCTTTGGAAAAATTAATTATATCACTGCGGATGCCGCCTACCGTTCTACCGGTAGCCCTAACCAATGGCGTTTGGATAAAAAGTTATCCGGAGGAGGAGCATTGGTCAATATGGGTGTTTACGCTATTCAAAGTCTGATTTATGGTACCGGAGAAAATCCAATTTCAGTTTCCGCGCAAGAATTTAGCACAAGACCTTCCTATTTTAAGGATACAGATGAAACCATAACTGCCCAGTTTGAATTCCCCTCGGGTGCAGTAGGCAGTATGATGACTTCACATAATGTGAGAGCGAATCGTCTATTCGCTTCCTGTGAAAGAGGTTGGTACGAATTGGACCCTGCTAGTACCTACATACCCTTGGCGGGCAGAACATCCAATGGGGAATTGAATTTTGAGCAGGAGAGCCAGCAAAAATTGCAAATGGATGATTTTGCCCAACACGTTTTGTATGGTTCGCCAAATAAAGCGCCTGGGGATATGGGAAAACGGGATATGATTATTGTTGAAGCCATCTACGCTTCAATTGCTAACGGAGGTGTAAAACAGCCTTTGAATTTTGAACCCATGTATGGTTTTGGGGGGTAAAGGTCTCTTTTTTTGCTATTCCTCAAAGTAAACGTTTAGCGAATCAAAATTTAAATAGCTTGATTACGGATTTATAATAATTTCATTCTTAAGTAATTAAGTCTTATATGCTTATTTCGAGGGAAACTATATTTTCTTGAGGAATTAAACATTTGGGACGCCTATTAAGACCGGGTTTAATTAATAACATTCAGTTAACTTTTTAACTTTAAAATGAACTTTAGTTTCATTTAACACCATGTTTAATTAACGAGGTGAACCTGTCCGCAGAAGTACATTTGTTACGAATCCTATTAAAACAAATTACTTTCTAAACCTTACAAACAAATGAGAACACTTAAGAATTTATTCTTATTGTCTGGTTTGGTAGTTGCCACTTCTTGTGATAAAATTGACGATTTTATCGGCGGAAGTGATGACGACGAACCGACAGGAACAATTTTTGAAAACAAATCAGTTTTAGACCCATTGGTTGCTATTCAACCCCAATTCAACTTTGTTGAAGCGTATTCTTTAATTGGTAGTACTGATGTGCTTGACAATGGTTTCCAATTAGCAGGAGCTGCTGATGGCGCCGGTTTTCTAAAGGACCCTAACAGTGATGGCTATATTTATATAGTGAACTGTGAAGATGATTATGCGGTGGCCAGAATTTACTTGGATGAATTTTTGAATCCGGTTAAAGGAGATTATCTTCTTAACTCTGGTGTTCAAGATTTTGCACGTCAATGTTCCGGTACAATGTGGGAGCGTGACATTCACGGTGGAGCACAGGATATATTTCTTTCTGCTTCTGAAAGTTTTCATTATGATGTAAAAGGTATTGACCCTTACATTTCTGACCCAACTCCAACTGCAGACTTTGGATTGGACGCCCTTGGAGAGTTCCAGTGGGAAAATGCCGTTCCATTGCCAAGGGACACTTATTTTGGTAAAACTGTAATCATAGGTGGGGATGATGACTCTAGTGGTTCTGAGGGGCAGATTTCCCTCTACTATTCAGAGAATGGTGACGGAGATTTAAATGGCGGTAAGATTTTTGTTCTTCGCTTCAAGCAGATTTCGGACGGTGCTGGTGGTGTTATGGCGGTAGCTGCCAATACCATATACAACGAAAGCAATTTAGATTTTGGAGCTACTTATGACGTAGAATTTGTAGAGATTGAAAATGGAGCTGGTTTGACCAAAGACGAAATGGAAGCGGCTAGTGTTGACGTTTTTGCATCTGCTTTCATGAGAGTTGAAGATGTTGACTACCAAAAAGGAGACGCTGCAGACGGACGTAACATTTATTTTGCCGTTACGGGTAGAGGTCCGGATAGAGGCACGTATAACGATTGGGGTACCGTTTACAAATTGGAGTTGGATGAAGACTCTCCTTTAACAGGGAAATTGACCCAGATTATCTCAGGGAATACAGATACCAACAATATGGATGGTAACTTAGCCACCCTGCAAAGTCCTGACAATATTGTTGTAACTGAGAACTTTATTTACACTCAAGAAGACCCTAACTCATTCTCAAGAGGTCACTCGGCTTATATCTATCAAACCGATTTAAACGGAAATGACGCAAAAGTAGTCCTAGAAATGGTATTGCGAAGTGACTTGACAGATGATGGAAGTGTTGCACTTCCGGATGGGGATTCCGGTGAGTACGGCGCTATGATTGATATCTCTGATAAGGTAGGTGAACCAGGTACGTTCCTATTGGCACTTCAACCACACTATTGGGAAAGTCCTGATTTCTTAAACTTGGATGGGCACGATTGGAGAACAAGACCAGATGTGGCTCAATTCTCATTTGGAAGAGAGGATGACCAAGGTTCCCAAATCGTTATTTTACGAGGCGTACCAAGATAAATTTAAATTGATTTGAAAAGGCCCCCATTGCAAAATGGGGGCCTTTTCACATAAAAAATGCCAAGAATGAGAATATTACTTTTTTTTTCGGTTGTTGGTTTAGTACTGGGTTCCTGCAAACAACATCCAAAAGAAGAAATCAAGGTAATTCCAAACGCTGAAAACGGTATTGATTGGAAACCTGTCCAGGACTATTACGAGAATACTATTACTGAGGCCTTGGAATGGACATTTAAATTGGATAGTCTGCCAATGACGGGAAAAAAAACCCAAATAGTCTTTTCCAAAATACGGGAGTACTTTAAAAAAGCTGAAGCCTATGGGGCTTATCTAAATCCAGAAATAGGACATCGAACCAACGGCCCTGCTTTACCTATAGTGACCGATGATAGTAACCGTGTTTTATATCCCATTGGATTGCAAAAACTTGAAGAAAGCATTTTTGAAGGTGAGGAATCTGAGAATCGTTATAGAGAAGAGATTTCAATTCTGAAAGGTCTCCTGTCCAATCTTCAAAAAAATATTCAAACGAGAGAGGTAACTGCGCAACGCTTTTTTATCGCTACGCATCAACAATTGATGCGAGTTGTTAGTCTGGGTATTGCCGGTTTTGATACACCTGTGAGTTTATGGGGGCTTCAGGAGACCATAATTTCATTGGAAAGCTTGCATGATGTATATAGTCTTAGTATCCAGGAATTGATTCAGGAGAAAGACTCAACATTGGACAAAACCTTTGGAAATAATATCCGTCGTGCCAACGAATATGTTCAATCCAATTTGGATTTTGAACACTTTGATAGATTCATCTTTATTCGGGATTACATGAATCCTATTACCCGAAATTGGGTAGAGATTCGAAAAACCGCGGACATTTGGGATCCTGTCCAAAACAAACCTTTCAATTTTGATGCGCCGACTTTCTTTGAGGAAAACTCGTTTAATGAAGCCTTTTTTACACCTCCTGTAAATCGCAATTCTACCCCAGAACGAATTGCTTTGGGTAAAAAGTTGTTCTTTGACCCAAAACTTTCGCAAAATGGGGAAATGGCTTGTGTCACCTGTCATAATCCGAATAAAGCTTGGGCAGACGGCATGGAGGTCAATTTGGATAATGACGGGAAACCATTGGAACGGAATACGCCGACTCTAATCAATGCGGCCTACCAAAAAACGTTTTTTTGGGATGGCAGGTCACCAAATTTAGAAAATCAAATCACCTCGGTTTTCACCAATGAAAAAGAATTTGATAGCTCAGTACACCAGTTTTCGACCGAGATTCTCTCAGACACCACCTATGTCAAACTGTTCGAAGAGGCCTATGGTGGAATTTCAAAACGAAATGTTGAGGTAATCCGTGCTATTTCCTCCTATATCTCTACCCTTAAGGGATTCAACTCTAAATTTGACCGAAACATAAGAGGTGATGAAGATACTTTTACAGAAGAGGAAAAGTTCGGGTTTAATCTATATATGGGGAAGGCACTTTGTGCCACCTGTCATTTTATACCGCTCACCAATGGAACGGTTCCTCCGTTCTTCTCTGAGCATGAGAAAGAAGTTATAGGTGTCCCAGAAACAGCAGAAAACAAAAAACTGGATGATGATTTGGGAAGGTACACTTTACCCAACTCTAAGTTGGATGTGTTTTACGGCATGTTCAAAACCCCTACGGTACGAAATTCGGAAGTTACCGCTCCATATATGCACAATGGTGTTTACAATACTTTAGAGGAAGTAATAAACTTTTATAACCTTGGTGGAGGGGGAGGAATGGGCTTTGATCTTCCATATCAAACGCTACCTTTTGATAATCTTCAACTGACCAAAAAAGAAGAGAAGGCTTTGGTGGCCTTTATGAAAACCTTGACTGACACTGATGTAGGGGAGGAGATATATTAGAATTTTTCAAAGACTCCCAATCCAAATAGGGCAAAATCATATTTAACTGGATCCAAAGGGTCCAGTTTTTTTAGCTTTTTATCTAACTCCAATAAAGCTTTGGCGTCATTTTGATTTCGACGGACCAATTTCAGTTTTCTCGCTACATTTCCAGAGTGCACATCCAACGGACAAGATAATTGACCGGGGCGAATGCTTTTCCATAAACCAAAATCTACACCCGCAGAACTGTCTCGTACCATCCAACGCAAAAACATATTGATACGTTTTGCGGCAGAACCTTTGTTTGGGTCTGAAACATGCTTTTCTGTTCTTTGTAAATGAGGTAATTCAAAAAACACCCTTTTTAGTTCGCTAATAGCAGCTTGCAGAGAATGTGGTTGTTGGTGGGTCGCAAAAACAGATTCTAGTCCGTCATAAGCCGAATAAATATGATTTAGCCCTTTTACGAAGTAAGTCAAATCCTCTCCGTTAAAGGTCCTGTGGACAAACGAACGTAAAGCATGTAAATCCTTCCGCTTATGATTCATGACATAATCATACGGTGACTGTTCCATAAGTTCCATCAGACGTGATGCATTGGTAATAATACTCTTACGGTTTCCCCAAGCAATGGTCGCGGTTAAAAAGGCGCAGATTTCAATATCTTCTTTTTTTGAAAACTGATGGGGGATTTGCAAGGGGTCATCCTCCAAAAACTTTGGATTTTCATAGAAAGTAGCTTTTTCATCCAAAAACTCTTTTAGTTCAGTTTGTGTCATAGATGAAAACTCAAGAGACAATCAGGCCATCCACCATGGTCAATTTCCTATCCGCCATATTTGCCAAATCACTGTTGTGCGTTACCAGTACAAAGGTTTGCCCAAACTCACCCCTAAGTTGAAAAAACAATTTGTGCAACCTGTCTGCACTCTCCGAATCCAAGTTGCCACTTGGTTCATCTGCAAAAATTACTGAGGGATTGTTAATCAATGACCTCGCAACCGCAACCCGTTGTTGTTCTCCACCCGAAAGCGCATTAGGTTTATGTGAATACCGGTCAGATAGGCCCAGAAAATCCAAAAGTTCTTTTGCTCTTTTTTCAGCTTCAGCTTTTGGTGTTTTTTTAATGAATGCGGGGATACAAACATTTTCGAGAGCAGTAAACTCAGGAAGTAGTTGATGAAATTGGAAAATAAAACCTATGTGGGAATTTCTGAATCGCGCTAGCTCTTTTTCTTTGAGTTGGGTAACATCTGTATCATTAATAAATAATGAACTATCTGTTGAATTTGAGGGTGAATCCAAAGTACCCATAATCTGTAGTAAGGTGGTTTTGCCGGCACCTGATGCGCCAACAATGGATACCACTTCGCCTTTTTCTACCAATAAATCGACCCCTTTCAGCACATCAAGGTCACCGAAAGATCTTTTGATATTTGTAGCTCGAATCATAGACATATATTCACGGAGTGAAAGTAATGATTCCCAATGACAGCCGAAAACTGAAATTTTGAAAAAAAAGGTTTTTGAATTGATTGCGACATAGTAAGTAGCACAAACATTTGACCATATTGTGGTACGCAGAAGTTTGTTTAATTTTATATTATAAATGTATAAACAAAATAATTTGAAAGAATCAACAGCAATTTTTGCAGGGGGCTGTTTCTGGTGTACAGAGGCCGTCTTTCAACGTTTGAATGGAGTGAAGGAAGTGATTTCTGGATATACCGGCGGAACTATTAAAAATCCTGCGTATCGTGAAATTTGTACTGGAAGAACTGGACATGCCGAGGCCATTAAGATTGTTTTCGATGCTTCTGTAGTTTCATTTGCCGAGTTATTGGAAGTTTTTTTTGCCACCCACGACCCAACGACTTTGAATAGACAAGGGAATGATGTGGGGACACAATACAGAAGTGAAATTTTCTACACCACCCTTGAGCAAAAAGCGGAAGCCGAAGCGTTCATTTCAGCTTTGGAAAAAGAGAAAGTTTTCGGTTCACCTATCGTTACTGCAGTTTCGGAGGAGAAGCCTTTTTATAATGCTGAGATAGAACATCAGAACTACTATAATGACAATAAAATTCAACCGTACTGTCAGTTCATCATTAATCCGAAGATTAAAAAATTGAATCAATATTTCTCGGATAAGTTGAATACTGCCAATTAATATATTTAAGAGTTCAAAAACTTTACGAAATACCGCACTTACGATTTGTTGTGCGGTATTTTTCTGTTTCGTACTGTTTTCCTATTTTTCCCTAATGGCAAAAGAAAAAAACGAAAAGTATAAACACCTGCTTCTAGGGTTATTGTTTGATGGTATAGGAATGCTTTCGTTTGCCATTCCTGGAATTGGAGAATTCTCTGATGTTATTTGGGCCCCTTTGGCTGGTTGGCTAATGACTAGAATGTATAAGGGTAAAATTGGTCAGGCGGCTGGAATTATAACATTTATAGAAGAATTAATACCAGGATGGGATATTGTGCCCAGTTTTACCCTAATGTGGATTTATACCCACTTTATTTCCAAAGGAAAAAAGTAAGGGAGCCTCTTTTGGAGATCTCCCTTTAAATAAATTGTCTAAAACATACTGCCAACAGTGGAGCTATAGCTGATTTAGCACTCAGTTGTTTTTTTGTTGTATTAAACTATTCAATAGTTAGGTCAAACGTCAGATTGAAATCATTATCTCCATCCATAGCTCCTGTGGTCGAAGTTTTAATATCAGGTTGGTGCTGTAGTCTTACAGTAAAAGTACCCGTAGTAGTAGCAGATGCAGGAGTAGTCCAGGTAGTACTTAAACCAACTGGGTTCATATTATCATCCCTATCGTTATAGTTTATTGGGTCTGAGGCAGTATCAATATTACCATCACCTCTTGGACTATCAAAAGCGTCTGTAGTGAAGCTAAAGAAGAATTGATGTTCATCATCCTCTTCCGATATTTCTTCACCTATATCTTCTATATCATTTGGGTTCAAAGCGTTTAGAATCTCAAATGTTAGTGTATATTGAGTATCCACAGCAAGGGTAATTCCACTTTGTACTTCTAAAGGGTTTATTCCATCTCCGTCCATATCCCTAGCCGTTGCGGTAACAACATCGTTAGGATTTGCATCATTTGAAAACCTTAAGGTAACATTGGTAATTATTTCGGGGAGGTTTTCTTCCGCGGGAACATCATCATCATTGCTACAGCCTGTTATACTAAGTCCGGCAAATAAAACGATTAGTAGTCTGTAATTCATAAATTTTGCAATTGTTTTCATTTTGCTTTTTTGTTTAAGTGTTTGTTAAGAGTCATGTGTTGTTTGAATCATAAAAGCTTAATGACTTTTGATATTGTTTTAGGGCATTCCTTTAGATTGATGTATAATAAACGGATGGTTTACGGTAAAAAGTATATTTCTATCAAATTCATTAAAAATCATCTTACTTCCTGATGCGAATCACCATATGGGGAGGACGGAAGACTATTTACAATAGTGGTGGTGCTTACTTTTGTACTTGGAAATTTTGACTATAGGTCAAATTGGAACTCAAAAGTCCTAGAAAATCGTAGTTCGGTTGTTTTTTTTGATAAGTACTAGAATGCTACTTCACATCCTAATTTTTAAGCAGACCCAAGCAATAGTTAATCATATGTAAAAAAAAAGAGGGCCCATTTTGGATGCCCCCTTTTCAAGAAAACTAACAAATCTTCGGTTTTTAAATATTCAATAGGTGAATGTTAAAAACAGAGTATTGTAATCTTGTAAATTTTCAACTTAGATGTATTTTACTGAATAACCAAGTCAAAAGTCAAATCAAAATCAGTATCACCGTCGGTTGAGTCAGAATCTGCTGTTTTAACGCCAGGTTGATGCTGCAAATTAGCTCTAAACGTACCACTCATTAGCGTACCTGCCGTAGTCCATGTTGTAACAAGTCCTACAGGATTTCCTGAACCATCCTGGGCATCAGAGTCCTCGTCCTCGTAATTAATGTCATCATCCGCATTACCTGCGCCAAGGTTACCATCACCTGTTGGGCTCGAAAATGCATCAGCTGTGAATTCATAGAAAATTTGGTGTTCATCGTCTTCCTCTTCAATTTCTTCACCGATATCTTCATCTGGATCGGGTAGAGTATTTAAGATGGTATATGTCAACGTATAGGTAGTGTTAGCAGCTAGTGTAATACCAGCAGGGTCTTCTATTAAATCCTGGATTCCTTCACCATCAGGGTCAACTGCAGTTGCAGTAATTGGGGTACCACCTCCGTCAGGCGTAAATATTAAGGTCACGGTTGTAATTACTTCAGGTAAATTTTCTTCAGGTGGCGCATCATCATCATCACTACAGCTCACCACGATGATAGCTATAAATAAAATGGCTAAAAGCTTGTAATTCTTGAGGTTTTCAATCGTTTTCATTCTTTTTTTTTAAAGAGGTTTAATTGTAAAAAGTAAATTTAATAACATTTTTGCAACTGAGTTGCATTTATCTTTTATTTTTTATTATTCATTGTTTTTTCTGGATTTAAATTGATAATTCAGTGAAAGTATTATGTTTCTGCCTGGTTCATCTGCAAAATATCGCAGGTCATTCAGGTAACTTCTGTAGCTTGTATTCAACAAATTTTGCGCTGCAATGCTTCCGGAAAAGTTCTTCCACTTCACATTCCATGATAAGTCCAACAGAAAATAACCTGCAGGAGGATCAAGAACATCAAAGATTTCGGAGTCAAGGGTAACTTCCGCAGAACCTTCTACTAAATCCTCGATAGGTATGGTCCTTGGCGCCTGAAATTGTTCAAACGTATAACTTGACCTTAGTCTTACTATTGAAGAGGATAACCCTAACAAATTTCCCTGGTCCCATTGTACCGACAAACTGGTGGAAATAGGAGGTTGATTGATTAGGGCTTCATCGTCACCAATATTACGTGACCACAAATAGCTAAAACCAAGATCCGTAGAAATATTTTTTGTCCAGTTGTTTCTCCAATTATAATCTGCACCTAAAAACAACGCATCTGCCTGATCGTAGATAAATGCTAGGGAAGGCCCTCTAACTGTGGTTGTTACTGTGATAGGTCTATCAAAGATGTAGTTTTCGATATAATTGGAATAGACCGTCAGTAGGTGTTGACTATCGTTTTTATTGATTTTAAATTCATTAATGAATTTATACCCACGCTCTGATTGCACATCACTTTCATCGAAAAGGGCCACATTATCGGTATTTGGGTCTCCGTTTTCATCTTCTGCGAAACGTAGTAATCCAAAAATCAATCGCCAGCGATTTTGGCCAAAACTAAACAACTCAAAAGGATTGGCCGTTCGCCATGCGGTACCAATATTACTCCGGAAAGACCCATTTTCAAATTCTCTAACGTATCCTAAAGAGCCAGTGACATTTGTAAAACTAAAATCGTCTCTAAATGTAGAATTATCCGGCTCTCGCCCTCTAATACTATTTGATTCAAAATCCAACCGAAGACCAGCTTCAAAAGTATTTCGTCCCTTTTCTATTTTTTCAACAATAAAAGAACTAAATCGTTCTATGTTGTAATTGGGAACGATTGGTGAACTAAAAGTACCGGGGTTATTGTCATTGTTTTGGCTAAAATATTGTACTCCTATCAAACCTTTTAGACCACCCCAAGAAGGGTGTTTCCATTCCAATTGGTAATCATTGGTTATCAAATCGAGGTCAACAATGGGAACATCAGCATTTCTTCGAACATCAAATTCTTGCCTTTTGTTTAATTGAAAACCAGCAATAAACGTAAGTTTAGCATCATCTGCGTAGAGCCATTCCACTTCTGCTTTCGCCAAATGATGCTGGGTTTCTTGATTGGGGTCAGTTATTTCCCGTGATAAAGGTTCAATAATAACGGGTTCGTCTGCATTAATGGACCGGATAAAAGCTTCCGGGCTAGCCAAAAACGAAGTTCTAAGTATAGCTAAATTTTGATCTAGATAACTATAACGGACACCAACATTCCAGTTTTTATTTTTGTGCAATAAGCCCACACCCAGAGCTGTTTCTTCTCTACCCGAGTTGGTTAGGTTATAATCAGGGGCTGTTCTATCTCCTATTGAGGTAAAACTTCCGTTGGCATAATAACTCCAATTTTCGGAACCACTTCCCAATTCCAAATTTGTATTGAATCCCTCTCCGTTGGTTTCCCCGCTAACACCTACATTGGTATAAAAAGGAGTATTTAAATTTAAGGCAGTCGATTCTACAAGTATTGCCCCTCCCAAAGCTTCAGAACCATATCGAACTCCAGTTGCACCTTTTATAAGCGTAATTCTATTAGCATTGGTAATATCAATTTCTGGAGCATGTTCTTCGCCCCAGTTTTGAAAACCATGTTTAATACCGTTGTTTAGGACCAAAATCCGATTTCCTGAAAGGCCATGGATAATTGGAAGTTGAATATTGTTTCCTACCGAAGCAAATGTTACTCCTTGCACACTTGAAAGAGCCGTGCCCAAAGATTGCGTTGGAATGCTTTTGATTTCTTCCTGATCTAAAACTACCTGCGAAATACTTTCCGTTCCCACGTCTTTGAGTCTTTCACCTTGAAGTGTTACCTCGTCCAATCCGGTAACTTCTTGACTCAGTAAAAATTTGGTCTGTGAGTTACCTTCATGTACGACAGTCAAATTAGCATAGCCAATTGATGAAATTAGCAGAGTATTAGTTTTTGAACACAGAGCATTAATCACAAAATCCCCATCTTCATTTGTGGTCGTATACTTTTCCAAACCGTCAACCTTAACCACGGCATAGGGTACTGGTACGTTGGTATTGGCATCAAGCACTTTTCCGCTTATGGAGTTCGTACAAGGTTGCTCTTGTGCAATTAGGTTTGGTAGACAGAAAAATGCTAAAAAGGCAAACAGAAGCAGTCGCTTCATTAAAGTTAAATCTTAAAGTTATTAAAAGCTGAAAAACAAGCGCTTACACGTTGTTTATCAAGTTTAGAATGGAATCCTTGATTAGCTTGAGATAGGTGGTGGCCGACAGAAGAATTGATTCAGTTTTGAATCATAGATAAGTAGTTGAAGAGGGTCCTGATTGTATTGGTTAAGAACTAAACAGTATTTTTTTGCTAAGATGACAGGATTTGGAATATCAAAATCGGAAGTTTGAGCGTCCAAAACGATATCGCAGATTTCACAACTTTCCGAATGTTCACAGTCATCATGGGGATGTGTGTACACATGAAACGCTGATACCTTTAAAAGTATAATGCAGGAAAAAAGTAAGAGGCCTAAAACCCTTTTCATAGGCAACATGCTGCAAATCTAGGTAAATTGAGAGAGTAAATACTGTTAATAGGCCTATAATTTAGGGATTAGGAATCCTAAACCCATACGTTTGAGCATTTTCTTCTCGAAGTCCCAGAAAAATGAGAATTGACCAAACAGCCATCCGAAGAAAATCAAAAGGATTTGATATATAGGAAAAATAAGCACAATCCGTGCCGTCCAAAAAAGCCAGTCGCTTACCTGACCTTGTTTTATTCCAATAAATTCGGTGAAGGGTCCCGCCAATTTCCCAGAGACACTGCCCGTAATGGCAAATACAATGAAAATGGCTATCATCTCCCAGCGTTCTGAAACTGGCCATTTGCTAGCTAATTTTTTAAAGCACCATAAAAAGAACTTAATCATTATAAAATAACCTAAGATGCTTATTCCCAAAGTAAAAATCCATTCGAAGGCCGTGTTGTTTAGATTAAAAGCATGCAATAGACGTCTTGTAATCAGATATGCTGTCAACAAAGTTAGTAGCACTCCTAGAATAGGAAATAGCAGCTGCCAGTTTTGGGAGATGTCCCAACGCTTCTTTATTTTCTCCATCATTGTATATTCGATGGCAAAAATAGCACTTTAAATTCTTGGTAGGAAGGGACCTAGACGTTGATTGTATTTTCTTTGAAAGTATATAAAAAAGTTATAAAGCTTGTAGTTTACCTCATATCCGTAATCAATACTTGATTTATAGTCTATCTCAAATTGATATAATTGCGGATTAAAGTTAAAAGGTTGCTGAACTCGTATGTTCCATTGCGTAACTAACAGTTGGTTTCGGTTTTCAAGAAATTGCTGGGAATAGAAACCCTCGGGTAATGCAATACTTCTCAGCCAGATATTAAAGCCGGGTTCAAGTATGATTATTTCATATTCCGATTCCTCATCCGAAATCTCTACGGGCTCGTCCTCTTCCAACTCAAAATAAGCTTTTTCCTCTTCAGAAATGTTTAAAGAGTCCTTTTGGGAAAACACTTGGGAAGTAAAAAAAACGCATATGCAAAAAGGAATGCATGTTAGGATAAATTTCTTTTTCATAAAAATAAGATACAAAAAAAGCCATTTGAACATTCAAACGGCTCTGTTAAAATAAGTTAAGGTATCATTATTTACCAAAAAGGCCGCCGAGAAGTCCTCCGAGGCCATTACTTTTTTTGCTCCCACTACTCAATACCATCCCGGCCAAATCATCAATAACACTACCATCCCCATCTGAATCCAAGAAAGTCTCGATTAAGGATTGTTCTTTTTGGGTATTATTACCACCCATGAGCCCACCTAAAAGACCTGTGAGAGCATCTGGACTGTTTAAGTTCTGTTGACGGGTTTGTTTGCCCAAATAACCCAAAACTATGGGAGCAGCTATCTGTAGAATTTGGGAAATAGAACCTGCATCAATACCTGATTTGCTACTTAATGCATTTTCAACCTGAGGCTGCTTGGTCCCAAATACATGACCTAGAATACCAGCTCCATCATCAATGACGCCTTGATCAACACCACCTCCGAAAAGGCCACCCAAGTCGTCCAGAATACTTCCATCATGTTTTGATGATAATGCATTCATAAGTCCCTGAGCACCTCCTGGCGTAGAAGCATTTTTTTTCATAGCGCCCATAAGTAATGGCATTGCCATACTGAGGACATCAGCCGTTTGGTTCTCTGACTGCCCCGTTTGTCCTGCAACTCCGCTTACCAATTGCTTGCCCATTGGGCTATTTAATAAATCTAGTAATCCTGACATTTTAAAAGTGTTTAGTATGAGAGGTTAATGTACAAAAAAGAAGGAATACCCAAAGGTAAGGCCTGCAAAAACAACATTAATTTAGGAGGGTGATTATTTGCTGTGCTAATTCCAAACCAATCCTATCTTGCGCTTCGTTTGTGGAAGCACCTATATGAGGCGACAAGGAGATTTTGGGGTGCATTAGAATTTTGATTTCTGGATTGGGTTCGGACTCAAAAACATCTAGCCCGGCAAAAGCAAGTTTTTCTGAGTTCAGTGCTTCAATCAAGGCTACTTCGTCAATAGTCCCACCTCTGGAAGCATTTATGATACCCGCTCCAGGTTTCATCATCCCAAATTCCTTTTTACCCAAAACATAACCATTTTTTTGAGCTGGAACATGTATAGTAATAAAATCGGATTGCTTCAGAAGCTCCTCCATACTTGACGCAGCGAGCTTGATAGACACAGATTGGCCATCGAAAAACTCCAAGTTTACCTCTGCTTCCTGATAATGGTGGTCATTAAAAAGAACTTTCATTCCTAAGCCCAGCCCCATTTGTCCAGTGGCTTTTCCTATTCTTCCAAAACCGATAATCCCTAGTGTCTTTCCTTTTAACTCATTTCCGTTGGCGTAGGACTTTTTTAGTTTTTTAAAATTACTGTCTCCCTCCAAAGGCATATCACGGTTGGCATTGTGTAAAAAACGGACACCATTAAGCAAATGGGCAAAAACCAATTCAGCTACAGATTGGGATGAGGAAGCGGGTGTATTGATTACATGGATTCCTTTTGATTTGGCATAGTCTACCTCTATATTATCCATGCCAACTCCACCTCGACCTATTACCTTAAGTCCTGGAGATGCGTCAATCAATGATTTTGTGACTTTGGTCGCGCTGCGTACTAAAAGTACGCTAATATCATTTTGATTGATGTAATTTTCAAGTTGTTCTTGCGCTACCTTGGTTGTAATTACCTCAAATCCAGATTTTGTTAAAGCGTCAACGCCGGACTGAGAGATGCCATCATTGGCCAAAATTTTATGCATATTTATCCTTTTTTCTCCAGTTCACTCATGATATCCACAAGTACACCTACACTTTCCAAAGACATCGCATTGTACATGGATGCGCGATAGCCTCCCACAGAGCGATGCCCGTTAATACCTTTTATTCCTGCTTCCTTGCACTTTTCATCGAATAATTCCTTTAAGGTCTCATCTGTAATGGTAAAAGTAGCGTTCATCCATGAGCGGTCTTCTTTGGCGACAAAGCCTGAAAAGACAGGATTCAATTCTATTTCCGAATAGATTAGGTTGGCCTTTTTCTCATTGATTTCTTCAATTGCCGAAATACCGCCCAAATCTTTAAGCCACTGCATGGTCAACATAGAAACATAAACCGCAAATACAGGTGGAGTATTGAACATACTGTCCTTGCCAGCATGAACTTTATAACTCAGCATTGAAGGTATTTGTCGGGATACCTTATCAAGAATCTCGTCTTTTACCACAACTAAAGTGGTTCCTGCTGGCCCCATATTTTTTTGGGCACCCGCATAAATAAGGTCAAATTTGGAAAAGTCGAGTTGTCTTGAAAAAATATCGGAACTCATATCACAGACCAGTGGTACATCGGTGACCGGGAAGTTTTTAATCTGTGTTCCAAAAATGGTATTATTGGAAGTGAGATGCAGGTAATCTAAGTCACTGGGTACATTATATCCCTTTGGAATATAATTGAAGTTTTGGTCTTGCGAAGATGCTACTTCTACAACTTCTCCAAACAATCTAGCTTCCTTAATCGCCTTTAAGCTCCATGTACCCGTATTAATATAACCCGCTTTTTTCTCCAAAAGGTTATAAGCCGCCATAAGGAATTGATTGCTGGCTCCACCTTGTAGAAAAAGAGCATGATATCCTTTGCCTTCCAGTCCCAATAGTTCCAAGGCCAAGGAGCGCGCTTTTTCCATAATGGCCACGAATTCCTTGCTGCGATGGGAAATCTCTATCAAAGAAAGACCAATGCCGTCCAATTCAACAACCGCCTCTGAAGCTTTTTTCATTACTTCTTGAGGCAAAATACATGGTCCTGCACTAAAATTGTGTTTTTTCATTTTCTTGGAAAAATTTGGTTTTCACTTAAATAAGGGCCAAAGGTCTTAAAAAAACTTGGAAGGCAAAACTCGAATAGGTAAGAGATAGGATTATGCTAGATTCAATAGAAAATCTAAGGTATCTACTCCATCTGCATAATCATTTAGGGAAGGCATTTGTGTATGGCCAAAAGGAATCTCATTAGCAAACCATCCTTTAGAGACAATACACTGAATATTTTCTTGCTGATTAGTAATTTTCTCTTTTAAGGAAGATTCATTCTCATAGAATTCATAAAACAGACAAGCTATGGGCGAAGCAAAACCCTGGTCTTCTTTTAAAACAAGAAAACCATTATCGAGAACATTGATTTCACTCATTAAATAAACTGCCTTGTTATAATCATAGTTATTGACATATTTGTTTTGGTTGATGATATCTTGGTAGTCAAAAATGGCCTTGTAGAAACTATCAAAATTATAGCCACTTGGGACATATAGTTTAGATATGTTACGACATCCCAAGCCAAAATACCTAAAAACATCAGCACCCAAAGCTCTAAGTTCACTATCAGTTTCATCACCGGATAACACGGCAACCGAATTCCTATTTTTTCGAATAATGTTCGGGTATTTACCAAAATAATATTCAAAATAGCGACTGGTATTGTTGCTGCCCGTCGCAATTACTGCATCAAAATCCGTTAATTTCTCTTCAGTAAATTGTATGAAATCCTTCAGGTCAGGAGCACTGTCGATAAGTATTTCAGTTAAGAAAGGCAGTAAAAGGCTATCATTGGTGGATAACTTGGCCAAAACTCGATGACCTGAAAGTAATACGCATAAAAAGTCATGGAATCCCACCAAAGGTATGTTGCCTGCCATGATGATGGCCACGGTTTTTGGATTTTTTCCTTGTTCAATGTTATAGTCAGTAAGCCATTGATTTAGGTTATCCTCAGTGAGAGCATTGGCCCATTGGTAAAGGGAAAACATCAGATTCTCAGAGGTAAACCAGCTATTTTTAACCTCAGCACGAAATAAGATATCCTGAAGGTCTCGAAACTTTGGATTGTCGAGATTGTTTTCTTTGGAAAGAAACTCCTTTAAAAAACTTCCAAGTTTAACAAAAGCTTGAAATGTTGACTGTTGTGCCGTCATTATATTTGTAAACTATTTGTTCAGGGTTTATTTTTGTTCAAAAGTAAGCATGCTGACAGTATTCAGCTAAAAGGAAAAGAAAATTATGGCAATTATAATAACAGACGAGTGCATAAACTGTGGTGCTTGTGAGCCGGAGTGCCCAAACACTGCGATTTACGAAGGTGCCGAAGAGTGGCGCTATAGCGATGGTACTTCACTTAGTGGAGACATTGTGTTACCTGATGGGAAAGCTGCCAATGCCGATGAAGTACAAGACCCCATCAGTGATGAAATCTATTATATATCTCCGGACAAGTGTACGGAGTGTATGGGATTCCATGAAGAGCCCCAATGCGCTGCTGTATGTCCCGTGGATTGTTGTGTTCCAGACGAAGATATAGTTGAAACGGAAGAAGAATTGCTTGGCAAGCAACGTTTCATGCATCCGGAGTAGTGATTGGATGACTCGACTTAAAGCCCGAACTCATGTTCGGGTTTTCTTTTTTAAGGCTTTATGAATCCTAAATTCTATATTTGCAGCCCTAAAACGAGATACGTAGATGAAAGCAGGTATTGTAGGACTTCCCAACGTAGGAAAATCGACTTTGTTCAATTGCTTGTCCAATGCAAAAGCACAAAGTGCCAATTTCCCATTTTGTACTATTGAACCCAATATTGGTGTGGTTAATGTTCCTGATACTCGTTTGGAAAATCTGGAAACTTTGGTACAACCGGAAAAAGTAATTCCAGCTACGGTGGAGATTGTTGACATTGCTGGGTTGGTTAAAGGTGCCAGTAAAGGGGAAGGATTAGGAAACCAGTTTTTGGGAAATATCCGTGAAACAGATGCTATTCTCCATGTTTTACGCTGTTTTGATAACGATAATATAGTTCACGTTGATGGTTCCGTGGACCCTTTAAGAGACAAAGAGACTATTGACATGGAACTTCAGTTGAAGGATTTGGAGAGTGTCGAGAAAAAATTGGACAAGGTAAAACGAGCTGCAAAAACAGGAAACAAAGATGCCCAAAAGGAGGCGGCTGTACTAAATGCGCTTAAAGAGGGTCTGGAAGCAGGAACTTCTGTGAGAGCCATTGAAGTTTCTAAGGAAGACAAGGCCGAGTTTGTCAAGCCACTACAGCTTATTACCGATAAACCCGTAATGTACGTCTGTAACGTTGACGAAGAAGCGGCTGCATCTGGCAATGACTACGTAGAAAAGGTAAAAGCAGCTGTAGCCAATGAAAATGCTGAAGTCATTTTTCTAGCGGTCGGTACTGAAGCCGATATTACCGAATTGGAAACCTATGAGGAACGCCAGTTGTTTTTAGAGGATTTGGGATTGAACGAACCCGGGTCTGCTAAACTCATACGAGGCGCTTATAAACTTTTGGACTTAGAAACGTATTTTACTGCTGGCCCCAAGGAGGTTAGGGCTTGGACCATTCCGGTTGGAGCAACAGCTCCACAAGCTGCAGGGGTCATCCATACCGATTTTGAAAAAGGCTTTATACGTGCAGAGGTAATCTCCTTTGAGGATTACTTGAAATATGAAAGCGAAACCAAAGTGAAGGAAGCTGGAAAAATGCGTATTGAAGGAAAGGATTATATCGTTAAAGATGGCGATGTGATGCACTTCAGATTTAATGTTTAGCCCCTATTTACAGGCTCTATCAACATTTAATGTTGATTACTTTCTTACCGTCATCCTTTGATTTTTGTGGCTAAATTTTAAATTAGCTAGGATTAATCCTATTCATGGCAGAAACTCAATACACAGAGGATAATATCCGTTCGCTGGACTGGAAGGAGCATATCCGCATGCGCCCAGGTATGTACATTGGTAAGTTGGGTGATGGCTCCTCGGCAGACGATGGCATCTATATTCTTCTAAAAGAAGTCATTGACAACTGTATTGATGAGTTCGTGATGGGAGCAGGAAAAACCATTGAAATCAACATCAAGGAGAATACGGTTCATGTTCGGGACTACGGTCGCGGTATTCCATTGGGTAAGGTAGTGGACGTGGTATCCAAAATGAATACAGGTGGGAAGTATGATACCCGCGCATTCAAAAAATCCGTTGGACTTAATGGAGTGGGGACCAAAGCTGTCAATGCACTATCCGCTTACTTCAAGGTGGAATCCAACAGAGATGGCAAGTCAAAATCTGCAGAGTTCCAAACTGGAAATCTTGTCAATGAAGAGCTTTTAGAAGAAACGTCAAGGCGTAGAGGAACCAAAGTAAGCTTTGTACCGGACGAAACTATTTTTAAAAAATACAAGTATCGCAATGAGTATGTGGAACGCATGCTCAAAAACTACGTGTACCTTAATCCGGGTCTGACCATAGTTTTCAATGGAGAAAAGTTCCATTCTGAAAATGGTCTTAAAGACCTTTTGGAAGATACCAATAACCTTGATGATATGTTGTATCCTATCATTCATTTGAAAGGAAATGACATTGAAATAGCGATGACCCACAGCAAGACCCAGTACAGTGAGGAATATCATTCTTTTGTGAATGGACAACACACCACACAAGGAGGCACGCATCAAGCTGCTTTTCGTGAGGCGGTAGTGAAGACTATCCGGGAGCATTATGGGAAAAACTATGAAGCCTCGGATATCAGAAAATCCATTATCTCAGCGATTTCCATAAAAGTGATGGAGCCAGTCTTTGAAAGTCAAACCAAGACTAAATTGGGTTCCACAGATATGGGGGGAGACCTTCCTACAGTCAGAACATACATAAACGACTTCGTTGGAAAATATCTTGACAATTATCTTCATAAGAACCCGGATACTCGTGAAGCTATCCAGCGGAAGATAATCCAAGCAGAAAAAGAGCGGAAAGAATTGTCCGGGATACGAAAGCTGGCGAGGGAGCGCGCGAAAAAGGCGAATCTACATAACAAAAAATTGAGGGATTGCCGTATTCACCTTCAGGATATGAAGAAGGACCGAAGATTGGAGACCACGCTTTTTATAACGGAGGGAGATTCTGCGTCCGGTTCCATTACCAAATCTCGGGACGTAAACACGCAAGCTGTTTTTAGTTTACGAGGAAAGCCATTGAATTCGTATGGGATGTCTAAGAAGATTGTATATGAAAATGAGGAATTCAATTTACTTCAGGCAGCACTCAATATTGAGGAATCCATGGAGGATTTGCGGTACAACAATATTGTAATCGCTACCGATGCAGATGTGGACGGAATGCATATTCGTTTGCTGTTAATTACTTTTTTCCTTCAATTTTTTCCGGAGCTGATAAAAGAGAACCATCTGTATATTCTCCAAACACCTCTTTTTCGGGTACGGAATAAAAAAGAGACTATTTACTGCTACAGTGAAGAAGAGAAACGAAATGCAATTGAGAAGTTATCCGGAAAACCGGAAATCACTCGATTCAAAGGACTGGGGGAGATTTCACCAGATGAGTTCAAACATTTTATTGGCGATGACATCCGATTGGAGCCCGTAATGTTGGACAAAGCTTTGAGTATTGATACGCTTTTAAAATTTTATATGGGTAAGAATACACCTGACCGACAAGATTTTATTATAAATAACCTTAAAGTTGAACTTGATTTAATAGAGGAAAACTAATTCTAAACCAAAAAACTACCCTTCTTAATGGAAGAGAACGACGCTTTGAACGAAGAAGGTTTGGAAAACCACGATAATTCCCAAGACACGTTGACCAAGGTCACTGGAATGTACAAGGATTGGTTCCTTGATTATGCCTCCTATGTTATTTTGGAACGTGCCGTGCCTGCCATTGAGGATGGCTTTAAACCCGTACAGCGACGAATAATGCATTCGTTGAAAGAGCTGGACGATGGACGGTACAATAAAGTGGCCAATGTGGTAGGGCATACCATGCAATATCACCCACATGGAGATGCTAGTATAGCAGATGCCATGGTGCAGATAGGTCAAAAAGACTTACTCATCGATACCCAAGGGAACTGGGGTAACATTTTGACTGGTGATGGCGCCGCAGCCTCAAGGTATATAGAGGCCAGATTATCTAAGTTTGCCTTGGATGTGGTTTACAGCCCGAAAATTACCGATTGGCAGCTTTCTTATGATGGAAGAAAGAAAGAGCCAATAAATCTTCCTGTAAAGTTTCCATTGTTATTGGCGCAGGGCGCTGAGGGTATTGCAGTAGGACTGTCAACAAAGGTATTGCCCCATAACTTTAATGAACTCATTGATGCTTCGATTAAGCATTTAAAGGGACAGCGGTTCAAGTTGTTCCCAGATTTCCCAACTTCGGGAATCATAGATGTGACCAATTACAATGATGGGGTAAGAGGTGGAAAAATACGGGTTAGGGCCAAGATTACCACCTTGGATAAAAACACTTTGGTCATCAAGGAAATCCCTTATGGAACTAATACCTCTTCTTTAATAGATTCTATTCTTAAGGCTAATGATAAGGGAAAAATAAAAATCAAAAAGATTGAAGATAATACCGCTGCGGAAGTCGAAATATTGATTCATCTTCCTAATGGGATTTCACCTGATAAAACCATTGATGCCTTATATGCATTTACGAGCTGCGAATCATCCATTTCACCTCTAGGGTGCATTATTGAGGATAACAAACCTTTGTTCATTGGAGTCAAGGAAATGCTGGAACGCTCTACGGATTATACTGTGGAATTGCTTAAAGCCGAACTTGAAATACAACTTAGTGAACTTGAGGAGCAGTGGCATTTCGCTTCTTTGGAACGCATTTTTATAGAAAACAGAATATATCGTGATATTGAGGAGGAAGAGACTTGGGAGGGTGTTATCGCAGCTATTGATAAAGGATTAAAACCTCACACAAAAAACCTTAAGCGAGAAGTCACCGAAGCAGATATTGTGCGTCTGACAGAAATTCGTATTAAGCGCATTTCAAAGTTTGATTTGGAAAAAGCGGAGCAGTTTATTGAGAGTCTTAACGAAAGGATTGAGGAAACCAAACATCATTTGGAACATTTGGTTGAGTATGCCATTGACTACTTTAAAGAATTGAAGAAAAAGTATGGGAAGGGCAGGGAGCGCAAATCCGAAATCAAGATTTTTGATGACATAGAAGCGACGAAGGTTGTTATTAGAAATACCAAACTCTACGTCAATCGGGAAGAAGGCTTCATCGGTACATCACTACGAAAGGATGAATACGTTACAGATTGCAGTGATATAGATGACATTATTGTCTTCACCAAAAAAGGGGAGATGATGGTGACCAAAGTAGATGCGAAGACCTTTATCGGAAAAAACATCATTCATGTAGGGGTATTTAAAAAGAAGGATAGCCGTACCACTTACAATATGATTTACAAGGAGGGCAAGGGTGGTTCTACCTATATCAAACGCTTTAACGTGACCGGTGTTACACGTGATAAAGCATACCAATTGGCAGGAACCAAAGCTAGTGCAGATGTGCTCTATTTCACTGCTAACCCAAATGGAGAGGCCGAAATAGTCACGGTATTATTGCGACAATCTGGAAGTATCAAAAAATTAAAATGGGATTTGGATTTTGCGGATGTACTCATCAAAGGAAGGGCATCCAAAGGAAATCTGGTCACAAAATATCCTGTAAAACGCATTGAACTCAAAGAAAAGGGAGTCTCTACCCTCAAACCTCGAAAAATTTGGTTTGATGATGTGGTCAGCCGTTTGAATGTGGATGGTCGTGGGGAGCTTCTGGGTGAGTTCAAAGGGGAAGACCTGTTGCTAGTAATTGACCAAAAAGGAAAGGTGAAGACTATTGTCCCCGACCTTCTTACTCGTTTTGATGATACTATGGTGGTTTTGGAAAAATGGAAGCCGAACAAACCTGTTTCCGTTGTCCACTATGAAGGTGAAAAGGAGCGATATTACATCAAAAGGTTTCTGATTGAGAATAAAAGTAAAGAAGAGGTGGTCATTTCGGAACACCCCAAGTCCTTTATGGAATTGGTTTCTACAGATTGGCGACCGGTGATAGAAATTGAATTTGTAAAGCCCCGCGGAAAGGATGCCAAACCAAATCAAAAAGTAGACTTGGAAGATTTTATCTCAATTAAGGGAATCAAGGCCATTGGAAATCAATTGACATCAGATAAGGTAAAGAACATAAATGCTTTGGAACCTCTTCCTTTTGAAGAACCCGAAGAAGTTAGTGCCAAAGAGATTGAGGTGGTGGATGAGGAGTCCATAGAAATTACTAATGATGATGTAAAAACAAATGATGATGATTCTGAGCAACCAACTTTGTTTTAATCACATATTCTACCTACATTCGTCAGCGACACACCAAACCATTAGCTGAATTAATTTTATATGGATTTTACCAACCCGCTGGTTTACGGCGTACCTGTTTTTATTGCCTTTATTTTATTCGAACTTACGTATAGTAAAACCCATGGGGATGACCATCTTTACAATTGGAAGGACTTGGCGGCTAGTGGTTTTATGGGAATAGGGTCAGCACTTCTAGGCCCCTTATTCAAAGTTATTTTTGCTATAGTTCTTTTTGAAGCTGTTTATGAGTTTTGGAACCCCATAGTAGATGGAACTCGGCAAAATTTGCTGGGATATGAATCTTTTGGGTATGCATGGTATGTCTGGATTCTATGCCAGTTGGCTGATGATTTTACCTATTATTGGTTCCACAGGGCTAACCATGAAATTCGGATTCTTTGGGCGGCCCATATAGTCCATCATTCTTCCGATAACTTTAATTTGGGTACGGCCGTCCGAAACGGTTGGTTCACCATTTTGTACAAGCCCTTGTTCTATATGTGGATGCCAGCCATAGGATTCCCCCCTGAAATGGTGGTGGTTTGTTTGGGTATTGAAGCGTTATGGCAGTTTCAGTTGCACTCGGTTTATGTGCCAAAATTGGGCTTCTTGGAAAAAATATTTAACACCCATACCATGCATCAAGTCCATCATGCCCAAAATGTGGAGTATCTGGACAAAAACCATGGGGGTTTCTTGAACATTTTTGACAAAATGTTTGGAACCTGGAAAGAACTCGATGATGATATCGATGTCAAATATGGAGTGATTCATTCACCAAATTCGTATAACCCCGTTGTGATTCTTACGCACGAATTCAAAGATATTTGGAACGATGTCAAGAAGTCCAAAAATTGGTACCACAAGTTTATGTACGTTTTTGGACCTCCTGGTTGGAGTCACGATGGAAGTACGTTGACAGTAAAACAGCAACAAAAGCTACACAAAGAACATCGGGAACAATATCCTGACTTGATGTACCAAAGACCAAACTAGTTATTCTTCTAAAACTTCTTTGGGTTTTGATTTGTTCTTCTTCATGCGCAAATCAAAAAACTCAACCATTAAAGAGAAAGCGATAGCAAAATAGAGGTATCCTTTCGGAATGGCTCCGATTTCGTTATCAAAAACTACCAAATGGGAAAGGTGGGCTGCTTCGGTAATCAACATAAAGCCAATAAGTATCAAAAAGGACAATCCTAAAATCTGTATTGAAGGATGTCTATTCACAAATTCTCCAACCGGATTGGCGAAAAGCATCATAATCAATACGGAAATGACCACTGCCGTTACCATAAGCACAAGGGCATCTGTTGGATTAGGGGAAATACCATTGGTCATACCAATTGCAGTTAGAATAGAATCGAACGAGAATACAATATTGATTACCGTAATTTGAACAATTGCATTGGTCAATGAAGAAGAACGGGATTTTTTCACCTCTCTTTCATCGTGTCCTTTGTCCTCAACCTTTTCATGAATTTCTTTTGTGCTTTTGTACAGTAAGAAGAGGCCTCCCAAAAAGAGAATAAGCGCTTGCCAACTTACACCACCGGTTATCCAACTTTCATCTAAAACCATAAAGGGCTTTTTCAGTTTAGTTAGCCAAGTAATGCCAAAGAGAAGAAGAATTCGCATACCCATAGCCAAAACCAATCCAAGATTAGTAGCTTTCTTTCTATCTTTTTCTTGAAGCTTACCGGCAGCTATAGAAATAAAAATAATATTGTCAATTCCTAAAATAATTTCAAGAAAGGTGAGTGTCAACAATGCCATCCAGGCATCAGGACTGGTAAAAATTTCAAACATGGTTAGCGTATTTTATATGCGATGCCTTTAAATCTTCGAGTATCGCCTATAGCGTTGTATTCAAAAGTATAAGAAGAATCCGTTGTTGTCAATATTTTTATATGGATTGACTTTTCTTTAGCCTTACTCTTTGGATTAAGATTTTTCAACACGTATTCACAATCGTTTATCCAACGTATTGAAGAAGTATCTTGTTTTCCTTCAAAATAATCAATTTCAATTTTTCCAGTTCTTTCAAATAATGTCTTTTTTGCTTCACCATTAATTTCCGTAGTAAAAGAAAATTTCCCCTCTTTAAAATTTTTGCAGTTACGTTCCGGCGGGGCACTACATGAAAAAATCAAGACCACAACTAGTGCTGGAAGATACAATCTAATCATGTTCACAAAGTAAAGGCAAAGGGGAATATAAAATCGAAAAGCTAACGCTTTTTTTGATTGAAAGTTTCGAAGGTCCCATCTGTATAGAAAAGTACAATTTTTGAGATCTTTTTTTCATAAGCTTGAGTTGGTGCTTCAGGAATTTCCTTTCTCTCCGTTCCGATTGAAGTGAATTTTTGTGAAGGTAGGGGAGTGTCTGAATTTTTGGTACTAGGAAAATGACCTTTCCCATTCAGCAGCCAATACAAATTCACTTCCGGAAAGGTTTGGACCAACTTCATTACAAAATCAAGACTAGGTCTATTTCGCCCGCTAAGAATATGCGACATGCTGGACCGTTGAATTCCAATCCTATCAGCGAAAGCAGAAATGCCCAAATCGTAATGCTCTAAAACGATTTTTATCCTGTCTATAAAACCGTCGTTCACTCTTGTAATTTGTTTTATTCAAAAGTAAATTAAATCATACGAAAAGACAAAAAACTTCTATTTTAGCAACTTAGTTGATTGAATTAAAAATCTATTTAAACGTATATAAATATCTGATAATAAATT